>CAZRCT010000062.1:0-20695 GCA_964598655.1 uncultured Gemmatimonadaceae bacterium
CGCTCGACTTCGACGAGATCACCCGCGCCCGCGCCGAGGCGCCGCTCCTCTCCGACCTCCAGCTCCGGCTGCCGCACCTGCTCGAGGGCCTGAAGCAGCCGGGCCTCGGCACCGGCGCCACCGAGCCGCCCCCCAGCACGGTGCGGGTGCGCCGCACCGCGCCCCCGGCCCCGCTGGTGAAGGACGCGGACCCGCTCGCCATCGACCCCGAGCTCACCCGCCGCTGGCTGGTGGAGTTCATCCGGGACGAGATCCAGCGCCGCCGCAAGTTCACGAAGGTGCTCCTCGGCCTCTCGGGCGGCGTGGACAGCGCGCTCGTGGCGTTCCTGGCCGCCGAGGCGCTCGGCGCGGAAAACGTCACCGCGGTGCGGATGCCCTACCGCACCTCGAGCCCGGAAAGCCTGGCGCACGCCCAGCTCGTCATCGACCAGCTCGGGATCCCGTCGCGCACGGTGGACATCACGGCGGGCGTGGACGGCATCGTCGGCGCCATCGGCGGGGAGCCCTCGCCCGCGCGGAAGGGGAACGTGATGGCGCGCATGCGCATGATCACGCTCTTCGACCTCTCCGCCGAGCTCGGCGCGCTCCCCCTCGGCACCGGCAACAAGACCGAGCGCCTCTTCGGGTACTTCACCTGGCACGCCGACGACTCGCCGCCGGTGAACCCCATCGGCGACCTCTTCAAGAGCCAGGTCTGGGCGCTGGCGCGCCACCTGGGCGTCCCCGACATCATCGTCACCAAGCCGGCCAGCGCCGACCTCATCCGCGGCCAGACCGACGAGGGCGACTTCGGCATCTCCTATCCCCGCGCCGACGTCATCCTGCACTGGCTGCTGCAGGGCTACCCGAGCCCCGCGATCCAGGCCCGCGGCTTCACCGCCGACGAGGTGGCGCTGGTGGAGCGCCGCCTCGAGGGGACCCACTGGAAGCGGCGGCTCCCCACCGTGGCCATGCTCTCCCAGACCGCCATCGGCGAGTACTACCTCCGCCCCGTGGACTACTAGGCGCGCCGCGCGCGCCACCCCGCCATGACCGCCGACGCCCACCCGATGTCCTTCTCGCGCGCCGAGCTCACCCAGCTCGTGATGCCGCACATGCAGAACGCCCTCGGCGACCTCTTCGGCGGCCACCTGCTGGCGCTCGTGGACCAGGCCGCGGCGGTGGCGGCCATGCGCCACGCGGGCGGCCCCGCCGTCACCGCCAGCTTCGACCGCGTGGACTTCCGCGAGCGGATTCCCGTGGGCTACCTCGTCACCTGCGTGGCCCGGGTGGACTACGTGGGCAACAGCTCCATGGACGTCTCGGTGGAGGTCTTCGCCGAGCACGTGCCCACCGGGGAGCGGAAGCACACGCACACCGCGCACGTGGTGTTCGTGGCCATCGACGAGGCGGGCAAGCCCCGCCGCGTGCCGCGGCTCGTCCCGGAGACGCCGGAAGAGCAGGAGCGCTACGAGCAGGCGCGCCGCCACCGCGAGTCGCGCAACAGGTGACGGGCCTGCCGGTCCCGGCGGAGGGCGGCGCGCCCGGCGTCATCCTGGTCTGCGGCGGCGGCGGCGCCAAGGCCGCGGCGCACCTCGGCGCCATGCGCGCGCTCGAGGAGCAGGGGATCCGGCCCGCGCACTTCATCGGCACCTCGATGGGCGCCGTGTTCGCCGCGATGTTCGCGGCGGGCATCTCCGCCCCGGACGCCCTGGAGCGCGTGGCCGGCGTGGGCGACGGCGAGATCGTGAAGGCCGAGCCGTTCGCCCTGCTCCGGGGGCTTTGGGCGCGCGCGCTCCTCAAGGCGGAGCCGTTCAAGGCGGCGCTCGCCCGCCTGGTGCCGGTCACCCGGTTCGACCAGCTCGTCGTGCCCCTCACCGTCACCAGCACCGAGCTCGAGAGCGGCGCCCTGACGCTCTTCGGCGCCGGCGGCCGGAGCGTGCCGCTCCTCGACGCCCTGTACGCCAGCTGCGCGCTTCCCCTCTTCCTCCCCCCGGCCGTCATCGGGGGCAAGCGCTACGGGGATGGCGGCCTGCGCGCCGTGCTGCCGCTGGAGCCGGCCACCCTGCTGCCGGCCACCCTGGTGGTGGCGGTGGACGTGGGCCCGGGCTTCGACGAGCCCCCCGGCGCCAGCGGCCCCGGCCTCCCGCCCGTGGTGGAGGCGCACAACGAGGCCTCCGGCATCCTCATGGCGGGGCAGACGGCGCTGGCCCTCGCCCTCTGGCGGGCCAGCGCCCACCGGCCCCGCCTCCTCTACGTCCGCCCCCGGGTCGAGAAGGGGGCCACCTTCCGCGTGGACCAGGTGCGCCGCTACGTGGAGGAGGGATTCGCCGCCACCCGCGCGGCGCTCATGGGCTTGAATTCGGGGGAGCCTTGAGCAGATTGCTCCGGGCAGGCTGGCCGCCCCGCCCGAGTTTCCTTCACCGTCCTCACCGGTTCGCCCGATGAAAGCCTCCGACGCGATGGTCCCGAACCCCTTCGTCGCGGTTGCCAACGCCTCCGCCGCCGAAGTGGCCATCATGTTCCGCACCCGGAACATCTCCGTGGTGCCCGTGGTGGACGACCACCGCACCCGCCGCTTCCTCGGCGTCCTCTCCGACCGCGACCTCGTCACCCGCTGCCTCGCCGTGGGCCAGGAGCCGGGCAGCACCCGCTCGGACACCATCATGCGCACCGACAGCTGCGTGGTGGGCCCCGACACCGAGCTCGACGGCTTCCAGCTCTACATGAACCAGGACGCCAACGACACCCACCTCCGCCCCACCATCACCGTGGTGGACTCGGAGCACCGCGTCATCGGCTTCATCAGCCACCCGGAGCAGGTGGCCGGGCTCAAGATCATCTGGCGCTGAGCGCATGATCCCGCCCCGCATCTTCACCCTGCGCGAGGCCGAGGCGACGCTGCCGCTGGTCCGGCGCATCGTCACCGACCTGCGGCGCGCCCACCCGCGCTGGCAGGAGCTGGTGGCGCGCTACGAGGTGCTGACGGGGCCCCTCACCGCCAACGACCAGGAGCCGCCCGAGCTCATCGCCATCCGCGAGGCGGTCGCGAAGGAAGCCGAGCTCATCAACGGCTACCTGCAGGAGCTCGAGGCCCTCGGCGTCCACTTCAAGGGGTTCGAGCTGGGCCTCGTGGACTTCTACGCCCTCCGCGACGACCACCTCGTGTTCCTCTGCTGGAAGCCGGACGAGGACCACATCACCCACTGGCACGAGGTGGATGCCGGCTTCGCCGGCCGCCAGCCGGTGGACGAGAGCATGTTCTCCACCACGGTGTCCTGATGACCCTCTGGTACCTCGCCCACATCCTCGGCTTCACCCTCTGGCTCGGCGGCGGGCTCGCCGGCATGGCCATCGGCATCAAGGGGCGGCAGGAGGAGCGGAGCGCGCAGGCGCTCATCGTCCGGCAGCTCGGTTTCATCCACCAGATCCTGCTCCTGCCCGGCATCATCCTCACCATCGCGTCCGGGGCAGTGCTCACCATGCCCGCCATGCGCCAGCCGAGCCCCAGCGCCTGGCTGTACGTCATGCAGCTCGGGGGCGTGCTCGCCGCGATCCTCGTGATCTTCGTGTCGATCCCCACCCTGGGCCGGCTGCAGCGCGTCTCCCCGCTCGGCGAGACCGCGCCGCGCTTCGACGCGCTCCGCAAGCGGCAGTCGGTGTCGGGCATGATCGCCGGGAACCTGGGGCTGCTGGCGCTCCTCGCCGGGGTGCTCACCAAGTACTGAGCCGGCGCGCGGCCGGGCGCCCGCTCCCCTCGCCGGATCGCCATGCCGCGCATCTTCACCCACGACTTCGCCGTCCCCGCCGACGCCATCGACGTGGCCAACCACGTCAACAACCTGGCGTACCTCCGCTGGATGCAGGACGTGGCCATCCAGCACTCGGCCGCGCGCGGCTGGCCCATGGAGCGCTACCTCGCGCTCGGGCAGGCGTGGGTGGTGCGCTCGCACTTCATCGAGTACCTGCGGCCCGCGTTCCTCGGCGAGGCGCTGTCGCTCATCACCTTCGTCGGGAACCTCAAGCGGCAGAGTTCCCTCCGCCGCTACCTCTTCTATCGTCCCGCCGACCAGCAGGTGGTGGCCCGCGCCGAGACCAACTGGGTCTTCGTGCGGCTGGCGGACGGCCGCCCCATCCCCATCCCGGACGAGCTTCGCGCCTCCTTCGAACTGGTGCCCGACGGCGAGGACGTGCTGGCCACCCTGGGGCTCCGCCCCGCGGCGGGGTGACCCGGGTTCCCGGGCGCCCCGGCGGGCGGTAGCTTCTGGCGACCCGCTCACGGCCCCCCGATGCCCCTGCTCCAGACCATCCCGACCGCCGACGCCGTCTCCCATGGCATCCAGCTCGCCGTGGCGCCGGTGTTCCTGCTCTCCGGCGTGGGCGTGACCCTCGGCGTGCTGGCCAACCGCCTGGCCCGCATCGTGGACCGCGCCCGGCTGGTGGAGAACCGCCCCGTCGAGGACAACCTGGACCAGGTGCTGGAGGAACTTGCCCGCCTGCAGAGCCGGGCCCGCCTCATCCACCGCGCCATCACCCTGTTCGTGAGCGCGGCGCTCCTCATCTGCCTCCTCATCGCCGGGTTCTTCCTCACGGTCCTCATCGACTTCAACCTCGGCGCCATCCAGGCCGGGCTCTTCACGCTCGCCATGCTCTGCCTCATCGCGGGCTACCTGCACCTGCTGCGCGAGATCTTCCTGGCCGTCCACACCCTCAAGTTCGCGCCGCGCCTGAAAGGCTGAGCCGGGCGAAGCCCCTGAAGCGGAGGCGCGAGGGCCGCAGGAGAACTGAAGAACCACAGAGGCACAGAGGACACAGAGGTCACGGAGGGATCGCGCCCGGGTCGGCCCGTTGCCGGACCCGCCTTCACGCCCCCATGAACACGACGGGCTCACCCTGCGGTGAGCCCACCAACCCCGGGCAGTTCTCTGTGCCCTCCGTGCTCTCTGTGCCTCTGTGGTTCCCCACGCCGGAGCCAGCCCCGACACAGGACCGCCCTCTGCGAGCACGTGTCCCCTGCGACCCTCCGCGCCTCAGCCCCGCGACGGTGACCCCGCGCGCCTTGCCCCGGTCGCGCACGCCGCGCGCACCGGGCAGGCCTCGCACCGCGCCACCCGCGCCGTGCAGATGAGCGCGCCGAGTTCCATGATGGCCTGGTTGAAGGTCCAGGCGGGCCGGCCCGCCCGCGGCTGCAGCGCCTGCGCCGTGGCCCAGATGCGCTGCTCACCCGCCGCGCCGGCGGCGCGCGGGTGGAAGGCGCGGCGGATCACCCGGCCCACGTTGGTGTCCACCGCCGGGGTCGCCCGCTCGAAGGCGAAGGTGGCCACCGCCCCCGCCGTGTACCGGCCGACGCCCGGCAGCAGGCGCAGCCGCTCCGGCTCCCGCGGCAGCTGGCCCCCGTGCTCCGCCACCACCACCTGGGCGAGCCGGTGGAGGTTGGTGGCCCGCCGGTAGTAGCCGAGGCCCTGCCAGAGCGCGTGCACTTCGTGCTGGGTTGCCCCTGCCAGCGCCTCCAGGGTGGGGAAGCGGGCCAGGAAGCGCGCGTAGAAATCGGTCACCCGCGCCACCTGCGTCTGCTGCAGCATGACCTCGGAGACCAGCACGTGGTACGGATCGCGGGTGCGCCGCCAGGGAAGGTCGCGCCCCGCCCGCCGGAACCAGCGGGTCAGGCGGCGGCGAAAGGCGAGCTGGCGAGGGGTGGACTTGGGCGGCATGGCGGGCGAAGATATATCCCACATGTCCGCCACCGCCACGCTCGATCCCCGCCGCGCCGCGGGCCGCTTCGTGCTGCAGGGCCTCGCGCACGTGGGGCGGCTCAGCCTCATGGTCGCCGAGATGGGCCGCTCGCTCGGCGAGTGGCGGGTGTGGGTGCCCCGGACGTTCACCGAGGCGTGGAACATCGGGGTGGGGAGCCTCCCGATCATCCTGCTCGTGGCGGGCTTCGCCGGGGCGGTCACCGCGCTCCAGACCGGCTACCAGTTCACCGGCAACATCCCCTACTACGTGGCCGGCTCGCTCATCGTGGAGTCGGTGGTGCTGGAGCTCGGCCCCGTGCTCACCGGCCTCATCCTGGCCGGCCGCATCGGCGCCCGCTACGCGGCCGAGCTCGGCACCATGCGGGTCACCGAGCAGATCGACGCCCTCGAGACCCTCGGGCGCTCGCCCGCCAGCCACCTGGTGATCCCCCGGGTGCTCGCCGGCATCGCGATGATCCCGGTCCTCACGGTCTTCGCCAACGTGGTCGGCATCATCTCCGGCTGGCTCGCCGTGCAGGCGGTGCTGCCCGTGACCAACGCCGACTTCGCCTACGGCGCCCGCTTCTTCTGGAAGCCGTTCGACGCCTACTACTCCATCATCAAGGGCTTCGCCTTCGGCACCTGCATCACGGTGATCAGCTGCTACTTCGGCTTCAGCACCGAGCAGGGGGCGGAGGGCGTGGGGAAGAGCACCACCGCGGCCGTGGTGGCGAGCTGCGTCATGATCCTGCTGCTCGACACCCTCCTCGCCAAGCTGCTCCTGAAGTAGCGCCATGATCGAGCTGCGCGGGGTCCGCAAGCGCTTCGGCCAGCAGGTGGTCCTCGACGGGGTGGACTTCACCGTCAAGGACGGCGAGACCGTGGCCCTCCTCGGCCCCTCGGGCACCGGGAAGAGCGTGCTGCTCAAGCACATCGTCGGCCTGATCCACCAGGACGCGGGCGACGTGATCGTGGACGGCAAGGACGTGGCCCGGCTCAAGCGCGAGGAGCTCCGCCACCTCCGCTCCACCATCGGCTACGTCTTCCAGAACGGCGCGCTCTTCGACTCCATGTCGGTGTACGAGAACATCCGCCTCGGCATCACCGACGAGCACAAGTTCCGCGACCGGGCCTTCTGCGACGAGCGGGTGGCCCGCTGCCTCCAGCTGGTCAACCTGGCCCCCGAGGTCGCGGAGAAGTACCCGGCGCAGCTCTCCGGCGGGATGCGCAAGCGCGTCGGCATCTCGCGCGCCATCGCCGGGACGCCCAAGTACCTGCTCTACGACGAGCCCACCAGCGGGCTCGACCCGGTCAACTCGGACATCATCGACGAGCTGGTCAAGAGCCTGGCCGCCGAGCTCGGCGTCACCAGCGTCATGGTGACCCACGACGTGCGCGGCGCCTTCCGCGTGGCGGACCGCCTGGCGCTCCTCACCGCCGGCCGGATCGTCCAGCAGGGCACCCCGCAGGAGTTCATCAAGTCGGAGATCCCGGCCGTGCGCGAGTTCCTCGAGCGCGACTTCGGCAACCTCACCTTCGCCGCCTGAGCCATGGACCTGCACTACCAGAAGGAAGTCACCGTCGGCGGCCTGGTCCTCGCGGGGATCGCGCTCTTCGTCGCCGGCACCATGTGGCTCAAGGGCGCCACCTTCAAGGCCCCGGGGCGCGTGGCCGTGGTCGAGTTCGCCGACGTCGGCACGCTCAAGGTGGACAACGAGGTGGCGGTGAGCGGGGTGGTGATGGGCAAGGTGAGCGCCGTGGACTTCCAGGGGCCGGGCCGCGTCCGGGTCACCCTCTCGCTCCCTGAGCAGCTCGACCTCCGGGCCGACGCCTCCGCCAAGGTGGAGGCCAGCCTCTTCGCCAGCGGCAGCCGCCTCCTCCTCGATCCCGGCCACGCCCCGCAGCCGCTCGCCGAGGGCGCCGTCATCCCCGGCGCCACCGACGGCGGCCTCTTCGCCAAGGGCGCCGTCCTCGCCGACCGCGCCGACTCGGTGATGATCGGCCTCCAGGCCATCGCCAACCAGAAGACCGCCGACGAGCTCACCCGCACCCTCCAGAACCTCTCGGCGGTGCTGGCCACCATGAACACCCGCCTCCCCCGCACCATGACCGAGGCGGAGAAGACCATGGTGGCCCTGCAGGCCCTCTCCCGCCGCCTCGACAGCACCATCGCCACCGTCCCCGTGGCCAGCGCCGTGGAGCGGGCGGACACCCTGGCGCGGAACCTCTCGGACATGTCGGTCCAGCTCCGCACCACCGGCGCCCGGCTCGACACGCTCCTGGCCCGCATGAACGCGGGGCAGGGCACCCTCGGCAGGTTCGCCACCGACACGAGCTTCTACGTCGAGGCGCGGCAGACCATGGAGTCCATGCAGCGGCTCATCGACGAGCTGGCCAGGAACCCCGGCAAGATCTCGGTCCAGGTCAAGCTCTTCTGACCATGGAGCACGGCGCCCACCCGCTCCTGAGCCCCACGTTCACGGAGGCGCTCCTCTACACCAGCGAGCTGCACGCCCGCCAGCGCCGCAAGGGCGGCCAGGTCCCCTTCCTGGCCCACCTCCTCGGCGTCACCTCCATCGTGCTCGAGGACGGCGGCAGTGAGGAAGAGGGGATCGGCGCCCTGCTGCACGACGCGGTCGAGGACCACCCGCGCGAGGGCAAGACGGAGAAGGAGATCCTCGAGCGCTTCGGCCCCGGCGTCCACCGCATCGTCATGGGCTGCACCGACACCTACCCCAACCTCCCCCGGAGCGAGAGCGCCCTCGCCCGCTGGGAGGCGCGCAAGCGGAAGTACATCGAGCACCTCCGCCACGAGGCCTTCCCCGACGTCCTCCGCGTCGCGGCCGCCGACAAGCTCTACAACGCCCGCTCCATCATCAACGACATGCGCCTCTGTGGCGACGAGGTCTGGCACCGCTTCAGCGTCCCCCGCGAGAAGAGCCTCTGGTACTACCGCGAGGTGACCGCCGCGCTGCAGGAGGCCACCCAGGACCGCTCCCGCCTGGTGCGCGAGCTCGCCGCCATCGTCGCCGCCATGCACCGGGGCGTCGCCCGCATCTAGCGGCGGTTATCTTCCCGCATGCTCACGCTCACCTTCCTTGGCACCGGCGCCGCCTGCCCCACCCTCGACCGGAACGTCTCGGGCCTGGCGCTCACGCGTGAGGGGGAGACCCTGCTCTTCGACTGCGGCGAGGGCACCCAGCGCCAGATGATGAAGTACGGCGTGAGCTTCACCTTCAAGACCATCTTCTTCACCCACTACCACTCCGACCACCTCCTCGGCCTCATCGGCCTCACCCGCACCCTCGGCCTGCTCAACATCTTCGGCGGCGCCGAGCGGCAGGAGCCGCTGGTGCTGTACGGCCCGAAGGGCGCCAAGCGCATCCTCGACCACGCGCTCAGCGTCGGCATCGAGAAGCCGAAGTTCCCGATCGAGATCGTCGAGCTCAAGCCGGGCGATGTCCTCCGCCGCGGCGAGTACGACATCCTCACCTGCGAGACGGAGCACCGCGCCGACACCATCGGCTACGCGCTCGTGGAGCACACCCGCCTTGGCCGCTTCCACCCGGACCGGGCGCGCGAGCTCGGCATTCCCGAGGGGCCCCTCTGGGGGAAGATCCACAAGGGCGAGCCGGTCACGCTCGACGACGGGCGCACCATCACCCCGGCCGAGCTCGTCGGCGCCCCGCGCCCCGGCCGCACCGTGGTGATCAGCGGCGACACCCGCCCCCACCCGGCGTTGGAGCGCCTCGCCACCGGCGCCGACCTCCTGGTCCACGAAGCCACCTTCGCCCACGAGGACCTGGCCCGCGCCCGCGAGACCGGCCACACCACCGCCCGCGAGGCCGCCGAACTGGCCACCCGCGCGGGTGTGAAGCGCCTCGTCCTCACGCACATCTCCCCCCGCTACAGCCGCGACGCCCCCGAACTCCTCGCCGAGGCCCGAGCCCTCTTCGCCGACACCGTCATCGCGCGCGACGGTCTCGAGCTCGAGGTGCCGTTCGCCGATGCGTCGGGGGAGGCTGTCTAGCAGGGGGCACCCCGGAGGCGCAGCGGGCCGCGGCGAGCCTGCGCGCGCTGAGGGCAGGGCGTCGCCCCGGCGGGGGCTCGGCCCGGCAATCACAGAGGCACAGAGGACACAGAGGCCACGGAGAACTGCGATTGATGGGGGTGTGGGTTCGGGTCCGGCAACGCCCCCCACCCGTCGCGGAGCCCCACCCCAGGAACACCCGAGCCCGGGGTCGGCAACGCGCCAACCCGGGCTCGATGTCTCCGTGCCCTCTGTGTTCTCTGTGTCTCTGTGGTTCCTGCAGTTCTCCGCGCCCTTCCCCGTGCCTCGGCAGTGGACCACCCACCACCAGCTCAGCTGTACCGCCGGATGTACCCAGGCACGTCGAACTTGTCCGCCGCCGCCTTGAGCGACTGGTACCGCACCGTCCCATAGATGGGCCGCCGGTAGAACGGCCGGTCGAACTTCCCGAACGTCCACATGATCCCGCCGTAGCTGTTCGGGTCCCGCCCGTCGAGGCTGTACTTGTTGTTGAGGTGCTCCAGGAACGCCAGGCACTCCGCCGCGTCCCGC
Organism: uncultured Gemmatimonadaceae bacterium; assembly: GCA_964598655.1. Taxonomy (GTDB): domain Bacteria; phylum Gemmatimonadota; class Gemmatimonadetes; order Gemmatimonadales; family GWC2-71-9; genus JADJOM01. The sequence goes on from CAZRCT010000062.1 coordinate 10,294, forward strand.
GTCCACATGAGCACGGCCTTCCCCCACAGCATCCGCACGTAGTTGTGCATCCACCCGTCCCGCAGGTAGGAGCGCTGCATCGCGTTCCAGAGCGGGTCGGCCGTCTCCGCGCGCTCCAACTGCTCGAGGGTATAGCGGGCGGGCCGAGGGTCGGCCTCGTGGCTGGCCAGCTGCTCGCGGGCCCAGGCCGGGATCCCCGCCACCGTGCGGTGCTTCGGGTTCCAGTGACAGAAGTTGTGCGCCAGCTCCCGCCACGTCACCGCCTCGTCCTCGAACTTGGCGTACGCCGCCGCCGGCCCCGCCGCACGCGCGGTGAGCAGCACCTCGTGGATGGACAGGTTGCCGAAGTGGAGCCAGGGCGAGAGCCGGCTCACCGCCTCGAGGTTGTTGGGGTCGTTCCGGTCGTCCGCGTAGCGCGCGAGGCCCCTCGCCACGAACTCGTGGAGCCGCGCGCGGCCCGCCGCCGTGCCGCCCCGGAACATCGGGGACGCCGCCACCGCCTGGTCCACGTCGCACTGCGCCACCAGGGCGTCGATCGTGGCCGGCGTCACCGCAGGCGCGTCGTCCTCGAACCCCACGTCCACGTGCCGCTGCACCCGCGGCAGCGGGTTGGGCACCGGCCACAGGTGATGCGCCAGCGGCTCGAGCAGCGCCGTCCGGAACCCGCGCGCCGTGCTGTGTTCCTTGGCATGGCTCGCCATCGGCACCACCGTCGCCGAGTCCACGGCGATCACCGGGGTCCGGGTCTTCTTCCGCAGGCCCCGCAGCTGGCGCGGGTGGATGAAGGTCGGCGTGTAGTCCGTCACCACCAGGGCGGCCCGGTCCGCCAGGCGCACCAGCGGGGACCAGTCGGCGTCGGCGTCCCGGCCCGCCGCGTCGTTGCCGCGGGTGCCGGCCGGCCACTCGGTCCATGCCCCGCGCGAGCGGTCGAGCCAGAAGGCGTACTGGATGCCCTTGGCCGCGAAGTCGCGCTTCAGGTCCACCACCGACTCGAGGATCCAGGTGTGGAAGCGCGCGCTGGCCCACGGGTAGTCGTGCCGGAGGCCGTGATACACCAGCACCGGCACCCCAAGGGCGTCGGCCTGCTCGATGGCGAAGTTGAGGGCGAAGTTGTCGTGCGCCCGGAAGGTGGCCTGCAGCCAGTACAGCACGAACTCGCCGCCGGGCCGCGGGTGCGCCGCGGGTGGGGCATGCAGCCGGTCGGGATCCACGAGACTCATGCCGCCCTCCTCCCCTCAGCCCTGGTCATGGTGGAAGGCCCACCCCGTCGCATCCGGCGCGAGCGACGCCACGAACCGTTCCCGCGCCTCCCGCATCGCCGCCAGCTCCGCCGCGCTGATCTTCTCCAGCCCCTTGAGCACCAGCGCCATCCGCTGCCCCACGTCGAGCCGCCGCTGCCGGATGTCGTCGAGGAAGCTCCAGTACATGTAGTTGAACGGGCACGCGTCGGGCCCGGTGCGCTGCTTCGGGTCGTAGCGGCAGCCGCCGCAGTAGTCGCTCATCCGGTTGATGTACGCGGCGCTCGACACGTACGGCTTGCTGGCCAGCAGCCCGCCGTCGCCGAACGTGGCCATCCCCACCACGTTCGGCAGCTCCACCCACTCCATGGCGTCCGCGAAGCCGGCCCAGAACCACTCGCTGAGCCGGAGCGGGTGCACCCCGGCGAGCGTCGCGAAGTTGCTGAGCACCATCAGGCGGTGGATGTGGTGCGCGTAGGCCGTGTCGCGCACCATGCGCACCGAGTCCCGCACGCACGCCAGGTCGGTGCGCTCCGGCTCCCAGAACAGCTGGGGCAGGGGGCGGCGGAAGCCGAAGTAGTTGTGCGCGCGGTAGCCGGGCATCGTGAGCCAGTAGATGCCGTTCACGTACTCCCGCCACCCGATCACCTGCCGCACGAACCCCTCGCACGACGCCAGGGACACGCCCCCCGCCTCGAAGCGCGCGATGGCCCGCTCCACGATCTCCCGCGGGTGCAGCAGCCCCACGTTCATCGCCGCCGAGAGGCGCGAGTGGTAGAGGTACACCTCGCCGCGGAGCATCGCGTCCTCGTACGGGCCGAAATCGGCGAAGCGGCACTCGAGGAAGTCCTCCAGCGCCGCGAGCGCCTGCGCCCGCGTCACCGGCAGGTCGAATCCATCCACCGATCCCCAGTGCCCCGCGAACGACATCCCGCCCGCGGGCGCCACCCGCGCCCCCGACACCATCCGCATCACCCGCTGCGTGACCGCATCCGGCGCAAACCGCCTCGGCGCCGCCGGCACCCCGCGCTTCCGGAGGGCCTTGGCGCCCTCGCGGTTCTCCCGGTCGAGGTTCCACTGCCCGCCGAGCGGCGCCCCGCTCCCGTCCACCAGGACCCGGAGCCGCCGCCGCTGCCAGCGGTAGAAGTCCTCCATCCGCAGCAGTTTCCGCCCGTCCGCCCACTCGGCGAACGCTTCCCGGCTCGTGAGGAAGCGCCGGTCCCCCACCACCCGGAGCCGCCCCGCCAGCTCCATCGCCATCGATTGGAGCGACTGCGCGATGCCCCACTCCGCCGGCGCCTGCACCACCACCTCACTCGGCCGCCACTCCTCGAGGTGCGCCCGGATCCCCTCCGCATAGCTCGGCGCCACCCGGTGATCCACCTCGAACCCCCGCGCCCGCAGCTCCTCCGCGAAGTGCCGCAGCGCCGAGAGCACCAGCACCAGCTTCCACCGGTGGTAGGGCAGCGCCGACCCCTTCCCGGTGCTCTCCACCAGCAGCACCCGCCCCTCCGCCGGGGACGCCGGCAGCACCGCCGTCGCCGCCGACAGTTCCCAGGGGCCGACGAACCACGTGGGTTTGGCGTTGGGGCTCATGGCTCGAATCGTGGGGGGCCGGCCAGCCCGGCGCTGGCCGGAGGCAAACCGGCGCTACCGCCCCGCGAGCCGCTGCAGCGTCGCCCGCAGCGTGGCGAGGTCCCCGGAGATGACGCCCGGGGAGGCCGGCAGCGAGGCCAGGTAGGCCGCGGCCCCGCTCCCGCCGAGGAGCAGCGTGCGCGTCCCCTGCAGCTGCGTCACCAGCCGGTGCAGGTCGGCGGCCAGCAGCGCATCATCGGTCGGATAGACCACGGAGAGCGCCACCACCTGCGCCTCCGCCGTGTCCGCCGCCGCCGCGATGTCGCTCACCGGCAGGTCGGCGCCAAGGTAGGTGACCCGCCACCCGAGCGCGGCGGCCGTGGCCGCCACGAGGAGGGCCCCGAGTTCGTGGCGCTGGCCGGCCGGCGTGGCCACCAGGATCCGGAGCCGGGCGCTCGCGCCCGCGCTGAGGTCGTGCACCAGGCCGTCGAGGACCCGCCGCACCGTGGCCGTGGCGAAATGTTCGTGCGGCGCCGGGAGGTCCCCGTCATGCCAGCGCTCGCCGATCTCCACCAGCAACGGGTGGATCACGGCATCGATGGCGCCATGCATCCCGAAGGTGGCCACCGCCTGCCGGAGCCCCGCCTCGAGCGCGGGGCCGTCCAGCGATTCGACCGCCTCCATCAGGCGCGCCACCACCAGGTCCCCCTCCGCCGCCACCACCCCGCTGACCACCGATGTCCCGCTCGGCCGCGCCCGGCGCTCGACCTCCTGGTCGGCGCGGATCAGGTCCAGCAACTGCTCGTTCGGCAGGGTTGCCAGCTGCCCGATGTTCCGCCCGGCCTGCGTGGCCAGCCCGAGCAGGCGCAGGCGCTCGATGTCGGCATCGGAATAGAGCCGCTGGCCCCCGGCCGAGCGCTCCGGGGCCACCACCTGATAGCGACGCTCCCAGATCCGGAGCACGTGCGGCGACAGCCCGGTCCGTTCGGCGACCAGCCGGACCGGGTACTGCGGGCGGGTACGGTCGGGTTGTTCCATGGTTAGACAACGTACAGCGCTGTCTAAATGGCGTCAATCTGTAAACTTCGTCATGAGCTTGACGCAGGCAGGTGCATCCAACATATTGTTAGACGCGAATTGGACGTTGCGCGTGCAGTTCAAGCATTCAATCGCCAACGTCCAACCTACGGAGCCGGACATGAAGTCTGCCTTCTCCCGATTCGCGCTGGTCGGCCTCGTGGCCGTCCTGGCCGCCTGCGATAGCGACAGCAACGACCCCGCTGCCACCGCCAGTCTCCGCGTGGTGCACGGGTCGCCCGATGCCCCGGCGGTCGATGTGTTCGTGGATGGCCAGTCGGTCCTGACCAACGTGGGCTACCAGGCCGCCTCGCCGTACCTCGAGGTGGAGGCCGGTACCCGGAACGTCCAGGTGCGCGCCGCCGGCGGTGGCGCCACCGTCATCGACGCCGACCTCGTCAAGCAGGACGGCGATGTCCACACGGTGATCGCCACCAACGTGCTCGCGAGCATCGAGCCGCTGGTGCTCACCGACGACAACAGCGCCCCCGCCGCGGGCAACTTCAAGCTGCGGCTGGTGCACGGCGCCCCGAACGTCGGCCTCGTGGACATCTACATCACCGCGCCCGGCGCCGCGCTCGACGCTGAGACGCCGGACCTGACCAACATCCCCTTCAAGGGGGTGAGCAGCTATATCGAAGCCCCCGCGGGCCAGTACCGCGTGCGGATCACGCCGGCCGGCACCAAGACCGTGGCCATCGACACCGGCACCCTCGACCTCGTGGCGGGGCAGATCCGTACCGGCATTGCCGTGGAGGCCACGGGTGGCGGGGCGCCGCTGTCGGCGCTTCTCCTGGCGGACCGGAACTAGTCCGTCGCTGGTGCAGTTTCCACGCAGGTCCTACCACACGATCCGCAGTCTGCAGTCCTAAATGGGGGGGGCGGGGTGGGGCGTCAGCCCCACCCCGCTCATTTGGGCCCCGCGGGAGTGTGACAGGCAGGCGCATCGTCCCGCGGGAAGGTCCCGCCGGGTCTTCTCCTCGAACCGGGCCCCGGAGGCCCGAGTGAGGCGCACCATGACCGCCATCGCCCCCCGCCGCCGCGCGGCGGAGTACACGCTGCTCGACACTGTCCGCGCCCTCGGGCGCTTCTCCCGTTTCGTCCAGCTCCTCGAGCGCGCCGGCCTCGACACCATCGTCGGCGGCGCGGAGCCCATGACCGTCTTTGCCCCGAGCGACCGGGCCCTCGAGCGCCTCGAGGCCAGCTCGCCGGCCATGCAGGCCCTCTTCCAGGACCCGGCCCGCCTGGAGCAGCTGCTCGCCGGCCACATCGTCACCGGCACCTACCGGGAGGCGGACCTGATCCCCTTCACCCGCCTGCCGAGCCTGACGGGCGCCCACCTCCACCTCTCCCTGGGCGATGGCGAGGTCCACGTCTCCGGCGTCCCGCTCCTCACCCCGGACATCCTGGGCACCAACGGGGTGCTGCACGAGCTGGACGGTGTGGTGCTGCCCGACTGACCGTTCGAGTTGACTAACCCCGTGCCCCGGACTAGCTTGCCGTCCCTCATGGGGCTGTAGCTCAGCTGGGAGAGCGCTGCAATCGCACTGCAGAGGTCAGGGGTTCGATCCCCCTCAGCTCCACTTGGATGTCTCAAAACGCGCCCGGGCCGGCAGCATGCGGCCCGGGCATTTGTTTTGCCCTGAGTGGGGGCGTGGCCACTCAGATCAACGACTTAGCGCCCCTCGTGGCGCCGCGCCCCGGCATTCTGCGACGCCCGGCAGTGGAGCCGGCGGAAGTCCGCCTGTCCGAGGTGGTCTCCGCCCTGTCGCACGCCCTCGACATCACCGAGGGCCAGCCGGCCGGCCACGCGGTCCGGACCTGCGTCATCGGCATGCGCCTGGCCGAGGTCCTGCACCTGACGCTCGACGAGCGCTCGGCCCTCTTCTACGCCCTGCTCCTCAAGGATCTGGGCTGCTCGAGCAACGCCGCCCGGCTCGCCCGGATCTTCCAGGCCGACGACCTGCTCCTCAAGCGCGCCCACAAGGTCACCGACTGGAGCCGCGGCGCCGACTCCGCGCTCTACGCCTTCCGCTACGCCCGCGCCGACCGGCACGTCCTCGCCCGCACCGTGCAGGCGCTCAAGGTGGCCTTCACCGAGCAGGGCAGCGGCCGCGAGATGACCGAGACCCGCTGCGAGCGCGGCGCCGACATCGCCCGCCAGCTCGGCCTCGACCCGATGACCACCGAGGCCATCCGCGCGCTCGACGAGCACTGGGACGGCCACGGCATGCCCTACGGCCGCGCCGGCGACCAGATCCCGCTCCTCGGCCGCATCTGCGGCCTGGCCCAGACCGTCGAGGTCTTCTTCGCCGCGCACGGCCGCGACGCGGCGTACGCGGTGGCCCGCAAGCGCGCCGGCACCTGGTTCGATCCCGGCATGGTGGCCGCCCTCACCGCCTTCGAGGATGACGTCGCCTTCTGGGGCACCCTCCAGGCCACCGACCAGCTCGAGTACGTGAGCGACCTCGAGCCGCACGACCGCGTGCTCTTCGCCGACGAGGCCCGCCTCGACGACGTGGCCGAGGCCTTTGCCCGCGTCATCGACGCCAAGAGCCCCTACACCGCGCGCCACTCCGCCGGCGTCGCCAGCATCGCCGTGGCGCTCGGCCGCGCCATGGGGCTGCCGGACGAGGAGCTGGTGACGCTCCGCCGCGCTGGCCTGCTGCACGACATCGGCAAGCTCGGGATCTCCAACAGCATCCTCGACAAGCCGGGCAAGCTCACGCCGGAGGAGTTCGCCGCCATGCGGCGGCACACCGGCTACACCCTCGAGATCCTCCGCCGCGTCCGCCGCTTCGGCGCCTTCGCCGAGCTGGCCGCGGCGCACCACGAGCGGCTCGACGGCACTGGCTATCACCTCGGCCTCACCGCCGACAGCCTCTCCCCGCTGGCCCGCATCCTGGCCGTGGCCGACGTGGCCGAGGCGCTCACCGCCGAGCGGCCCTACCGCCCGGGGCTCCCGCGGGACCAGGTGCTCGAGATCATGCGCCGGCAGGTGGGCACCGCCCTCTGTCCGGTGGCGTTCGAGGCCCTCGCGGGCATGGATCGCATCCCTACCTGAATCCGTCTTCCAGTTCCCTTCTGAATAATCTCAGGTTGGCTGGGCTAGGCTCCGCGAGACTCTTCATACTCGCGAGCCATGACACCGAACATCCCGCGCACGATGGGGCAGCAATTCGGCCGGCGCAGCTGGGCCGAGCCGTGGAAGATCAAGATGGTGGAGCCGCTGGCGGAGACCACGCCGGACCAGCGGGCCCGGGCGCTGGAGGAGGCGGGGTACAACACCTTCCTGCTCAAGTCGGAGGACGTCTACATCGACCTCCTCACCGACAGCGGCACCGGCGCCATGAGCGACCGCCAATGGGCGGGGATGATGCTCGGCGATGAGGCCTATGCCGGCAGCAAGAACTTCTACCACCTCGAAGCCGCCATCCAGCAGCACTACGGCTACCGCCACATCCTCCCGACGCACCAGGGCCGCGGCGCCGAGCACCTGATCAGCCGCTGCGCCATCACGCCGGGGCAGGTGGTGCCGGGCAACATGTACTTCACCACCACGCGGCTGCACCAGGAGCTGGCGGGCGGGCGCTTCGTGGACGTGATCTGCGACGAGGCCCACGACACGGGGTCGCTGGCGCCCTTCAAGGGCAACATCGACCTCCGGAAGCTCGAGGCGCTGATCACGAAGGAAGGGGCGGACAAGATTGCCTACGTGAGCCTGGCGGGCACCGTGAACATGGCGGGCGGCCAGCCGGTCTCCATGGCCAACGTGAAGGCGGTGCGCGAGCTCTGCGGGAAGCACGGCATCAAGCTCTACCTCGACGCCACCCGCATGGCGGAGAACGCCTACTTCATCCAGCAGCGCGAGCCGGGCTACGAGGACGTCCCGATCGCGCGGATCCTGCGCGAGTTCTGCGACTGCACCGATGGCGCCTGGATGAGCGGGAAGAAGGACAACCTGGTCAACATCGGCGGCTGGCTGGCCGTCAACGACTGGGACCTCTACGAGGAACTCCGCAACCAGATCGTCATCTACGAGGGGCTGCACACCTACGGCGGCATGGCGGGGCGGGACATGGAGGCCATGGCCATCGGCATCGAGGAGTGCGTGCAGGACGACTACATGCGCTCCCGCGTGGGCCAGGTGCAGTACCTGGGCGAGCTGCTCACCGACTGGAACGTCCCCATCGTGAAGCCGGTGGGCGGCCACGCGGTGTTCCTCGACGCCAGGGCCTTCTATCCCCACATCCCCCAGGCCGAGTTCCCGGCGCAGGTACTGGCCGCGGAGCTCTACCTCGACTCGGGCATCCGGTCGATGGAGCGTGGCGTGGTGAGCGCGGGCCGGAATCCCGCCACCGGCGATCATTACTACCCCAAGCTCGAGCTCACCCGGCTCACCATCCCACGCCGGGTCTACACCCAGGCCCACATGGACGTGGTGGCGGAGTCGGTGAAGATGGTGTTCGACCGGGCAACGGAGACCCGGGGGCTCCGGATGACCTACGAGCCCAGGTACCTCCGCTTCTTCCAGGCCAAGTTCGCGCGATTGTAGTCGTCGTCCTTCATGGCGGCGGCTCCCGGGCTGCCGCCCCACGGCGCAGGCGTCCATGCCGAGTCCCGAGCAAGACCGCGCCCGCAGCATCCTCGCCTTCCGCAGCGAGCTGGCCCGCCTCGAGGCGGACGGCCTGCTGGCGCTCGACCCCGCCGCCCGCGAGCGCATCCGCCGGCACCACGACGCGCTCCTCGCCGGCTTCGCCGAGCAGGGCGGGGTGGACCTCACCGCCGCCGCCGCCCGCCTCTCAACCGGGATGCGCGTCGCCACACTGCTCGGCACCATCGCGCTGTCGGCGGCGTACGCGTTCTTCGTGGGTTCGCACTGGGGGCAGCTCGCGCCAGCGGCGCAGCTCGCGCTCGTCACGCTCCCGCCGCTCGTCCTGCTGGCCGCCACCCATGTGGCCGCCGCGCGCGAGCGGTCCGGCTACGTCGCGGCCCTCGTCGCCACCGTCGCGTCCATTGCCTTTGGCGTGAACCTCGCCACGCTCGGCACGCTCTACAACCTGCCCGACGGCCGCGCCTTCCTCCTCGCCACCGGGTTGTTCGCGCTGCTGCTCGCCTACGGCTACCGGCTCACCCTGCCGCTCCTCGTGGCCATCGGCGGCCTCGGCGGCTGGCTCTGGACGCTCGGCGCCATCCCCCTCGGCCTCTGGTGGCGTGACGGGCTCGGGCTCATGGAGCCGCTCATGCTGGTGGGCATCCTTGCGTTCTCGGTGCCGGCGTGGAGCAAGGGCCCCCCGCAGTTCGCGCCGTGGTGGCGCGGCATCGGCGCCGCGGCGCTGCTCCTGGCGCTGATGCTCGTGCAGGAGAACGGCACACTGACCCTCCTCGGCGGTCTTTCCGCACAGACCGTGGAGCGCGCCTATCAGGTGCTGGGGGCCTTCGTGCTCGCCGCCGTCCTCACCTGGGGCATCCGCCACGACGAGCGGGGCGTGACCCAGGTGGGGGTGGTGGGCGCGGTGTTCTACCTCTTCCTCCGCCTGGTGGACTGGTTCTGGGACCTCGTCCCCAAGTGGGCCTTCTTCCTCATCGTGGGCGGCGCGGCACTCCTGGTGCTGCTGGCGCTCCGCCGCCTCCGCGCGGCCGGGAGGGTGCCCGCATGAAGGCCGCCCTCGCGGCCGCGGCGCTCGTCGTGGCCGCCAACGCCGTCACCATCCTTGCCGTGAAGCACGAGCGCGACGCCGGCCCGGTGCGCGTGGTGACCATCCCCATCTGCGAGGGCCAGCTCATCGGCGGCCCCGGCTCGGACATGGCGCCGGCCCTCCGCCTCACCCTCGCGACGGACGGCACCGACACCATCCCGGGCCTCGACACCGCCGGCCTCCACGCACTCGGCCTGCCGGCGCCATTCATCGCCCAGGTGGGCCGCACGCGCAGCGACAGCTTCCGCTTCCCCGTCGAGCGGCCCGCCTGGATCCGCCTCCGCGCGGGCGAGGATTCCCTCCACGCGCTCGTCGTGGCCGAGGTGCGGCCCCGGCGCGAGGACCTGGCGGCCGACTCGACCTCCTTCGTCGTCCGCGCCCTCGTCGGGGGCCGCGAGCGGCACGCTGAGGCGACCGCCGCCGGGCACGACCACGGCGCGCCCGTCCGCTACACGCCGGGCATCATCTATCCCGCCGTGCTCGAGGTCATCCCCGCGCGCCTTCACCTCTCGGCGGGGCGCATCGCCGCCCTCCGCGCCGCCCGCAGCGACACCACCGCCTGCGGCGGTACCCGCACCGTCCAGGTGGCCAACGGCGCGCAGGGCGGGGTCTGGGTCGAGTGACGCCGGGGGTGGGCCACGGCCTCCCAAGTCTTGGCCGGAAAAGGGCTTACCTCCCTCCCGGTTCCCAGGGGGCGGCCCCGGACTCCCCGCCCCACCCCCCTTCCAGAAGCGCGGTGGACCGGCTACTTTCTTGCCCTCCTGATGCCCCTTGGTGTAACTGGCAACACGCCTGACTCTGGATCAGGAGAGT
>CAZRCT010000063.1:0-20458 GCA_964598655.1 uncultured Gemmatimonadaceae bacterium
GGACTCGATGGGCACCGCCGTCAACATCGTCACCATGGTCTTCGGCAACCTCGGCGAGGACAGCGGCACCGGCGTGGCCTTCACCCGCGACCCCTCCACCGGCGAGCGCCAGCTCTACGGCGAGTACCTGATGAACGCGCAGGGGGAGGACGTGGTGAGCGGCACCCGCCACGTCGAGCCCATCGCGCGGCTCAAGGAGCAGATGCCGCAGGCGTACGCGGAGCTCGACCGCATCGCCCGGATCCTGGAGCGGCACTTCCGGGACGTGCAGGACATGGAGTTCACCATCGAGCGCGGCAAGCTCTACATGCTGCAGACCCGGCGCGGCCAGCGCTCGGGCCAGGCGGCGGTGCGGATCGCCTGCGAGATGGTGGACGAGGGGCTCATCGACCAGGACGAGGCCGTGGCGCGGATCCCGCCCAACGACCTCAATCAGCTCCTCCACCCCACGATCAACCAGTCGAGCCACGTGGACCTGCTCACCACCGGCCTCCCCGCCTCCCCGGGCGCGGCCAGCGGCAAGGTGAGCTTCAATGCCGACGAGGCCGAGGCCCTCGCCAAGAAGGGCGAGCCCATCATCCTGGTGCGCCGGGAGACCAGTCCCGAGGACTTCCACGGCATGGTGGCGGCCAAGGGCATCCTCACGGCGCGGGGCGGCATGACGAGCCACGCAGCCGTGGTGGCCCGCGGCATCGGCAAGCCCTGCGTGGCGAGCGCCCAGAAGCTGACGGTGGACGAGGAGCACGGCTGCCTGGGCGTCGGCGGCCGCGAGCTCAAGGCCGGCGACTGGATCACCATCGACGGCGGCAGCGGCAAGGTGTACGCGGGCAAGGCCGAGCTGCAGGCGCCCGTCCTCTCCGGCGACTTCACCCGCCTCATGGAGTGGGCCGACAAGAAGCGCCACCTCAAGGTCCGCGTCAACGCCGACACGCCGGCCGACGCGCACCGGGGCCGCGACTTCGGCGCCGAGGGCATCGGGCTCTGCCGCACCGAGCACATGTTCTTCGAGGGCGACCGCCTCATCGCCATGCGCGAGATGATCCTCGCGCAGGACGCCGAGGGCCGGAAGCGCGCCCTCGCCAAGCTGCTCCCCATGCAGCGCGGCGACTTCGAGTCGATCTTCCGCGCCATGGAAGGCTACCCCGTCACCATCCGCCTCCTCGACCCGCCGCTCCACGAGTTCCTCCCCCACGCCGTGGAGGAGGTCGAGGAGATGGCCCGGGCCCTCGGCAAGCCGGCCGAGGAGGTGCAGCGGGTGGTGGACTCGATGCGCGAGGCCAACCCCATGCTCGGCCTCCGCGGCTGCCGGCTCGGCATCACCTACCCCGAGATCACCCAGATGCAGGCCCGCGCCATCTTCGAGGCCGCCTGCGCCGTGGCGCTCCGCAAGGGCCGCGTGCAGCCCGAGGTGATGATCCCGCTCACCGCCAACGTGGTGGAGTTCCGGAAGCAGGCGCTCATCATCCGCGAGATCGCGGAGACCGTCTTCCGCGAGAAGCAGATCACCGTGCCCTACCTCCTCGGCACCATGATCGAGCTTCCGCGCGCGGCGCTCACCGCCGACGAGATCGCCCGGGAGGCGCAGTTCTTCTCCTTCGGCACCAACGACCTGACCCAGACCACCTGGGGCCTGTCACGGGACGACGCGGGGCGCTTCCTCCCCTACTACCTCGAGCACGGCATCATCGAGGACGACCCGTTCCAGGTGCTGGACCAGGCCGGCGTCGGCAAGCTCATCGAGATGGCCGCCACCCTGGGCCGGAAGACCCGCGCCGACCTGAAGCTCGGCATCTGCGGCGAGCACGGCGGCGAGCCCCGCTCCGTCGCCTTCTGCGACGCGCTCGGCATGAACTACGTCTCCTGCTCCCCCTACCGCGTACCCATCGCGCGGCTGGCGGCGGCCCAGTCCGCCCTTTCCGAGCGCGGCACCGTGGATCGTACTCGCGCCACGGTCTGAGCAGCCGTCTTTTCGTCCACACCAGCGGGGCCGGTCCTGGCCGGCCCCGCTGACGTTCGTCTGGGCGGGCACCCCGCTATCTTCAGGGGCATCCCCAGCGGAGTCGGCTCCATGCGGCGCATGGCGGCGGTGATGGGCGTGGTGGCGGTGGTGGGCGTGGTGATGGCGTGCGGCGACCTGGGCCCCGGCGGGGAGCCGGTGGCGGGCACCGTGACGGTGCGGGTGGCGCAGGCATCCCAGAGCGCGGACACCCTGGCCATTGATCTCGACGGGATCATCGTGGCGGGCCTCGTGCCGGGGCAGGTCACGCGGCTGGGCGGTGTGCAGCGCGGCCCTCACGTCATCAAGCTCATCCCCCCGGGCAGCATGGGCAGCGGCGTTGCCCGCGCCTTCACCGCCAACGACTACGACACCCTCCTGGTGGTGGCCCGCGACTCGGGCAGCCTCATCGTCCCGGCCATCCTGGCCGATACCGGCGCCATCGTGCCGCCGGGCAAGAGCAAGGTGCGCTGGATCCACGCCGCCGCCCTCGCCCCCGCGATCGACATCTGGCGCACCCAGCCCGACTGGCCCGCGCCGCCCTACCGCGTCATGTTCCCCTTCGCCTACGGCGCGGTGTCGCCCTACCTGCAGAGCGACCCGGGGCAGTGGACCACCTTCGTCACCCCCGCCGACCAGACCGACACCCTCTACGCCCACCCCGCCTTCACCGTGGCCGACGGCAAGCGCGCCACGGTGATCATCATGGACAGCTCCGCCGCGGGCGGCATCACGGCCATCGTCGTGAACGAGGACTGACGCCCCGCGGCGCCTAGGCGGGAACCTTCACGCACTCGTAGTAGTGGTTCCCGCCCTCATCCTCGTACTCCCGCCGCACTGTCACCCCCGATTCGGCGAGCTGTCGCCGGTAGTTCACGGCGCCGAGCGAGTTGGATTCCTCGCCGGTGAGGGCATCGCGCCAGGTGCAGCAGGGGGCGGGGGCGGTGAAGAGGAGGCGGCCCCCCGGCACCAGCACGCGGCCGATGTGGCGGAGCACGGTGAGCTGGGTGCCGATCGGCAGCAGGAAGATGAAGCCCCAGGCCAGCACTCCGTCGTACGCCTGCTGGTGGAAGCACGAGGTCTCCACCGGCTCGCACGCCACGGGGACGCCCGGAAGGTGCCGCCGGAACGCCGCCACCAGCGTCGGTGACGCGTCCACGCCGAACACGGCGTGCCCCTCCTCCACCAGCACCCTGGTGAGCGGGAGGCCGGAGCCGCAGCCGAGGTCCAGCACGGTGGCGCGGGCCGGCAGGCCGCGGGCCCAGTCCCGGACCTCCATCACCCCCATGCCGCGGTCCGCGGTGTCGCCCCGCATGCGCAGGTAGTCGGCGGCGAATTCCTCGTAGCCGTTGGCCGGCTTGTTCACCGGGACCTCCTCACGAACCGGACGGCGGCTGCACCACTCACGGCGTGCTGCTGTTCCAGATGTTGGTGCGAATCTTCCACCGGCCACCGTCCCGCACCCAGACGTTCAGGTACTTCCCCCGCTCCGTCACCGCCGGGCTGCCGTAGGTCAGCACGTAGGTCCCCTGGTCCACCAGCATCTCGGCGTCGCCGTAGAAGTCGGTGGTCTCCTCCCGGAACTCGGTGACGCCCGCCTTCAGGTACTCCATGGTCAGCGCGTGGATGGCGGCGAGGCCGATGGCCGGCTCGGCGCCGGGGGGAAGCGACCGGGCATCGGCGGTGAGCATGGAGTCGATGGTGAGGCTGTCGCGGTCCACGTGCGCCTGCGTGAAGCGGGCGTTGAGCGCGGTGATCTCCTGCCGGGCGGCGGCGAGGTCGAAGGCCGCGGCGTCACCGCCCGGCGCGGGGGCCGGCGTGGCGCAGGCGGCGAGCAGCGCCGTGAACAGGAGGGCCGGGGCGGTGGCGCGCAATCGAGGCATCGGGGAATTCTGGACCGAGTGAGGAGACGAGGCGCGTGGGGCGACTGGCGCGCGGGGCACGCCATGCGCAACGCGGAAGGTGTAGGCCGTGCCGGACGCGCGCAACCCATCGGTGCCCCGCGCGCGCAGGCATCATGGCGGCGCGTTGCTCGCGGCGCACCCCGGCGTGTAGGTTCCCGGTCCATGACCGATCAGCTCGCCCCGCTCCGCGACGCGCTCGCCGACCGCTACCGCATCGAGCGCCCCCTCGGCGCCGGCGGGTTTGCCACCGTGCACCTGGCGCACGACCTGCGCCACGACCGCAAGGTGGCCCTCAAGGTCCTCCGCCCCGACCTCGCCGCCACCCTCGGCGCCGACCGCTTCCTGCGCGAGGTGGCCATCACCGCGGCGCTCACCCACCCGCACATCGTCCCGGTCTTCGACTCGGGCACCGCCGCCGGCCACCTCTTTTACGTGATGCCCTATCTCGAGGGCCCCTCGCTCCGGCAGCGGCTGGAGCAGAGCGGGGAGCTGCCGGTGGACGAGGCGGTGCGGCTCCTCGACGAAGTGGCCGACGCGCTGGCCCACGCCCACGCCGCGGGCATCGTGCACCGCGACCTCAAGCCCGAGAACGTGATGCTGGCGGGCGAGCACGCCCTGGTGGCCGACTTCGGCGTCGCCAAGGCCGTGGCCGCGGCGGGCGGCGGCACCGCCCTCACCTCCATCGGCATGGCCGTCGGCACCCCCGCGTACATGGCCCCCGAGCAGGCCTCGGCGGATCCGCAGGTGGACCACCGCGCCGACCTCTACGCCCTCGGCATCCTGGCCTACGAGCTCCTCACCGGCGCCCCGCCCTTCCAGGGCGGCAACGCCCAGCAGCTGGTCTTTGCGCACCTCACCCGCACCCCCGACCCCGTGGCGGACCGCCGCCCGGCGGTGCCCGCGCGCCTGAGCGCGCTCGTCATGCGCTGCCTCGAGAAGCGCGCCGCCGACCGCTGGCAGACGGCCGCCGAGGTGCGGCGCGAGCTGCAGGCGCTGCGCCACGGGTCCGGCGAGACGGCCCCGGTGCGCCGCGCCGCGGCGGCCGGCAGCCTGGTGCTCACCGAGGCGCTCTGCCGGAAGCTCGACCGCGCCTCCTTCGACCCGCGGATGATCGGGGACCAGCTCTTCTATCTCGACAACCAGGTCCCGTCGGACGTCCTGGTCCTGATGATCGCCGACTGGGCCATCGCGGGCCTCGACCCCACGCGCCTCCTCCCGGACGCCCCGTACCGCGTGGTGGTCCCCACGCTCTACGGCCTGGAGCGCGAGCGGCGGCCGCGGATCCCCATCCCCATCACCGACCACCTGACGCTGCTCGAGGCGCTGCTCCGGGACCTCGCCGCCCGCACCGGCGCCCGCACGGTGCTCGTGGTGGGCTTCTCCGCCGCCGGCGACCTGGCGCTCCGCCTGGCCGCCGCCAGCGCGCCCGACACGCCCCTCCACGGCTGCCTGGCCCTCGGCCCCAACGTGGGCCTCGAGACCTGCAACGTCTCCGGCACCCTCGCCGCCGTCACCAGCAACACGCCCGCCCAGATCCTCGGCGCCGTCAACGCCTCCCTGGCCGGCGCCGAGTCCGTCGAGGACTGGCTCAACCTCGCCGAGGACTTCCGGGACATCGTGAGCAGCTTCCGGGGGGACTTCCGGCCCATCCAGCGCTTCACCCAGGACATCGTGGCGCCGTTCCGGGAGCGGGGGTTGGACGCGCTGATCGGCTGGTACCGCGACGCCACCACGGCGGGACGGCTGGTGCGCTGCGTCTTCGAGGACCACGAGGTGTACAACCGACGCCTGCGCGAGCTCCACCTCCGCAACATCGACGAGGGCGTCCTCGGCCCCGCCTATCGCCCGGGCTCGTTCACGGTGGAGCCGGTGACGGCGCACTTCGCGCTCCGGGAGCAGGCGCTGATCCTGCGGCACCTTGAGGGCATGCTCCAGGAGCTCCGCACCCAAGCCTGATCTCCCCACCCTCCAGCACGCCACGCGCAGGTCGCGAGGGTTTGCTCGGTTCCCTACCCGCCAAGCACCCACGGAATCGGCGCGTACCACCCCCCGATCCCGTTCTCCAGGTGAAAGCGCCAGCTGCCGTCCGCCTGCCGTTCGGCGCGCCAGGTGAGCGTCCCGCTCCACTCCCGGGTGACCCGGCCATTGGACTTCATCACGGCGGTGAACGCCGTCTCCCCCGACGCCTCGGTGGCCGACCCGGTGCCGGGCTGCGGCGTGTAGGTGAACTCCACCTCATCGCGCACCTGGATGCCCCGGTTGAAGGACATCATGTGGAACACGATGCGGCTGTTGATGGTCGCCCGGCCCACGTCCGGCTCGATCTCGAGGCTCACCGGGGTCGCCTCGAAGCTCGCGTCGAAGTTGTTGCGGTCGTAGGACGCCACCTTCTGGGCTACCACCGCCTGGTCGAGCCCCCCGCTCACCACGATCAGCCCCGCCCGCGGCGGCTCCACCCGCGGCTGGGGTGGCGGCGCCTCCTCCCGCGGCGGGCGGCCCGGAGGCCGCGGGGCGGAATCGGCGCCCTGCAGGCAACCGTAGAAATCCTGGCCGTAGCGGGAGAGGATCGTCATCGCCTGGTCGCCCTCGCGCCAGCTCCGGAACGGCCCGCCGTACGAGGGATCCGGCCGCCACCCCTGCCGCCACGCGAAGTAGGTGGCCCCGCAGCCGCCCGGCCCGATGCTCGCCATCCGGCTGGCATCCTGCACGTTGGCATCGGCCAGGTAGAACTCGAAACAGCGGGGCGGCCCGGGGTTGGGCTGGTAGAGGTCGGGCCGCCGGAGCACGCAGTAGCCCGGGGTGGGCGGCGCGTCGAGCCGCCCGGGAAGCACCGCACAGTCCGAGGCGATGGCCTGCTGGGCCAGCGTCCACAGCTCGTCCATGTCCCGCTCCATCGAGTCCACCAGCGCCGCCGGCGCCGCGAGCATCCGCGAGAGCCGGCCGTAGGGATTGGCGAGGTCGATGTTGGCGTGATTGGGTGACAGCTGGTACTGGTCCAGCACCGGGATCGCGGTCCGCAGGTAGGCCCGGCCGTCCTCGAGCACCGCCGTCCAGTCCGGCCGGCCCTGGTCGCGGAAGGCGCGCGCCATGCGGAAGGTCTGCGTGGCGTACCCGAACAGCCACCCCAGCCGGAAGTAGCCCTGGTCGCAGTTGGGCGTGGGCAGCGCCACGCGCTGGGTGGGCATGCCGACGGCGCCGACGCTCAGCTCCTCGCCCCACCGGTAGGTCTCCCGCACCATCGCCTGCACCGCCAGGTCGCGGCCCGCCGCGCCGCGGCCCTGCAGGCGGCCGGCCTGCTGCCGCAGCCGCTGCTCCAGGTCGGGGCTGCCGGGCCAGACCGGGTTCCACTCGGAGCAGGCGCGGCGCGCGGCGGTGATGTGGTCGGCGGCCCGCAAGAGGTCGGCGATCACCGCCCCCCGGGCGCCGGTGTCGGGGATGCCGGGCACCAGGACGTGATTGAGCAGGCTGCTGGCCCAGCCGAGGTTGATGGCGGTGTTGTACAGGTGGGCGCAGCAGTCCTGCCGTGGGGGATCCTGCTGGCCCGCCACGCGGGAGGGCACGACCGCCGCGCCGAGCAGGAGGGGAAGGACCAGGGCCCGGGCGCCTCGCATGGATGCCTCCCTGGCGGCGGACCGCCGGTGGTGCGGGATGGCTCGTCGAGTCAGTACTCCAGCGTGGCAGTGTAATCGTCAGGCAGGTAAACGGCCGTGAAGGCGGGGTGAAACCCGCGGCGGGACGCGCCGGTCACCCGCCCCCCGCCAGCGGCCGGGGTCCCGCCCGCTCCCGCGCCCCTAGCCAACCCCACCTGCCGGGATAATTTTCCGCCACCCCATGCCCACCACCCGCGACCAACTCACCGCCGCCCTCGCCGACCGCTACCGCATCGACCGCGAGCTCGGCGCCGGCGGCATGGCCACCGTGTACCTCGCCCAGGACCTCCGCCACGACCGCCGCGTGGCGCTCAAGGTCCTCCGCCCCGAGCTCGCCGCCATGATCGGCGCCGAGCGCTTCCTCGCCGAGATCAAGACCACCGCCAACCTCCAGCACCCGCACATCCTGGCGCTGTTCGACTCGGGCCGCACCGGCGGCGCGGCCGGCGCGGACCTGGTCTATTACGTCATGCCCTTCATCGAGGGCGAGAGCCTGCGCGACCGGCTCACCCGGGAGAAGCAGCTCCCCGTGGACGACGCCGTGCGCCTGGCGCGCGAGGTGGCGGACGCGCTCGAGTACGCCCACGGGCACGGCATCGTCCACCGCGACATCAAGCCCGAGAACATCCTGCTCCACGGCGGCCACGCGCTGGTGGCCGACTTCGGCATCGCCCTGGCCGCGTCCCGCTCCGACGGCGGCGCCCGGATGACCGAGACCGGGATGTCGCTCGGCACCCCGCACTACATGAGCCCCGAGCAGGCCATGGGCGAGCGCGACATCACCGCGCGCTCCGACGTGTACGCCCTCGGCTGCGTGCTCTACGAGATGCTCACCGGCGAGCCCCCCTTCACCGGCCCCACGCCGCAGGCCATCGTGGCCCGGGTCATGACCGAGGAGCCGCGGAGCCTCACGCTGCAGCGGAAGAGCGTCCCGCCCGAGGTGGACGCCGCCGTCGTCCGGGCGCTCGAGAAGCTGCCCGCCGACCGCTTCCCGACGGCCGCGGCGTTCGCGGCCGCGCTCCACGGCAGCGCCGCGGTCCCCACCCGTCGCGGCCCCGCCGCCCGCGCCGCGGCGGCGGCCCCGCCCCTCCGCGCCTTCCTGCTGGTGGGCCTCGCCGTCGCGGCCGTCACCTTCGGCCTCACCCGCTGGCTGATGGCCCCGCGTGGCGCGGCCGGGGCGAGGCCGGTGCACGTGAGCGTCCCCATGCCCGACGGCTACGAGCTGGGCGCCGGCTTCCTGCGCCCGCTGGCCATCGCGCGCGACGGGCGCCGGCTGGCCTTCGTGGTGGAGCAGGACGGCAAGGCCCGCATCTATCTCCGCGCCCTCGATGAGCCGGAGGGCCGGATCCTCGAGGGCACCGAGGGCGGCAACGCCCCGTTCTTCTCGCCGGACGGGGAGTGGGTGGGCTTCTTCGCGCAGGGGAAGCTCCGCAAGATCACCGTGGCCGGCACCGGGCTCCAGGACCTCGCCGCGGCGCCCTTCCACCGCGGGGCGGACTGGGGCCACGACGGCTTCATCTACTACTCCCCCGCCAACTTCAGCGGCATCTGGCGCGTGCCGGAAGGCGGTGGGGCCGCCACCCCGGTGACCCAGCTCGACACCGTCGCGGGCGAGATCAGCCACCGCTGGCCCCGGCTGGTCGGCGGCTCCTCCACCCTGCTGTTCTCCGCCTGGACCGGCCCCGGCGACGACGAGCACACCGTGGCCACGCAGGAACTCGGCGCCTCGACCCACCACATCCTGGTGCGCGGGGGCGACGCCCCGTCCTATGCCGCCAGGCCCGGCCTCCTGCTCTACGTGGCCCGCGGGCGGCTGCTCACGGTGCCCTGGCGGCCGGGCCAGGCGGAGCTCGGCACGGCCGTGCCGGTGGCGAGCGCCGAGCGGCCATTCACCGAGATCGGCAACGAGGGGCCGGGCAACTACGTCCTGTCATCCGACGGCACGCTGGCCTTTGTGGGCGGCGGCGATTCCCTGTCGCTCAATCGCGTGGTGTGGATCGACCGTGCGGGCACGGTGACGCCGCTGCCGCTGGGGAACAGGATCTTCGAGAACGTGGTGATCTCGCCGGACGGGAGCCGGGCAGCGCTGCAGATCCGCGAGGGCACCATCCGCATCTGGATCTACGATTTTGCGCGGGGCACCCTGACGCCGCTCAACACGGGCCCGGGAAGCAGCCAGGCGCCGCTCTGGACCCCGGACGGCACGCGGGTGATCTACCGCGGCACCCGCAGCGGCACCCGCAACCTCTACTGGATCCCGGTGGACGGCTCGGGCGTGGAGGAGCGCCTCACCACGGCGCCCGGCCTGGTCCAGTCCCCGACCTCCATTTCCGCCGACGGCCGGATGCTCCTCTTCAACCAGACCGGCGAGAAGGAGGAGGGCGGCGCCGGCATCTGGTGGATGCGGCTCGACGGCGACCGCACGCCCTCGCGCCTCTTCCCCCCGGGGATCAGCGGCAGCGACGGCCAGCTCTCGCCCGACGGCCGGTGGGTGGCCTACCAGGCCAACGTCGCCTCGCGGCCGGAGGTGTTCGTGGCGCCGGTGGCGGGCGGCGGCGAACGGCGGCTCGTCTCCACCGACGGCGGCACCGAGCCGCTCTGGTCCAGGAACGGCCGCGAACTCTTCTTCCAGGCCCGCGACCGCCTGATGGGCGTCACCGTGGTGCCCGGCCCCACCTTCACCGCCGGGCCCCCGCGCCCCCTGCACGAGGGGCGGTACCTGATCACCGTCACCAGCAACACCAGCTACGCCATCACCCCGGACGGTACCCGCTTCCTCCGCATCCAGCCGCTGACCCAGCAGCCGGCCATCACCCGCCTCGAGCTGGTGCTCAACTGGTACGCCGAATTGGCCAGACGTCCGTAGCGGCCGGATGACTCCGGCCGCCACGGACGTCGTGGGGTGGGACTCGTGGGGCGTGGGGTCGTCGCCGGCGCGACGTCAGGGCACGCGGCTCCCGCGCATCCGGAGCGCCAGCACCGAGTCGGCGGTGGGCACCGAGTAGTGCGCCACGCCCGTCCCCACCAGCTCGCCGCCCTGCAGGCGGAAGACGCTGTTGGTGGTCACCTGGACGCCCTTCCGAAGAGCGCTCTCGTAGGGGCCCACGGCGGTGATGATGCTGTCGCCGCTCAGGGTCTGCGTGGCCGGGATCGGGGCCCGGCCGGGGAAGGTCATGGTCGGGGCCGAGCCGTCGGCGGGGATGTTCAGCTCATAGGTCACGAGCACGCTGTCGGACGTGGTCGAGGTGGCGCTCATGGACCACTTGCCGGCGACGTCGGCGAGGGTGACGGCGGCCGGCGCGGCGGCGGCGGCGGTGGTGTCCTGGGCCGGCTGGGCGTCAGGCTTGGCGCAGGCGGCCAGCAGGGCCAGCCCGGCGAGGGCGGTAAGGGTACGCACGGAGTTCTCCTTGGGGATTGGGGAAAGCCGGCGCCAACGTACGCCCCACCGGCCATGCCCGCAAGGCACCCGGCTCCCTCCGTTCGGACGGCCGCCCCAGCCGCCCCTCCCGCCACACAAGCCGACCCGCCGAGCCTGACGATCGCCCCATCGGGCGACTCAGGCCGGGGCGGCCCCGCCCGTCCGCCCCGGCGCCGCCCAGGCCTGCGCCAGCAGCAGCGCGATGAGCGTCACGCTGTACTCCATCCCGTTCCGGCCGCCGCCCACCACGAACCACCCCTCCGGCCCGTGCACCAGCACGATGCCCATGACGAGTTGCGCCGAGAACCAGAGCGCCAGCGGCCGCACGCCGCGCCCGAAGGCCAGCAATACGGTGCCGCCGATCTCCCCCACCGTGATCCCCCACGCCACCACGAGGCCGGCCGGGATGTGCCGGGAGTCCAGGAACTCCCCGAACGGGGCCACGCCCCCCGTGGCGGCGCGGAACACGCCGTGGACGAAGAGCAGCGCGGCCACGGCCACGCGGAGGAAGAGCATGGCCTGGGCCGGCCGGTGGGCGGCAGCGGACAACGCGGAGCTCCGGTTGGGGATGCAGTGGAGACGGACACGGGTGCGATTTGGTTGCAGGGACGCCACTGGGGCCGCTCCGGCGTCCCAGACCGCAATGCCGCCGCACCCCAGGCTCAGGTCGTCGCCACGTAGCGCCCGGTGAAGGTGGCGACCGGCCCGGCCTTGGTCACCAGGGTCACCACCACCCGGAGCCGCGCCTTCCCCCGCCGCGCAAGCGTCGCCCCGAAGCGCTCGAGCTCGGCCGCGTCGGGCGCCACGCACACCGCCCGGAACGCCGACCCCGCCGGCTTGAGGTACGTGATGCTGCTGTCCTGCAGCACCACCTCGGGATCGAGGCCCTGTGCCTCGAGGTGCAGCGTGAGCCACGACCACCCCGCGAGCGTGGCCAGCGCGTTGAGGCTCCCGGCGAAGGCGGTGCCGGAGCGGTTCCGGTTGGGTGCGAGCGGCGCGTCGAGGATCACCCGGCGCGCCGAGGCTTCCCGGACCCGAACGCCGAGGTGGCGCGAGACCGGGAAGTGCGTGGCGAGGGTGGCGGAGAGCGGGGGCACGGCCGGGGGCGTCCCGGCCTACTTCACCGTGAAGCTCGCCTGCATCCCCATGGCGATGTGGGGTGGCAGCGAGTCGGCGTCGCGGAAGCTGCAGATCATCATGTAGGTGCGGCCCGGCGCCAGGTCGGCGCTCAGGGTGCCGAGGGCCGCCGTCCCCGGCTCGGCGATGAGGATGCCCACGATGCCGTCGGCCAGCTCCCCGGGGTCGTGGCCCGCGGCGGCGTAAGCGAGGAGCGAGTCGGCGGTGATCCCCGCCTTGAGCTGCCCCAGCGCCATCTCGTGCGGCACCGTGCCGCGGTTCTCGAAGCGGAAGCGCGTGGGGCCGGCGGGCAGTTCCTTCGGCGCCGTGAAGGCGTAGTCCGTCCCCGGCACCAGCACCTCGGGGCTCGGCGGCGCGGGCGCCTGGCAGCCCGCAATCATCGCGACGAGGAGCGGGACACCGCGGGAGGCGAGCGACCGGGACGACGAGGCCGGCAGTACGGGCATGAAGGCTCCGAGGGGGAGGTGGGCGCGCGACCCATGACGAGCAGGCCGCTCGGTGTTCCCCAAGCTGCCACACCCCCCGCCGCCGGGCAAGCGCGCGCGGCCCGGCGCCGCCTTACGCGAGCCGGACGAGCCTGCCCTTGCGCTTGATGAGGTTCTTGTAGTCCCACTGCACCTCGCGCGCTTCCTTGAGCCACTGGCCGAGCGGCCGCAGCTTGACCTCGTCCACGGTGGTGTAGCGCGCCTCGGCCGCCTTGAAGCTCCCCTCCTTGGCGAGCCCCCTGGCGGAGAACGACTGCCCGCTCCAGAACAGCAGCCGCACGCAGTCCTTGAGCTGGCTGTACCCCACGATGGGATTCCCGTCGAGGAACCAGACCGGGTGCCCGTGCCACACCTTGTTCTCGGCGTCCGGCAGGCGCCGCTCGATCTCCGCCACGAGCACCTTGGCGATGGCGCGGCTGGCCGGGGCCAGGGCGGCGTTGTACTTCCGGGTGTCGGCGTGCATGGATGGCTCCGTTGGTTCGAGTATGTCGCTGGTCGCCCACGGCCCACGGGCTGAAGCCCGGGCTCGGCCGCAAGCCCGCTGAAGCGGGTACGTCAGCCCGAGCCCTTCCCACCTCGATGCGCTGTACCCGCTTCAGCGGGGTCATGGCCGAGCCCGGGCTTCAGCCCGTGGGCGTGCCGACCTACGGCGCCAGATCCGCCTGGTAATCCCCCATGAACTCCAGGAACCGCGACACCTCCACGATGTCCCGCCCCGTGAACCGGATCGAGTGCGAGCCCGTCCGCTTCACGATCGACAGGTAGCTGAGGAGCTCGCTCGGCCGGTAGTGCTTGAACGTCACGTCGAGCTGCACCGGCGTGGCCACCGTGAACGGCTTGAGCGCCTGCCGCCGCGCCACCCCCGCCTGCACCCGCTCCCGGATCAGCGCCTGCGCCGCCGCCGGCGTCATGGTCATGGCGGAGTGGAAGCTGATCGCCTGCTTCACGACGGCGCCCTCCATGGGGCCGATCATCGCCTGCGCTTCCTTCACGGCGACGTCGTCCCCGGAGATCGCCACGACCGGCACGCCGTAGTGGCCCGCGATGGCGGCGCTCATCGCGGCCTCGGGGATGGGCGTGCCGTTGAGGCTGACGGACGTGAGGGTGGCGCTCGAGAAGGTGTGGGCGCGGACGCCGGCGGGCGTGGTGGTGGCGGCGTGGTAGCCGATGAACACCGCGGCGGCGAAGCTCGAATCGATCCCCTGCATCATGCCGAGGGGCCGGGGCCACGAGCGCACCACCATCACGTCGTCGGGGAGCCGCTCGAGGAGGAGGTTCTCGCCGTTGCCGTGCGCATCCGCCACCACGATGGCGGTGGCGCCGGCGGCGCGCGCGCCCTCGATGGCGGCCAGCAGCTCCGCCGTCATGAAGCCGCGGAAGCGCTCGTACTCGAAGCCGGACGGGCTCAGCTGGTCCCCGGTGACGACGCCGGCGATGCCCTCCATGTCCACCGAGATGAACACCTTGAGCGGGCGCTGGGCGGCGAGCGCAGGCGGTGCCAGGAGCAGGGCGAGGAGGAGCAGGCAGCGCGGAAGGCGACGGGGCATGGGGGAACGACTCGGGTGGAGGCGAAGGCCGGAAGCGCGAGCGGGCGGACCCGGAGAACCTGCCGGTCCCGCCCGCTTCACGCAAGCCGCCTCCCCGCCCCGCTAGGCCCGCAGGATCTTCTCCATCGCGCGTCCCCGCGCCAGCTCGTCCACCAGCTTGTCGAGCACCCGGATCTGCCGCATGAGCGGTTCCTCGATCTCCTCGATGCGCACCCCGCAGATGAGGCCCGTCACCTGGCCGGCGTTCTGGTGGTACTTCGGCGCCTCGCGGAAGAAGGTCTCGAAGTCGGTCTTCCGCGCCAGGTGCCCGGCCAGCGCCTCCGGCGTGTAGCCGGTGAGCCAGCAGATCACCTGGTCCACCTCCGCCCGCGTCCGCCCCTTTTTCTCGGCCTTGGTCACGTAGTGCGGGTACACGCTGGCGACGGCGGTGGTGAAGATCCGGTGCGGAGGCATGGCTGTTCCGGGGGTTGGGGGGTCTGGGTGCCGCGAGCCGCCTGACGGTGACGACGCCGGGCATGCCCTCCGTGTCCACCTCGGGGAACACGGCTTGCCACGAGTGAGTCTACTCCGCTCCCGCCCGCCCCACCCGCACGCTGTCCCCCACGACGATGCGCATCAGGTCGAACCCCGCCTCAAGACGCCCCGCGTACCCCCGGCGCGCCTCGGCCACCGCCATCTCGGGCGTGGCCTGCGGTGCCCCGTTCCGGGACGGGGGCAAGGCAAAGTGGGTGAGCACGGCCAGCCGGGGCCGCGTCAACGTGAACACCCGGGCCACCTCCTCCGGCGAGGTGTGGTGGCCCAGGATGAATCGGATGGCCGGCTGCTCCCGCATCGCCGCCGGCGCCATGGCCACCTCGTGGAGGATGAGATCGGCGCCGGTCGCCCGCTCCACGAGGTGCGGCGAGTAGCGCGTGTCGCCGGAGATCACCACCGAGCGGCCGCCGTAGCTCACGCGATACCCGTAGGCCGGCTTGAGCTCGCCGCCGTGGTCCACCAGGAAGGCCTCGACCACGACGCCGGCGTCGCTGAACACCACCGTGTCCCGCGAGAACTCCCGCCCCGCGAGCCCCGCCCCGCCCGGTGGCAGCCGTTCCTCGGCCGTGCGCATCCGCACGTCCTCCGCGAACGCCTGGCGCATCCCCTGCACCATCCCCACGGTGCCCACCGGGCCGATCACCTCGAGCGGCGTGCTCCGCCCGCCGAACGACGGCAGCCAGCCCGTGAGCCAGAGGTCCGGCAGCCCGGTCACGTGATCGGAGTGGAGATGGGTGAGGAACACCGGGCCCACGGACCCGCTCCGGACGCCGGCCTGCTCCAGCCGGATGGCGACACCCCGCCCCGCGTCGAACAGCAGCCGGTGCGGCCCCGCCTCCACCAGCGTGGCGGGTCCCAGGCGATCGAGGCGCGGCTGCGGCGTGCCCGTGCCGAGCAACGTGACCACGATGGAATCGCCGGCGGCCGGCGCCTGGGGCACGGCGGCGAGGAGGGCGCAGAGCGCGAGGGAGGTGATCACGGCGGGCCCCCGGTCGGGAGTCGAGGCTCAGGCCAGCACGGGACGGCCCTCAATCCTTGGCCGCGCGCACCATCGCCGCAAGGCTCTTCTCCACATCCTCGTCCGTGGTGGACCAATTGCAGACACTGATCCGCATGGCCGTCTTCCCCTGCCACACCGTCCCGCCCGCCCAGCAGGTGCCGTCCCGCTGCACACGGGCCACCACGTCCTGCGTGCGCGCCGGCGTCCCGAAGGACACCAGCACCTGGTTCAGCACCACGTCGTTGAGCACCTCGTACCCCGCCGCCGTGAGCCCCTCGGCGAACCGCCGCGCCTGCCGGCAGTTGCGCTCGAACATCTCCGCCAGGCCCGCCCGGCCGAGCGAGTGGAGCGCCGCCCACACCTCGACGCCGCGGGCGCGGCGCGAGAGCTCCGGCGTGAAGTCGCTCGGGTTCCGCTGCGGGGTATCCGTCGGCAGGTACTCCGCCGTGATGGCCATGGCCGGCTGCAGCGCGTGCGGGTCCCGCACAAAAGCGAGGCCGCTGTCGTAGGGCACGTTGAGCCACTTGTGCGCGTCGGTGGCCCAGGAGTCCGCCAGCTCCATCCCCGCCACCAGCGGCCGCAGCGACGGCGCCGCCTTGGCCCAGAGGCCGAAGGCGCCGTCCACGTGCACCCAGGCGCCGGCGGCGTGCGCCCGCGAGATGACCGGCTCCATCGGATCAAAGGCGCCGGTGTTCACGTTGCCGGCCTGCAGGCAGACAATCGTCGGCCCCTTGATGGCGGGCAACGCGTCGGCGCGCATCCGCCCCTGCCCGTCCACCGGCACCCGCACGATGCGCGAGCGGCCGAGGCCGAGCATGCCGAGGGACTTGAGCAAGGTGGGGTGCACCTCGTCGCCGGTGATGACGGTGATGGCGGGAGCCCCAAAGAGCCCGTCGGCCTCGACGTTCCAGCCGGCGCGGGCCAGCACGGCGTGCCGGGCGGCGGCGAGCGCGGTGAAGTTGGCGACGGTGGCCCCGGTGACGAAGCCGCCCGTGGTGCCGGCCGGCAGGTCGAAGAGCTCCACCAGCCACTGGAGCGCCACCTGCTCCAGGTGGGACACGCCGGGCGTCGGCAGGTAGAGGCCGGCGTTCTGGTCCCAGGCGCCGGCCATCCAGTTGGCGGCGAGCGCGGCGGGCAATGCGCCACCGATGACGAAGCCGAAGAACCGGGGGCCGGCCATCGCCGTCGTGGCGGGCGTCACCAGCTCATCGAGCAGCGCCAGCGTCTCGGCCGGGTCCCCGGCGGCGGCCGGGAGCGGCGTCTCGAGGCGCCGGAGCGCGGCGATGGCGTCGGGGCGCGGGTAGACGGGACGCGAGTCGAGGGTGCCGAGGTACTCGGTGGCGCGGCGGGCGGCGTCGGCCAGGAGGGCCTCGATGCCGGTGGTCGGGGAAGCGGGAAAGCGTGGCGTCATGGGCGAGATCGGGTGGAGACAACTGGATAGGCGGCGAACCGGCGTCGGGGGCGACACGCGGCGCCCGAGCTTCGCGCCGCTCAGGCCTCCCGAGCCGGCTCTGGCCTGGCGCCCCGCACGAGCAGCCACAGGCAGGTCCCGATCTCCCCGAGGGCGGCGGGCCGGGTTACCCAGTGGGTGAGCGCGCTGGTGGGGTACGCCGGCCACAGCACGGTGGCAAAGACGTCGGTCAGATACCCCACGCATCCGAGCATGAGCAGCACGCCGAGGACCTTCGGCACCTGCCGCGACCGGAAGATCAGGTAGCCGAGGGGAAAGAGCCAGACCCCCCAGAAGAGCTCGGCAACCAGGATGCCCTGGCCGTACCGTGTCAACGCCGCGGCCACCGCTGACGCGAGCTCCGCCCGCGCCAGTCCGCCGGGGCCCGCAGCCTCCTGGAGGAGCGTGAGCACGTCGAGCTTGTGCTGGAGCGCGCCCAGGGAGACCGGCACCCCCGCCACGCCGAGCACCACCATCAGCCACGCGGCACGGCGGTGCACGGGGGCCAGGACTTCGAAGAGCGCCAGCGGTAGGACGAGAAAGGCGAGGTAGCAGGCGAAGCCCGCCGCGATGCCGACACGGAAGAGCGGCTCTGATGCGATGATCCGGTCGAGCGTCGCCACCGCATCGCCGCGGACGATGAGCTGAGAGGGAACATACGCGAGGCTCACGATGCCCGTGACCACCACCGCGAGATATACGAGTCCGGCGCGGCGGCCGGCATCGAGGAATGTTGCATTGTGCATGGCGCGCCTCTACGGGCGCGCGGTGGGGAGGGTTTCCGCCGCGCGCCCTGCTGGTCGGTCAGAGTACCGGCCACTAGCTTGCACCACCTCCTTCCGGACTCCCCAATGCTCTCCCTCGCCCTCCTCGTGGCCGGCACGCTGGCCGCCGGCGATTCGGTGCCGCTCTACACCAACCTCGGCACCCACCACTACGCCATCACCACCCGTATTCCCGCCGCCCAGCGCTACTTCGACCAGGGGCTGCGGCTCTACTACGCCTTCAACCACGCCGAGGCCATCCGCGCCTTCCGTGAAGCACAGCGGCTGGACCCCGCGTGCGCCATGTGCTTCTGGGGCGAGGCACTGGCCCTGGGCCCCAACATCAACGCCCCCATGGACCCGTCTGCCGTGGCCGGCGCGGTCAGCGCCGTCACCTCGGCCGCACGCCTCCAGGCGCGGGCCACCCCCACGGAGCGCGCCCTGATCGGCGCCCTGAAGGCCCGCTACAGCGCCGACTCCACGGTCCCGCGCCCCGCCCTCGACAGTGCCTACGCCCGCGCCATGGCCGACGCGGCGCGCCGCTTTCCCGCCGACGCCGAGGTGGCGACGCTCCACGCCGAGGCGCTGATGGACCTCAGGCCCTGGAGCTACTGGGTGCGGGGCGAGGCGAATGGCGTGACCACCTACACCCTCGCCGACGGGATGGCGCCTGCGCTCGAGCGGCTCACGCGGCTCGTGGAGCAGGCGCCCCAGCATCCCGGTGCCTGCCACTTCTACATCCACCTGGTGGAGGCGGCCTATCCGGAGCGCGCGGTGGCGTGCGCGGAGCGCCTGGCGGCGCTGATGCCCGGCGCCGGCCACCTGGTGCACATGCCCGGCCACATCTACATCCGCGTGGGGCGCTACGTGGACGCCATCCACGCCAACGAGCACGCGGTGCACGCCGACGAGTCCTACATCACCGACCAGCGCCCCGCCGCGGGCATCTACACGCTCGGCTACTACCCCCACAACTACGACTTCCTGGCCTTCGCCGCCCTGATGGCCGGGCGCGAGGAGCAGGCGCTCGCCGCGGCCGACAAGCTGACGGAACTGGCCGTGCCCCACTACCTGGAGGACGGCATGGCCTTCACCCAGAGCCACGGCACCCGCGCGCTGCAGATGCGCGTGCGCTTCGGGCGGTGGGCCGAGGTGCTGGCGACGCCCGCGCCGGACGCGGCGGCGGTCCACGCCCGCGCCATCTGGGACTACGCCACGGGCCGCGCCCTCGTGGCCACCGGCCGCGCCACGGAGGCGGAGCCGCACCTGGCGGCCCTGCGTCAGGCCGCGGCCGACCCGCGCGTGCAGGGCCTCCGGCTCGAGTTCAACGAGTCGGACGACCTCCTCAAGCTCGCGTCGGAAGTGCTGGCGGGCGTGGTGGCGTCGGGCGAGGGCCAGCACGACGACGCGGTGGCCCACCTCAAGGAAGCGGTGCGCCTCGAGGACGCCCTGACCTACGGGGAGCCGCCCGAGTGGTCCGTGCCGGTGCGGCAGGACCTGGGCGAGGTGCTGATGAAGGCGGGGCGGTACGGCGAGGCGGTGCGGGCCTACGAGGGGGACCTTCGGATCTTCCCGGGGAACGCGTGGTCGAGCCGGGCGGTGGAAGAGGCGCGGCGGCGGGCAGGAGGGCGCTAGTCGCGCGGGGCACTGCGTAGGCCCGCGCGCCGAGCCTCAGCGGCGCGCGCGGCCGCCGGTCCCCCGCCGGCCTCGAGGCGGCAGGTCGGCACGCAGGAGCGACACGAGCGCGCCCCGGCGGGGTGCCGGGGCGCGGAGTCGGTCGTCGGCTGGTGCGCCAGCGCGGGAAGGTGACCGCGCCGCAGCGGCTAGCACCCCGGATCCCACACCGTCGGCTGTGCCGTATACGGCGACCCCAGCTCCCACACCGCCCCCACCACCAGCCCGCAGTCGGTCACCCCCGAGCCGAACGACGCCTGCCCGAGGCCGCCCCCGGGGAAGGGTAGCCAGGTGATCGCGCCGCTCCTGTCGGCGATGAAACCGATGTTGGTCTGCGGCCAGGTCGTGGCGGCCCCATAGTCCGTGCCCACCGCCAGCGTGCCGTTCGGGCTCACCGCCTCGGCGTACGAGGCCCCCTGGGTCGAGAACCACCCCACGTGATCCGGCTTCCCGAAGGAGGCCCGGGACGCCGTGGCGCCCACGATCCCGAGCCAGGAATCGATGTCCAGGCCGTCGATGCTGCCGGCCACCGGCTGCACCGTCCAGCCCGTCGCGTCCCGCCGCCACAGCACCGTGGACACGTTGCCATGCGCATCATCAGCCGTGCCCAGGATCACCTGCTCGTTGTTGATGGCGCGGGCGGTGGTCACCCGCCCGCCGGGGAGCGTCGGGAGGATGACCACGCTGCCGGTCGGCACGTCCCACGCGAAGGCGCGGCTCCGGCCCCGGCGCAGCACGGAGCCCACCACCAGGCCCTGATCGTTCACGTCCGCCGCCTCCCCCGAGTCGGGGAGCACCAGGGGAACGGCGGAGAAGGACGTCCAGACGGCGGGCGAGAGGTCCACCCAGGCGCAGCAGTTCGGGCTGACCGCGCCGGCGATCATGCCGTTGTTGTTGAC
>CAZRCT010000064.1:0-20413 GCA_964598655.1 uncultured Gemmatimonadaceae bacterium
CCATCGCGCGGGAAGTGGACGGCGGCATCTACCTGCACGCCGGCCCCGAGGTGGGGGTGGCGAGCACCAAGGCGTTCACCAGCCAGGTGGCGGCGCTGGCGCTCATCACGCTGCGCTTTGCGCGCCTGCGGAACCTGTCCATCCTGCAGGGCCGCCAGATCATCCAGGCCATGAAGGCGCTGCCGGGGCAGATCCAGGACATCCTGGACCGCGCCGATGAGGTCAAGGCGCTGGCCGAGAAGTACTGGCGCAGCAACAACGCGCTGTACCTGGGCCGCGGGGTCAACTTCCCGGTGGCGCTCGAGGGCGCGCTCAAGCTCAAGGAGATCAGCTACATCCACGCCGAGGGCTACCCCGCGGCGGAGATGAAGCACGGGCCCATCGCGCTGATCGACGAGAACATGCCGGTGATCTTCATCGCGCCGAAGGACGCGGTGCACGGCAAGATCGTCTCCAACGTGGAAGAGGTGCGGGCCCGCGGCGGGCAGGTCATCGCCATCAAGAACAGCGACGACGACCAGATCAAGCGCCTCGCCTCGGCCACGTTCACCGTCCCCGAGACCCTGGACCTGCTGACGCCCATCCTGGCGATCATCCCGCTGCAGCTCTTCAGCTACTACGTGGCCGTGCGCCGCGGCTGCAACGTGGACCAGCCGAGGAACCTGGCCAAGTCGGTGACGGTGGAGTAACGCCGGCCCCGCGAGGGAGCCAGTCACACGCAGGGCCCGGGCGATGCCCGGGCCCTGTCGCGTTCGAGGTGGGGGTGGCGCGGCCTCGGCAGCGCGGGGACACGGCGCCGGCAGTGCGCCGAAGCGTCAGTCCGCGGGGGCCAGCCGGGCGTAGCGGCGATTGGAGCGCGGAAAGTCCACGCCCATGGCAACGCCGAAGAGGAGCGCCATCCCGAGCGCCGCGAGCAGGAGGCCGGGCCACGGCGGCGTGAATCCGGCGCCGGCGGTGCGGGGCGGCAGGAGGGTGACCGCCATGCCGAGCAGCAGGCTGGCCACGGCCAGCCACTGGTAGAGGTGGAGCCCGGCGATCACCGGCGTCTGCGGCTCGGCCCGGTAGCTCTCCTCCACGAAGCGCGCGAGTCCGCCCAGCATGAAGTAGCCACCCACCAGCAGCACGTCCGCCGCGCCGAGCATCCGGAGGCGGAGCAGGATGACCGCGATGACCAGGTTGCCGGCGATGGAGTAGAGCGGGGTGGCGTGGATCGGGATGCCGGCGAGGTGCGCGTGCTGCGTGACGCGCGAGCGACGGTGGGTGTAGCGGATGCCCACGCCCTCCGGCGCCGGCCCGCCGTGACAGCAGCCCTGGACCAGGCAGCGGAGCCGGCCCAGGATCTGGATCAGCGGGGCGGCGAGGCAGAAGGCGGCGGTGATGGGGAGGAGCGGGGCGCCGGCGAGGCTTGCGGTACAGGCTCCGAGGACGGCGCCGAGCATGCCCCCATACCAGCCGAACGGGCGGAGCAAGCGGGAGGAGCCCTCGAGATACTGGGCCCAGAGCCCGGCGCCGAGGAGGATGCAGGCGCCGATCCAGCAGATGGCCCCGAACTGCGCGCGGCCCGCCGCCATGCCCGCCACCAGGAGGCCGAGCCCGGCCGCGAGCGCCGGCCAGAGGGCGTAGCTCAGCAGGCGCACCGGCCCGGCGCGCCACTCGCGCCAGGAGTTGGCCAGCTGCTCGGTGCGGCGCCGGATCACGGCCCAGGTGGCGTCGAGGTCGCGGAGCAGGAGGAACAGGAGCACCGCGGCCGCGGCGTCCACCAGGCTGTGGGCCGCCGTGGTCAGGCAGCTGAGCGCGATCAGGATCCCCCACACCCACGCCGCACCGGCCCATCCCGCCCGGCCCCGCGCCCGGGCGCCGTCCGCGATGGCCTGCGCGGCGAGGAGGGCCCAGAGCACGTGGAAGGCGGGAAACACCGCCACCCCGCGCGAGGTGCGCTGCTCGAAGGCGAGGAACTCACCCACCGGGTGTGCGGGCACGAAGGGGCGGTTGTCCGCCACCACCGGGATGGCCAGCCAGCAGAGGGTCACCACCACGATGGCGAGGAGGCCCCGCACGGCGAAGCGCCGCAGGTCGCGCTGGGTGGGGATGAGCAGCGGCGCCAGCGGCACGAAGGCGTAGGCGCTGGCATAGAGGAGCTCCGTCCACTGCCACACGGGCCACTCCCGCTCCACCGGCAGCATGGTGCTGAAGCCGTCCGGTGGGCGGCCCAGTGCCTGGACGGCGAGGTAGCAGAGCAGCCAGGGGAGCAGCACCCAGGCATAGACGGCCGCGCGCTGCGGGGCCGTCGGCAGCTCCACGTCGCCGCGGGGGAGGGAGAGGAGCGGGGGGGCGAGGGCGTCCGTCCCGAAGCGGCGGGCCAGGTCGTGGCGCTCGTAGCCGAAGACGAGGGCCGCGGCGGCGAGCGCCGTCACCGGTGCCACGAGCCAGAGTCCCGACGCCGACCCGGTGGCGATGGCCACGCCCGCCACGGCCATCCCGAAGCCCAGGTAGATGGGATTCCGGAGCCAGCGGAAGATGCCGCGCCGCACCAGGAGCGGCGGCGGGAAGGCGTTCATCGGGAGGCCGTGGCCGTGGATCACGAGGCCGGCCATCCCGGACACGAGCAGCAGGAGCCCGGCGGCGGCGAGGGCGACGCCCGGGACGGGGGCGTGCACGGGGGGCAGCGGGACCAGGTCCGCCGTGGCGCGAGCCCAGCCCGCCAGCGCGAGCGGCAGGAGCACCACGAACAGGGTCCCGTAGAGCAGCTTGCCGGCCGCGGCGCCTCGGCTCACCAGGCAACCTCCTCGTGGATGGCCCAGCCCTCGTCCACCGTGGTCCCGTCCTGCTCCAGCCGGCTGAGGGCCAGCCGCTTCTGCTCCCGCATCCCAGCCACGGGGCCCACCACCCGGTGCAGCAGGCCGGGGATGGGGCGGGCGAGGTCCGGGAGCACCGTCCGGTCGCGCAGGGGGCGCGGCGGGCCGAAGCGGAGCGCCATGCCCGGGCCGAGCCCAGTGATGCCCTGGGCATCGAGGCGCGCGTCGGGGCGGAGGGTGCCGTCGAGCCAGATCCAGCGCGCCGGCGCACCGGCGCCACTCCAGTCAATCCAGACCACGGCGTGCCTCACGGAGAGGTACCGGCCCCAGTGGAGGGTACGGAAGGGGAGCTCATTCGGCGGCAGGGTGAGGACCAGGCGCTCGGCGTAGCCGCGGCCGGTGAGGCGCTGCTCGCCCACGCGCACCACGGCCACGGCGCTGGGCATCAGGCAGTGCCAGTGAATGGCGCCGGTGGGGAGGTCGGCGAGGGGCGCCTCGATGGGGCGCGCCTCACGGAGCCAGCGGCCCTCGAGGTGGAGGGGGCCGCTGCGCCAGGTGAGGACGTTGCCGTCGAGGGCGGGCTCGGCCACCTGGCGGAGGGTGGTCTGCTCCACCGGGGCCTGCCCGGGTGGTGCCAGGAGGAGCGAGGCGTACCGCAGGCGGAGCGCGCCCCAGCGGAGCCCGGCCGCATACCCCACCAGCGCGGTGCCGTCATCGGTGACGAGATCGAGGTACCACTTGGCCAGCTTGAACATGGGCGCATCCGCAAGGTCCCGCGGCCGCGGGGGGAGCAGCCGTCCCGCATTCATGGTACAATCCCCGGGTCAAGCCGTCACCAAGACTTCCGGAAGATTCCCGAATCCCACATTCCCATGCGCATCGTCCTGCAGCGGGTCTCTAAGGCTTCCGTCACGATCGACGGCCGGGTGGCCGGCGCCATCGAACGCGGCTTCTGCATCCTGGTGGGGTTCACGCACCAGGACACGGCGGTGCAGGTGGACTGGATGGCGGACAAGGTGGCGGGCCTGCGGCTCTTCACCGACGCCGAGGACAAGATGAACCTCGGGCTCGAGGAGGTGGGCGGGGCGCTGCTGGTGGTGTCGCAGTTCACGCTGTACGGGGATGCGCAGAAGGGGCGGCGGCCGTCGTTCATCGACGCGGCGCGGCCCGAGGTGGCCATCCCGCTGTACGAGCGGTTCGTGGCGCAGCTCCGCGGCAAGGGCCTGCGGGTGGAGACGGGCGAGTTCGGCGCCATGATGCAGGTGGAGATCCACAATGACGGGCCGGTCACCCTGATCCTGGACAAGTGACGCCATGCTGACCCTTGCCTCGGGCTCGCCCCGGCGGCGCGAGCTGCTCACCATGCTCGGCATCCCGTTCGAGGTGCGGCCGTCGCACATCCCGGAGGTGCGGGGGGCGGGGGAGACGCCGATCGGCTATGCGGAGCGGCTGGCGCGGGAGAAGGCGCTGAGCGTGCCGGGCGCGCACGTGCTCGGCGCCGACACTACGGTGCTTCTCGACGACCACCTGCTGGAGAAGCCGGCGGACGCGGACGACGCGCTCCGGATGCTCCGGCTGCTGCAGGGGCGCTCGCACGAGGTGATCACGTCGGTGGCGCTGGTGAGCCACGGCGTGGTGCGGCAGGCCACGGACGTCACCGCGGTGACCTTCCGGCCGTGCGACGACGACTTCCTCCGCGCCTACATCGCCACCGGCGAGCCGATGGACAAGGCGGGGGCGTATGGGATCCAGGGGTACGGGGCGGCGCTGGTGGACCGGATCGACGGGGACTTCTTCGGGGTGATGGGGCTGCCGGTGCGGCTGGTGCTCCGGCTCATGGACGAGGCGGGGATCGCGTATCGGTTCGGGCAGTAGGGAATGGAAAGGGGCCGCCGTCAGGCGGCCCCTTCCGCTTCGTAGCGGCCGGGCGCGTCCGGCCGTTACGGGGTGAGACCCTTCCGCGGCTCGAGCTTGGCGGCCCAGAGGCCGCTGTTGAAGTCGGTGAAGAGGACGTGGCCCTTCCAGGGCATGGCGTTCATCACGAAGCTGGCGTTGGGCGTGTAGCCGTTCGGGTCGAAGGGCTTGTACACGGCGATCTCGCGGCCCTGGGTGGCGAGGTTGCCGACGAGCTCGCCCGAGACGTCCACGATGCGGACGCCGCCGTCGTAGTAGGCCTGGTAGAGGACGTCGTCCTCGACGATGATGTCGTGCGCGCCGAACTCCTCCTGCTGGTAGCGCGCGATGTTGACCGGGTGCTCGGGGTCGGTGAAGTCGATGATGTGGGTGTAGCCGGCCGAGGTCTGCGGCACGCCGCCCCGCTTGGGGATGTTGCCGAAGAGGTCAGGGAAGTAGTTGGTGCCCTCCCAGACGCGCCCCTCGCGCGACATGATCTCGTCGCCCAGGAAGAGGTAGAGCTTGCCCGTGGACTTCTGGAAGTACGGGTACACCTCGTGGGTGGCGCCGCTGGTGGTGGGGAAGGTGCCGATGAGCTTCGGGTGCTCGACACTCCCGCCCCACTTGCCGTTGCCCACGTCCACCGCCACGACGCCGGTGCCCCACTCCGAGGAGTAGGCGATGCCGTCGCGCACCCAGACGTCGTGGACGTAGGAGTTGGGGTGGTCGTACTGGCCGGCGTACTTCGGGTGGTAGATGTCGCGGACGTCCACGATGACGTAGCGCTCGCCGCCGGAGATGGCGAAGAGGTAGTCGTTGGTGGCAAACATGTTGTGGACGCCGCCCGTCAGCTCCTGCGTGAAGGTGGCGGCGATCTTCGGGTGCGCCGGGTCGGCGAGGTCGAGGAGCACGACGCCGTTCTGGCGGTTGGACGCCCCCTCGCGCGAGAGCACGCCGTAGCGCGCGTCGGGCGAGACGGTGACGTCGTTGATGATGCGCGCGTCCACCTTGACCGAGTCCACCTTGGCGATGTTGCCGAGGTCGGTCAGGTCCATGACGTAGGCCCAGCCATCGCCGCCCCAGGTGCCCACGAGCGCGTAGTCCTTCCCGTCCCGGCCGGTGTAGGGCCAGAAGTCGGAGGTGTGCACGTTGGTGACGGTGCCGCGGCCGGTGACGGTGATGCGGCGGCGGGCCTCGCGCGGGGCGGCCTCGAGCACGGCGCGGGCGCTCACGTTCCCCGAGGTGGCCAGCAGGGTGTAGCGCCCCGGGACCTCGGCGGTGAAGAGGCCGCGGTCCACCACGCCGGTGGCGCCCGGCGCGGCGATGGTGTCGTCGGGGACGTAGGTGTAGCTCCAGGTGATCGGCGCGTCCGGCACCGGCGCGCCGGCCGCCGTGCGGGCGGTGGCCTTGAGGTGGATCACGTCACCGGTGCGCACCCGGGTGTCGGCGAGGTCGATCCGGATGGAGCGGACGGGGTTGGCCACCACGGTGGTCCGCGCCTCGGCGCGGGCGCCCTCGGCCTCGGCGCTGATGGTGACCGGTCCCGCCCGGTGCGCGGTGACGTAGCCGAAGCGGTCCACGCTGGCCACGGCCGGGTTGGAGCTCCGCCAGGCCCAGGTGACGGCCTCGCCGGGGCGGGCGCTGCCGTCGGCGTGCCGGGCGTGGGCGTGGAAGGCCAGGGTGACGCCGGTGTAGAGCCGGCCCGGGTCGGCCGAGACGGTGACCTCGGCTAGACGGGGCCAGCTGACCTTGACCGGCACCACCACGCGTACCGGCTCCGGGGTGGCGCTGGTGACGGCCACGTAGGTGATCTCGTAGTCGCCGGCCGCCAGGGCGGTGACGCCGGTGCGGCTCACCTGCAGGGCGTTGCGCGGCGCGCCGATGCGCATGGCGGGGACGCTGATGACGTTGCCCTGCGCGTCGTAGGCGGTGGCCTTGATCCCGACACTGTCGCCCACGCGCAGGGTGAGGCTGGCGGGCTCCACCACGATCCGGGCCACCGCCGGGGGCGGCGCGTCCTGGGCGCCGAGCGCGGCGGGGAGGAGGAGGGCCGCGAGCAGTGTCACGGAGCGGGACGGGGACATTAGCTTCAGCACGTGATGGCTCCCAGGCAGGGCCGGCCAGCCGGCCGGCACGAGTGGACCCGACGAACGGCGGCCCGGGCGGGCCGCGGCTTCCTCCAGGCGACCTAAGAGATATGCGCGTATCCCGCTTCGGCAACCCCATCGGCCAGGCCGTGCTCGGCCTGGCGCTCGCCCTGCCGGTGCTGGCCCAGGCGCGGCCCGCGCCGCCCACCACGACCTACTGGGTGTACGTGGGCGCGGAATCGGCGGACCTGATCCACCGGGTGCGCTTCGGGCCGGACGGGGCGGTGCTGGAGAAGACCATCGTGGCCGGCGAGGCGCCCACCGAGCTCGAGGGGCCGCACGGCCTGCAGATCTCGCGGGACGGCGTGCTCCACCTGACCACCGGCCACGGCAACCCCGACGGCAAGTACTGGCGCTACGCGCTGGGTCCCGACACCCTGCTGGGGCCCGGCATCTTCCTCGGGAAGTTCCCGGCCTCGCTCGACGTGACGCCGGACGGCCTCTACGCCTTCGTGGTGAACTTCAACCTGCACGGCCTCATGGTGCCGTCATCGGTGTCGGTGGTGTACACGCCGACGAGCACCGAGGTGGCGCGCATCGAGACCTGCACCATGCCGCACGGGAGCCGGGTGTCCCCCAACGGGCTCTGGCAGTACTCCACGTGCATGATGGATGACCAGCTGGTGGAGATCGACACCCGGAGCTTCGCGGTGGCGCGGCGCTTCAACCTGGCGCTCGGCCACGAGGGGCCCCTCGCGCTGGACGCGCCCGCCCCGCACGCGGGGCACGACATGGGCGGGACGATGCCGGCGCCGAGCTGCTCGCCCACCTGGGCCCAGCCGTCGGCGGACGGGCGGAAGATCTACGTGGCCTGCAACAAGGCGGACGAGATCGTGGAGGTGGACCACGCGGGGTGGGGCATCACGCGGCGGTTCAAGGCGGGGCGCGGCCCCTACAACCTGGCGGTGTCGCCCGACGGGAAGTACCTGGTGGCGAGCCTCAAGCAGGGCGGGGGCGTGCAGGTGATCGACCTGGCAAGCGGCGAGACGGCGTTCACGGCGAAGAGCTCCACCACGGTGACGCATGGCGTGGTGGTGACGCCGGACTCGCGCTACGCGTTCATCAGCAACGAGGGGGTGGGGGCGGCGCCGGGGAAGGTGGACATCTGGGACCTGGCGGCGCGCACCATGGTGGCGAGCGTGGAGGTGGCGCAGCAGGCCGGGGGTATCGCGTTCTGGAAGATGGCTGATCGCTGATCCCGCGCTGCCGTTGCGAAACGACAACCGGCCGCCATCCGAGATGATGGCGGCCGGTAGTCGTTTGCGGAGACGGGAATGGGCCGCCTGCGGCGGCCCTTAGACCTTCACCTGCCAGACCGGGACGGCCTGGGCGCGGTTCTTGACGCTCAGCGGGTCGCGGGCCTGGACGGCGGGCTTCTGCTTGAGGGCCTGGTAGAGCGGGTCGGAGATGAGGATCTCGCCGCCCTTGGCGTTGGAGCAGAGGCGGCTGGCCACGTTCACCGCGTCGCCGATGACGGTGTACTCGAGCCGCAGGTGGCTGCCGATGTTCCCCGCGAAGGTGTCCCCGTAATTGATGCCGATGCCGACGCTGATGCTCGGCCGGCCCTCGGCGGTCCACTTGGCGTTGAGCTGGGTGATGGCCCGCTGCATGGCGATGGCCGCGTTCACGGCGCGGTCCACGTCGTCGGCGTGCGGGATGGGCGCGCCCCAGAGGGCCATGATGGCGTCGCCGATGAACTTGTCGAGCGTGCCCCCGTGCGCGAAGATGATGTCCACCATCTCGGTGAAGTAGTCCGAGAGGAGGCTCGCGATGGACTCCGGACTCATGTGCTCCGACATCGACGTGAAGCCGCGGATGTCGGTGAAGAGGATGGTGACGGGCCGCTTGTCGCCGCCGAGCTTCACGGCGCCCTGCTGCTGCGCGATCTCCGCCGCCACGTTGGGCGCGAAGTAGCGCTCGAAGTTGGAGCGCACCATGGCCTCGCGCTGGATCTGCTCCGCGAAGCGCGAGTTCTTGATGGCGATGGCGCCCAGGCCGCCGAAGGCGATGAGGAACTGCAGGTCCTCGTCGCTGAAGCTGTTGGTGGCGGTCAGGTTGTCCACGTAGAGGATGCCGAGCACCTGCTCCGCCCCGGCCATGAGGGGGATGCACATGGCGCTGCGGACGCTCTGGAGCAGGATGGACTGGCCGCCCTTGAAGCGGTCGTCGGCGGCGGCGTTGTCGGTAAGGATGGCCACGCGCTCCTCCACCGCCTTCCGCGCGATGGAGCGGGGCACGTGCTGCGCCGAGCTGTCGCCCAGGCGGCTCTTGGAGACGCGGGGGACCAGCTCGCCACTCTCGGTGACGAGGAGCACGGAGACCCGGTCCACGTTCATGACGTCGAACGTGGTGGTGACGAGGCGGGTGAGCAGCTTGTCGAGGTCCAGCTCGCCCGAGAGCTTCTGCGACACGTCGAGCAGGAGCGACAGCTTTCGTGCCACGCGCTCCGCCTGGGTGGCGGCGTCCACCTTGAGCTGGCCGCCGCCGGCGGGCGCGGCCGGGGCGTCGGCGGCCTTGGCCTGGTCGCCGAGGACCACGGCCTGGACGCCGCCGCTCATCGACACCTGCTTGACGATGGTGCCGCCGGCCTGCGGCAGGCTCTGGGCGCTGGTGGCCAGGCGGCCGGCGGCCGGCTCCAGGGACTTCACCTGGAACACCACCTTGCCGAAGGTCACCGAGTCGTTGGCGGCCAGCGTGCCGTCGGTGATGCGCGTGCCGTTGATGAACGTGCCGTTGGAGCTGCCGAGGTCCTTCACCGTGACGCCGGCCTTGGTGACGTGCAGTTCGGCGTGCCGGCGGGAGATGGTCGGGTCGAAGATCGGGATGTCGCTGGTGACCGCGCGGCCCACGACGTACGCGCGGTCCGCGGCCAGCTCGAAATCCTGGTCGCCGGTGAAGGAGACAAGCTTGAACGCCATGCGA
Organism: uncultured Gemmatimonadaceae bacterium; assembly: GCA_964598655.1. Taxonomy (GTDB): domain Bacteria; phylum Gemmatimonadota; class Gemmatimonadetes; order Gemmatimonadales; family GWC2-71-9; genus JADJOM01. Next base: position 9,758 of record CAZRCT010000064.1, read on the forward strand.
AAAATCTACCTCCCGGGGCCCCGCCCGGCGAGCCCGAGGGCGGCCAGGACGGCCCGCGCCTTGGCTTCGGTCTCCCGGTACTCGGCCCCGGGGTCGCTATCGGCGACGATGCCGGCGCCCGCCTGCACCCACGCCCGCCCGCCCCGCATCACCACCGTCCGGATGGCGATGGCCGTGTCGAGCGTCCGCGCCCCCCAGGCGATGTAGCCCACCGCGCCGGCGTAGGGCCCGCGCCGCGTGGGCTCCAGCTCGTCGATGATCTCCATGGCGCGCACCTTGGGGGCGCCGCTCACGGTGCCCGCGGGGAAGCAGGCGCCGAGCGCGGCGAGCGCGTCCAGCTCGGGGCGCAGGGTGCCGCGCACCTCGCTCACCAGGTGCATCACGTGGCTGTAGCGCTCCACGGTCATGAAGGCGGTGAGGCGCACGCTGCCGAACTGCGCCACCCGCCCCACGTCGTTCCGTCCCAGGTCCACCAGCATCAGGTGCTCGGCCCGTTCCTTCGGGTCCGCCTCGAGCTCGGCCTGCAGGACCTGGTCCTGCTCGGGCGTGGCGCCGCGCGGGCGGGTGCCGGCGATGGGGCGCACGGTGAGCTCGCCCTCCTCCACGCGCAGGAGCACCTCGGGGGAGCTCCCCACCACGTGCAGGTCGTCGCAGTGCAGGAAGTAGAGGTACGGCGCCGGGTTGAGCGCGCGCAGGTAGCGGTAGGTGAGGAACGGGTCGGGCGCGTGGAGGTCGATGCGGCGGGAGAGCACCGTCTGGAAGGTGTCGCCGGCGGCGATGTACTCCTGGATGGCGCGGACGCCCGCCTCGTAGGCGGCCTGGTCGTAGGGCGAGGTGCGCTCGGGGAGCGGTGCGGCCGCCTCGATCTCGAGGGAGCGGAGCGCCGACGGCCCGGCCAGCCGCGCCAGCCACTCGTCGATCCGCGCCGAGGCCGCGGCGTAGCGGCGCTCGAGCTCCACCTGCCGCATGCCGTCCGTCACCTCCACGTTGGCGATGACGGTGGCGCGGTTGAAGAGGTTGTCGAGCACCAGTACCGTGTCCGCCACCATCAGGATGGCGTCGGGGAGGTCGCGGTCGTCGGCGGGGGCGTCCGGCAGGTGCTCCAGGCTCCGCACCACGTCGTAGCCGATGTAGCCCACGGCACCGCCGGTGAAGCGCGGCAGCCCCGGCAGGTGCACCGGCGGGTGCTGGCGCATGGTGGCGGCCATGTGATCGAGCGGGGCCTGGTCGGTGCTGAGGGTGGTCCACCCCTCCGTGCTGGTCCAGCGCGACACCTCGCGCCCGCGGTAGCGATACACCTCGCGCGGGTCGGTGGACATGAAGGTGTAGCGCGCCCACCGTTCCCCGCCCTCCAGCGACTCGAGCAGGAAGCCGTACGCCCCCTGGTGCAGCTTGGCGAAGGCCGAGACCGGCGTGTCGCCGTCGAGCACCACCTGGCGGGTGACGGGCACCATGCCGGGGGCGGCCGCGGCGAGGAAATCGGAGAGGGTCGTGGCCATGCCGGTCGGGTGGGGCCGGGAGCGGTTGGTCGGGAGCGGCGCCGGAGGAGCCCGGCGGGCAGCGGGAATCTAACGCGTCCCGCGGACCTCGCGCGGGGCGGCCACGAGGTAGGTGCCGGGGCCGGGGAGGGGGGCCTGCAGGTTGTCGGAGGCGGGGCGGGTGGACGCCAGCAGGGCGTAGCGGGTGCCGTCCACCAGCTGCCCCACCGCCAGCCCCTGCTCGAAGCGGGTGGCGGTGCCGTACTGCCGGAGCCCCGCCACCGGCGCGGAGAAGTGCACCGGATACTTGAAGCGGATGGCCGAGCCAGTCCTGGTGGGGAGCACCGTCATGGCAACGTCGAGGCCGTAGATGCCGGGACGGGGGCGCACGGCGATGGTCACGGAGTCCGGCGCGTCCCGCGCCACGAAGACGGATTCCGGGAAGGTGAGCTCGACGAACACCGTGTTGTCGGGCGGGCCGTGGCGGAGGATGATCGTGCGGGCCTCGGCCAGTGCGAAGGTGACGGTGGTGTCCTCGGGGGCGAGGCCCGCCACCTCGAGCACCCAGAGCTGCTCGGGCGGCAGCACCCGCGTCACCACCACCGGTGCCACGGCGGTCCCGGACGGCGCGGCCGATCCGCCGCCACAGCCGAGGAGGGCGAGGATCGTCGCGGTTGCGGCGCGGGCGGGGAGGTCCCTAAATCTCACGAGTCCCGAACGATGCGTGGTGCACGGTGCGTGTGGAGCACGGCTGGCGGATCCTGGCGGTGGCGGTCCTGCTGGGCTTGGTGGCGCCGCCCGCGGCCGCGCAGGCCTGGGACGACAGCACCACGCTGGCGCTGATCCACCGGGGCCAGGCCGCCCGCCAGCGGAGCGCGCCCGACTCGAGCCTCACGAGCTACACCACCCGCGCCCACGGCTTCGTCTTCTTCCTGGCCCAGGCGGGGCGCGAGCTGGCGCTGCCGCCCAAGCTCATCAAGGCCGACGAGCTCGACGTCGAAGTGTACTGGCGCGCGCCCGGCCTTCACAAGCAGGTGATCCTCGGCTGGCGCGACGGCCGCTGGCTCCCCACCGACATCAACTATCATCGCGACCACCTCGGCATCGTCACCAACAACTTCGGCGACCGCATCCGGATCGGCGAGGGCGACGAGGTCCGGGACGTGGTCCATCCCCTCGCCCCCGACGGGCCCGGGTTCTACGCCTACCGCCTGCGCGACTCCGTCCGGGTGATGGGGCGCGAGGGCACGCTCCTGCTGCACGAAATCGAGGTCCGGCCCCGCGACCCGGCCCTCCCGCTCGTCATCGGGACCCTCTCCCTCGACGCCGCCACCGGCGACCTGGTCCGTTTCCGCTTCAGCTTCACGCCGAGCGCCTACCTGGATGCGTCGCTCGAGGACATCGCCATCGTGCTGGAGAATGCGCGGATCGAGGGGCGCTGGTGGCTGCCCGCGCGGCAGGAGGTGGAGATCCGGCGGCGGGTGACCTGGCTCGACTTCCCCGCGCGGTCCATCATCCGGGGCCGCTGGGAGATCGGCGACTACACCCTGAACGTCGCCGTGCCGGCCAGCGTGGTGCGCGGCCCGCCCATCGGCGGCCTCCGCCAGCCCCGGGACAGCGGCGGCGCCTGGGAACGGCCGCTCGCGGAGGCGGTGGCGGAGGTGGCGGCGCCGGTGGAGCGGGAAGACCTCGACGCGGTGCGCGAGGAAATCGCCGCGATCGCGGGGAACCGGCTGCTGAGCGGGCTCCCGCGCGCCCGCCCCGGGGTGCCGGGCCTGAGCGACCTGGTGCGCGTGAACCGGGTGCAGGGCCTGGCGCTCGGCGCGGGCGCCGCGTGGGTGCTGGCGCCGGGCGCCACGCTCCGGCCGGCGGTGGGCATCGGCACCAGCGACGCGCGGGCGACGGGCGGCGTGACGCTCACGGTGGATCGCCCTGCCACGCGGCTCGAGGTCCGCGCGGAGCGGCGCCTGACCGACCTCGCCGACCGGCCGATCGTCTCCGGCGTGGTCAATTCGCTGCTGGCCCAGGAGGGTGGGCGCGACCTCGGCGACTGGGTGCTTCGCGATGCCGCCGGCGTGGCGGCCACCCGCCGCATCGGCGCCGGCGTGGAACTCACACTCGAGGGCGGCTATGAGCGCACCCGCTCGGTGGCCACCGCGGCCACGCCCGCGCGCGGCAGCTACCGCGCCAACCCCGCCTTGGGCGCCGGCGACCTGGGCGTGGGCCGCCTCACCCTCCGGATGGAGCGCGCCCGTCTGGACCGCCGGGGCAGCCTGGCCCTGACCCTGGCCGGGGAGGGCGGCCGCGGCGACCGCGCCTACGCCCGAGGCAGTCTCTACGTGGACGCCCTCACCCCGCTCGGCCCCGGAGGACTCCGTTTCAGGGGGGACGCGGGTGCCGGCAGCGCGGACCTGCCCGGTTATCGGAGCTTCGCCGTGGGTGGCTGGGGCACGTTGCCGGGCGAACCGTTCCGCGCCTGGGGTGGGCGCCGGGCCGTGCTGGGCCACCTCGAGTACCGGGTCGAGCTGCCGTTTCCCGGGATCCCCCTCGGGCCCTTCGTGTCCACGGGGGGCACGATCACCGTGGCCCCGTTCGTGGCCGCCGGCTGGGCCGGCGGGGCGATGGCGGGGCTGCCCTGGCAGCCGGCGCCCCGGGGGCGGGCCGTGGCCGGGGTGGGGATCGAGTGGTTCCACCAGCTCATCCGGGCGGACGTGGGCGTCTCGCTGCAGCGGGGGACGGTGGGGGTGATGGTGGACGTGGGACGGGGGTGGTGGGAGATTCTCTGACACTGAACACGGTCGGCCGCCGCCCTCCCCCGCGCCCCCCTGCCGCGCTACTTTCCAAGTAGTTCTCCCTCAAGGTCTTGCATGCAGTTCACGGACGAGTGGCTGGTCCCCACGGTCGAGAAGATCCTGCCCGCGGAGAGCCTCGAGCAACTCCGCGCGGAACCCACGGGCGAGCCGCAGTCGCTCTGGGTGACGATCGTGGCGCGCCGGCTGGTGAGCGACGACGAGGTGCTGCGCGTGGCGGCGGCCCGGTTCCGCCTCCCCGTGGCCGACCTGTCGCAGCTCACGCCCGCGGTCCGCGACGCCGTGCCGGAGCCGCTGGTCCGCCGCTTCAACATCCTCCCCCTCCGCATCACCGACTCGATCCTCGAGATCGCCACGTCGAACCCGTTCGACATTGACGCGGAGAAGGACCTCGCCTTCGCCACGGGGCGGGAGGTGCGCTCCTACCTGGCGTCGCCCAACAAGATCCGCGAGAAGATGGACGAGCTCTACCGCGGCGGCAGCGCTGACGTGGTGGCGGCGCTGCTCGGCGGCATGGACGAGGGGCTCGAGGTGAAGCAGCTCGCCGAGGAGGAGGCCGCGGCCGACCTGGCCGCGAGCGCCGACGAGGCGCAGCAGCGGCCGGTGGTCCGGCTGGTGGACCTGATGCTGTCCGACGGCATCATGTCGCGCGCCTCGGACATCCACATCGAGCCGGGCGAGGCGGGGGTGGCGGTGCGCTACCGCATCGACGGGGTGCTCCGGCAGGTGATGATGATCCCGCGCTCGGCCGGCGCGCCGCTGATCTCGCGCATCAAGATCATGTCGGGGCTCGACATCGCCGACCGGCTCCGGCCGCAGGACGGCCGCGCCCGCGTGTCGGTGAACGGCGCGCCGGTGGACCTCCGCGTCTCGACGCTGCCCGCCTCCCTCGGCGAGAAGGTGGTGATCCGCATCCTGAACGCCCGGGCGACGGTGCTGTCGCTCGAGTCGCTCGGGATGTCGGCGGAGGAGCGGGCGTCCATGGGCGCGCTGCTCAACCACAAGGAAGGGGTCATCCTGGTCACCGGCCCGACCGGCTCGGGCAAGACGACGACGCTCTACTCCATGCTCCGCATGGTGCAGAGCGAGGGCGTCAACATCGTGACGGTGGAGGACCCGGTCGAGTACCGGCTCGGCAAGGGCATCGTGCAGGTGCAGGTGAACGAGAAGGCGGGGCTCACCTTTGCCTCCGCGCTCCGCTCGATCCTCCGCCAGGACCCCGACGTGGTGCTGGTGGGCGAGATCCGCGACAAGGAGACGGCGACGATCGCGGTGCAGGCCTCGCTCACCGGCCACCTGGTGCTCTCGACGCTCCACACCAACGACGCGCCCAACTCGGTGACGCGCCTCGTGGACATGGGCATCGAGGCGTACAAGCTCGGCTCGGCGCTCCGCGGCATCATCGCGCAGCGGCTGATGCGGAAGCTCTGCACCACCTGCCGCGAGAAGAGCACGCAGGAGCCGCCGGAGCGCATCCGGAAGTACATCCCCGAGGGCACGGTCATCAACCGCGCCGTGGGCTGCCCCGATTGCTCCATGACCGGCTACCGTGGCCGCTTCAGCGTGGTCGAGGTGCTGGCCATGAACCACGACCTCGAGCGGCTGATCGGCGCCGGCGCCACCGCCGACAAGATCGCCGAGGCGGCGCGGGCCAACGGGATGAAGTCGCTGTTCGAGAGCGGCCTGGTGCACGTGCTGAGCGGCGAGACGAGCATCGAGGAGCTGCTCCGCGTGGTGGACGTGCCCATGGCCGGCGGCCACAAGGCGCCCGAGACGCCGAAGCCGCGGACCAGCGACCCGCAGCAGGGCCGGCGGACGCCACCCTCGGTGCCGATCCTGCCGCCCTCGGCCGGCCCCGCCGTGGCGGAGCCGCTCCGTGCCTCCCAGGCCGTGCCGGTGGCCGACCTCACCGGCGCCTTCGACCTGCTCGAGGAGGACGAGGAGCCCACCGCGCCCGCGCCCAAGCGCCACGTGGAGAAGGGCATCCGCGTGCTGCTGGTGGACGACGAGGACTCGCTCCGGAAGGTCATGAAGGACCTCCTGGTGCGCGACGGCTACGAGGTGCAGGAGGCGCGCACCGGCGTCGAGGCGCTGGACCAGGTGGATCGCCACGCCCCCGACATCGTGGTGCTGGACCTGAACCTGCCGGGCATGGACGGCTACTCGGTCCTCTCCGAGCTCCGGGCCCGCCCCGCCACGGCGCGGCTCCCCGTCATCGTCCTCACCGCCAAGGGCGACGAGGACAACGAGGTGCGCGTCTTCGAGCTCGGCGCCGACGACTTCCTGAGCAAGCCCTTCCGCGCCAAGGCCCTCTCCAAGCGGCTCGAGGTGGTGCTGGGCCGGAAGAAGGCATGACGGGCACGCTGGCCGGGCCGGACGTCGCGGGGGCGCTGGCCCTCATCAAGCCCTCCGTGCGGGCGCAGGCGGCCTACACCCTCGAGGCGCCCGTCACGGCGCGGAAGCTCAACCAGAACGAGGCGCCCGAGGACGTCCCGGCGGACCTCAAGCGCGCGATCCTCGAGCGGGCCGCCGCCGCGCCCTGGCACCGCTACCCCCTCTTCTTCCCGCAGCACCTCGCGGAGCGCGTGGCCGCCCGCCACGGCTGGGTGGCCGAGGGGGTGCTGGTGGGGAACGGCTCCAACGAGGTGATCCAGGCGGCGCTCACCGTGTCCGTCGCCGAGGGCGACGTGGTGGTGGCGCCGGAGCCGACCTTCTCCCTCTACAAGCTGCTCACCGGGGTTCTCGGCGGGCGCTACGTGCCGGTGCCGCTCGGGGCGGGGTTCCGCTACGACGTGGACGCCCTGGTGGCGCGGGCGCAGGCGGAGCGGGCCAAGGTGGTGGTGCTCTGCTCGCCCAACAACCCGACCGGCTCGGCGCTGCCCGAGGGGGCGGTGGAGCGCCTGGTCCGGGCCACGGACGCGCTCCTCTTCGTGGACGAGGCCTACCAGGAGTTCGGCGGCCCCACCGCCGTGGAGCTCGCGAAGCGCGAGCCGCGCGTCGTGGTGCTCCGCACTTTCTCCAAGGCCATGGGCATGGCGGGACTCCGCTTCGGCTACGCGCTGGCGCACCCCGAGGTGGCGCGCGAGATCGCCAAGGCCAAGCTGCCCTACAACGTCAATGCCATCACCCTGGCCGCGGCCGAGGTGGCGCTGGAGCAGCCCGAGCGGTTCGAGGCGCGGGTGCGGCACATCGTGGCCGAGCGCGAGCGGCTGGCGCCGCGGCTGGCGGCGCTCCGCGGCGTCGAGGTGTTCCCGAGCCAGGCCAACTTCCTGCTGCTGCGCTTCCACGAGGTGGCGCCGGAGGCGGTGTTCACGCGGCTGGTGGAGGAGGCGGGCATCCTGGTGCGCGACGTCTCGCGCGGCGCGGGGCTGGCCGGCTGCCTCCGGGTGAGCATCGGCACGCCGGCGGACAACGATGCCGTGCTCGCCGCGCTGGTCAAGATCCTCGGCTGATCCTTCCTGCCTGCGAGGTTGTCCGCATGTCCCGCCACGCCGAGATCACCCGCGCCACCAAGGAAACCCGGATCCGCGTCGCGCTCGACCTCGACGGGTCGGGGCGGGCGGAGGTGAAGACGGGGATCGGCTTCTTCGACCACATGCTGGAGGCGCTGGCGCGGCACGGGCTCATGGAGCTGACGGTCACCTGCGAGGGCGACCTGCACGTGGACGGCCACCACACCGTCGAGGACGTGGGCATCGCCATCGGCCAGGCCATCCAGCAGGCGCTGGGCGACCGCCGCGGCATCCGGCGCTACGCCGACGCCTGCGTCCCGCTCGACGAGGCGCTGGTGCGCGCGGTGGTGGACGTCTCCGGCCGCCCGTACCTGTCCTACCACGTCGAGATCGCCAAGTGGCAGATGCTCGGCGACTACGACGTGTTCCTCACGCCGGAGTTCTTCCGGGCGCTGGTGCTCAACGCGGGGCTCACCGTGCACCTGGACCTGATCCGCGGCGACAACCCGCACCACATCGTCGAGGCCACGTTCAAGGCCTTCGCGCGGGCGCTCGAGACCGCGGTGCGGCTCGACCCGCGGGTGAGCGGGGTCCCGAGCACCAAGGGCGTGCTGTGATCGTCGTCGTGGACTATGGCGTGAACAACCTGCGCAGCGTGGTGCGCGCCGTGGAGGCGGGCGGCCACGCGGCCACCCTCACCACCGACCCGGACGCGGTGCGCAGGGCGGAGCGGGTGCTGGTGCCCGGGGTGGGGGCGTTCGCGCAGGCCATGAAGAACCTGGCCACCTCCGGCCTCGGTGCCGCCATCACCGACGTGGCGCGCGCCGGGCGGCCGGTGATGGGCATCTGCCTCGGCCAGCAGGTTTTCTTCGAGCGGAGCGAGGAGGGGCCCGGGGTCGCCGGCCTCGGCCTGCTCCAGGGCGAGGTGCGGAAGCTCCGCACCGACCTCCCCGTGCCGCACGTGGGGTGGGCCGCCGTGGACGCCACGCCGGAGGGCGCGCGCCATCCCGTGCTGGCGGGGCTCTTCCGCGAGGGGCGGCAGTTCTTCTACCACGTGCACAGCTACCATCCGGCGGGGCTCGCGCCCGGCGTGGCGCTGGCCACGGCGGACTACGGCGGGCCGTTCCCCACCATCGTGGGGCAGGGCAACCTGCTCGGGGCGCAATTCCATCCCGAGAAGTCCCAGGCGGCGGGTATCGCGCTGCTGGCGCACTTCGCGGAGTGGCGGCCGTGACCACCTTCCGCGTCGCCTTCGTGGACGTGTACGTCCTCCGGCAGGGCGTGGCGGGGCTGGAGACGCTGGTGCTGCGCCGGGGCGCCGCTGGCCGCTGTCCTGGGTCGTGGGAGGTGGTGCACGGGAGCATCGAGCCCGGGGAGCACCCGCGGGACGCGGCCCTCCGGGAGCTCCGCGAGGAGACGGGGCTCGTGCCGCGGAAGCTCTACAACCTGAGCCGGGTGGAGTCGTTCTACCGGCACACGACTGACGAGGTGGGATTCATCCCGGTCTTCGCGGCCTTCGTGGGGGACGGGGACGTGACCCTGAGCGCCGAGCACGATGCCGCTGAGTGGCTCCCGGTGCCGGCGGCGCAGGGCCGCCTGGCCTGGCCGCGCGAGCGCCGCGCGCTCGAGGACATCCAGGTGCTGCTGGCCCGCGGGGATGCCGGCGCGCTCGAGGACGTGCTGTTCGTATGCTAGCGCGCCGCATCATCCCCTGCCTGGACGTGGCCAACGGCCGCGTGGTGAAGGGCGTCCACTTCGAGGCGCTGCGCGACGCCGGGGACCCGGTGGAGCAGGCGCGGCGCTACGACGCCGAGGGCGCCGACGAGCTGGTGTTCCTGGACATCACCGCGAGCCACGAGGCGCGGGACACCACGCTCGAGATGGTGGGCCGGGTGGCGGACGCCATCTTCATCCCGTTCACGGTGGGCGGTGGCATCCGCTCGGTGGAGGACGCCGGCGCCGCGCTCCGCGCCGGGGCGGACAAGGTGGCGGTGAACACGGCGGCGGTGAAGGATCCCGGGCTCGTCACCCGGCTCAGTGAGGCGTTCGGGGCGCAGTGCGTGGTGGCCGCGGTGGACGTGCGCCGGGTGCCCGGGCCGGCCGGGGCCCCGCCGCGCTGGACGGTGTACATCACCGGGGGCCGCACGCCCACCGAGCTCGACGGCCTCGAGTGGCTCCGCCGCCTGGAGCAGCTCGGCGCGGGGGAGATCCTGCTCACCTCCATGGACCGCGACGGCACCCAGGTCGGCTACGACCTCGAGCTGCTCCGGCTGGCGAGTGCCGCGGTGCGGATCCCGGTGATCGCCTCGGGCGGCGCCGGGAACCTGGCGCACCTGGCCGAGGGGCTCGAGGCGGGGGCGCACGGGGTGCTGGCGGCGTCCATCTTCCACTACCAGGGCTGCTCGCTTCCCGAGGCGCGCGCCTACCTCCGTGATCGCGGCATCCCGGTGCGCCCATGATCCCTTCGCTGGCCGCCCTCGTCCTGGCCCTCGGCGCCGCCGCGCCCGCGGCCGCCCCCTGTGTCCGCCCCACCAAGGCCGGCACGCCCGTGGCCGGGGAGGTGAAGATCTGCCCCGGCCGCTACCGCATCCGCGACACCGCGGAGGTCGGGGTGCTGGTGGTCACGGCCGGCGACACCCGCATTGACCTGACGGGCGTCACCCTGGAGAGCGGGGACACGGCGGCGGCCGGCTTCCGGGGCATCGGCATCGCCAGCCGGGGCGCCGACAGCATCAGCATCCGGGGCGGCCGCATCCGCGGCTACCGCTACGGCATCCGCCTCGACGGCGGCGCGGGCCACCGGATCAGCGGCATCGACCTCTCCGGCTCGCGCGCCCAGCGGCTCCGCTCCACCCCGGAGCGCTACGACGAGGGCGACTGGCTCGACATCTTCCGGCCCGACACCTTCGAGACCTA
>CAZRCT010000065.1:0-1681 GCA_964598655.1 uncultured Gemmatimonadaceae bacterium
TTGTTAGGCTGCGCCAGCCAGCGCGGACCTGGCGGCGCACCACCGGCGACGCATGCACCACCGCACGCGCGCGATCCCTGCTCCGTGGAGTCCCAAGGACGGTGCCCCATGACGGGCGACCTGCTGATCATCATCAACACGGCGATTGCCATCCTGGGCTTCGCCGCGGCCCACCCGGGGGGCACCCCGGGGCTCCAGGCGGCGCTGGCGCAGCTCTCCGAGCTGGTGGCGCGCGCCCGCGCCCTCACCGAGGTGAAGGTGGACGGCGCGCTCACCACCAGCGAGGCGGCGAGCCAGGGCAAGTCCCTCGCGAGCGACATCTTCCACTACATGCTCCAGCCCATCGCGGCCCTGGCGCGGAGCGCCTACCGGGGCGACACGGTGCGGATCACCCGGTTCCGCATGCCCCGGAGCGGGCGGGTTCCGCGCGAGACGTTCCTGGCCATCGGCCGCGCCATCCTCACCGCCGTGCGCGAGGACCTGGCCCGGTTCCTCGACCTCGGCATGGAGCCGGAGCTCCCCGCCCAGCTCGAGGCGGCGCTGACCACCCTCACCACACTGCCGGCCCAGGTGCAGGAGGGCCGTCGCACCCGCGGCCGCGCCCGCACCGACCTCGAGAAGGTGGAGGACGACCTCCTCGACCTGATCAACCGCCTGGACGGCCTGATGCGGTACCGCTTCCGGAACGAGCCGGAGACGCTGACCGAGTGGCAGCGGGCCCGGAACATCCCCTGGCCCCGGGGCGGTGAGGCCGACGCGGCGAAGAAGGCCGCCAAGGCTGCGGCGACGGGCGGCAGCGCGTCGTGAGCTGCCCTCGCCAACGAAGACGCCGCCGTTCCCCTCCGGGAACGGCGGCGTCTTCGTGTCCATCCGCCCGCGGCATCGCCCGGGTCCGGGGTGCTCGCGTGCCGCCCGCGCACGGATTCGCACCCCCATGCGTCGTCCGGGTTACCACCCGCCGCCCTCCCGGCGCGAGACTGGGGCATGGCGCAGCGCAGCTACCGACGCCGCCTCCCGCACTGGCGGGAGGAGGGCGGCACCTACTTCGTGACGTGGCGGCTCGAGCGTCGGCAGGCCCCGCTGACCGGCCCCGAACGGGGGACCGTGCTGGCCGTGATCCGGACCTTCGCGGGCGCGCGATTCGACCTGCTCGCCGCCGTCGTCATGGATGACCACGTGCACGTGCTCGTCCGCCCCGCGCCCGGCCGGCGGCTGGAGCGGATCGTCCAGGGATGGAAGTCCGCCTCGGCCCGGCTGCTCGCGCCCGGCGGGCGCCAGGGCGGCTGCTGGCAGCGCGAGTACTACGACCGCCTCGTCCGCACGGAACCGGCCCTGCGCTCCACCCTCGCCTACATCCGCGACAACCCCATCCGCCGCTGGCCCGGTATCCGGACCTACCCCTGGCTCTACCTCGCCCCTCGCGCACTGCCCTGACGCGCCACGATCGACGACGAACATCGCGATCGACGACGAACGTCGCGAACGACGACGAACATCGCGAACGACACGACGCTACTCAACTTCGACGCACGTACGTCGCATTCGCATCGCGTCGCGTCGCGTCGAACAAGTAGCGCCCGAGCGTCGCTCGGGCGCTACGAAGATCTTCGCGAACGACGACGAACGTCGCGAACGACGACGAACGTCGCGAACGACGACGAACGTCGCGAACGACGACGAA
>CAZRCT010000065.1:1781-19118 GCA_964598655.1 uncultured Gemmatimonadaceae bacterium
CGACGACGAACATCGCGAACGACGACGAACATCGCGCGCGACGACGAACGTCGCGAACGACGACGAACATCGCGAACGACGAAGAACATCGCGAACGATACGACGCTACTCAACTTCGACGCACGTACGTCGCATTCGCGTCGCGTCGCGTCGCGTCGAACAAGTAGCGCCCGAGCGTCGCTCGGGCGCTACGAAGATCTTCGCGAACGACGACGAACGTCGCGATCGACGAAGTTCGTCGCGTTCGTCGCGTTCGACGATCGCACGTCGCGATTGTCGCTCGCGATGCACTCGACGCCTGGAAGTCTTGCTTGAAGTGCGTCGTCGCGCCGGCGAGATGCCAGCCCGCGCGCTGGCCAGTCCCGGGCTACTCCCCCACCATCCGCCCCCGGAACGCGCGCCACGCCTCCGCCGTCATCCGCGCCGAGCCCTCGAGACGGAGCCACCCGTCCCGGTAGCCGGGTTCGTCGCCGACCGGCATGCGGAACTCCACGATGTGCCCGCGCGCGAGGTCGGTGAAGATGGTGCCCGCCACGTCCGTGGTCAGGCCCGGCCCCGCCAGGCGGTAGCGGCGCACCGGCACCCCCTGGCGCTCGTCCCGTGCCTCGTAGGTGAGCGTCAGCGGCCCCACGTCCATGAACGCCGCGCTCTCCTCGCCGTACACCACGTCGGCCCGCTCCAGCTCCACGCGCCCCTCGGGGCGCACCAGGTGCGGCAGCGCCAGGTTCAGGCTGGCCCAGTCAAAGTCGTAGCTGTGCCACGGCCAGCGCGCCACGCGGATGAGCGAGTCGGGTGCGTAGAAGACCCGGACGCCGCTGGCCGCGCGGTCGCTGTCGAGCCAGGCCTTGAGCTGGTCCGGCTGGCCCCGCGCCACGGCGTACGACTCGAGCCGCCGGAGGGAGAACGCCTCCCAGTCGAGGAACCCCACCACGAGCGTGGCCTGGGCGTCCCCGCTGTCGTACTTGAAGGCCTCGATCCGGTCCGCCGCCGCCACGTAGAGCGCGATCCGCGTGGCGTGGCTGCCGTCGCGGTTGCTCTTCCGGTAGTGGAACACGGTGCCCACCGGCACCCGCGCCGCGTCGTAGCGGAAGGCCGAGACCTGCGCGGCCACCGGCGTCGCGAGGCAGAGCGCCAGCAGGCCCGGGACGAGCCGCCTCATGGCCGGGTCGAATCGCCCGGGGCGGCCGGCGGCGCCGTGGCCGCCCCCGTGTCCCCGCGTGCGGCGCGGTCCGCCGCCACCGGCATCGCCGTCACCGGGGCCCCGTCCTGCATCATGGCCAGCATCGACTGGCCACCCACCACCACCTGCTCGCCGGCGTTGAGCCCGCTCGTGATCTCGGCCTCCCCCGGGGAGCGGACGCCGATGGTCACCGGGCGCTTGTTGGCCTTGCCGTCCACCACGGCCCACACCACCTGCGTGCCCTGCACCGAGAACACCGCCTCCTCCGGCACCACGATGGCCCGCGGCCGCACCGCCGTGGCCAGCCGCATCTCGGTGAACATCCCCGGCTGCAGGTGACGGCGGCCGTTGGGCACCAGCGCCTTGATGAGCAGCGTGCGCGCCGGCAGCTGCACCGACGGGCTCACGAAGTCCACCCGCCCCTGGAACTCCTCGCCGGGGAGCGCGGCCACCCGGAAGGTCACCTGCTGCCCGGTCCGGACGTCGCGCGCGTAGCGCTCCGGCACCGTGAAGCTGACGCGCTGCGGGTCCACCGTCTGCAGCCGCACCAGCGCCGAACCCGTCGTCACGTAGTCGCCGAGGCTCACCATGCGCTGGCCCAAGATGCCGGCGAAGGGCGCGCGCACCGTGGTGCGGCTGAGGCGCACCTGCAGCAGCTCGAGGCTGGCCCGCGCGCTCCGCGCCGTGGCCTCCGCCCGCTCCAGGTCCGAGGGGCTCGCCGCCTTCTGCTCCAGCAGCGCCCGGGTGCGCGCCAGCGCCTGCTCCGCCAGGTCCCGCTCGGCGGTGGCCCGCGCCACCTCGGCCTTGAGCTCGGCGTCGTCAATGCGGAAGAGCGGCGCGCCCTCGCGGACCTCGCTCCCCTCGCGCATCAGGATCTCGGTGATGCGGCCGTCGATCTCCGGCTTGAGTTCCGCCGACTGGATGGCCTCCACCTCGCCCGTGGCCAGGATGGCGTCGATGACGGTGTCCTGCCGCGCCACCGCCACCTCCACGGGGAGCCCGGGCGCGCCGCCACCACCGCCGCCGTCCCCCGCGCCCGCCCCCGGGCCGTCCCCGGCCTTCTTGCCGCAGGCGGCCAGCGCCAGCAGGGCCACCACTCCATAACGCGCAACGCTCACGGCACCGCTCCGATCTAGGTGAATGACCTTCCGCCTCGTCCCCACGGGCGCGCGCCCGCGCCTACAGCCGCCGTCCCAGGATCGCCTCCAGCCGCGCCCGCGCCAGGCGCACCTGCTGCCGCGCCTCCACCAGCGCGGCATCCGCGCTGCTGAGCTCGGTCTGCGCCGTCAGCAGGTCCAGCACGATCGTGGCGCCCGCCCGGTACCGCGCCTCCTGCACCCGGTAGTTCTCCCGCGCCACCACCACCCCCTCCTCGGCCAGCCCCACCTCGGCGCGCGCCGTCTCGTACGCGTCGTACGCGGCCGTGACCTCGCGGAGCGCGGCGCGCTCCAGGTCGCCCCGCAGCGCGCGCGCCACGTCCCGCTGGGTGCGGGCGCGGATGACGCTGAGCTCGCGCACCCCGTTGTCCCAGAGGGGCAGCGACACCCCCACGGTGAGCGACGAGAACGCCGCCGCGTTCGGGAAGATCTTCACGTCGTACCGGTTGTGCTGCGCCGTGAGCGACAGGCTCGGCAGGTAGCCGGTCCGCTCCGCCCGGAGCGCCGCCTCCGCCGAGCGCTCGCGGGCGCGGGCGGCCCGGTACTCGGGGCCGGACTCCACCGCCTGCACCACCGCCTCCGCCACCGAGAGCGGCAGCGCCGGGGCGGGCACCGTGTCGAGCGGCGCCGCCTGCCGGGGGCCGTCCAGCCCGGCGCGCCGCCCCAGCTCCAGCTGCGAGGCGCGGAGCGCCGCCCCCTGCCGCAGCACCTCCACCCGCGCCCGCACCAGCTCCAGCCGCACCGTGAGGCTGTCGGACTGCACCGCGGCGCCGCTCGCCACCCGGGCGCGCGCCAGCACCAGCTGCTCCTCGGCCCGCCGCATCCGCTCGGCCGCCACCCGCGCCAGCTCCGCGTCGGAGAGCACCGTGTAGTACGCGCTCTCGATGAGGAGCGCCGCCGCGTAGCGCCGCTGCACCTCGGTGCTGCTGGCCGCCTCGAGCTCGGCCTGGCTCCGGCCCAGCTCCACCAGCCGCCGCGCCGTGAGGCTCAGCCGCGCGGTGGCGTTGAAGGTGGTGGCGGTGCTGGCCTGCTGCAGCGTGCCGAAGTTGAAGAACGGCTGCGAGTACTTGGTCCAGTCCACGCCCGTGGTCACCGCCGGCACGAAGAACGCCAGCCGCGCCGCCGTCCGGCCCCAGTCCGCCTCGGCCACCCGGCCCAGCGCCTCGACGTAGTTGGGCTCGAGCCGCGTGCCCCGCTCCAGCGCCTCGGCGAGCGTGATGACGGGCACCGTGTCGGCGCCCCCCGGCGCCTGCACGGCGAGGAGCGTCAGGGCGAGGGTCGCCGCGGCGATCATCGCGCCTCCACCGGCTCGGATTCCAGCGGCAGCGGCGGCGCCTCGAGGTCGTGCGCCTCCCGGCGGGCAAAGCGGTCCATCAGCGAGTACACCACGGGCACCACGAAGAGCGTGAGGATGGTGGAGATCAGGATGCCGCCCACGATCGCGTAGCCCAGCGGCCGGCGGCTGGCCGAGCCGGCGCCGAGCCCGAGGGCGATGGGCATGGCGCCCATGATGGTCGAGACCGACGTCATCAGGATGGGGCGGAGCCGGATGCGGCCCGCCTCCCGCACGGCGGCCAGCACGTCGAGGCCCTTCTCCCGGAGCTGGTTGGCGTACTCCACCAGCAGGATCGAGTTCTTCGTCACCAGGCCCACCAGCAGCACCATGCCGATCTGGCTGTACAGGTTGATGGTGCTCTTGAACACCAGCAGCGTGAACAGCGCGCCCATCACCGCCAGCGGCACCGCCATCAGCACGGTGAACGGGTGCACCAGCGACTCGAACTGGCTGGCCAGCACCATGAACACCACCACGATGGCCAGCGCAAACGCGAAGTAGAGCGACGCGCCCGATTCCCGGAGCTCACGCGCCTCGCCCGAGAGGGCGGTGGTGGTGCCCTCTGGCATCACCTCGGCCGCCAGCCGGTCCAGGGAGTCGAGCGCCTCCCCCAGCGCGAAGCCGGGCGCCAGGCCCGCCGTGACCTTCACCGAGCGGATACGGTTGTAGTGGTTGAGCTGGCTGGCGCCCACGCCTTCCTTGACCGTGGCCAGCGCGTCGAGCTGCACCAGCTGCCCGCCGCGGCCGCGGAGGTAGATGCCGGTCATGTCGGACGGGGTGGCGCGCTCGGCGGGCTCGAGCTGCGCCATCACGTCGTACTGCTTGTTGGCCTGGGTGAAGGTGCTGATGCGCCGGCTGCCGAGGAGCGTCTGCAGCGCGCCCGCCACGTCGCGCACGGGGACGCCCAGGTCCTCGGCGCGGTCGCGGTCAAAGCTCACCGTGAGCTCCGGCTTGTTGACGCGGAGGTCGCTGTCCAGGTTCACCAGCCCCGGCACCTGGCGGGCGCGCTTGAGCAGCGTGTCCACCCCGTGCACCAGGCTGTCGAAGTTGGGGTTCTGCACCACGTACTCCACCTGGCTGCCGAAGCCACCGCCGAACGCCGGCGGGTTCACCGCGAAGGCCATGATGCCCGGCACCCCGAAGTACTGCGGCTGCACCTGGCCGATGATCTGGTCCACGGTGACGTCCCGCTTCTCCCAGTCGTCCAGCATGGTGAAGACGATGGAGCGCGCCGGCGAGCCCATGAAGCCGCCCACGGCGCTGAAGTAGTGCTGCACCCCGGGCGTCTGGCTGATGATGCCCTCGAGCCGCTTCTGGTAGGCGTCGGTGAAGGCGATGGTGGAGCCCTCGGGCGCCTGGCCGATGGTCAGGAAGTAGCCTCGGTCCTCCGCCGGCACGAACTCGTGCTTGAGCACCGTGAACACCCACCCCGCCGCTCCGGCGGCCACCGCCGTGAAGACGAGGACCACCAGCCGGTGGTGGAGGGCCCAGTCGAGCGTCCGCGCATAGCCGCTGGCCAGCCCGTCGAAGCCCCGCTCCAGCGCCTGGTACAGCGCCCCGTGCCGCGGCGGCACCCGGAGGATCCGGGCGCAGAGCATGGGGGTAAGGGTCAGCGCCACGAAGCCCGAGATGATCACCGACCCCGCCACCGCGATGCCGAACTCGTTGAAGAGCCGGCCCGTGTTCCCCTGCAGGAACGCCAGCGGCGTGAACACCGCCACCAGCGAGATGGTGGTGGCCAGCACCGCGAAGGCGATCTCGCGGGTGCCGTTCACCGCCGCTGCCACCGGCTCCTCGTGCAGCTCCTCCTGGTGCCGGTAGGCGTTCTCCAGCACGATGATCGCGTCGTCCACCACGATGCCGATGGCGAGCGTGAGCGCCAGCAGCGTCAGGTTGTTGATGGAGAAGCCGAGCGCCAGCATGATCGCGAACGTCGCCACGATGGACGTGGGGATGGCGAGGCCCGGGATGATCGTGGCGCGCAGGTTCCGCAGGAAGATGAAGATGATGATGACCACCAGCACGCCCGCCACCACCAGCGACTCCTCCGCCTCCTGGATGGAGCGGCGCACGAAGCTGGAGCCGTCGAAGGCCACGTCGAGCCGCACCCCCGGCGGCAGCTCCCGCTGCAGCGCCGGCAGCTCCGCGCGCACGGCATCCGCCACGTTGAGCAAGTTGGCCTTGGACTGCCGCACGATGCCGACGCCGAGGGCGTTGCGGCCGTTGAAGCGGATGGAGCTCCGCTCGTCCTCGGCGCCCAGCTCCACCCGGCCCAGGTCCTTGAGCTTGACCAGCGAGCCGCCGGCACTGGAGACGGTGAGCTCGCCGAACTCCTCCGGCGTCTTGAGCTCGCCCAGGGAGCGGACGCTGAACTCGCGCTTAGCGCTCTCGATGCGGCCGGCCGGCACCTCGACGTTCCGGCTGGCCACCGCGGCCTCGACGTCCTGCACCGTGAGGCCGTGCGCCGTCAGCGCCTGGCTCGAGAGCCAGAGCCGCATGGCGTAGCGCCGCTCACCCGCGATGAAGGCCGACCCCACGCCCGGGAGCGACTGCAGCCGCTTCTTGACCACCCGGTCCGCCACGTCCGAGAGCTGCAGCAGGGTGTAGTTCTCGCCCGAGAGCGCCAGCCAGAAGAACGGCTGCGCGTCCGCCTCCTGCTTGGCGATCACCGGCTCGAGCACGTCCTCCGGCAGGCGGTCGCGGACGCGGCTCACCTTGTCGCGCACGTCCTGCGCGGCCACGTCCACGTCGCGGTCCAGCGTGAACTCGAGCGTGATGTTGCTCGACTGCTCGGAGCTCGAGCTGGTGAGAGTCCGGAGCCCCGAGAGCGTGGAGAGCTCCTCCTCGAGGATGTCCGTCACCGCCGTCTCCACCACCTGCGGGCTCGCGCCCGGCAGCGTGGTGGTGACCGAGATGACCGGCGGGTCCACGTCCGGGTACTCGCGGACGGAGAGCTGGGTGTAGGCGATCGCGCCGAAGAGCACCAGCGCCAGGCTCAGCATGCTCGCAAGCACCGGCCGGCGGATCGCGACGTCGGAGAGCTTCATCGGGAGACCACGATCGGGAATCGAAGGCGCCGGCGGGGCGCCCGGGCCAACGGGCGCCGCCCGCCGGCCGGGATGCGGCCGGGACGGTCAGGAGCGGGACGGGACATCGGGACCGGGCTCCTGACGGACGGTCATGAAGGGGGTTTCAGGGCACCAAACGTACGCCGGACCCGAAATCCCCGGAAGCCCGCCGCCGGACCGTGGCCCGGGGCGCGATTCCGGACAGGACGCCCTCGCGGTTCCCCCCCGACCCGCCTACAATCCACCCATGGGACTCAAGCTCACCTCCAAGCAGCAGACCCAGCTGGCCATGCTGGAGACCCTGCCGCCCAAGTTTGCCCGCATCCAGTCCGTCATCGAGCAGATGGGCAGCGGCAAGGTCGATGACCAGCTGGTCCGCGGCATGATCCGCACCCTCGATGAGACCAAGGCCGGCGCCACCCAGCTCGGCATGGCCGGCCTGGGCGATGCCTGCGGCCAGATGGCGGCCATGGCCCGCCGGGGTGGGGGGCTCCAGATCAAGGTCCGCGGCCTCCGGGACGCCCTGACGAGCGTCAAGACGTTCTACGAAGGCGCCCTCAAGAAGGCCACCACCCCGCTCCCCGCAGGGCACCCGGAGGCCGAACCGGAGAACGGGGCGCCTGGGGGCGCCAGCCACTAGCCCGGGCCCTGGCAGCAGGAACGACAGAAGCGCGGCCGGGGCGGCCGCGCTTTTCGCTTTGGAACATCGGATGGGGGAGCTTGGAACTGCGAGTGGGGTATTCCCGTCGGGGCGCCGCTTCCCGGGTCGGCCCCCGCTGGCGGGAGCCCGCCGGACGGGGCCCCGCGCCCCCTACTTGATGGTGCCCGGCTCGAAGGGCGTCTCGCCCCGCTTCTGGAAGAAGCCGTCGATCGGCTTCCCCGCCATCAGGATGACCATCCCATGGATGATGATCCCGATGAGGATGGAGACGAAAGTGAGCGCGCAGAGCACGCCGGCGGCGCCGATCCCGGCAAAGATGCGTCCAACGATTTCCATGTCCGTGTCCCCGAGGCTAGGGGCCTGATTGGCCGGCCCATAGCTTAGCGACTCCTGCCCGTCCATTCAACTGTGAGGGTCCTGATGCGCCGTTCCCTGTCCGGCCTGCTGCTCCTCGTCCCCGCCCTGCTCGCGGCGCAGGACCACGACCACGGGGCTGCCCCCAAGATCGAGAATCCCGGCGTCCCGGCGGGCTGGTCGCTCCGGACCGACGAACCCAACCAGGATGCCAAGGTCTCCCTGGCCACCATGCCCCCGGGCTGGCACCTCACCACCGCCACGAGCGGCATCATGTGGCGCGCCGCCGACTCGGCCCGGGGCGCGTATGAGGTGTCGGCCAAGGTGCACCTCTTCCCCGGCGGGGGCGGCCATGAGGAGGCCTTCGGCCTCTTCATCGGCGGCAGCGGCCTGAGCGGCGCCGGCCAGCGCTACACCTACTTCCTGATCCGCGGCGACGGCACCTTCAAGGTGAAGGCCATGAACGGCACCCGGGCCCGCGAGATCACCCCGGGATGGACGCCCAACGCGGCGATCGTGCAGGCCAAGGCCGACGGGCCCGTGGCCAACGTCATCACGGTGGCCGTCAGTCGGGACAAGGTGAGCTTCCGGGTGAACGGCACGGAGGTGTGGAGCGGCCGGGCGAGCGGGCTCGACGTGGCGGGCCTCGCGGGTCTCCGCGTCAACCACAACCTCTCGCTGCACGTCGAGACGCTGGACCTCAAGCGGTCCTAGGCCTTCTCCCCGAGCGCCGCCCTCGCCGCCTCGGCGACGGCGGCGCCCCCCTCGGCCGCGATCTTCGCGAGCGTCTCGCGCGAGCGCCGGGTCCCCGCCGTGGCCAGCGCCCGCACCACCGCCAGCTGCCGCTTCTCGAGCGAACTCCTGCGCTCGAAAAACTTGCCCTTCCCGAGCGCAATCCCGAGCAGCGCCGCGGCCGCCTCCGGCGCATCGATGGTGGCGAGGGACGCGAGCATGCTCTCCCACGCCTCCCCATCCTTCTCCGCCTCGAGGGCCGCCAGCAGCGGCATCGCGATGGCGGCCGACCCCCGCGCCGCGAGCGCCCGCCCCGCCTGCGCCCGGGTGGCGGGCGACTCGTGGGTCAGCGCCGCCCGGAGCGGCTCCACCGCGGCCTTGTCCCGATAGCGGCCCAGCGCCTCCAGCACCGCCAGCCGCACCTTCTCGTCGGGGTGGCTGGCCTGGAACGAGAGGTGCCGCACCACCTCCGGCACGCCGAGCCGTCCCATGATCTCGGCGGCGAGGCGCGCCTCGTGCGGCTGGGGGCTGCGGAGCAGCGGGATCAGGAGCGGCAGCGCCTCGGGCATGCCCGCGAGCGCATCCACCAGGAACTGGCGCGGCCCGACAGCTTCATGCTGCCGGAGGATCTCGAGCATCTGTTCGGCGGCCGGGAGCCCGCAGGCGCGCAGCACCTCCGCCGTGCGCGGCTGCTCCTCCGCCACGCGGTACGCCTGCTCGATGAGCGTGGCCCGGACCTGCGGCGAGAGGAAGCGCTTGAGGGCGATGGTGTAGGCGCGGCGGATGTCGTCCTCGAGCCCCGGCAGGGCGCGGAGCGCGGCCTGGCCGTCGTGCAGCACGGCGTGCCACTGCTCCCGGCGGATCGCCTTGTCGAGCTCCACCAGGATCCCCTCGATCATCTTGGCCAGCTGGTCGCCGGGGCGGGCGCGCGGGACCACGCCGTCCTCGCCCGCCACCAGGATGGCGGGGGCGGCGCCGGAAGGGGCCATGGGGAGGGGGTCGGGCACCAGCTGGACCCGGACGCTGGTGGTGCTCGGCAGCGGCGCCTCGTCGTCGGCGAGGGCGCGGGCGAGGGCCAGGAGTTCGTCGCCGGGCGCGCCCACGGAGATGCGGATGGTGTCCACCTGCCGGGCCTGCAGGCGGGCCTTGAGCGGGTCCCCGTCCAGCGCCCATGAGTTCTCGATGCCCGCCTCGATGACGCTGGGCTGCTCCTTCACCCGCGCCGCGAGCGCGGCCACCGTCTCCCGGACCTGGTCGGGGGCCGGCACGGGGGCGCGCAGCAACTCCACCAGGCGGCCCAGCAGGGCCGGGATGGAGGCGTCGGGATCGAGGGCGGGAGGCAGCATGGATACCCCAACTTAGCGACCGCCGACCTTGCTTGACACCACCTGGGACGGCCTGTATATAACCGATACCCGCCTCTGGGCGGGGCTTCTTCTTGCCAGTGGAAGCGCGCGTGCCGGACCAGCCTTCATGGAGCGCGGCATGACGTGAAACAGGCCCTGTCCCGGCCCGGTGATGGCCCGCGGCGCGCTCGGCGCGCGGCGGGCCTCCCGGTCGGGCCAGGGCCTTTGAGTTTCGCTGGAAGCGTCAATCAGGCAGGTCCACTTCAGCAAGGAGAAATCATGAAGCGTGCTCTTGTCCTCGGCGGGCTCCTGGCGGCGGTGGCCGCCCTGCCGGCCACCGCGCAGACGGAATTCGGGGTCAGTGCGGGCGTGTTCAGCAGCTACGTGTGGCGCGGCCTCACCCTCACCAGCAAGCCGGTCTTCCAGCCGTCGGCGTACCTCTCCTTCCCGATCGGCAGCGC
The DNA here is from genome assembly GCA_964598655.1 of uncultured Gemmatimonadaceae bacterium. Taxonomy (GTDB): domain Bacteria; phylum Gemmatimonadota; class Gemmatimonadetes; order Gemmatimonadales; family GWC2-71-9; genus JADJOM01. Next base: position 12,077 of record CAZRCT010000065.1, read on the forward strand.
CTCCCTGACCGTGGGTGGCTGGGCCAACGTGGACATCGGCAAGTACGACGGCGCCGACGACATCGCCGAGGGCGGCGGCACCAGCTTCAACTTGGCGGAGTTCGACCCGTACGCCGAGATCGGCTACACCCTCGGCAAGGCGAGCCTGACCTGGGGCATCACCGGCTACATCTACCCCAACGACGCCGGCCTCACCAGCGACTTCAACACCTGGGAAGTGTACGGCAAGGCCAGCCTCGACGCCCCGCTCTCCCCGGGCATCGCCGCGTACTACGACATCGACAAGATCAAGGGCCTCTACGTCGAGGGCAGCCTGAGCCACGGCGTGCCGCTCGGCGCCACCACCCTGAACCTCGGCGCCACCGCCGGCGTTGACTTCGGCCAGGACGCCGACCTCGACAACAACGACGTGCCCCAGGCCGACTTCTACAATTTCCAGGACAAGGGCCTCACCCACGTGGACCTCAGCGCCAGCGTGGACCTCGCGGCCGGCCCGGTGAGCATCACCCCGTCGTTCCACTTCCAGATCGACCGCGACCCGTTCACCAAGGTCCGCGACCTCGGCCACACCGACGAGGACTTCAAGATCTGGGGCGGCGTCTCGATCAGCTGGTCGAAGGCGCTCGGCAAGGCCGCCGCGGAGTGAGATTGTCATAGCGCCCGAGCGACGCTCGGGCGCCACAAGGGTAGAAGGGCCGGGATCCTCGCGGGTCCCGGCCCTTTGTGCCTGGGGAGGCGGCGCCTAGCGGGTGGCGGCGATCTCCTTGAACGTCTCCTCCAGCCGCCCCACCATCTCCTCCAGCAGCTTCATGGGAATGCCGAGCGCCGGCTCGATGCGGATGGTGCGCGCCTTCGAGTAGGTCCCCGCCACCAGGACGCCCCGCTTGAAGAGCCCCGCCGCGCACTTGTAGCCCAGCTCGTCGGTGGGGAACTCCATGCCGATGAGCAGGCCCGCGCCGTGGCTGTCCTTGAGCACCTGCGGGTACGCGGCCTGCAGCCGCCGGAGTTCCTTGAGGACGTAGGCGCCCTTCACGGCGGCCTGGCCCGGCAGGTCCTCCTCGAGCGTGACGTGGATGGCGGCGATTCCCGCGGCGCAGGCGATCGGGTTCCCGCCGAACGTGGTGGAGTGGATGATCGGGTTGGGGATCATCACCTCCCAGATCTTCGGCGTGGAGATGAACGCCGAGAGCGGCATCACGCCGCCGCCGATGGACTTGCCGAGGCACATGATGTCGGGGGCGATGCCCGAGTGGTCCACGCCCCAGAGCTTGCCCGTCCGCCCCATGCCCGTCTGGATCTCGTCGGCCACGAGGAGGGTGCCGTGGCGGGTGCAGATCTCGCGCACGCGCTGGAGGTAGCCCTCGGGCGGCACCACGCCGCCCGCTTCGCCCTGCACCGGCTCCACCACGAAGGCCGCGGCCTGCTGCCCGGTGGCCTCGAGAATGCACATGAGCTGGTCCAGCGCGTCCGCGTCGCCGTAGGGGACGAAGCGCACGTCCTGCAACCCGCCGGCGAACGGCTCGCGGAACGACGCCTTCCCCATGAGCGAGAGCGAGCCCATGGACTTGCCGTGGAAGCCGCCCAGCGTGGAGATGAACAGGTTCCGCTTGGTGTAGAGCCGCGCCAGCTTGATGGCGCCCTCGATGGCGTCCGTGCCGTTGTTGATGAAGAAGCAGCAGCCGAGGTCGCCCGGGGTCACGGCGGCCAGGAGGCGCGCCAGGCCGGCGCGCCAGGGCTCGAGCAGCTCCTGGCTGTTGAGCGCCATGCGGCCCATCTGGTCCTGCACCGCCTTGACGATCTTCGGGTGGTTGATCCCGGCCGAGAAGATGCCGTAGCCGCCGAGCGCATCGATGTACTCGCGGCCGAGGAGGTCGCGCAGGATCGCGCCCTCGCCGCTCCACTCCAGGGCGGCGAACTGCCCCGCCTCGGTCACCGACTTCCGGTAGGTCAGGAACCCCCGGTTCACGAACCGCTCGTACGCCTCGATGGTCTCGCCGATGAACGCCTCTTTTTCCGGCGTGGTCATCGGCTTGCCGCCGATCAGCTCGAGGTACCGGCTGGACTGCTTCAGGACGTCATCGTTGGGCAACCGCAATTAATCGGCGCTCCTTTCGGGGGTGGGCGATCAGGCCGACTTGATCTCGGTCCAGATCTGGTCCCAGAGGGCCCCGGCCTCGCCGAGGTCCTTCTGGTACTCGAGCCGCTGGAACTCCTCGGCGGTCGGGTAGGGGACGGGGGTCTCCATCTGCGCCATGGCCGCCTGGTTGGGCGAGCCGTAGCCGGTGAAGTTGGAGATGGCGGCGCCCACCTCGGGGCGCAGCACGTAGTTGATGAACTCGTGCGCGGCGCGCTTGTGCGGCGCGCTCTTCGGGATCATCAGCGAGTCGGTCCAGATGGTGCAGCCTTCCTTGGGGAGGATGTAGCCGAGGTTGGGCTGCTCCTTCTTGGCCTGGGCGGTGTCGCCGTTCCAGAGCTGGGCGATCCAGACGTCGCCCGAGACCAGCTGGCCCTTCACGGGGGCCGAGATGTACGCCTTGAGGTTCTTCTTGGCGGCCAGCGCGTCGGCCTTGGCCGCCTGCAGCTCGGCCTCGACGGTGCTGTTGAGCGACTTGCCCCGGTAGCGGAGCCACGCGCCGATCACGTCCCGCATGTCGTCCATCTGCGTCATCTTCCCCTTGTACTTGGGGTCGAGGAAGATGCCCCAGCTGTCGGGCGGGTTCTGGATCTTGTCGGTGCGGTAGGCGTAGCCCGTGGTGCCCCACTGGTAGCCCACCGAGTAGGTGTTGTCCGGGTCGAAGACCGGGTTCACGAACGTGGGGGCCAGGTTGCCGAGGTTCGTCAGGTAGCTCTTGGCGAGCGGCGCGACGAGCCCGCCCGCCACCATCACCGGCACGATGTAGTTGGACGGCACCACGATGTCGTAGCCGCTGGCCCCGGCCTGCAGCTTCGCCACCATCTCCTCGTTGCTCTCGAAGGTGTCGTAGGTGACCTTGACGCCGAACTCCTTCTCGAAGTTCGGGATCGTGTCCTCGGCGATGTAATCGGACCAGTTGTAGATGTTGAGTTCCTTCTCCATCTCGCCGAGCTGCTCGCCCTGCTGGGCGGCCTCGGCCGGCTTCTCCCCGCCCTTGCCGCAGGCCGTGAGGATGAGGCCGATGGTGGAGAGGCCGAGCCCGAGCGCCGAGGCGCGCGACACGAACGCGCGACGGGAGAGGCGGCCGGACTGGAGGTCGTCGATCAGGCGGGCGGCTTCGGTGGGTCGGTCCATGACGGTCATCTCCGAGGGGGCGAGGCAGGGCGGCGGGCTCAGCGGAGCCAGTCGTACATCCGGTAATATGCGCCGACGAACGGGAGAAACCACGGGGTCCCGGCATGAAAGGGGATCGCCGGGAACGGGAGCCGGGCGAGCCCCGGCCAGTCGGCCTGGCCGGCAAGAATCCGACCCAGCCGGTCGCCGAGCCAGGTGGCGTTGGCCACGCCGTGCCCGGCGTAGCCCAGCGCGTAGTGCACCCCGTCCGGGGCACGGCCCAGGTGCGGCAGCCCATGCACCGGGACCGCCAGCCGCCCGCCCCAGCCGTACTCCACCGGGACCGCCGCGAGCGCCGGGAACACCGCCCGGAGCTCCCGGCGGAGCAGGTCCACGCTCCGCTCCACGGCCCCGGGCAGGAAGGCCGCCCGCCCCCCGAACACCAGCCGCCCGTCGCCGGTGAGGCGGAAGTAGCGGAGCAGCCGCCGGGTATCGGCACAGCAGCGGCCGGTGGGGAGGAGCTGCCGCCGGAGCCCGTCCGGGAGCGGGGCCGTGGCCACCATGAAGCTTCCCACCGACACCACCCGGCGGGTCACCCAGGGGTGGAGCCGGCCGGTGTAGCCGTTGGTGGCCACCACCACATGGTCGGCCTGCACGGCGCCCGCCGGGGTCTCCACCCGATAGCCGCCGCCCGCGGGACGGATGGCCTCGACGGCGGCGCCCTCGTGCAGGCTGGCCCCCGCGCGGCGCGCGGCGGCCACGAGGCCGTCGAGGTAGCGCCGCGGATCCAGGGTGCCGGCCAGCGGCTCGAGCAGCGCCCCATGGTACTGGTCCGAGCCCAGCTCGCCCTGGAGCGCGGCGGCGTCGAGCAGCACCGTCTCGTAGCCGAAGTGCCGTCGCAGGGCGTGCTGGTCGGCCTCGAGGTGCGCCAGGTGGCGGGGCTTGGCGGCCAGGTAGAGGTAGCCGGGCCGCTGCCAGTCGCAGGCGATCCCTTCCTCGCGGGTGAGGCGCTCCACCAGCGCCACCGCGTCGAGGCTGTCCTGGAACAGCTCGCGCGCACCCCCGGGCCCCGCCAGGCGGAGCAGCGTGCCGATCCCCGCCTGGAACCCCGGCAGGACGAACCCCGCATTCCGGCTGCTAGCGCCGTGGCCGATCCCCTCGCGCTCGAGCAGCACCACGTCGGCGCCGGCCCGCGCCAGGGCGCGGGCGCAGGCCAGGCCGGTGTAGCCGCCGCCGACCACCACCACGGCGGCGCGGGCCGGCGGCGGCACGGGTGCCGCGGGCGCCACCGGCACCGGCCCCCACGCGGCCTGGCCCCGCACCGGCTAGGCCCCCTTCTCGCGCCCCAGCCGGTCGGCGAGGTAGATGAGCACCGACGTGGCCACCAGGATGATGGTGCTGATGGCGTTGATGCTGGGCTCGATGTTCCGGCGCACCATGGTGTACACCACGATGGGCAGCGTGGAGCTGCCGGTGCCGGAGACGAAGCTCGTGATCACGTAGTCGTCGAACGACATGGTGAACGCCAGCAGCGCCCCCGAGATGATCCCCGGCCAGAGCTGGGGCACGGTGATCTTCCAGAACGTCGTGATCTCGTCCGCCCCGAGGGTCATGGCCGCCTCCTCGAGGTTCCGGTCCATCCCCTGGAGCCGCGCCAGCACCACCACCACCACGAAGCTGATGCTGAAGGCGATGTGGGCGATGGTGATCGTGGCCAGCCCGAGCGGCACCTTGAGCAGCACGAAGAGGATGAGCAGGCTGATCCCCACCACGATCTCCGGCGTCACCAGCGGCACGTAGAGGAACGCCTCGAGCGCCGTGCGCCCCCGGAAGCGGTGCCGCGCCAGGGCCAGCGCGATCAGCGTCCCGAACACCGCCGAGACCACCGTGGAGGCGCTCCCCACGATGAGGCTGGCCTCGAGGCCGCGCAGGATGTCCTCGCGCTCCAGCAGCCGCTGGTACCAGGCCCAGGTGAAGCCGGTCCAGCTCACCGCGTACTTCGAGTCGTTGAACGAGAAAATCACCAGCACCACGATGGGCAGGTGCAGGAACAGGTACACCACCGCGGAGAAGGCGATGAGCCAGCGGGGCAGCTTGATGCTCACTTGGCCTCCGCGCCGCCGGGGGCGGTGTCCCGGATGCGGAGGTACCAGACCACCGCCACCAGCACCAGCGCCATCACGATGAACGAGGCCGCCGACCCGAACGGCCAGTTCCGGGCCGCCGAGAACTGGTTCTGGATCAGGTTGCCGATCATCACCTGCTTGGCGCCGCCCAGCAGGTCCGACGTGAGGAAGCTGCCGAGCGCCGGGATGAACACCAGCAGCGCCCCCGCCACCACGCCGGGGAGCGAGAGCGGGAACGTCACCTTGACGAACCGCGCCCACGGCCGGGCGCCGAGCACCTCGGCCGCCTCGAGCAGCGAGAGGTCCAGCTTCTCGAGCGAGGCGTAGATGGGCAGCACCATGAACGGCAGGAAGCCGTACACCAGGCCCACCATCACCGCGAACGGCGTGTAGAGGAGGGGGATCGGCTCGGTGATGAGGCCGAGCGAGAGCAGCGTGGCGTTGATGAGCCCCGTGTCGCGCATCAGGAAGATCATGGCGAAGGTGCGCACCAGGAAGCTGGTCCAGAAGGGCAGCACCACCAGGAACATGAGCAGGTTGCGCCACTTCCCGCTCCGCGCGATCAGGTACGCCACCGGGTACCCCATCACCAGGCAGATGACCGTGGCGCCGAGCGACCACGCGAAGGTCCGCCACAGGATCTGCAGGTACAGCGGGTCGAAGAAGCGCTGGTAGTGCTCCAGCGTGAACCCCGCCTTGACCGGCGTGAACAGCCCCCGCGGCATCACGCTGTAGCCCAGCATGATGAGGATGGGCACCAGGAAGAACACCACCAGCCACAGCACCCCCGGCGCCAGCAGGGTCCACGCCGTGGCGTCCTTCCGGGTGTGGTAGAAGCCGAGGAGGCGCTGGCGGAGGCTCATGCCTGCTCCAGCACCTGGCAGTCCTCGGGCAGCCAGGCCACGGCGGCCCGGTCGCCCTTCTTCCAGGGGAGCGGCTTGATGAGCTGGCCCTCGTTGCGGACGGCCACGGTGCAGTCGGTCCCGTCACTGAGGGTGACGATGACGTGCATCGTCTCGCCGAGGTAGATGACCTCGCGCACGGTGCCGGGGACGGCGTTCTCGCCGGAGGGGCAGTGGTCCACGGGGAAGATGTCCATCCACTCCGGCCGGACGGCGATCTGCACCGTGGCCCCAGCGGCCAGCCCCGGCGCGTCGGGGATGATGAACGTGCCGTTGGGGCTCGCCACCTGCCACGCGCCGCCCTGCCGGGTGGCGGTGCCGCCCAGGAAGTTGGACTCGCCGATGAAGCGCGCCACGTACGCCGTGCGCGGGTTCTCGTAGATCTCCGCCGGGCTCCCGAGCTGGGCGATGATGCCGTGGTCCATCACCGCGATCCGGTCGCTCATGGTGAGCGCCTCTTCCTGGTCGTGCGTCACGTACACGAACGTGAGCCCCAGGTTCTTGTTGAGCGCCTTGAGCTCGAGCTGCATCTCCTTCCGGAGCTTGAGGTCAATGGCGCCGAGCGGCTCGTCGAGCAGCAGGATGGCGGGGCGGAGCACCAGCGCGCGGGCCAGCGCCACCCGCTGGCGCTGGCCGCCCGAGAGCTGGTTGGGCATCCGCTTGGCGTACTGCCCCGGGTCGAGGCGCACCATCTCCAGCGCCTGCAGCACCCGGCCGGGAATCTCGGCCTTCGGCACCCGGTGCTGCTCCAGCCCGAACGCCACGTT
>CAZRCT010000066.1:0-18735 GCA_964598655.1 uncultured Gemmatimonadaceae bacterium
GGGCCGCGCGTGGAGGCGGCGCGGCGCACGGCGCCGGTGCTCTTCACGCGGCCGGGGCAGGTGTACGACGTGGATCCGTCGCGCTCGTCCCTGCTCGCCGGGGCGGCCACCGAGGTGAGCGGGTCGGGGCCCCGGCCGTTCGATGCGGACCAGCGGGAGGTGGTGTCGCTCTACCAGCTGGACATCGCCCGGCCCTTCGGGCAGTGGACGGTGCTGGCGCGGACGCGGGACGATGGCGAGGCGATTCCGTTGGCGGAGCTGGGGCTGGCGGAGCAGACGGACTACGTGGGGTTTGAGTTCTGGACGAAGCGGTCCATCGGGACGGTGCGGGACACACTGCGGCCCGGGCGCATCGCAGCCGAGTATGGCGTGCAGGTGCTTTGCCTCCGTGCGAAGGAGGAGCACCCGCAGGTGCTGGCCACGAGTCGCCACGTGACCTGCGGCGGCCCCGACCTCCTCGACGCGCGCTGGCAGGGCGGCACCCTCGCGGGCGAGAGCGACCTCGTGCCGGGCGAGCCCTACGAGCTGTACCTCACGGCGCCGGCCCGCTTCCGCCTGACGGGCCTCGAGGCCGAGGATGCCACGGTCACGAGCGTGCGGCGGGCGGACGAGGTACGGGTGGTGCGGCTGGTCCGCGCGGCCGGCGGGCGTGTGCGGTGGTGGGTGCGGTACCAGGCGCAATGATGGCTGGCATGCCGCCGGCGCGTCCGGCGCTGGCGCCCGGCGGGACGCGGCATCACATTGCGCGGCCCTGCCTTCACAGCCCCTGAGGAGCCCCATGCAGATCACCGTCGAGACCACTGTCCGCGCCCCTCTCGCCGCCGTCTGGCGCGCCTACACCACGCCCGCGGACATCGTGCGGTGGAACGCGGCGTCCGACGACTGGCACACCACCTCGGCGCGGGTGGACCTCCGGGTGGGCGGCGAGTTCTCGTCGCGCATGGAGGCCAAGGACGGGAGCGTGGGGTTCGACTTCGCGGGGACCTACACGGCGGTGGAGCCGGAGCGGCGCCTGGCCTACCAGTTCGGGGACCGGATGGCGGAGGTGACCTTTGCCCAGCAGCCGGACGGCGTGCTCGTGACGGTGCGCTTCGATCCCGAGACCACCCATCCCATCGAGATGCAGCGCGCCGGGTGGCAGGCCATCCTCGACAACTTCAAGCGGCACGTCGAGGCGTCCCGGGCCTGAGCGGCGGCTGAGGCTCCGGCCGGCCTCCCCGCGAGGCGGGCCGGGGCGACCGAATTCCCTCCGCGCCCCCGCCCTGCTACCTTAGCCGCCGCTTCACCCCCTCTCTCCCTCACACCCGACTGGAGCTGTCGCATGCGCCTCATCCCCGTGTTTGTCCTGGGCCTCGCGGCCCTGGCCTGCGCCCCCAAGGCCGAGGCCCCCGCCGCCGCCGGGCCGCTCTCCGCCGCCGCGCTCGACTCGGCCAAGGCCGTGGACCAGGCGTTTGCCGCCGCGATCAACGCCAAGGACACCGTGGCGCTCTTCAACGACGTGTACGCCGCGGACGCCAAGATCCTGGCGCCCGACATGCCGGTGCTCACGGGGGCCGAGGCGCGTGGCCTCCTCACCGGCCTCGTGGCCGGCGGCGCCAGCGACTTCGTGATGACCACCACCGACGCCTACGGCGTCGGCGACCTGGCCTACCTGGTGGGCGAGGCGAGCTTCAAGATGGGTGGCGCCGCGCAGACGGTGAAGTACACCGAGGTGGTCCGCCGCGGCGCCGACGGCAAGTGGCGCTACGTGGTGGACATGTTCAGCGGCGTGGCGCCCCCGGCGGCGCCGGCGGCGCACTGAGCGCGTGAGCCCGCGATCCCCCGTTGCCCCGAGGTGGGGCGGCGGGGGATCGCCCGTTTCCGCCCTTCCCTTCCCCGCGGCGCGCGGCAAGCTTGTCGCATGCCCCTCACGGTTCGCCCCGCCACCCGCGCCGACGTCCCCGTCCTCTCGGAGCTGATCCCCGCCTCGGCGCGCGCGCTCAGCGCCGGCTACTACACGCCGGCGGAGACGGAGGCCGCCATCCGGCACGTCTTCGGCGTGAACCTGCAGCTGATCGACGACGGGACCTACCTGGTGGTGGAGGAGGACGGGGTGATCGTGGCCTGCGGCGGCTGGAGCTTCCGCGCCACGCTGTACGGCGGGGACCAGCGTCCCGTCGGCGCGGGCGGGCCCGCCGGCGATGCGGCGAAGATCCGCGCCTTCTTCGTGGCGCCGGGCCACGCGCGGAAGGGGATCGGCGGGCTGCTGCTCGAGGCCTGCGCCGAGGCGGCGCGGCGGGCGGGGTTCCGGCGGCTCGAGCTGATGGCCACGCTGCCCGGCGTCCCGTTCTACACCCGGCTCGGCTTCCGGGAGGTGGCGCCGGTGGTGGACACGCTGCCGGACGGCACGGTGCTCCGCTTTGTGCGCATGGAGCGGACGGAGCCGGGGTGACGGTGGCCCGGGGGCCCCGCGGGTCGCTACCCCCCGGCGGGACATGGATCACAGACGGTGGCCCGAGTCCGCGGTATCTGTTGCCCGTGGCCGGGATCCGGCCGACGGTTCCCGTCCTGCCTTCCCGGCGCCTGGAGCGCCATGGCGGACGTCCCCGCCCCCAGCCGCCCAGCGGAGGCACGCATGCGCACCGCGTGGATCCTCGCCGCCCTGCCTCTCCTGCTGGCCTGCGGGACCGGGCCGGCGCGCGCGCCGGTCGCGGCGCCGGCCCCCGCGCCGGGGTGCCCAGCCGCGAGCACCGGCCCCGGCCCGGATCCCACTGAAGCGGAGCCCGCCGCCCTCCGCGGCCAGCGCGCCCGCGCGGTGCGCAACGGCGCCACGCTCCTCCTCCGCGTGCGCGACACCGCCGTGGCCCTCACCGACCAGCTCGGCGACTCGGTGCCGCCTGACGAGCAGGTGCGCTACAGCTTCGTGGCCGTGCGGGCGGAGCTCGGCGTCTATGAGGTGGCGGTGCTGGCGTGGGAGCGGAGCGCCACGCTGCTGGTGGACCTGGTGACGGGCCACCGCACGGTGACGTGGGCGCCGCCGGTGGCGTCGCCGGACGGGCGGCGGCTGGCGGTGGCCTCGCTGGACCTCGAGGCGGGCTTCAATCCCAACGGCCTGCAGGTGTGGCGACGGGGGCGGGACAGCCTGGAGCTCGAGTGGCAAGTGGAGCTGACGGGGTGGGGGCCGGGCCCCGCGCGCTGGCTCGATGCGGGGCGATTCCTGGTGCGCCGGGTCCCGGCCGCCGGGGCCGCCGACCCGGCGGGGTGCGTGGTGGTGGCGCGCGCGGGCCGGGGCTGGCGGGTGGCGGCGCCGTAGGCCGTCCGGTTGCGCCCGGACCCTCCGGGCGATACACTGGGGACGTGCGCCCGGGGCGCCATCAGTCCGCGTAAAGGGCCGTGCCCACCCACCGCAGCACCGACAATCCGACGAACCTCCCTTCAGCCTGATCAGTGCGGACTCCAGGCGCCCTGAAAGGAGATTCGTGCATGTATCCCAACCCCCAGGACGTCCTGCCCCTCCCGCCGAGGCCCGACCTCGGCCAGTATCGCACGCGCGCCAAGGAGCTGCTCGCCGCCGCCCGGGAGGGTGAGGCGGCGCTGCTCACGTGGGCGCGCGCGTGGATTGCGGCGCTGGCCCGGCTGCAGCCGGTGTCGTTCGACACCTCAGCGCGCGAGCGGGAACGGCGCGCCCTGCAGGTGGCGCACTTCGCGCGGGAGCGGCTGGTGGAGCGGGCGGGGACCCTGTCGCAGGCGCAGTTCGTGATCGCGCGGGCTCACGGGTTCCTGAGCTGGCGGGCGCTGGTGGCGCACGTGGAGGGCCTGGCCGAGCCTGACTCGGCGACGGCCACCTACGAGGCCGCCGCCGACGCCATCGTGACGGGCGACCTCGCCACCCTCCGGCGCCTGGTGCGCGAGAGCCCCGGCCTGGTCCGGGCCCGCTCGCGCCGCGAGCACGAGGCCACCCTGCTCCACTACGTGGCCGCCAACGGCGTGGAGAACTACCGGCAGCGGACGCCGGCCAACATCCTCGAGATCACGCAGTTCCTCCTCGACGCCGGCGCGGCGGTGGATGCCCCCGCCAACGTGTACGGCGGCGGGCAGACCACGCTCTCCCTCGCGGTGACGAGCGCCCACCCGCGCGCGGCCGGCCTGCAGAACGCGCTGGCCGACCTGCTGCTCGCGCGCGGCGCACGGCTCGACCCGCGACTGCCTCACTACTGCCTGGTCAACGGCTGCCCCGAGGCGGCGGCGCACCTGGTGGCGCGCGGCGCGCCGGTGGACGTGGTGACGGCGGCGGGCATCGGCCTCGTGGACGTGGTGCGGGAGGCGCTGGCGGCGCCGGGCGGCCTCTCCCCCACCGACCAGGGCCGCGCGATGGTGATAGCCGCCTGGTACGGGGCGCGGGAGGTGGTGCGCGTGATGCTCGAGGCCGGCGTGGACCCGGGGGCCCGGCGCGGGGGGGACGGGCAGACGGCGCTCCACGTGGCCGCCTTCCAGGGGGACGCGGCGCTCGTGGAGCTGCTGCTCCGCCACCGGGCCCCGATCGACGTGGCGGACACGACCTACGGCACGCCGCCCCTCGTGTGGGCGATGCATGCGTGGCTCACCGAGGAGAAAGGCCCGGCCGAGGCGTATGCCCAGGTGGCGCAGGCGCTCCTCGCGGCGGGGGCGGTGCCGCGGCGCGAGTGGCTCGACGACCCGCGGGTCCGGGCGCAGGCGGGGCTGCACGCCCGGATGGCGGAGGTGATGGCCGCCGCGTAGCCGCCCGGCCATGAGCGCGGCGTCCGCCACGGGCCCGGGCCGTTCGCGGCCTCCCCGTGGCGGGGCCCGCACCGGTTAGCTTCCCCGCGACCGTCGTCCGGCGGTCGCCTTCTTTTCCCTGGCCGAGTGTTGATGACCACCGAACTCGTGGTGCCGGTGCTGGCCTCGTTTGCCGCGGGGCTGGTGGATTCGATGGTGGGTGGCGGCGGGCTGATCCTGCTCCCCGCCATGCTGGCCACCTTCCCCACCACGCCGCCGGCGACGCTGATCGGGACCAACAAGTCCGCCGGGATCTGGGGGACCGGGATCGCGGCGGCGCGCTACACGCGGCGGGTGACGCTGGCGTGGAGCTGGCTCGGGCCGGCCGCGGCCGCAGCGCTCGGGGGCGGCTTTGTCGGGGCGTGGACGCTCACGCTGGTGGACCCGGCACTGCTCCGGAAGCTCCTGCCGGCGCTCCTGCTCGCGGTGCTGGCCTACACGGTGGCCAATCCGGACCTGGGGCTCGAGCATGCGCCGCACCCGAGTGCGCGCGCCACGCGGTGGATCGCGGTGGGCATCGGGGGCGTCATCGGCTGGTACGACGGGTTCTTCGGGCCGGGGACCGGGTCGTTCTTCATCTTCCTCTTTGTCCGCCTGCTCGGCTTCGACTTCCTGCACGCCTCGGCCACGGCCAAGGTCCTCAACGTGGCCACCAACATCGCGGCGCTCGCGCTGCTCGGCGCGCGGGGGCACGTCTGGTGGCAAGTGGGGCTGGTGCTGGCGGTGGCCAACGTGATCGGCAGCGTGATCGGCACCCACCTGGCGCTCCGCCACGGCGCGGCGCTGGTGCGGCGGGCGTTCGTGGTGGTGGTGAGCGCCCTCATCCTCAAGGCGGCGTACGACGCCTTCGTGCTGCGGCCGCACGGCTAGCGACCCGCCTGCCGCTTCCCTCCCCGGACACCCCGCAGGCCCCCCCCGGCCGCCCGGCAACCATTCCCGTCCTTGACAGCGAACGCTATTCATGCCACTTTGAGTGGCATGAATAAGCGCGCACGCAGGACCTACCACAGCCCCCTCCGGGAGGCGCAGGCCCGGGAGACGCGGGAGCGGATCCTCGCGGCCGTGGCCAGCTGGCTGGAGCGCGGGGACGAGGGCGCGTTCACGCTCGAGGCCGTGGCCAAGTCCGCGGGCATCGAGCGGCGCACGGTGTTCCGGCACTTCCCCACCAAGGAGGCGCTGCTGGCGGGCTTCTGGGAGTGGATCAACCACCGCATCGCGCCGAAGACGCTGCCGGACACGGCGGAGGAGCTGATCGCGGCGCCGCGGGAGACCTTCCCGGGCTTCGACGCGCAGGAAGGGGTGATCCGCGCCAGCCTCCACACCGCGGCGGGCCGCGCGATGCGCCTGGCCGCGGTGCCGGCCCGGCGGAAGGCGTTCCGCGCGGCCCTGAGAGACGCCACGCGCGGCGCGAGCGCCGCCGAGTGCCGCCGGCTCGAGGCGGTGGCGCATGCGCTCTACTCGGCCTCGGCGTGGGAGGCCATGCGGGACTATGCGGGGGTGAGCGGCAAGGAAGCCGGGGACGCGGCGTCGTGGGCGCTCGCGATCCTCGTGGGGGCGCTCAGGGACGCGGGCGCCGGGACACGGGACTGACCAGTGGAGGATACGATGCCGGGAACCATCGGCGTGGTGCGTGGTACGGAGGCGGAAGCGGTCTGGGTGGTGCGGGACCGGGTGCGCTTCATGGGCGAGGTGGCGGACACCGACCTCGCGGTGCTGGAGGTGGAGGTGCCGCCGGGGTCCGGCACGCCGCCCCACCGGCATGCGTCGCCGGAGATCTTCCGCGTGCTCTCGGGCGAGCTGGCCTTCGGGATGTTCGGCGAGGGCGCGCCGCGGCAGGTCACGGCGGGCGCGGGCACGGTGGTGACGGTGCCGTCCGGCGTGCCGCACAACTACCAGAACGCGAGCGCGGCGCCGGCCAGCATGCTGGTGGTGGTGGACCGCTCCATGGCGGCCTTCTTCCGGGACCTGGGCAAGACCACCACGCCACCGGCCGGCCCGCCGAGCGCGGCGGAACTGGCGGAGGTGCTAGCCGCGTGCGGGCGGCACGGCATCACGATCCTCGGGGGCCCGCCGGCCTGAGCGCCGCGGGCCCGCACGGCCACTCCATACGGAGGGATGTCATGACCACCCTGCCACGGACCTTCGACGCCTTCGACGTGCGGCTCACCCGCTGGGTGGCGCGGCGCGGCCTCGGCTGGCTCCGCGTGAGCATCGGCGTGGTGTATCTCTGGTTTGGCGTGCTCAAGTTCTTCCCGGGACTGAGCCCGGCGCAGGACCTGGCGGCGCGGACCATCAGTGTGCTGACGTTCGGCCTCGTGACCCCCGAGGTGGCAGTGCCGCTGCTCGCGGCGCTCGAGGTTACGATCGGGCTCGGGCTGGTGACGGGGGCGTGGATGCGGGGCACGCTGCTGCTGATGCTGCTGCAGATGGCGGGGACGGTGACGCCGCTGGTGCTGTTCCCCGGGGAGACCTTCACCCGGGCGCCCTACGCGCCGACGCTCGAGGGGCAGTACATCATCAAGAACCTGGTGCTGGTGAGCGCCGCGATCCTGCTCGGCGCCACGGTGCGCGGGGGCCTGCTGATCGCCGACCCGGAGGCGGCGCGGGAGGCGCGGGCCCGCGAAGGGTGAGCCCGCGCCATACGCTGCCGGTCAGTCCGGCAGGCGGTAGTAGTAGAACTCCGCCGTGAAGGGCACCCGCCGGGTCTCGCCGTACGCGGCGCCCGGCGACGAGGGTGCCACGCCGCCCGTGGTGCGGACGCGCTGGATGTAGTCCACCTGCCGGAAGATGCCGCCGCCGTCGTGGCTCACGGCCTGGAAGAGCTGCCAGGCGATGGCGGTGGTCCCCACGTCGCACACCTGCTCAACCTGCCCCACGAGGGAGCTGCCGCTCTTCATCTGCCAGACGGCGTTGAAGGGGTGCACGCCGACGGCGCGCTGGCGCCCCGCGTCCTCATAGAGGGCGGCATCGGGGCCCAGGTTGAGCCAGGAGCTGCCGAGCCAGAACCAGCGCTGGTCGCCGGCGGCGTAGTAGTGGGCCACTTGCCTGGCGCCGGCGGGCGCGGCGATGACGCCGCAGCTGCCGAGGTCCACGGGGCGGACGGCGTGCCCGGGGATGGCCGGGGTGCCGGGCCCCGCGGCGGGGCCGATGGCGGCGTCGGTGGCGCAGCCGGTGAGGATGACGGCGGCGATGAGGCCGCTCGCGATGCGGGTACGCATGACAGACTCCTTGGGTGGACGTCTCGAACCAGGGCGATCGGGAACCGTGACACCCAGCAATGCGGCACGCGCCGGCGGAACCCGACATCCCGGGGGTCGCCTAGCCGCCTTGCGGGGAGGGGGGGCCCGCCTGTCACTTTCGGGTGGGTGGGGCATCCGGCCCCGCCGTCACCCACCGCCCCGCCCCTGACCGATGCCGAACGTCCTGCCCGTGGTCCGCCGCCTCGCCCTCGCGAGCGTCCTCCTCCTCCCCGCTTCGCTCCACGCCCAGTCGGCGCCTGACGAGTGGGCCGCCGTGCTTGCCGTGACCGACTCGGCGCTGGCCCGGATCAGCCGGGTGGACCTCGTGGGCTTCACGGACCTGATGCTCGACTCCGCGGTGATCTTCACGGCGGCCGAGCGCGCGGGCGGGGTGATGGTGGGCTTCCGGCGGCGGGCGGCGGACCGCGCGGCAGTGGTAACGGGGACGTTCACGGAGCGGGGGTTCCGGCCGGAGGTGCTGGTGAGCGGCCCGATGGCGATGGTGTGGCTGCCCTACGACTTCTACCGGAACGGGGCCTGGTCGCACTGCGGTGTGGACGTGTTCACCTTGGTGAAGGCGGCGGGGGAGTGGCGCATCGCGACGCTGGCGTACACGGTCCAGCAGCCGCCCGCCTGCGAGCGGCACCCGGACGGGCCGCCGGCGGGCGCCGCGCGCTAGCCCGGCGGCGCAGCAGGGTCAGGCCCGCGCGGGACGACACCCACGGCACTGGGGAACCCACGCGGACCGCCGGGTCTATGGAGCGCAACGAGGGGCGCGGACCGTCGCCCTCCCATCCGTCTTCGAGGTACGCATGCTCCACGATCCCCGCCTGCTGCTCGTCGCCGCGCTCATTGGCATCGGCGCCACGGCGTGCATTGATCTCTGGTCCCTCGTGCTCAAGCGCGGATTTAACATTCCCTCGCTCAACTACTGCCTGCTCGGCCGCTGGGTGCTGCACATGCCCGGCGGGACGTTTGTGCACCGGAGCATCGGCGCCGCGGCGCCGAAGCCGGGCGAGTGCGTGACGGGGTGGGCGGCGCACTACGGGATCGGGGTGGGGTTTGCGGTGGGCTTCGTGCTGCTCGTCTCCGCCGAGTGGCTGGCGGCGCCGACGGTGCTCCCGGCCCTCGCCTTCGGGGTGGCGACGGTGGTGGTGCCGCTCTTCGTGCTGCAGCCGGCGCTCGGGCTCGGGGTGGCGTCGGCGCGGGCGCCCTCGCCGTGGGCCGCGCGGCTCAAGAGCGTGGGGACGCACGCGGTGTACGGGCTCGGGCTCTACCTGGCGGCGGAAGCGCTGCGGCGCCTCGTCCTCCCGGGGTGAGCGTGGAGCGGCGCATCACCGGGTATCACCAGGACGAGGAAGGCCACTGGGTGGCCGAGCTCGCGTGCGGCCACGGCCAGCACGTGCGGCACGACCCGCCGTGGCAGGTGCGGCCATGGGTGCTCACCGAGGCCACGCGGCGCCAGCACCTGGGCACGGTGCTCGACTGCCGACGCTGCGACGACGAGGCGGCCGCCGCCGCGTACGAGGACGCGCGGCTCTGCGGGCTCTGCGAGGAGGGCGCCGCGGAGATCGCCGAACGGCGGCGCCGCGATCCCCCCACCACGTCGGGCTGACCCCTCTGGTGCCGGACGCCGGGGCGCGGCACCTTACGCCGACGCCCCGCCCCTCCTTCCCTTGCCCCTGCCGGACGTGCCGATGACGGCCAATCCCTCCCGCCGGGAGTTCCTGACCCTGGGCGCCGCGCTGCCGTGGCTGGCCCGGGTGCCGTGGCCCGCCGAGCCGCCGCGCCTGCCGGCGCCCGGGCAGCTCGCCGCGTCGCCGTTTCCGCTGGCGCAGGTGCGACTCCTCGACGGGCCCTTCCGCGACGCGATGCTCGTGAACCAGCGCTTCCTGCTGGCGCTCGACACCGACCGGCTGGCGCACTTCTTCCGCGCCACGGCGGGGCTGCCCTCGTCGGCGGAGCCCTACGGCGGCTGGGAGCGGCCGGAGTGCGAGCTGCGCGGGCACTTCGTGGGTCACTACCTGTCCGCCACGGCGCAGATGTACGCGCAGACGGGCGAGGCGGTGTTTCGCGAGCGGAACGCGGCGCTCGTGGCGGCGCTCGCGGCGTGCCAGGCCCGGCTCGGCACCGGCTATCTCAGCGCCTTCCCCGAGGAGTTCTTCGACCGGCTCAAGCACGGCACGAGGGTCTGGGCGCCGTTCTACACCTTCCACAAGATCCTGGCGGGGATGGTGGACGCCTACCAGATGGCGGGGAACGTCGAGGCGCTGCGGGTGGCGGAGGGGATGGCGGACTGGACGGCGGCCTGGGTGGCGCCGCTCGACGAGGCCGCGATGCAGAAGGTGCTCGACGTGGAGCACGGCGGCATGAAGGACACGCTGCTCCTCCTCGGCAGCCTCACGCGGGACGGGCGCACCCTGGCGCTGGCCCGGCGGTTCCGGCACGCGCGGATGATGGACCCGCTCGCGGCGGGCCGCGACGAGCTTACCGAGGTGCACGGCAACACCACCATCCCCAAGGTGCTGGGCGAGGCGCACGACTACGAGCTCTCGGGCGACGAGGACGCGCGGCTCGCCGCCACACAGTTCTGGGCGATGATCGCCGAGCACCGGGCGTACGCCACCGGCGGCTCCACGAGCGACGAGAGCTGGGGCGGCCACCCCGACGACCTCCGCGGCACCCTCCGCGCCACGACGCAGGAGACTTGCACCAGCTACAACATGCTGAAGCTCACGCGCCAGCTCTTCACCTGGACGGCGGAGCCGGCGTACGCCGACTTCCACGAGCGGCTCCTCTGGAACGGGATCCTCGGCACGCAGCACCCGGCGGACGGCGAGAAGCTCTACTACACCCCGCTCGAGGGCGGGCACTGGAAGCTCTTCGGCAGCACCGACCACGCGTTCTGGTGCTGCTACGGCACCGGCATCGAGAACTTCGCCAAGGTGGGCGACAGCATCTACTTCCGCGATGCGCACGGCGTGTTCGTCAATCAGTTCATCAGCTCGGAGCTCCGGTGGCCGGAGCGGGGGCTGGTGCTGCGGCAGGAGACGGGCGTCCCCGAGGACACGCGGGTGACGCTGCGCCTGCAGCTGACCCGGCCGGCGCGCTTCGCGCTGCGGGTGCGGGTGCCCGGCTGGGTGGCCGGCCACGCCGAGGTGCGGATCAACGACCGTTCGCCCGACGTCACGCCGCTCCCGGGGACGTACCTGGCCCTCACGCGCACGTGGCAGGATGGGGACGTGGTGACGCTGGACCTGCCGTCGCGCTACGAGGTGGTGCCGCTGCCGGGCGACCGGGAGCTCGCGGCCATCATGCGCGGCCCCATCGTCCTCGCGGGCCTGCTCGGCGACGACGGTATCACGCCCGCCAACCGGCGCGCGCGACCGAGCGCCAAGGGCACGGAGCCGTGGGACGAGGCGGTGAACACGGCGCTCGATCCGGCGCCGCCTGCCGTGCCGGCGCTCCACTTCGCCGATCCCGATCCCCGGACCTGGTTCGCCACCGGGGGCGGCCGTGCGGTGCGGACGCCCGACGGGCGAGCCATCCCGTTCGTGCCGCTCCGCCAGGCCATCGACACGCGCTACGCGGTGTACTGGCGCATCACCACCGGCTGAGCCGGCTTCGACGGAGTCCCCGGTGACCGACGCGATGCACCGCCGCGACTGGCTCCGCGCGATGGGCGTGGCGGCCGCGGCGCCCGCCTTCCTCCCGGCCGCCGGCGACGCCTCGGCCCCACCCGCCCCCGCGCCCGACGGCGAGATCCTGCCCCTCACCTCGACGAGCGAGGTCTACCTCCCGCCCAGGGGCGACGGGGCGATGAAGTTCAGCTTCGACTTCCCGGAGCCGTCGGTGCGGTTCGGCGGGTACCGCTTCGGGCTGCTGGTGTTCACGGACGAGAACACCTACGGGCTGGACCGGGAGCGGATGCGCGTGGAGCTGGCCGGGGAGGGGATGGTGGTGCGCTGTGACCGGCTGGTCTGGGCGGGCGGCCAGGCGACGGCGCCGGGGACGGTGGAAGTGCGCTTCCGGCGGGTGCCGGGCGGCATCGAATGGGACGCCACGATCGGGATGGAGCGCCCGATCAAGGCCGTGACCACGGTGATCCGCGACATCCCGCGCGGGCGCCTGGCCCTGGCCGGCGGCGCCCCGTACGACCCGGGGGACACCGAGGTGCTGGTGGCGTACCCGTTCGGCGGCGGCGACCTGCACGGCCCCGGCGCGGGGATCAGCGTGATGACGCCGGTGGCGGCGGTGGTCCCGGCGGACGGGCCGGCGGTGGCGCTCTCCTCCCTCGACACGCGGGTGCGGCCCAAGCGCTTCTTCTTCCAGCCCGGCGCGCAGGGCTACCGGGTGGAGGTGGTGCACGAGCACGACGCCTGGCGCACCGACACCCGGCTCACCACGCCCGCCTGGCGCCTCACCACCGCCGCCGCCCTCGACGACACGGTGGCGCCGCACTTCGCGCACATCGCGCGGGCGTACGCCCTCCCCCCGCTCGCGACGCGGCCGGACCTGCCGGGCTGGGTGCACCAGCTGCAGCTCGTGGTGACGCTCCATGGCCAGCACTACACCGGCTTCATCTTCAACGACTACCGGCAGCAGCTCGCGATCCTGCGCTGGATCGCCACGCAGATCGACCCGGCGCGGGTACTCGTCTTCTTGGCCGCGTGGGATGGCCGCTACTACTGGAACTACCCGGCCTACGAGCCCGATGCGCGGATGGGTGGGGAGGCGGGCTTCCGCACCCTCATCACGGAGGCACGGCAGCTCGGCTTCCACATGATGCCGATGTTCGGCACCAATGCGGCGAACCGGGCGCTGCCGGGGTGGGAGCGCTACAAGTCCGGCGCCGTGGCCAAGCTCGACGGCGACGTGTACAACCTGAACTGGGTGGACTGGAACAACGACCGGCACCAGGACGGGTGGCTGGCCTACATGAACCTGGCGGACGAGCGGTGGCGGGCGCACCTGCTGGGCCGCATCGACCACGTCATTCGCGAGTACGGCGTGGACGCCTACTTCCTCGACATCGTGGGTGGCCACGTCAACGCCACCAACGGCGACATGCACGAGGGCACGCGGCGGCTGGTGACCGACCTCCGCGGCCGGCATCCCGACGTACTCTGTGTGGGGGAAATGCCGTACGACGCGCTGCACGGGTTCATCGGGATGTACCAGGCGGGGGGCGGCGCGCGCTGGCGGCGGTACAGCAAGTACTTCTCCCACCTGAGCGCGCCGGCGCCGGGGCGCGGCTCGAGCGGGGTGCACGAGGCGGGCTTCGGGCAGTTCGACGACGTGACGCTCGGCCTCCGGCCGGAGATCCTCCCCACGCTGCAGGTGGTGGAGGACACCTTCCCGGCGCACCGCGACGTGATGGCCGAGGTGATCCGGCGGGCGCGGGCGCGGGGGTAGGCTGGCGGGACCCGGCCCCGCGCGTCACCTTGGGACCGGCGCAGGACGGCGCCGCGCCGCACCGGCCCCGGTGCGGCCCCCGCATCCCTCCCTGGAGGTGCCCATGGACGGCCCGATTCCCTCCCGCTTCCAACCCGCGGTCCAGACGGCGCTCCGCATCGTCGCGGGGCTCGCGTTCTTCACGCATGGCGCGCAGAAACTCTTCGGCTGGTTCGGCGGGGTGGGGCCGGACGGCGGCGGCGTGGAGCTGCTGACGCGGTTCGGCGCGGCCGGGGTCATCGAGACGACGTGCGGGGTGCTCATCGCCGTGGGGCTGTTCACCCGGTGGGCCGCGTTCCTCGCGTCGGGGGAGATGGCGGTGGCCTATTTCTGGATGCACGCCGCGGGGAGCGGTTCCCTCTGGTGGTGGCAGAACCGCGGCGAGGTCGTGATGCTCTACAGCTTCCTGTGGCTCTTCTTCGCCACGTGGGGCGCCGGGCCGTACAGCATTGATGCCGGGCGGGAGCGGCGTCGCGCCGGCTGACCGGCGGCCGAGGCTCAGTTGACGCGCGTCTTCCGCGGCATCCGCTGGTCGGCGTTGGCGGCGTGCCAGACGTAGGCGGCCATCACCACCGCGTTCTTCATCAGGTCCTCGGCCTGGATGGTGTCGTAGAAGTCGAGGTTGGTGTGGCCGCCGGTGCCGGGGATGTGGTCCTGCAGGAACTGGAAGCCCGGGAGCCCCACCTCGTCGAAGGCGATGTGGTCCGTGGAGCCGACGGACTGGTTGCTCACGGTGGTCATGCCGAAGTCGCGGAACGGCGCCATCCACGCGGCCAGCTGCGCCCGGGCCAGCTCGTTCCCCTGCAGGTAGATCCCCCGGTACTGGCCGGCGCCGTAGTCCTGGTTGAAGTAGGCGGAGAGGCGCTCGTAGTCGGGCTTCGTCCCCACGGTGCTGTCGCGCGGGTCGCCGAAGTGGCGCTTCACGTAGGCGCGGGAGCCGAACAGGCCCTGCTCCTCCCCGGACCAGAGCGCGATGCGGATGGTGCGGCGGGGCTTCGCGCCGACGGCCTGGAGGATGCGCACCGCCTCGAGCGCCACGGCCACGCCGGAGGTGTTGTCGCTGGCGTTGGGGCTCGCGTGCCAGGTGTCGAAGTGGGCGCCGAGCATCACCACCTCGTCCTTGAGGTCGCCGCCCGGGATCTCGCCCACGATGTTGGCCGCCTGCTCCACCCGGTCGCCGAGGCGGTTCCGCACCTCGAGCTCCACCTTGACCGGGATCCTGCGGCCCAGGATCCGGTACATGCGATTGTAGTGTTCGGGCGTGATGGCGATGACGGGCAGCGAGGCGACGATGCCGGCGCGGGACCAGCCGTCATCCCGCGCCCCCGGGCGCGCAAAGCCGCGCACCGCGCCGAGCCAGCCGCTCTCGCACTGCAGCACGGCCACGGCCCCCTCGCTCCGGTAGAAAGCGAGCTTCTCCACCGGCGTGATGGCGTTGGGGCGCGGGAGCTGGCGCGGCGGTGCGGGCCGCGCCGGCGCGATGACCTTCTCCTCGAGGGCGCGGAGGTCGTCGTCGGTGAGGCGGGGAACGCCGTTGGTCAGCGGCGCCAGGTCGATGGGCGCGGGCGGTGTCACCAGCACCGCCTTGCCGCGGAGCGTACCCTTGTAGCGGTCCAGGTCTTCCCCAACCTGGATGTCCACGATCACCGCCTCGGCCACCACCTTGCCGTTGGTGCCCGGCGTATGGGAGATGGGATAGCCCACCATCGGCTGGTAGTCCGGCTCCAGCATGTGGAGCGAGGTGTACTCGTTGTCCCACGTCACGCCGTAGTCCATGTACGGCTCGGCGGCGACGTTGGCGAGGCCGAGGCGGGTGAGCTCGCCCTGAAGCCAGGCCTGGGCGCGCTGCATGTCGCGGGACATCGTGAGCCGGGCGCCGAGGACGTCGGCGATGTACGACTCGTAGTCCATCACCTTGCTCCGCTGCAGGCCCTCCTCACGGATCCGGGCCACCATGGGCCAGTCCACGGGGACGGGATCGGTGGCCGCGGTGGCGGTGGCAACGAGCAGGAGCGCGGTGGCGACGGGGCGGAGGAGCCTCGGCATGCGGCGGGGGCCTCGGGAAGGGAGCGCGGCGGGACGGCTGGTTGGGAGGATAGTGCGTGCCCGCGGCGGGCAAGGCAAGGCGCGCCATCGACGCACCCCTCCCCTGACGAGCGCCGCACGAGGGTGTAGCTTCGGGATGGCCCGTCCGGTTCCCCCCGTTCCCCGCTGAGTCCATGCCCGTCCCGTTCTCTCCTGACGCCACCACGCAGGCGCTCGGCTCGCTGCGCCGCTTCTGCACCGACGAACTCGACCTCGAGGTGAGCGACATCCAGGTGCGGATGCTGCTCGACTTCTTCCGCAAGGAACTCGCGCCCACGGCCTACAATGCGGGCATCCAGGCCGCGGAGGCCTTCCTGCGCGACCGCGTGGCGGACCTCGCGGCGGTGCAGGAGCCGGAGTTCGCCTACTGGCCGAAGGGCAGTGCCGTGCGACGGAAACCCTGAGGCGAGGCCGCCATGAGCCGGGAGTTCAACGCGGCCGTGAAGCGCCGCTTTGCCGAGGCCCTGCCCGCAGTGGCGCCCGCCTTCGCCGCCACGCTCAAGGGGCCGAAGCCGTGGGCCTGCCCGGGGGAGGCGGCCTACAGCTGGGCCGTGGACGCCGGGCGGCGGGCATGGATCATCCTGGTGCCGAGCCTCAAGGGCTACAACGAGTTCACGGTGGAGCTCGGCTGGTCGCGCCGGGGGCGCTATCCCGAACTCGGCATGCGGCCGTCCCCAGTGGGACCCACGCGGGACCGCGGCGAGTGGGCCCAGGAGGAGTATCTCTGCCGGCTCCATGCGCTGGCGCCCGAGGTGCCGGAGTGGTGGCGCGTGGCACCCGGCAGGGATCCCGCCGACCTGCTCGCGGACGCGCAGGCGATGACCGCCACCCTCACGCGGGACGAGGCGGAGGCGGCCGCCGCCCCGCTCGTGGCCGCGGCGCTGGCCGCGCTCCAGGCGCACGGCGTGCCGTACCTCGCCGCGTGGGCGGCGGCCTGATGGGAATCCGCCCGTCTCCCGCCAGCTCCGCCGCCTGACCGATGCGCCGTCACGTCCTGCTCTACGGCGCCGTTGCCGCGCTCCTCATCCTCGGGCTCAAGCTGCTGGAGTACCGCTGGCTGGTGGTGGAGCATTCCCTCGAGATCTACGGCGGGATCGTGGCGGCCGTGTTCGCGGGGCTCGGCCTCTGGCTCGGCCTCAAGCTGACCACGCCGCGCGAGCGGGTGGTGGTGCGCGAGGTGCCGGTGCCCGTGGCGGTGCCGGTCGCGGTGCCGGTGGCGGGCCCATTCGTGCGGGACGAGCGCCGGGTGGAGGCGCTCGGCCTCACCCCGCGCGAGCTCGAGATCCTGGGGCTCATTGCCCAGGGCCTCTCCACGCGCGAGATGGCCGAGCGGGTGGGGGTGAGCGAGAACACGGTGAAGACCCACACCAGCCGGGTGCTCGACAAGCTCGGGGCGCGGCGGCGGACGCAGGCGGTGCAGCTGGGGAAGGAATACCGGCTGATTCCGTAGCCCGTCCGGTCGCCCAAACGGGTGATCCTGCGGCAGTTAACGCCGGGCTCACCCGTTCCGGTGACGCGGACGGCGCAGGGCGGTCCTAGGTTCGGCGCTCCCCCTTCTTCCTGGAGCAGTGATGCGCAAGATCGTCCTGACCTACGGCCTCCTTGCCGGCGCCATCATGGCCGGCGTCATGCTCGCCGTGCTGCCCTTCCGCGAGCAGGTGGGCTTCGACCACGCCGCCGTGGTGGGCTACAGCAGCATGGTGGCGGCGTTCCTGATGATCTATTTCGGGGTGCGGTCGTACCGGGACGGCGTGGCGGGCGGGCAGCTGGGCTTCTGGAAGGCGTGCCACGTGGGCGGGCTCATCATGCTCGTGGGCACGGTCTGCTACGTGGCGGCGTGGGAAGTGGTGTACTTCACGGTGATGCCGGACTTCGTGGATCACTACGCCGCGTACATGCTCGACAAGATGAAGGCGGCGGGCGCCTCCGAGGCCGCGCTCGCCGCCAAGGCCCGGGAGATGGCCGACTTCAAGGTGATGTACGACAAGCCGCTGGTGAACATGGCGTTCACGTTCCTGGAGCCGCTCCCGGTGGGGCTGCTGTTCACGCTGCTCTCGGCGTGGCTGGTGAGCCGGCGGGGCCGCGCGGTGGGAGCGGCGGGCCGGGCCGTGACGGCCTGAGGGGCCGCGGGGGCGGCCCGTTGCTCAGAACGCCCCGGAGGCGCGGCGGCCCAGCAGGCGCTCGGCCCGCTGCCGCAGATGGACGTCCGGGGCCATGAGGGCGGCGTTCAGCAGCGTCTCCCCGGCGGGCCCCACATTGAGGAGTGCCCGGCCCGCGGCGAGGCTCACCGATTCGTCCGCATCCGCGAAGGCCCGCAGGAGGTGGGGCGTCACGCGACGAGGCTCGAGGTTCAGGCGGCCGAGGTCCGTGGCCGCGCGGACGCGGACCGGCACCGCCCCGAACCGGAGCGCGCGGACCACCGTGACGAACGGGGTGGCCGCGGCGGGCCCGATGTTCTGGAGCGCCCAGTCCGCCATGCCGGCCACCGAGTCGCTGGGGTCTGCCAGGAGGTGCGCCAGGGGGGCGATCGTCGGCGCCGCCTCGGCGCCGAGGCTGCCGAGGCCGTACGCGGCGCTGCGCCGGACGCCCGGGCGCGGATCCTCGAGCGCAGCGACGAGCACGGGAACACCCTCGGTACGCCGCTGGCCGAGCCACCAGGCGGCCCGATCCGCGATGGGCATCCGTGCGTCGCCCAGGGCGGCCGTGAGGAGGGCGAGGGCGAGGGAATCGGACGCCGGCGCGCGGCCCGCCGCCTCGAGACCGGCGGGAGTCAGGCTATCGGTGGCGACTCGGGACGCGGCGTGCGTGGTCGCCGGCGACTCAGCGCCACCGCAGCCCAGCGCGAGGACGCCCGTGAGGGCCAGGAACAGTCGGAGGGAGGGAGTGGGTTGCACGGCGACAATATAGGCGGACCAGTCCCGCTCGCTCGACACACCCGGCCGGGGGAGCGGGGACCGGGGGGTGGCAAACGCAGACCGCCCCCGGAGAGGTGCTCTCCAGGGGCGGTTCAGTGGGCCTGCCAAGAGTTGAACTTGGGACCTCACGCTTATCAGCTCCCATCTCCGAAAACCCGAATTTTCCAAGCGCGCAATCTACCTAGGCTTACGCCTCACGCCCTCCCCGCAATTTGGGCCCAGAATCCTCTCGATTTGGCCCCGATGCGGAACCTTTGCGGAACCCA
>CAZRCT010000067.1:0-18464 GCA_964598655.1 uncultured Gemmatimonadaceae bacterium
GGTGCTCGCGGCGGCGATCTCCCGCACCGGCTTCCCGCTGGTGTAGTACTCCGTCACCCAGCCGATCGCCATGCCGGCCACCGTGCCGGCGAGCACCGCCCAGAAGGCGCCGAGCGCCGGCTTGCCCGTCATGGCGAGCGGCAGCGCGCGGCAGAGCGCGTAGGCGCCGCCCAGGAACGCCACGGCGGCGAGGAGGGTGGTGTTCCGGAGGGCCGCCGCCGGGTCGCCCTGGGCAAAGAGGCGGATGCCGAAGATGGCGATCACCGAGGCGCAGAGCCCCACCACCGCCAGCAGGATGGGCAGCGCGACGGCCGCGCCCCGCGCCTCGGCGGCGAGGAGCGGGCTCGTGGCCCCCAGCGCCACCGTGGCGATCACCGCGCCCACGTAGCTCTCGAAAATGTCGGCGCCCATGCCGGCCACGTCGCCCACGTTGTCCCCGACGTTGTCGGCGATGGTCGCGGGGTTCCGCGGGTCATCCTCGGGGATGCCGGCCTCCACCTTGCCCACGAGGTCGGCGCCCACGTCCGCCGCCTTGGTGTAGATGCCGCCGCCCACGCGCGCAAAGAGCGCGATGCTCGAGGCGCCCATCGCAAAGCCGCTGATGGTCTCGCTGAAGTGCGTCCAGCCCGCGACCACGAACGGGTCGGCCGGCACCACCAGGGCCGCCACCGCGCCGATCCCCACCAGGCCGAGGGCCGCCACCGCGAGCCCCATCACCGCGCCGCCGTTGAAGGCGATGCCGAGCGCCGCCGCCTGGCCGGACGACCGCGCCGCCTCCGCCGTCCGCACGTTGGCCTTGGTGGCCGCCTTCATGCCGAAGAACCCCGCGCCGATCGAGCAGGCCGCGCCGCCCATGAAGGCCACCGCCGTCGGGCCGCCGATGACGAGGGCGAGCAGCGCCGCCACCACCAGCACGAACGGCGCGAGCACCAGGTACTCGCGCCGCAGGAACGCCATGGCGCCCGTCTCGATGAGCCCGGCCAGCTCCTGCATCGCCGATGTGCCGGCGGGCTGGCGGGTGATGGCTCCATAGACCAGCCACGCCGCCACGATCCCGGCGATCCCGGCGAGGATGGTGACGGTGGCGGCGGTGGTGAGCGGCATGCGCGGTCCCGGTCAGCGGTTGTTGAAACGGTTCATGGCCACCTCAATCCCCTCGGCCAGCCAGCACTCCACGGCCTCGGCCATCGGGTCGAGCAGCGCATCGAGCGCTTCCCGCTCCGCCGGCTCGAAGGCGCCCAGCACGAAGTCGGCGGTGCTCCGGGTGCCGGGGGGCAGGGGGCCGATCCCGATCCTGAGCCGCGCATAGTCCGAGCGGCCCAGCGTGGCCTCGATGCTCTTGAGCCCGTTGTGCCCGCCCGGCGAGCCCGCGCCCCGGAGCCGGAAGGTCCCCATGGCCAGCGCGAAGTCGTCCACCAGGACGAGCAGCTGCGCCGCCGGGTCGAAGCCCGGCTCGGCCAGGTACGGCGCCAGCGCCATCCCGCTCCGGTTCATGTAGGTGAGCGGCTTCACCAGCGCCACGGCGCGGCCCCCCACCGTCCCACGTGCCTCGCGCGCCGCCGGCACCCGCCGGAAGGGCGGCAGCTGCCAGCGGCGCGCGAGGTGGTCCGACAAGAGAAACCCGGCATTGTGCCGGGTTGTCTCGTACTCCGGGCCCGGGTTCCCCAGGCCGACGATGGCGTGCAGCCCTTACTCCTTGGCGCCGGCCTCGTCCTCGGCCTTGGGCTTCCGGATGAGCTCCGGCTCGCTCGTGGCCGCGGCCTCGGCGCCCGGCGCGGCCGTCTCCTCGGCGCGCGGGGCGACGACGGAGCAGATCGGCTGGTTCAGGTCGTTCATGATCTCGACG
Source organism: uncultured Gemmatimonadaceae bacterium (assembly GCA_964598655.1). Lineage (GTDB taxonomy): Bacteria > Gemmatimonadota > Gemmatimonadetes > Gemmatimonadales > GWC2-71-9 > JADJOM01. The sequence continues at coordinate 1,847 of CAZRCT010000067.1, forward strand.
TTGGCCAGCTTGAGGTCGCGCACGTAGAACGACTTGCCGATGGCCAGCGGGGTGACGTCCACCTCGATGACCGCCGGGATGTTGGCCGGGAGCACGCGGATCTGGAGCTTGTGCATCACCTGGTCGAGGACGCCGCCGAAGTTGCGGACGCCGTCGGAGGTGCCGGTCAGCTTGATGTTGACCTCGAGGGTCACCTTCTCGGTGGCGCTCACCTCGTAGAGGTCCACGTGGAGGATGTCGGTCTGCTTGAGCGGGTTGCGCTGCAGCTCGCGGATCAGCGCCTTGACCGGCGCGCCGCCATCGACGGCCACGTCGAGGATGGTGCTGCCCGCGCTGATGCCGGCCAGGAGGCGGCTCAGGGCCTTGGCGTCGAGGGTCAGCGTTTCGGGCGCGCGGTGGTGCCCGTAGATGACCGCGGGCACCTGCCCGGTGCGGCGGAGGGTGCGGGCGACGCCCTTGCCGGTGGTGGTGCGGCGCTGCGCCTCGAGGGTAACCTGTGCCATGGTCCTGTCCTTCTGCTTCAGTCGAACAGCGAGCTGACCGACTGGTCGCTGTGGGTGTAACCGATCGCCTTCGCGAGGAGCGGGGCGATCGAGAGGATCTTGAGCTTCTCGAACCGGCGTTCCGGCGGGATGTTGATGGTGTTGGTCACCACCACTTCCGTCACCGGGCTGTTCATCAGCCGCTCGACCGCGGGCCCGGAGAGCAGGGCGTGCGTCGCGCAGCAGTAGATGTCGCCGGCGCCCAGGCGCTTGAGCGCGTGGATGGCCTCCGACATCGTCCCGCCCGTGTCGATCATGTCGTCGGGGATGATCACGTCCTTCCCCTTGACCTCACCGACCACGTTCACCACTTCCGCCACGTTGGCCGACGGCCGGCGCTTGTCGATGATGGCCAGCGACGCGTTCAGTCGCTTGGCAAACCCGCGCGCCATCTTGGCCCCGCCCACGTCCGACGCCACCACCACCAGGTCCCGGAGCGCCTTCTGCCGGAAGTGGTTCACGAACACCGGCGCCGCGTACAGGTGGTCCACCGGCAGGTCGAAGAACCCCTGCATCTGGTGGCTGTGGAAGTCCATCCCCAGCACCCGGTCCGCGCCTGCCGCCGGCACCATGTTGGCCATGAGCTTGGCGCTGATGGCCACCCGGGGCTGGTCCTTCCGGTCCTGCCGCGCGTACCCGAAGTACGGGATCACGGCGGTGATGCGGGCCGCGCTCGCGCGCCGCGCCGCATCGCAGAGCAGGAGGAGCTCGATCAGGTGCTCCGCCGGCGGATTGGTGGGCTGGATGACGAACACGTCCCGCCCGCGGACGTTCTCGTCGATCTTGACGAACAGCTCCCCATCCGAGAACCGCTTCACCGTCACCTGGCAGAGCGGCTGCCCGAGGTGATGGGCGACCTCCTCCGCCAGGGGCCGGTTGGCCGTCCCCGACATGAGGAGCATCTGGCTGCGAGAGAGAAGTTCGCTCATGGCCCGAGCCGCGCAACATAAACGCGGGGGCGGGCTTAGGTCAACCCGACCCCCTCCAAATCGCGGGGGCGGCCCGCAGGCCGCCCCCGCCCATCCCATGCCGCCCGGCGAGGCCGCGCGCCTGCCGCACGAGTTGGCCCCGGTGGATTCGAACCACCATTCTCGGATCCAAAGTCCGATGTCCTGCCATTGGACGAGGGGCCAGTGGCCAGAATAGTAGGCAGGCGGGGGGCCGCTCCGGCACCCCGGGGGCGGTCAGGGGGCCGGCGGCGGCAGGGGCGAGGCCAGGGTCTCCACGGCCATCGCCTGCCCCAGCCTCGGGGAGAGCGTCATCCGAGCCTCGTCCCGGTCCCGGGCCGTCCGGTACACGGCGAAGAGCGTGGACCCCGAGCCGGTCATCCGGCACACCAGCGGCCGCGTGGCCGCCAGCGCCTCGAACGCCCGCTTGAGCTCCGGGTGCCCGCCAAAGAGCGCGAACTCGAAGTCGTTCCCCGCCAGGCGGCCGATGCTCCCCCAGCTGGCCAGCGCCTCGAGGTCGAGCGCCACGGCGCCCCGCTTCCCGACACCTGCCCACGCCGCATCCACCGCGCGGTACGCCTCCGGCGTGCTGATGCCGATCGGGGGGAGCACGAGGAGGGCGGGGGCCGGTGGCAGCGGGGGCAGGCGGAGCATCCGCTCCCCGTGGCCCCACGCCAGCGCCAGTGGGCCGCCGCTCATGAAGAACGGGATGTCGCTCCCGAGCCGCGCGGCGTACTGCAGCAGCTCGTGCCGCGGCACCCGCTCGCCGGCCAGCGTGTTGACGAGGGTGAGCGCCGCCGCGGCGTCGCTCGAGCCCCCGCCCAGGCCGCCCTTCGGCGGGATCCGCTTGGTGAGGGTGAAGTGGACGCCGAAGGGATTGCCGAGCGACTCCAGCACCAGCCGCGCCGCCTTCACCACCAGGTTCTGGTCCGGTGGCCCGCAGTCGGCGCCCTGGGCCTCGAGGGTGATCCCCGGCGCGTCGGTGCGGGTGGCGCGGAGCTCGTCGGCCAGGCTGATGAGGCAGAAGAGCGTCTCGAGCCCGTGGTAACCATCCGCCTCCCGCGCCAGCACCCGCAGGAAGAGGTTCAGCTTGGCGGGAGCCTGGACGGCGAGCGTGTCGGTCACGCGGGCGGGCTCCCACCCGCGGGTGGCGGGGCGCCCATGGAGCGCGCCGCCGACAGCCCCACGCCCGTCCGCACCACGGAGTACGCGCCGAGCATCGTGATGGGGATGAACGTGACCACGTGATAGGTGAGCGCATACGCCGCGGCCAGGCTCTTGGCCACGCCATAGAGCGCCAGCACCGCGATGATCGGCAGCTCGAACGCCCCGACGTAGCCCGGCGTGGACGGCAGCGCGATGCCGAACATGATGAGCCCCTGCATCAGCAGCGCGCCCGAGAAGTCCACCGGGATCCCGAACGCCGAGAACATCACGTAGAAGCTCGCGGCCGACGCCAGCCACACCGCGAACGACCACCCCACCACGCCCGCCACCCGCGCCGGCGAGCTCAGCACCGAGAGCCCCGCCCGCACCCCTTCAATGATCCCCACCAGCCGGTCCGCCAGCCGTGGGCCCTTGATGAGGGCGCGCACCACCCGCTCGGCCGCCACGGGGAAGGCCACCACCAGCGCCCCGGTGAGGAGCCCGCCGATGGAGATGATGCCCACGAGCGTGATGATCCCGCCGATGTTGAAGCCCGCCACCGCGGTGTCGCTCAGGTCCGCCGTCAGGAGCCCGATGGTCAGCAGCGTCCCCACCGTGAGCGCGTCGAAGAGCCGCTCCACCGCGATGGAGGCCAGCACCGCCGTGAAGCGGGTGCGCGTCAGCGTGGAGGCCGCGAAGGTCCGCACCACTTCGCCCATGCGGAGCGGGAGGACGTTGTTGGCCATGAAGCCCATGGCGATGGCATGCCAGAGCGGGACCACCGGGAGCCGGCGGCCGTCGTCGCCGCGGAGCAGGAGCTGCCAGCGGAAGATGCGCAGCACGAAGGTGGCCGTGGCGAGCAGCGTCGCCACCACCATGGGGCCGGGGCGCGCCGTCTGCACGTGCGCCCAGACCTCGGCGAAATGGATGCCCTTGAGGGAGAAGTAGAGCAGGACGCCCGAGACGGCCACCCCGAGCAGGAGTTGCCAGACCGGGGCGCGCCGCGCCGGCTGCGGTGCGGTCACGGAAGGATCAGTCGGTGAAGGCGAGTTCGACGAGGTCGGCGAGTTCGTCCACGAGCGGCTGGAGCGCGGCCGTCTGCCGGCCAGCCAGGATGAGGTCCAGTTCGCGCCGCACCTCGGCGGCGCGGGTGACCGCCGTGCGGCCGCGGTACAACAGGGTCGCGATGTCCACCACCGGCGGCTCGGCCGGGGTCTCGGGCGCCGGCACAGCCGCCACGGGCGCGGCCACAGGCGCCGGCGCCCCGGCCACCAGCGCCTCATACAACGTGAAGCTGGCGGCGAGATCCCACTCCCCGCCTGCCGCGGCCGCAGGCACCGCGACCGGCGTCGGCGCGGGCACCGCGGCCGGCAGGGCGGCCGCCGGCGGCACGCTGATGGCGGGCATCGGCGGCGGCGTGACCCGCGGGCTCGGCAGCGATGGTGCCACCACCGGCATGGGCAGCGGCTCCGCCGGCTCCGGCTCGTCGTAGAAGAGCGACTCGATCGGCACCACGTCCGACTCGTCGTCCGCGGGCCCGCTCGGCGCCAGGGCCTCGATGGGGACCACGTCGGCGGGGAGCGGCGCCGGCACTGGCTCGGGCTGCGGGGCGGGGCGGGTCTCCACCGGCTCGGGCGCCGCCACCACCGGGGCGCCGAGCATGTCGAGCGCGGCGATCACGGGGTCGAACCGGGCGGCGAGGGCCACCGGCTCGGTGGCGTCGGTGAAGCCCTTGAGGAAATCGGCGCCCTCGAGCAGCAGCTTCACGAAGTCCGTCGCCTCCGCGGCCGCCGCGCCGCGCCCCACCGCGGCCCGCGCCGCGGAGGCGAAGGCCTCCACCGCCCGGTCGAGGCCAGCCGGCAAGTCCACCGCCATGGTGCGGAGGTCGGAGACCAGCGTGTGGAGCCGGATGTCGCGCTGGGCGGCGGAGCCGGCCTGGGCCAGTTCGTCGGCGGACTGCGACAGGTGCTCGCCGCGGCTCACCACCGTGGCCGCCGCCATGCCGGCGCCCATGGCGCGGTGGTGCGCCGAGCGGCGCTCCACCAGCCCATCCTCGCCGGCGTAGTAGAGCGACTCGATGGGGACGATTGGCGCCTCGCCCTCGTCCGGGGCCAGCAGCAGCTCGGCGAAGTGCCGGAACTCGGGCGCGTCGCCGTCGGGGCGGCCGCGCTCGGCGATGTCGCGGGCGGCACGGGCCAGCGCCGTGGCCGCGGTCTCGAGCCGGGCCACGGCCCGCTCGGGCCGGAGCTCGAGGCGGGCCAGCTCGCCCACGGTCCGCTCCACGCCGTCGAGGACATCGGGCAGCGGTGGGTAGTCGCTGAGGGCGGCGAGGCCGCGCAACGGCTGCATCCGGCGCAGGATGACCTGCGCCACGTCGCTCGTGGGGTTGCCGGTGAGGGTGCGCGAGGCCTGGTCGAGCACGCTGCCCACGGCCGCGGCCTCCCGGGCAAGGAAGGCGCGGATACCCACCTCATTGAGCGCGGGCATGGGGGTGGTGATGGGACGGGCACCGCCGGCGGCGCTCTCGAGCTGGGCGGCGAGGCGCTCGGCGCGGGCCGTCTCCTCGAGGCCCCAGCCGCGCACCCGCTGCACCAGGTCCTTGAGGGTGCCCACCGCCTCGCGGGTCAGGGCACCGAGTTCCTGGTCCCAGGGCCGCCGCCCGTCGCGGTAGCCGCGGAGCAGGTGCTCCAGTCCGCTCGCGGCCCGGGCGATCGGCCCCTGATTGGCCATGAGCGCGCTGCCCCGCAGCGCCCGCGTGAACCGCACGACCTCATCCGCGCTCGGTGCCGCCGGCCCGGCCACGAGGCCGGCCAGCTTGTCGAGGTACTCCGTGGCCTCGAGCGAGAAGAAGTCTTCCATGCCGAGCGGCTGGGTCATCACGGATCGCGGAAAGGGGATGCCTGTAGTGTAGGAGCGGGCCGGGTCCGGGTCAAACCCCTTGCCCCGTGCGGGGATGGGAGCTCGGCTGGTGGCGCCGCCGAGCCTAGCGCCGCGCCGAGCGGATGGCCTCGTGCATCTCGCGAACGGCCACCACCATGCCGTCCATTACCGCCCGGCTCACGATGCTGTGGCCGATGTTCAGTTCCTCGATCTCGGCGATCCGGGCCACCGGGTGGACGTTCCGGTAGGTGAGGCCATGGCCCGCGTGGACGGCGAGGCCCTGCTGGCGGGCGAAGGCCGCGGCCGCCGCCAGTTCGGCGCAGGCGGCGTCCCCCTGGGGCCAGGCGTGGGCGTAGCGGCCGGTGTGGAGCTCGATGGCGGGCACGCCAAGGTCGCGGGCGCGGCTCACGCTCTCGCGGGTGGGGTCGATGAACAGGGAAACGCGAATCCCGGCACCCGTCAGGCGACGGATCACCTCCGTGAGGCGGGGGACGTTGTGCGCCAGGTCGAGCCCGCCCTCGGTGGTCACCTCCTCGCGCCGCTCCGGCACCAGCGTGGCCTGGAACGGCCGCAGCCGCTCCGCCAGCTGCACGATATCCTCGCTCGTGGCCAGCTCGAGGTTGAGCACCGTGCGCACCGCCGCCGCGAGGCCGATGACGTCGGCGTCCTGGATATGGCGCCGGTCCTCGCGCAGGTGCGCGGTGATCCCGTCGGCGCCGGCGGCTTCGCAGAGGGCCGCGGCGGCCACCGGGTCGGGTTCGTCGGTGCGCCGCGCCTGCCGCACCGTGGCCACGTGGTCGATGTTGATGTAGAGACGCATCGGCATCATTGCCCGCCCTGTGAGCCCTGTTTAAGTTGCGCCATCCTCGCTCCCCGCCACCCGCTGGAGGCCTGAATGTCGCCGCGCTTCGTCCCGGTGCTCGTGCTGCTCGCGCTCGCCTGCTCGGGTGGCCAGTCGGCGAGCGGGCCCGCGCCCGCGACCCGCGGGAAGGCCGCCGCCCCCGACGCCGCCGTCCGGAACTTCATGCAGGCGGTCGCCGACAGCAATATCGCCGGCATGAGCCAGGTGTGGGGCACCAAGAACGGCCCCGCCGCCACGACCCGGCAGCCCGCCGACTGGGAGCAGCGCCTCGGCATCACCCAGCTCTTCCTGCGCCGGACGCCCTATCGCATCACGGGCATCGAGGAGGTCCGGGACCAGCCGGACCGCCGCGTGGTCCAGGTGGAACTCACCCGCACCGACGGCCAGGGCGCCACCTGCACCAAGCGCTTGCCGGTGACTGTGGTGGAAACGCGGGACTACGGCTGGCTGGTCGTGGGGCTCGACCTCACGATGGCAGGGACGCCGGGCCGGGCCTGCGCGCCGCCGTCGCCCTGAGGCATCGGCGGGCGGCACCCACACGGGCGCTACTCGGTGAGTTCGATCAGGATGCCGGCGGTGGACTTGGGGTGCAGGAAGGCGATCCGGTGGCCGCCCGCACCGACGCGCGGCACCTCGTCCACCAGCCGGTAGCCGGCCGCGCGGGCGGCGGCGAGCGCCGAGTCGAGGTCGGCCACGCGATAGCAGACGTGATGGATCCCGGGCCCCCGCTTCGCGAGGAACCTGGCGATGGGACTCTCGGGCGAGCGGGGCTCCAGTAACTCGACTTCCGGCCCCCCGAAGTGCAGGGACACGATCCGCGCCCCATCGGCCTCCTCGGCCGGGCCGGGAACCATTCCCAGCACATCGCGATAGAACGCTAGGGCGCCGTCGATGGACTCGACGGCCACGCCGATGTGGGCGATCTCGGGCTGACCGGTCACGAGGAACTCCGGCGAACGTGAAGGATGGCAGGGCGGGCCACTGCCGCCCCGCAATAACAGGACTCAACGTGGTTCCGGGCCGACCATAGTCGGTCCCACCCCAAGCTAAGGCAAGAGGAAAGGATCCAGGAAGAATGGCCAGCGCCAACGTGGTGACCCTGACGACCGCGAACTTCGCCAGCGAGATCGAGCACGCCAAGGGCCTCGCGCTCGTGGACTTCTGGGCCACCTGGTGTGGCCCCTGCCTCGCCATCGCGCCGGTCGTCGAGCAGATCGCCGACCAGTTCGCCGGTAAGGTGAAGGTGGCCAAGCTCGACACCGACGCCAACACCGACACCGCCGTCCGCTTCAACGTACGGTCCATCCCCACCATCATGTTCTTCAAGGATGGCAAGCACGTGGACACTGTCATCGGCGCCGATCCGCGGATCAAGTCCATCCTCGAGGGAAAGATCCACCAGCATCTGTCGTAGGCGGAAGGTAGCGGCCGGAGGAATCCGGCCGCTCCAGGCGGCAGACGGGGCGCGCGGCAGTGGCTGCGCGCCCCGCCCGATTTCCGGCACCGCCCTCCCCGTGACGGCGGGGAGACAGGCTTCCTGCCGTTGAGGGTCTCTGGTTTCCCCCCGGCGAGGCCACGCATGCGTCCATGGCGCCGGAGGCGGCATCCTTGTCCTGAGACCCGGCCCCTGGCCCCTGCTAGATTGCGCCCATGCCCGCCACCCTCTACGTGATCGCCACCCCGCTCGGGAACCTCGGGGACCTCTCGGTTCGCGCCGCGGAGGTCCTCCGGTCGGTGCCGGTGGTGGCGGCCGAGGACACCCGGCGGGCGCGGACGCTGCTCCAGCACGTGGGCGCCAGCCCCAAGGTGCTGAGTTTCCATGCCCACTCGCCGGAGCGGAGCACCGAGACGCTGCTCGAGATTCTCGGCGAGGGGCGCGACGTGGCCCTGGTGACCGATGCCGGCACCCCCGGCGTGAGCGATCCGGGGGAGGCGCTCGTCGCCAGGGTGCGGGAGGCGGGATTTGGGGTGGTGCCCCTCCCGGGGCCGTCGGCGGTGGTCACGGCGCTGTCCGCGTCGGGCCTTCCCGCGGATCGCTACCTCTTCCTCGGCTTCATCCCGCGGAAAGGGCGCGACCGGGAGCAGTTCCTCCGGCAGGCGGCGCAATCCCCGTGGACCGTCGTCTTCTATGAGGCGCCGCCGAGGCTCGGGGCGCTGCTGGGGGACCTGGTGCCGCTGGCGGGGGCCGAGCGTCGGGTGGTCGTGGCCCGGGAGCTCACCAAGCTTTACGAGGAGTTCCGCGCCGGAACCCTCGGCGAGCTGGCGCCGTACTACGAGGCCAACGAGCCGCGCGGCGAGATCACGGTGGTGCTGGCCGGCCGCGGCCCGGTGGAGGACGCGCCGATGAGTGAGGCCGACGGCGCTGCCCGCGCCGCAGCCCTCCTCGCGGCAGGACTCAGCAAGCGTGACACAGTGCAACGCCTGGTGGAGGACACCGGGCTCTCGCGCAACGAGGCGTATCGCATCGTGATGGGACTGCCGTGACCCTGGGACGCATCGCAGGTGCCTTCCTGCTGGCGGGCTCCCTAGTAAGCCCGCTGGCGGCGCAGCGCGCGACCTCGGCGGGGAACCGGCGGGACGCGCCGCCCGGCATCATGACCATCGGCCGGCTCCACTACGATGGCGGGGGCGACTGGTACGCCAATCCGTCGAGCCTCCCGAACCTGCTCGCCGCCATCGCGGAGCGGACGGGCATGCGGGTGGCGTCGCGGGAGAAGGTGGTGCAGCTCCTCGACGACGAGCTCTGGAACGTCCCCTACATCTACATGACCGGGCACGGCAACGTGCACTGGAGCGATGCGGAGCTCGTGGCGCTTCGCCGCTACCTGGCGCACGGCGGCTTCCTTCACGCCGACGACAACTACGGCATGGACGAGTCGCTGCGCCGCGAGCTGGCGCGGCTCTTCCCCGGCCAGCCGCTGGTGGAGGTGCCGCTCACGCATCCCATCTACAACCTGGTGTACAAGTTCCCGCAGGGCATCCCGAAGATCCACGAGCACGACAAGAAGCCGGCGCAGGGCTTCGGCATCTTCCTCGACGGGCGCCTGGCCGTCTACTACTCGTACCAGAGCGACCTGGGCGACGGCTGGGAGGACCCGCAGGTCCACCGGGACCCGCCGGAGAAGCACGAGGCGGCGCTCCAGATGGGCGTGAACCTCTTCACCTACGCCGTGACCTTCGGGGGCCCCCGGTGAGCCGCACCGCGCTCGTCCTCGCCCGCTTCTCGGCACTCGGCGCCCGGCGCTCGGCGCTGGCCTACGGGCTCGGCGCCGCCGGCGGCCTGACGCTCATGCTCGGCGTGGCGGCGTGGGGCGCCCGGCTCGGCGTCTTCGCGCAGCCGTGGTGGGTGCTGGCCACCTGGGGCCTCGTGGTGCTGCTGGCGGCGCTGGCCGCGGTGCTCGGGCTCCGCGCCTCGCGCGGCTACGCGCCGCGCGTGCTGGCGCAGGCGCTGGAGCAGCGCGGCTTCCGGCAGGGCTTCCTCGGCGGCCTCCTCGAACCCGCCGCCGCCGGGACCAGCCCCGACCTGCTGGCCGCCGCCGACGAGCACCACGCGCGTGAACTCGAGGCCCGGGGCCCCGCGCTGGTGGAGGAACTGCTCCTCCCCATGCGGAAACGAATGCTCGCCGGCGGGGCGCTGCTGGCCACGGGGCTCGTGGTGCTGGCCACCGCACGGCCCTTCACGGGCCGTCCCGCCCTCCTCTTCCAGCCCGGCGAGGCGTGGGCCGCCACCCGGGCCCCCGTCAGCCTCACGCTCGGCGCCACCGAGGTGGAGCGGGGCGACAGCGTGGCCGTCGAGGCGCTGGCCCGCGGTCGCCAGCACGCCATCCTCTGGACCCGCGCCCCCGGGGAGACCTGGCGAGGGCAGGGCCTCCCGCTCGACTCGCTGGGCCGCGCCCGCGTGGTCCTCGGCCCCCTCCAGGGCGACCTCTTCCTCCGCCTGACGAGCGGCGGCCGGACCTCGGACACGCTGCAGGTGAAGGTCCGGATGCCCGCCTTCCTCGGCACCCTGGCGGTGGTGGCGCGCTATCCCCGCTACCTGGACCTCGAGGACGAGCCGCTCCCCACCGATGGCGACACCATCGTGGTGCCGGCAGGCACCCGCCTCGAGGTGCAGGGCGAGGCCACGACGGTGCTCGCCGCCGCCGGCTGGGACGGCGGCGGCGCCCGCGTGCCGCTCGACGTCTCGGGGCCGCGCTTCCGCGGCAGCTTCACGCCCAGCGGTGCCCGCACCTGGACGCTCGCGCTCGCCACCGCCAGCGGCGACCCGCTGGCCGGCGACACCATCCGCCTCCCCGTGGTGGCGGTGCCCGACAGCGGGCCGCGGGTGGAGGTCCCCGTCCCGGGACAGGACACGCTGGTGCCGTTTAGCCTGGTGGTGCCGCTGGTGGTGGACGCGTCGGACGACCATGGGATCGCGCGCGTGGTGATGGAGAGCCGCCGCATCAGCCGCCTGGGGTTCGCCGACGCGGTGAAGACCGAGGTGCTGCCGCTCCCCGAGGGCGCGCGCGACCGCGTGATCCTGCCGTACCAGCTGGACCTCAATCGCCGGAACCTGGTGCCGGGGGATTCGCTGCGGTTCATCCTCCGCGCCCTCGACAATGCGCCACGCCCGCAGGTGGGGAGCTCCCGCGAGTTCGTGCTGCGGCTCCCCACCGCGAGCGAGATGCGCGATGCGGCGCGCGCCGCCGCGGACCAGGTGGGCCGCCGGCTCGACAGCATCGCCGAGGCGGGGAAGCAGCTGGAACGGCAGACGGAGGACCTGGCCCAGGAGCGCCCCCGGGAGACCGGCGAGCGCGACGGGAATGGCAACAACGACGCCCTGAGTTACGAGAACGCCAAGCGCGCCGAGAGCGTGGCCCAGCAGCAGGAGCGGCTGCTGCAGGAGGCGGAGCAGGTGCAGCAGGCGCTCGAGGAGCTGCAGAAGAGTGCCGAGTCGGCGGGGATCAACGATCCGGCGTTCCAGGAGCGGCTCCGGGAGATCCAGGAGCAGCTGGACCGCGCCCTGACGCCCGAGCTGCGCGAGCGGCTGGCCGAGCTGCAGCGCGCGCTGCAGGAACTCGACCCGGAGCGCACCCGGGAGGCGCTGGAGCGCCTGGCGGATGCGCAGAAGCAGCTCCGGGAGGCGCTGGAGCGCTCGCGGGAGCTGTTCGAGCGCGCGGCCCTCGAGGGGGACATGGCCAACCTCTCGAAGGAGGCGCAGGAGCTGGCAGAGGAGCAGCAGCAGTGGAGTGAGGCGGCCCGGCAAGCCGACTCGGCCCGCGCGGCGGCGGCGGAGCGGCAACTGGCGGAGCGCGCCGACTCGCTCGCGGCCGGACTGCAGGACGTGGCGCAGCAGCTGGCGGAGCAGTCGCCCGAGCGGCAGCAGGCCATGCAGCAGGCGGCCCAGCAGGCGCAGCAGGCCGCCGAGCAGATGCGGCAGGCGGCCAAGTCGGCGCAGCAGGGGCAGCGTCAGCAGGCGCAGCAACAGGGGCAGCAGGCCGCCCGGCAGCTGCAGCCCCTGGGCCAGCAGCTCGACGAGCAGCGCACCGCCATGCAGGGCGAATGGAAGCAGGAGGTGGTGGAGGCGCTCGACCGCGTGCTGGCCGACGCCAGCCGCCTGGCCGAGCGGCAGCTCGACGTCAACGAGCGGCTCCGCGCCGGCGAGGCGAGCCCGCAGGTGCGCGCCGAGCAGGGCGCCATCCAGGAGGGCGTGGAGCGGCTGATGCAGCAGATGGCGGACGTGGCGGGGAAGAATGCGCTCGTCGGGCAGCAGTCGAGCACGGCGCTGGCGGCGGCGCGCGACGAAATGGAGCGCGCGCGCGAGGCCCTCAACAACGCCGCCCCGAACACTCGGGAAGCGGGCCGGCGGAGCGGGGAGGCCGTGGACGCCCTGAACGCCGCCGCACACACGCTGCTCAGGGCACGCGGGCAGGTGGCGGGGGCGGGCTCGGGCTCGGGACTGCAGGAGGCCCTGGAACAGATGCAGCAGGCCGCCCAGCAGCAGGGGCAGGTCGGCCAGCAGGCGGGCGGGATGCTGCCGATGATGGGGCAGGGCGGCAGCCAGATGCAGGAGGCGCTGCGGCAGCTGGGGCAGCGGCAGCGCGCCCTGGCGGAGCGGATGGAGCGGCTCCGCGCGGGCGGGCAGGTGCCGGGCGCCGGGGAGCTGGCGGACGAGGCGCGCGAGCTGGCGCGGTCGCTGGAAGCGGGGCGGCTCGACCGGCAGACTGTGGAGCGGCAGGAGCGGCTCTTCCGCCGCATGCTCGACGCCGGCCGCACCCTGCAGGGCCAGGACGAGGACGAGCGCCAGGAGCGCCAGAGCACCGCGGCCACCGGGGACAGCGTCCGCGTCCCGCCGGCGCTGCGCCGGAGCCTCACCGATGAGCGGCTCCGCTTCCCCACGTGGGAGGAGCTGCAGGCGCTCTCGCCCGACGAGCGGCGCCGGGTCACCGAGTACTTCCGCCGCCTGAGCAGCGCACCCCGTCCCGCCGACGGCGGGGACGCGCCGGCGCCGGCCAAGGAGTGAGCGTGCGTCGCCGGGTCCCCGTGCTGGTCCTGCTGCTGGGCGTCGCAACCGCACCGCTCGTGGCGCAGGATGCCATGGCGCGCGCCTTCGACCTGGAGCGCCGCGGCAGCTACGCCCAGGCGGCGGAGGTGTACCGGGGCATCCTCCGGCAGAACCCCACCGAGGTGGCGGCGCTGCTCGGGCTCGAGCGGGCCCTCACGCCGATGAACCGCCTGACGGAGATCCTCCCCGAGGTCCGCGCGGCGATCGCCGCCAACCCGGGTTCCGGCGCCATCTACGGCGTGGGCCTCCGCGCCTATGCCCAGGCCGACCTCCTGGACAGCATCCCCGGGCTGGTGGACAAGTGGGGCCGGGTGACGCCGGGCGACGAGACCCCCTACCGCGAGTGGGCCGCGGCGGCCCTCGCCCGGCGCGACCGTACCACCGCCAAGCGCGCCTACCTGCTGGGGCGCGAGCGGATCGGGAAGCCCGACGTGCTGGCGCCGGAGCTGGCGCAGCTGGCCGTCATCGAGGAGGACTGGCCTACGGCCACCCGCGAATGGGCGGCTGCGGTGCGAAAGCTCCCCGGGTACCGGAGCTCGGCGCTGGCCATGTTCAGCCAGGCCCGGCCGGATGGCCGGCCCGCCATCCTGCGCGGTCTGGAAAAGGAGACGGGAAGCGAGCCCGCCCGCCTGCTGGTGGACCTCCGCGCCCGCTGGGGCGATCCCACCGGCGCCTACGAAGCCATGATGCGCACCCTGCCGGGTGGCACCGCCCAGCAGATCGAGGTGCTGCAGGGCTTCCTGGAACAGCTCCGCGGCGAGGCCACGCCCACCTACCAGCTGGTGCAGGCCCGCACCATGGAGGCGCTGGCGGAGCGCTGGAACAATGCCGCCCAGAAATCCCGCTTCCGCCTGGATGCCGCCAAGGCCTACGCCTCGGCCGGCGCCACGGCCGACGCGCGGCGGATGCTCCGCATGCTGGCCGAGGATCCGGCGACGGGGCCGGCGGTGGCGTCGGGGGCCTCCGCCACGCTGGTGGACCTGCTGGTGAAGGAGGGCAAGCCGGGCGAGGCCGCCGCCGAGCTGGAGCGCCTGCGGCCCCAGCTCCCGGTGGACGACTTCCTCCGCATGCGCCGCGACATCGCCGCGCGCTGGGCCCAGCAGGGCCAGCTCGCCGATGCCGAACAGCTCATCGTGGCCGACAGCAGCGTGGAGGCGCTGGCGCTCCGCGGGCGCCTCCGTCTCTACGCGGGGGACCTCAAGGGCACCTCCGACCTCTGGCGGGACGCGGGCCCCTTCGCCGGCACGCGCGAGGAGTCCACGGCACGCGCGGCGATCCTGGCGCTGCTGCAGCCCATCCAGCCCGACACGCTGGCCCAGCTCGGCCGGGGCTTCCAGCAGCTCGATCGCGGCGACTCGCTCGCCGCGGCTGGCACCTTCCTGCGCGTGGGTGCGGCGCTCCCGCCCGACGGCGGCCGGGCGGAGGTGACGCTGCTGGCCGGACGGATCTACGCGGGGCTCGACAAGGGCGCCGAGACGGAGCAGACACTCAAGGCGGCGGTGGTCAAGGAGGCGCCCGCCACGGCCGCGGCGGCGCTGCTCGAGCTGGGCCGCTTCTACGTGGCGCACCAGCGCGGTCCCGAGGCGGTGGCCGTGCTGGAGCAGATGATCCTCGAGTACCCCCAGAGCGCCCTGGTGCCGCAGGGGCGGCGGCTCCTGGATCAGGCGCGGAACGCGGTGCCGCGCACATGATCGGTCGTCGCCACTTCCTCGGCGCCCTGGGCGGCGCGCTGCTCGCCGGGCCCGGCGTGCGGCGCCTCGGCGGGCTCTGGGTGCCGCATCCCGCGGCGGCCTGGCTCCTCATCCCGATGGACGACCAGCAGCAGGATCACCTGAAGGCGTACGGTGTCACCTTCCGGGTGCTCGAGCGCGGGGGAAAGGCCGAGTGGTTCCTCAATTACCGCGGCGGCTCCTTCCTGGTCCCGGGCGACGGCGGCACCCAGCGCGACGCGGCGCTGGCCGGCGTCACGACGATCCCGCTCAGCGACGGCGAGGTCGTGAACATCCGCGCCCAGCTGCAGCAGGGCAACATGGACGCGGTGCCGCTCGAGAAGCCGCCCAAGGTGGCGGTGTACGCGCCGCCCAACGCGTCGCCCTGGGACGACGCCGTGACGATGGCCCTCAACTACGCCGGCATCGAGTTCAAGAAGGTCTGGGACCCCGAGGTGGCGCGGAAGGGGCTCACCGACTACGACTGGCTCCACCTCCACCACGAGGACTTCACCGGCCAGTACTCGAAGTTCTACCTCAACTACGCCGGCACCCCCTGGCTCACCGACATGGTGAACCGGAACCAGGCGGTGGCCCGGCAGCTGGGCTTCGCCAACGTCCCCGCCTGCAAGAAGGCGGTGGCCGAGGAGATCCGGGCGTTCGTGGAGCGGGGCGGGTTCCTGTTCGCCATGTGCACGGCCACGGAGACCCTCGAGCTGGCGCTCGCCGCGCACGACACCGACATCGCGGCGAGCTACGCCGACGGGACGCCCATGGCGCCGGATGCCGCCCGCAGGCTGGACTGGGGCCACACGCTGGCCTTCCAGGGGGCGCAGCTCGAGCTCTCGCCCAACATCCCGGCCTTCTCGGACATCGACGGGCACCAGGTGAACAGCCTGGATCGCCGCCAGCAGCTCGGCGCGTTCAAGCTGTTCGGCTTCAGCGCCAAGATCGATCCGGTGCCGAC
This sequence comes from uncultured Gemmatimonadaceae bacterium, assembly GCA_964598655.1. GTDB lineage: Bacteria > Gemmatimonadota > Gemmatimonadetes > Gemmatimonadales > GWC2-71-9 > JADJOM01. The sequence goes on from CAZRCT010000067.1 coordinate 17,444, forward strand.
GATGCTGGTGCAGAACCACCGCGAGGTGATCCCCGACTTCTACGGGCTCACCACCTCGTTCACCAAGCGGACGCTCAAGCCGGCGGTGACGGTGCTGGCGGAGGAGCCGGGGGCGCCGTGGGCCAAGTACATCCACGGCGAGCTGGGCCAGGGGACGTGGACCTTCTACGGCGGCCACGACCCGGAGGACCCGCAGCACCAGATCGGCGACCCCCCCACCGACCTCTCACTCCACCCGCACAGCCCGGGCTACCGGCTCATCCTCAACAACGTCCTCTTTCCGGCGGCCAAGAAGAAAGAGCTCAAGACGTAGCGACCTGGCCAGACTCTCTCCCCGCAGCGGCCGGCCATCACCGGCCGCTACGTACGTGGGGGGGGGAGGGGAGCGTCGCCGAGCGCTACGATTCGGGGTGGGGTTCGGCTAATTTTCCCCCCGCTTGAGGCGCCCGGTCTGGGGGCCTCGCCTCATCCTCATCGAAGAGCCGCCCGTGCCGGGCGGACCCGCATGGCCGAAGGCGTCACCCACCGCATCCCGGACGAGGTTCGCCACCTGCTCGCGCGCGAGATCGCGCAGGCGGGGGGGCGGGAGGTGTCATTCGTGGCCACGGTGGATGCCGACGGGATCCTCACCGGGGCGCGGGCGGTGGCGCGCGGGACCGTGGACCGGGTGCTGGCGCTGCCCGGGGTCTGTGGCAAGGGGGAGATGCTCCTCCACAACCACCCGAGCGGCGCCCTCGAGCCGTCGATCCCCGACCTGAACGTCGCCGCCCGGCTGCACGATGGCGGCACCGGCTTCGGCATCATCAACAACGACGCCACCCGCCTGTACGTGGTGGTGGAGGTGCCGCGGGGCGAGTCGGCGGGGAAGATCGACCCGTTCGACGTGGTGGACCAGCTCGGCGAGCACGGCCCCATTGCCACGATCCTCGGCGCGTATGAGGACCGGCCCAGCCAGCGGGACATGGCCGCGCACATCGCGGATGCGTACAACGACGGCGGGGTGGTGCTGCTCGAGGCGGGG
>CAZRCT010000068.1:0-18439 GCA_964598655.1 uncultured Gemmatimonadaceae bacterium
CCAGGGTCAGGGGGATGGTGTCGCCGCGGCGGGCGGCGGAGTCGAGGGAGCGGGGGCTGAGGAAGAGGACCTCGGGGCGGGTGGCCACGAGGGGGCCGTCGCGGTCCTGGGCGCCGCGGCCCTCGCAGGCGGTGGCGAGGACCAGGCCGAGCAGCAGCAGGCGCCGTGGGGGCATCGGCGGCTCCGGAAGGGGATGGGTCGATGATGGGGGGTGGGACTGGGGGGCGCAAGGGTGCCTGACGAGGTGCGAGGGGCGGTCTGACAAGAAGATGGCGCCGGGGAGGCCCGGGGGGGGATCCATGGTGCGACGTAATCGGGCTGAGTGCACAACCAGAAACACGTGAATAACCGCCAGCAAGAAGGGACGCGCCGCTGAGATGCGGCGCGAGAGCCTGGACCGCAACAGGCTCGGACTTGTATGAACCAATGACCCAGGCGTGGCCCCCGGGCATTGAGCCCGGGGGCACGCCGTGAGCCTCGGACGCTCCCGACCTAATTGACGATCAACTGGAACCCCGGCGACGGGGTCTGCACGCTGGCGCCAGTGATGTCCGTGGCCGTGATCGTGAAGGTCGTGTTCACCCCGGACGAGGGGGTTCCACTGAAGGCGCCGGTAGCGCTGCTGAACGACATGCCCGCCGGCATTACGCCTCCCGTCGCGGCATACGTGTAGGGAGGATGACCGCCGCTGGCCACGGCCGGTGTCACGGTGCAGACGGCGCCCAGGCTGCAGTTGTGGACCTGAGGGTTCAGGCTGATGGTGAGCGGGGTGGCGACGATGAGCTGAAAGCCTGGACTGGTGGTCTGGTCTGTCTGTCCCACCGCATCCGTCACGGCGATGGTGAACGTGGTGTTCACGGTGGACGTCGGTGTGCCCGCAAATGCGCCCGTCGAGGTGCTGTACGTCATCGCGGACGGCAGCACGCCACCGGTCGCCGCATACGTATAGGGCGGTGTACCCCCGCTGACGCTGGTCGGTGTTCCCAGGCAGGGTTGGTTGACCACGCAACGGAGGATGGGAATGACCAGCGTGAGGTCCAGAGCAGGCGCCGGAGCGGCGTTCACGATGAGGTGGAAGCCGGGCGAGGGGCTCGGCTCGGACTCGCCATCGTCGTCGGTGACGGTGATCGTGAAGGTGGTGTTGACCGTCTGAGAGGGTGTCCCGGAGAACTCCCCCGTCGCCGAGTTGAAGGACATACCGGCCGGCATCACGCCGCCGCTTTGCTGGTAGGTGTAGGGCGGAGTGCCGCCGCTCGCGGTCACCGGAAAGGCGCTGCAGGGAATGCCGACGGTGCAGGTGAGTGTGGGGGTGGTGAGCGCGACCACAAGCGGATCAGGCGGATCCACGTGGCCCTTCTTGCATCCTTGGGCAATTCCTACCGCCAGGATTGCCACCGCGCCGAGGGTGAGGCGTCGCGACATGAGATCTCCAAGGCCGAGGGTGGGAGAAGCCCTCCGCCGCGTTGTCGAGGGGAGGGTAAGGCGCCCCGAGGGTAGGGTTGGCGCGTCTCCACAGCGTCACCACCGCAGGCCAGCCAGCTTTCCTGACGACTTCTGACGGGTTGGCCGCCCCCGTCGGATTGCTGCCTCACGGGGGAGGCCCTAGGTTGGCACGAACGCCTCTCCTCTCATGCCCGATACACCCGCCTCACCTCCCCCGCCCACCCCGAGGCTCCTAACCCTCGGCGCCTCTCGGCTCGTCGGGCCTGATGGGGAGCAGCTGCTTGGGCCCGGCAAGCCGTTCGCGCTGCTCGCCTACCTGGCCTGTGCGCCACGCCGCGCCGCGGCGCGGGCCCATCTGCTGGACCTGTTGTGGTCGGACGTGGAGCCCGAGCGTGGTCGCCATGCGCTGCGGCAGACCGTGTGGCACCTGCGGCAGCTCCTCGGGGCCGAGTGCCTGCTGGCGCGCGGGGATGGCCTGTCGCTCGCGGCATCGCTCGTGTCGGATCGCGACCAGTTCCTGGCCGACGTGGAGGCGGGGCAGTTCGCGAGCGCCATCCGGTGGTATGAAGGGGACTTCCTCGATGGCTTCGCCACCCCGGGCGGGATCGAGTTCGAGCACTGGGCCGACGTGGAGCGGGCGCACCTGCGCTCGGTGTTCCTGCGGGCGGCGGAGGCGCTTGCGCGGCAGTGGCTCAACGAGGGCCGCCACCGCGAGGCCCAGCAGCTGGCCCGGCGGGTGCGCGACCTGAATCCCGGCGGCGAGCACACCTGGCGGCTGCTGTTCGAGGCGCTGATCCAGGGCGGGGACCGGCTGGCGCTGACGCTCGAGGTGGATGAGTTCGAGCGGCGGCTCGCCGCGGCGGGGCGGGAGCCGGATCCCGCGACACGCGCGCTCTTTGCCCGGGCCGAGGTCCGCTCCGCGCTGCCCGAGCACGGCGCCCGGTCCCCGGGGCTCGTCCCTGAACTGGTGGGCCGCGAGCGGGAGTTCGGCACCATCGTCGGGCGATGGCAGCACCCGGAGAGCGGGCCGGGCCACGTGCACGTGCTCGCGGCGGCAGGGCTTGGGAAGTCACGCCTCCTCGCGGACGCGGGCGCGCGGCTCCGCGCCCTCGGGGCCCAGGTGGTGGCGCTCCGCGCGCTCCGGAGCCAGCAGGACCTGCCGGGGAGCTTCCTCGCCCAGGTGGTGGCGGAACTCGCCACGCTCCCCGGTGCTGCGGCCGTCTCGCCGGCGACCGCCGGGGCGCTCATCGCCCTCAATCCCACGCTCTCCGGCCGCTACAGCCAGCCCGCGGACCTCTCCACGGGCGAGGACGCCGCGCGCCGCCGAGCAGCCGCACTCGCGGAGCTCATGGAGGTGACGGGCGACGAGCGGCGCTACGCGCTGCTCATCGACGACCTGCACTGGGCCGATCCCCACTCGCGCCGCCTCCTCGACAACGCCCTCGCCACGCTGCACCCCGGCAAGCTGCTCGCCGTGACGGCCGCGCGCCCTGGTGCCTGGCCGCCCGTCGAGGAGCAGGTGCGCGAGTGCCTGACGCTGGCCCCGCTCACGGCCGACCAGGTGGGCACGCTCACCGCGAGCCTGGGCTGCCTGCCCGCCGCCGGCTGGAGCCGTACCCTGCCCGCCGCCCTGACGGCTTCGTGCGGGGGCTCACCGCTGCTGGTGCTCGAAACGTTGCGGCTGGCGCTCGAGCGCGACTGGCTCCGGCTGGTGGAGGGGACCTGGGACTGTCCCGCGCCTGAGGAGCTGGCGCGGGCGCTCGAGGCGGGCGGGGCGCGCCGGCACCGGATCGAGGCGCAGTCCCGGGAGCAGCGCTGGCTGCTGCTGGTGCTGGCGGTGCACGGTGCACCCGTGCCGATCGCATTCCTGGCCGGGGTGAGCGGCCTGACGGAGGCGGCGGTCCAGGGTCACCTCGGCGCGCTGGAGCACCAGGGGCTCGTGGAGCTGGCGGGCACGGCGTGGCAGCCCGGCCACGACGAGGTGGCGTCCGACGTGCTGGAGCTGGCGCCGGCGGAGAGCCTGCGAGCCGCGCACGGCGCACTCGGACGGGCGCTCGCGGGGGCGCCGCACGGGGACCGGCAGGCGCGGCTCCGGGCCGGCCGCCATCTCCGGGCGGCGGGGGCGACTGGGGAGCTCGATGCGCTGTTCGCGCAGCACCTGGGCCGCGCGCGCCGAGAGGGCGACGAGCGGCGGGTGGGCGACCTGGCGCGCGAGCTCCTCGGCGAGGATGCCCCGGCCGCGGAGGTGGGTCGACTGGTGGCGGGGCTTCCCCCGTGGCGCCGGCTGCGCTGGAGCTCGGGCCGCCGGCTGATGGTGCAGCTGGTGCTGGCCGCGGTGATGATCGGCGGCGCGGTCGCGCTGCAAGCGTGGACGCGGCGTCCCGAGACCATCCTGGTGCTCCGCGACCCCACGGCCGCCGGTGGCGGCGCGCAAGTGGAGATCCCGCTGTCGAGCGCCCGCTGGGATCCGGACGAGCCGTTCACGCTGCGGGGCACGCCGGTCCGCGGCGGGCCCGCCGCGCTGGCCACCCCGATGGGGCTGGCCGCCGGGGCAGCGCCGGGCGAGTTCTACTTCGTGCGCGACACCATGCCGGGGGTGCAGGACATCCACCGGGTGGCACCGTCCGGCGAGGTGACACCGGTGGTGACGAGCTGGACCGACGACGTGATGCCGGAGGCCTCGCCTGACGGGCGGTGGCTGGTGTACGTCACCGGGGCGTTCAGCCCCCCGGACGCCTACAGCTACGACCTGGCGCTGCGGCGCCTGAGCGACGGCACCACGGTGCCGCTGACGGACGGCCCCGGCAGCGACCAGACGCCGAAGTTCTCGCCGGCGGGGACGGTGGTGGGGTTCGTGCGCGAGCTGGATGCCGAGCGGCTGCTCTGCTGGGTGGCGGCGCGCGCGGGCTCGGCGGCGACGTGCCATCAGGTCCCGGGCTACGCGGTGCGGGAAGTGCTCGGCTGGCAGGATGACCAGACGCTGGTGGCGCTGGCCAGCAGCGGGCGGCAGGCCGACGTGGTGCGGCTCGACCTCCGGAGCCGGCGGGCGTTGGTGCTGGTGAGCGACGTGATCCGCGCCGCGGAGAGCCCGGACCGGCGCTGGCTGGCCTTCACGGCGGCGGTGGCGCGCACGGGGGAGCAGGCGTGGTACGTGGCACCGCTCGGGCAGCCGGCGGAGCGGCGGCGCCTCGAGTTAGGCAGGTTCGGGGCGGCGGCGCTCACGCCGGGGTGGCAGCGGGTGCGACGTTCGCGCACGCACCTCGAGCGCGTCACCATCCTGCCGCCGGGCGGGGCGGTGCGGCCCGGGACCACCAGCCAGCTCCGGCTGCTCGGCCGGACCCCCGCCGATCCGCGGGGCAGCGTCGTGGCGGGGCCGGCGGCGTGGGAGGTGTCGGACACCGGCCGGGCCACGATCACGCCGGACGGGCTGCTCATCCCGAAGGGCGCGGGCACGGTGTGGGTGCGCGCCCGGCTGGGGCCGCTCGAGGATTCCCTGGCGGTGGTGCTCGGGGGCGGGGGCAGCGCCGTCGTGCTCGAGGAAAAGTGGGAGCGGCCGCTCACCACGGAGTGGATTCCCTTTGGCGAGCCGCGTCCGGTGCTCGGGGTGGGGCCTGGAGGTGCCCGGGGCCTGAGCAGCGCCGGGGACGCGACATACCCAAGCGGGGTGTACAGCCGCCGGCAGTGGGATGGCCGTGAAGGCGTCGGGGTGGAGGTGCAGGTCTCGGCGCGCATCTCCGCCCCGCGCTGGCAGACGGCGAGGGTGGCGCTGGTGGCGGGCCTCGACTCCGCGGCGCTCGGCGGCTGGGATCACCGGAGCGGGCAGATGCCATACCGGCCGGGGGACCTCCACCTGCGCGCGTGCGTGGCGCGCTACCCGGGGCGTGAGGGCAAGGAGCGCGCGGCGACGCTGGCCGTGTCCGCGGGCGGGGACGACGCCACGCTCGCGGTGCCGCCGACGCTCGGCGATGGGCGATGGTTCCGGCTGCGACTGCAGGTGATGCCGGATGGGCGGTGTGGCGTAGCGGTGAACGGGGAGAAGGTGTGGGTCTCGCGGCTGCCGATGGCGCACGACGGGCCGATGGGCGTCGTGCTGGACGGGAGTTCGGTGGGGACGACGATCTGGCATGGGGGGCTTCGGGTGTGGGAGGGGGTGGAGGCGGGGGTGGGGTGGGTAGAGAAGGAGGGTGGAGGGAGCTAGCAGCCGGTGAAGAAGAGCACGCCGAGCGGGAGCAGCGGGGCGTAGGTGATCCAGGGCGGGGGCTGCCGGCCGGTGCAGATCCTCAGCGGGGTCGTTTGGAGGAGAAGAGGCGCCAGGCGCCGCTGGGATCGAGCTGGATGGCCGCCATGACCACCGGCCTGGCCCAGACGGGCAGCTCCGTGGCCCGAGCGAGGAGCTGGATGACTCCCCGACCCATGCGAAGCAGCTCTCGGGGCGCGGGCGGCCGACCGGCGGCGAGGTCTGCTTCGGCGCTGTTGTCGAAGAGGCGGAGGGACGACAGGTACGGGAGGAGCCGGATGAGGTTGGCCCGGCTGCTGTCGTAGCGGGCGCGCACCCGGGCCTCGGGGATGTCGTGCCCGCCGGCCGCCACACGCGCCCGCACCCGGGCCAGGTGCAGCTCCGGGCCCTCGAGCCCGACGAACAGCATCGCCACATCGTGCCCGTCGCGTGCTGCCTCGAGGAGAATTCCGGTGATCGTCGAGGCGCCGAGCGTGGTCTCGAAGACATAGTGCTGGCCGGATGCGACGGCGTGGCGGAGCCCTTCGACGCCGAGGCGCCAGGCCTCGCTGTTCGCCTCTTCCGTGCCCAGCGCCGGGTTCTGGCCGCGCAGGTGGCGCGCCATGGCATCCGGGTTGTAGTAGACACCGCCTTCGGCCAGCACCGTCTCGCCCAGCAGGCTGCTCTTGCCGGCGCCATTCACGCCGGCCAGCACCCGAATGCGGGCCTTTTGGCTACTTGCCGCCACGCGTGGTGCGTGCGGTCCGCACGGCGGCCGTGGCGATGGTGCCCGGCGTGGCCCGGAACGCCCGATCTGTCCCCGCCCTGGCGGTGCTGGATTGCATCTCGGCGACCAGCGCCTCGAAGCCCGCCTCGAGGCGGGCCAGCATGGCGCGGTCGCTGGTGGCCGGGCGCTGGAGGGCGGCCAGGATCGGGACGTCGAGCGCGCGGCGCATCTGGCGGGCCTTGGCCTTCCGCTTTCCCGTGGTCTTGTGGCGCGTGCGCTCGGTCATGCTGGGATCCTGTTGAGGGCGTGCAGGCAATCTAGCCCACCGAGACTCAGCCGGGCCACCGGCTGCGGTATCCCAGCGGCCGCGGCCTGGCGCGGGCCCAGAGTGGTGAGCCCCCATCAGCCGAAGAGCGCGGCGTACTCGATGATGCAGGGCTCGGCGGCGCCCGCGGGGTGCCAGGTGAGGCGTTCGGTCTCTACGCGGGGGAAGTGGTCGGTGGGGGTCCAGACTTCCACCTGCTGCGTATCGGGGTGGACGAGCCAATAGAGGGGGATGGCGGCCTCCTGGTAGATGCGGCGCTTGGGGAAGCGGTCGGCGCGGAGGGTCTCGGGGGAGGAGATCTCGATGACGAGGAGGAGGGTGGAGAGCGGGGGCCATTCCTCGGTGGGCGGGTCCTCGGGGGGGACCACGAAGAGGTCGGGCTTGAGGAGGGTGTCGGTGCCGTGGGTCAGGGGGGCCGGGGCGAAGTAGCACTGGCCGAGCGGGTGGGCCTTGAGCCAGTTGCCGAGGGCGACGAGGAGGTTGGTGAAGATGCGCTGGTGGAGGAGGGTCCAGTCGGTGGTGACGAGGAGCTCGAGATGGGCGAGTTCGTAGCGGTAGCCGTCCTCGGGGAGGGCGTGGAAGTCCTCGAGGGTCCAGTAGGGGCGGGAGGCGGGGTCGATGGGGGCGGGGCGGGGGGTGGGCATACTGGTGACTCCGCGGGTCGGGGGGTGAGGCCACGATAGGGCGGAGGGGGTGGGAGTGCATAACCAGAAAAACGCGCGCCGCTCAGGAGCGGCGCGCAAGGTAGGGGAGGACGAAGAGCCAGAGCCCGGTGAAGAAGAGCACGCCGAGCGGGAGCAGCGGGGCGTAGGTGATGTACGGCGGCGGCTGCTGGCCGGGGTGGAGGGCCGACGCGGTGATGTAGGCCAGCACGGTGAGGGTGAAGAAGGCGGACATCCAGCGATGGAGCTGGCGGGTCTTGGCGCTCAGGTTCACTTGGTCCTCCTGGCCTGGATGAGTTTCCAGCCGTTGCCTGAGGGGTCGCGGAAGCCGGCGTCCACGGAGCCGAAGCGGGCGATGGGTTCCTGGATGGTGTCCACGCCCCGGGCGACGAGGCGGTCGTAGGTGGCCTGGCAGTCCTTCACCACGAGGACGAGCGGGGGCATGGCGCCCTTGGCGACCAGGGCCAGGAGTTCGGCGGCGGTGGCGGGGTCGTGGGTCGGGGGGCCGGGGTGGAAGAGGCCTAACTGGAAGGGCTGGCCCGGATACTGGACGGTGAGCCAGCGGTAGGGGCCGTTCTTCACGTCGGTGTGGGGGGTGAAGCCGACCTTGTTCACGTAGAAGTCGAGGGCTTCGTCCTGGTCCTGGACGTAGAGGCCGGCGACGTCAACGCCTTCGGTCATGGGGAGCGCTCCGTTCTCGGGTCAGGTGGGGCGTTTGCGTGACCCATGTATAGCGCCGGCCGCGCGGCGGCGCTTCTCCGAAACGGCCATGGTGAGGTGGGGGCGGGTGCCGGCGGCGAGGAAGCAGGGGGGCACGCTCCGCAGGCCCTTGGTTTCGGCCTGGAGGCGGAGGCGCGCGGCACTCGGGGTTTCGCCGGTGACGTCGTGGTAGGTGCGGGTGAAGGTGCCGAGGGACTGCCAGCCGGTGTCGAAGGCGATGGCTGTAATGGAAAGGTCCGTGTCGCGGAGGAGGGCGGCGGCGCGCTCCAGGCGGCGGGTGAGGAGGTAGCGGTGCGGCGGGAGGGCGAAGGCGGCGCGGAAGGCGCGGGCGAAGTGCTTGGGGGAGAGGTGGGCGAGGCGGGCGAGGGCGGGGATGGTCCAGGGGTGGGCGGGGGCGGCGTCCATGCGGTCCTTGGCCTTGAGGAGGCGGCGGAGGAGCGCGGGGTCCTGGCGACTCGGCACCGGTGTCACGCGGCTGGATTCTCCGGAGGGGTGACAAGAATGCGGGAGAAGGTGCATGGCGGGGGGAGGGGAGGCAAGCCGGTCGATGGCGGCTTCGAGACACTAACTCAGGGGTGCGTACGTCCTGGGGGTGGACCGTGCTATCAGGCTGGGAGATACGTTGATGGCGGGATGACGGAAATCCTTGCGGCCTCCCGGAGTCGAGCCTACGTTGCAGGCACCCTCCTGACGATACTCGAGCCATCGGGGCGACCGCGTCCCGCGTACTCATGCGAAGGAGCCGAGCATGACGGTCCTTGCCTCCGGGGTGGAGGAGATCCTGCAGAAGCTGCTCTACATCGCCGGGGGTGATCCGGCCCTGGTGCAGGAGGCGCTGGCGCACGCCTCACGGAACAACGAGACCCCTAAGCTCGAGGAGATCGTGGACTACATCGAGGACCATCGCGCCAAGGCGGACCCGACGGTCGTTCCCGAGACCCACTAGTCTTCGGAGCGCCGCGTGTCGATTGCCTGGTCGACGGTCGCGTTCCTGGTGCTACTCCTTCCCGGCTTCCTCTTCTTCATCGGGCTGTACCTTCCAGAAAACTTCACGCGTGAGACCGCGCCGCGGAGCGCCCTTGGGCAGCTCGCGGCGATCGTGCTCATTGCGTTCGGGGTGCATGGCGTGCTGTACGGGCTGGCATTCACGCTGCCGCAACCATGGCTCCCGACGATCCGGCTCGATTACCTGCTGCAGTTGCTTCAAGTGGAGGCCCTGACCGACACGGAATTTGCGGAGATCATCCGGAACATCGAGCAATACCGGTGGTGGATTGTGGGCTACGTGCTGGTGACGAGCGCCTTGGGCCTCGGTGCGGGCTACGAGACCGGGTGCCTGATCCTGCGGGGGCCGCTTCGGCGACTGGCCGAACATGCGTGGGTGTACGACCTGCGCGTGGAAGGGGGCGACGACCGGCCGCCGGGCCTGGTGCTCAAGCTGGCAGGGCTCGCGGGGCGGCTCTGGCCGGCCGGCTGGGGCAGGACGTGGCAGCGGCTCGTGGCGCGGGTGCGTGACCTCATCTGGGGGCCGAGCCTGCGGACGATCACGGTCACGTACATCCTCACCGACATCTCGCACGCCGAGCGATACCTGCTTTACCGCGGTTTCCTCAAGGCGTTCGGGATCTCGAAGGAGGGGAAGCCGCTGTACCTGGTGCTCTCCGGGGCGATGCGGGGGTACATGCAGCTGGCGGACGGGACGCCGGGCACCACGCGGGAGTGGCGGATCATCGGGGATCCCAAGGAGGCGCCGAAGGACCTGCCGGGCCCGCGGGTGTCGAGCTACCTGACGGTGAGCGGGGAACACATCTCCAACGTGATGTTCGACCGCCACGTGTTTGCGGAGACGGTGGCGGGGGGACGGCGGCTGGAGGAGGCGGTGGGGCGGGCGAAGCGGAAGGAGAAAGGGGAGGCGAAGCCCGCGCAGGGGGAGCAGCCATCGGGGTGAGGTAAGGTGGCCTTCTGGGCGCTGGGGGAGGGGTGAGGGCGGACGCGGGGGCTCGGGTGATCACGAAGGAGGGAGGCTCCGGTAACGACGATCGGTCCCGCTTCGGAACCGGCACGGGAGCTGCCGGACATGCTGACGCACACGCTGGCCGGGCTCACGAGCCTGGGCGGGCTGCCGGAGCATGCCTCACGCGAGGGCAACGCGGTGTGGTGGGAGGGGAAGGGGTTCGTGACGCGGGTGGAGGTGGAGACGCTGCCCGATCCCGAGCGGAAGCGTCGGGCCGAGGTGCGGATCGTGAGCCGGTTGACGGAGGGGACGCTGCCGGCGCTCGACGCGTGGGACATCAGCCGGGTGAATGGCTACGCCGGGCTCGGCGCGCTCCGGCGAGCGGCGGACGGGGCCCTCGAGATGGCCGGGGCCCTGGTGCTCGACCAGACGCACGCCCAGGACGCGACGGCGTGGCTGATGCACGCGGCGCGCGCGGCGCGGCTGATGGGGGAAGGCGGGCTCGGGCTCATCTACTGCAGCCTGGTGGATCGCACGATGTACGAGGCGTGGCGCACCCGGCTCGGGCTGCCGCACGCGTGGCAGGAACGGCCGAGGGTGGAGGAGCTCGGGGCGGCGGCGGTGGAGCTGGCGGGGCGCGGGCTCGAGGCCCACGTTGACGAGGAGACCGTCATGCTGGACTTCACGGTGCCGATGGCGGCGTCCCTGCCCGCCCAGGGTTCGGGCGGGGAGTGGCGGCCCGAGAGCCTGGTGCACGTGGGGCTCGGCATCGGACACGTGCACCCGCTGTATGGGCCGGGCTACCGGGCCCACAGCTTCACGACGCTGCCGGGGGAGTGGACGGTCGAGGACACGCTGGCCTTCGCCGAGGGGCTCAATGTGTCGGAGCAGGCGCGGCGGCGCTGGTGGGTGCCGCGGCTCGGGGCGTGGCGGTGCAAGGGCGCGGGCATGATCGAGTACGAGAGCCACGTGGGCACGGAGGTGCCGTGGCCGGGGCTGGTGGAGCAGCTGACGATGGGGATGCTGGAGCGGGTGGGGTGGGTGGAGGAGGAGGTGCGGAGGCGGGGCTGGCGGTGATGATCGTGGCGGAGTGAGAGGCGCGGCCCCAGGGCCGCGCGTTCGATAGAGGGTGAGGGTGGGACGGGAGGGGGCGCCGAGGCGGCGGCCCCTTCCGTGCTTCCGGGGACAGGGTCAGGCGAAGAGCGCCGCGAGCTCGATGACGCAGGGCTCGGTGGCACCGGCCGGGTGCCAGGCGAGGCGGGTGGCATCGAGGTGTGGAGCGGTGGCCGTTGGGGTCCACACTTCCACCTGGCGTGCGTCGGGGTCCACGATCCAGTACGTGGGGCAGAAGTACTTCCATTGGGTGACGAACCGCGCGCTGCGCGACCTGATTGCGTCGGGGGTCATCGGGTACGATGCGAGGCTTGGGGGTGGGAGCTTGTGAATTGGGAGGGGAAATCGCGGGTGGGTCATTGGAAGTCGCTGTGAGGCAATGTGTTAGCATTCACCCCTATTAGTACGTCGTTGCTGGCAGCCCCTCTCCCAGCCCCCCTCCAAGCCTGCGACGAGCCGTCACCGCCGGCGCAGGGGGCCAGGGGGAGGGCGGCACTGAGAGCCAGGGGGTGAGGCGCGTGGGAGTGTTGCTCCGATGAGATGGAGGCGGGCCCGGCGGGGGAGATCCCCGCCGGGCCCGCGTCGTTGGGGTCAGCGCGCGGGGACCAGGGTGCCGATCCGCTCCCAGGTGCTGTCGGGGCGGAGGACCACGGTGACCACGAGGAGGTCCTTGTCGCGGGTGACGCGGCCCTCGAGGGCGGTGGAGGTGGCGAGAAGTAGCGGGACCACAAGGCAGGTGATCGAGCGATGCATATCGGTCTCCGAGCGGAAGCCGACGGAGGCCGGGCTCTTCAGGGTGCGATCGTACATCGTCCATCCACAACAACCACGCGGGGCCTGGGAACCGCACCGCAGTCCGATATCGCCCCGGTCATGCGGTTCCGCTCGGCGTCCGCCGCGCCGTACGCCGCGACAGCCGCAGCAAGGGCCAGTGAATCAGTGATAGCGAGCGAGTAGGCGCGATACTGTCGTGGCCCTCCGCACGGCTTCGCCCCGATCGCAATCAGCCGGCACTCCCCGACGTCGCGACAGCGTGCGTCCCCGATCAAGGTATCGATCTGCCGGCGAAGCAATTCCACGGAGATGGTATCGGCGCGCTGACCGAGCGAGTCCCCCGGCTTCGTGGAGCCTGAGTCGTTGGGACGGATAGCCGAATCCGCAGGTATCGTGGCGGACGGGGTGTCAGTTCCATGCGGGCGGCAACTCCAGATACATCCGAGTATCGCGAGCCCCCACCCAAGTCTTCCACAGGCACTTGAACAGCTCGTCATGGACCGGACCTCGCGAAGACGGTGTACCGCTGCCCGTTGATCCCGTTGGCCCCCTGACCCGAGAACGCGCTCGTCCGCAGGTAGTAAGTCCCGGGGTTCAGGTTCACGGTGATCCGCGAACAGCGCTGGTAGGCGTTGATGTTGATGTCGTCGTTGACCGCCAGCTGGGTCCCATTCGAGGCGAGGAGCTCGAGGATCGTGTCCTCCTCGAGGCCGTAGCCACAGGCCCCGCCCGGCCCGGCCGTCTCGAACGTGTACTGGCCGGCGGCCGGGATGAGTACCCGGGCGATGTCGAAGTCCAGGAGCTGCGTCGTGAAGGTACCGTAGAGGTACCCGCCCACTGGGAGCTCGTCGGCGTTCACGAGGGAGTTGTTGTTCTCGACCTCCACAGGCACGCCGATAGGGAAGTTGGCCACCGTGGTCCCCGAGCCCGTAACTGCGATGTCGGTCGGGGTAGCAGCGCCCCCGAAGGCGCTCCACCGCCGAAGCGGTCGGCCAAAGAGCCCGTCGGCGCTTTCATCCTGTCCCGCGTACACCCGATAGGTCCCCGGAGCGAGCCCCGTGAACTGGTAGGCTCCATTGGGCGCTGCCGTGACGGTCTGGACCACGGCACCGGTGGCGGCATTGTAGAGGAACACCTTGATGGAGGTCGGGGGTCCGAAGCTCTGCGTCAGCGCGTTGTAGGCGTTCACGAGGCCATGCCCATACTGCGCGTCGACCCCCGGCACCCCGATGTCGATGGCGTAGGACTCGAGCCGCAACCGCAGCTGCGCCGCGGTCAAGCCTGGACTTGCAGCCAGCAGGAGGGCGGCCACCCCGCTGACGTGGGGGGCAGCCATCGAGGTGCCGTTCCACGCCGTGTTGTCGTAGATGGGCTGGTTGGCCTGGAAGTCGAAGGCGGTGGACATGATCCCGAAGCTCGCATCACCATCCGCCAGGTCGCCCCCAGGTGCGGTGATGTCCACCTCGGTCCCGTAGGAGGAGTAGCTCGCCAGTTGCTGGTCCGGGCCGACGGCCGAGACCGACACGACCTCGGGGTACGAGGCTGGGTAGTTCGGCACCGCGCTGTTGTCGTTCCCGGCCGAGGCGATGAGGAGCGAGCCCGCCGAGTAGGCCGCCTGCACTGCGTTCTGGAGGGCAAGGTTCGAGCCCTGGCCACCGAGGCTCATGTTGATGATCGGGGCCCGTGAGGGCGCGGTGACATGCCCGCCCTGCCCGTCATCGGCCGGAAGACCCGCGGCGTAGAGGATGCCTTGGGCGATGTCGTAGAAGTTGCCGGTTCCGGTCACGCCGAGCACCCGGATCGGGCGGATCCGAACTGTCCACGCCACACCAGTCACGCCAATGCCGTCATTTCCTGGCGCACCGATCGTCCCGGCTACGTGGGTCCCATGTCCCCCGGAGGGCTCCGGGATGGCACAGTCGAAATTAGGGTCGATCTGTACCTTCACGGGGGTGTAGGGATCCGGGTCATACCCGTCGGTATCGCCCGCCGGGTTGAGCCACGCCGAGGATCCGCAATAGTAGTAGATCGTCGTCAGGTCGGAGACGAAGTCGTAGCCGCCGTTGGTCAGGTTGCCGAGGACCCCGATGTGGTCATTCCGGATGCCATCGTCTACGACGGCCACGGTCACCGACGTCTGCCCGGTGGTGAGCTGCCAGGCTCGTGGCAACCCGATCATGGTGTAGTGCCACGCCTGCAGAGGGTAGAGTGGGTCGTTGGGGGTGACACCCAAGAGACGGGCGTGGGGCTGGCCCATGGCGTGGGCGAGGTAGTTGGGCTCCACCGCCGCGACCGCCGGGTTCCGCCGCAGCTCAGCCCGGACCGCCTCCGGGTCCACGCCGGGGGCTACCTGCACTCGGGCCGCGAGGATCGCTCCCGAGATCCCCTTGATCGAGGCCCGCCTGGCAGTCTCCATCGGCCGGAGCGCCGCCCGCATGGCCCCGGAGGCGCGAGCCAGCGCGGACGTCGAGCGCAGCAGGAACGAGCCCGCCGCCGGGGTGCCCAGGGCGTCCGACCGGAAGGTCACGACCCACTCCCCAGGGACTGCAGCCGGGCGGCCCCGCCGGGGCTCTCGCCGCGGCGTCCGCTCGGTGCGGGCGGTGGGGAACGGCAACTTCGCCCCGACCGTGACAGACGGACGATCTGGGGACCCCGCAGCCGGGCGCCGCAGCCCAGTCGGCCGGCGGAGGGTCGCCGTGTTCGTGGGGGTGATTGTGCCCTGGATCGTCCCGCCGACGGGCGCGGGGAACTTGACGACCAGTGTGGATACGCCCGTCACCCCGTCCACGCTCGCATTGATTGACGTGGACCCTTCGGCCACGGCCGTTACGAGTCCACTGCCAGCGCTGACCGTGGCAACACTTGGGATGGTCGACACCCAGGTGAACGTCTTACCGCTTATCACCTGGCCCTGGGCGTCGCGCGCCGTGGCGGTGAACTGGTGAGTGGCGCCGAAGGCATGCAGCGTGTCGAGGGAGGGAGACACCTGCACGCTGGCGACCGGCGGCGGTGGCCCGCCACCCTCATCGGTCGAACCACCGCCACCACACGATACCGATACCAGCGCCGCGACACCGACCGCGGCGCACGCCAAGAACGCCGACCGAGGCATGAGGCCTCCGACACAGAAGAACTGATGGGGGCTCGCCGGTGGGGTCGGCGAGGGGCAATCCATTTCTTGCCGGGAGTGTGGCAGTGTTCACTCGGATTAACCCTACGGCCCCGTTAGGTAGTGCGCTAGGGCAGTGTGTGAGGCCGCCGGGGAGTGCCGTGACAGGCGCCGATGGCACCCGGCGCCCCGGTCGGCTTTTCAGGGGTTGGCACCGGCCTTCGCCAGCTTCACGGGGCGGGGGGGCGCCTCACGGACGTCGTAGGTCCTGCCCAACAATGCGGGGCCGGGACGACAGGGGACGAAATCCGGGCAGCGGGACAAGTGGTTGTCAGGCAAGCGGGTGGGCACGGAGCCGCGACGGGGGCGAGGGGACGCCCCCCCCGGTGCGCTCCTTGCAGCGGGCGCGGTGCATTCCCCTTCACATCGGTTCGGGTTCGTCAGGCCATTCCCTGGAGTCACGGGAGGTCGTCCTCCCGGGTCAGGCGTGGTCGTGGGTGGCGGAGGGCCTGGGGGGGGCCCGTGGCACCGCGGGCGGTCGGACGGAGCCGGGCTGTCACATCGGTCGGCCAGCTTGGGAGCGGTCGTTCCGGTGGTCAGCGAGCCCACACGAGGGAGGTGTAGATGGCACGGAGTGCACGGTGGTGGCTGCTGGTCCTGCTGGCGGCCGGCGGGTGTCAGGAGCCGGTGTCGGCGCCGCTGCCGGCGGCGGACGTGGAGCGGCCGCAGTACGCGCTCCAGTTCTTCCGGCCGAGTGCGTTCGTGGAGATCCCGGACGCGCCGAGCCTCGACCTCGGGGCGACGTGGACGCTCGAGGCGTGGATCCGGCCGGCGGACCCGTCGGCGAGCTTCCAGCACGTGCTGTCCAAGTGGAACAGGGCGGGGGATGCGTCGTACACGCTCGAGGTGAACGGCGGGCGGCTCCGGGTGGCGGTGCACGACGGGGTGCACCCGAGCCAGGCGGAGGAGTCGCGGGGGACGCTTGCGGCGGACCAGTGGCAGCACGTGGCGGCGAGCTATGATCGCGGGATGCTCCGGCTGTACATCAATGGGCGGCTGGACCGGGAGGTGCCGGGGGTGCTACAGCCGATGAATTCGACCCGGCCGCTGTCCATCGGGCATGAGGGGCCGCCGTTCAATGGGTGGCAGTACAGCGGGGAGATCGATGAGGTGCGGGTGTGGGGGATCCGGCGGAGTGGGGCGGAGATCGCGGCGACCATGATGCGCAAGCTCGGCGGGGGTGAGCGAGGGCTGGTGGGGTACTGGCGGTTTGATGAGGGGGAGGGGCAGGTGGCGCGGGATGGGAGCAGGATGGGGAATCATGGGCGGCTCGGGGCGAGCGGCGGCGTTGATGGGGCGGATCCCATGTGGGTGGCGGGGTTGATCTTCTAGGGTGGGTCGTGTTGCAGGTGTACGGAACGGGGGCGCGGCGTGATGCTGCGCCCCCGTTTTTTCATCAGGGCTCCCGGCTCGATGCGAATCCTCTCGCCAGCACCCGGGCGTAGCGATCCGAGGCCAGCGCCTCGATGGCCGCATCCAGTTCCCGCGCCCGTCGCGACGGGACGGCGGCTGCGGTCGTCGCCTCGGTGGGCCACTCGGCCACCGCGGCGAGCATGGCCTCGAGGCTCTTCACCACCGTGCCCCGCCGCTCGCCGTACCAGTAGCCGAAGTGATGCCAGAGGGCGCTCTGGAAGTCCGGGTCCTCATCGAGGGTGGCGAGGAGGCGGTGGAGGCCGTCGGTGAGGAAGAGGAACTGGCGGAGGCCGTTGGCGGCGTGGTCCAGGAGGCCGCGGTTTTTCCGGCGGGTGAGGGCCTTGAGGAGGGCGTCCGGGTTCCGGGCGAGGGCCAGGAGGTCGTGGCGGCTCAGGTCACCGAACCAGAAGCCGTCGGCCAGGGTCAGGAAGACCTGGACGTCCGGGTGGCGCATCAGGCGGGTGTCGAGCTCCAGCGCGCGCTGGAAGGCGGCGAGCTGGAGGGGGCCCTGATGGGCCTGGTAGTAGCGGCCGCCGGCCAGGCGCTGGCGGAGGAGCTGGGGGAGGAGCAGGGGATAGTGCTCCTCATAGTAGGCGCGGACGGCGGGGTGGTTGAGCAGGGGGCGGAGGTGCTTGAGCAGGTCCTCGTGGGGGCGGTCCACGTAGCGGAGCTCGAGCGCCAGTTCGAGGACGGCGCAGAAGGCGAGGAGGTCGTCGAAGGCGTCGCGGTCGGCCTGCTCCGCGGGGTCGGTGACGGACTCGTCGGCGTGGTTCCGGAGGAGGTGCGCCAGCTTCTTCGGCTTGCCGGCGAGGTGGCGGAAGCGGGTGAAGGCGCGGAGGGCGTCGGTGTCCGCGAGGTAGAGGCGCTCGAGGTCGGCCCAGTTGGCGTCGCGGAGGGCCTGGCCGATGACGACGCGATCCCGGACGGCGGGGAAGACGGGCTCGATCCAGGGGGCGTCGGCCTCGGGGCCGAAGCGGAGGTCGAGGTCGTCCCACACGGGAGCGGGCTGATCGAGGGGGTCGGGGGCGAAGGGCATCAGGGACTCGGACATGGGTGCCCCTAGATGTGAGAGAGGAGGTAGCCGAGCGGGGCGGTGTAGCGCTGGTCGGGCTTGCAGACGCCGATGTGGCCGAGGCCCACGGCGCGGCGGGGGCCGGGGTCGGCGCAGAAGCGGACGGAGTGGACCACCCGGTCCCTTGTCCCGACGACCACCACCTTGGCGCGGAGCGAGCTGTAGCCCTTGTCGAGCAGGTCCTGGGTGCCGGCGGCGAGGGCCTTGAGGGTCTCGGAGCCGGGCTCCAGGTCCATGAGGACGGGGATGGCGGCGTGGGTGCCGCCCTTGAGCGCGGCCTCGAAGGGGCCCGGGAGGACGCCCAGGAGTTCCTTGCCGAGTTCGGTGGCGCGGGCGCCAGTGTGGGCGGGGGCGAAGAGGACGAGGGCGACGTGGTGCACCCAGTCGTGCGGCGGGTCCTCGAGGGCGGCCTGTACGAGAGCCTCACGCACCACGATGGCGCCGAGGGAGTGGGCCACGAGGGTGACGTGGTGGTAGCGGAACGCGGGGTCGGCGCGACGGGCGTCCTGGAGGCTCGGCTGGATGAGCGTGGCGACGGGATCGGTCCAGAGGTCCACCAGGAAGTCGCGGAACTCGGCGGCGCTGATGGGGGCCTGCTGGGCGAGGGAGTCGTAGCCGAAGAAGAAGAGGTCCCGGCCCCGGGCTTCCGGCTGGAGGGGGAGGAGGGTGGCGAACTGGTCCCAGGTGCCCTGGGCCTCGCCGCCGAAGCCGTGGACGAAGACGACGGCGCGGCCGACGGGGTCGGTGGCCCAGCGGACGGCGGAGGCCCTGCCGTGGGCGGGGAGGGGGCGGGGGGTGTAGTGGGTCTGGTCCATGGGGGCCCGGCGGGGGCGAGGGGGTGGTACAATGTG
>CAZRCT010000069.1:0-18412 GCA_964598655.1 uncultured Gemmatimonadaceae bacterium
GTCTTCGAAGACCTGCCGCAGGTCCAGCACCGTCTGGCGGACCCGGAGCTTCACCAGGCCCAGCGTCGTGCGATTGTCGAACAGCACCACCAGGATCACCCGCCGCGCGATGTCGGCGAGGTACATCGACTCCTTCTCGCCCTGGTGGAACAGGGAGCCGAACTCGGGCTC
Source organism: uncultured Gemmatimonadaceae bacterium (assembly GCA_964598655.1). Classification (GTDB taxonomy): domain Bacteria; phylum Gemmatimonadota; class Gemmatimonadetes; order Gemmatimonadales; family GWC2-71-9; genus JADJOM01. Next base: position 172 of record CAZRCT010000069.1, read on the forward strand.
GCCGATCATCCGGGCCAGCTGGTCGTTGGCGCTGAAGTCCGCCGCCGTGAGGGAGGCGAACGCCGTGGGGTCGAAGGAGGGCTCCTCCCCCACGATGGCCACCATCTGGCCGGTGCGGTCGACGATCATGCCCGTGCGGGCGTTCGCCTCACGCAGGAACTCCGACAGGATCACGTGGATCCGGTTGGAGTCCTCTTCCCGGAAGGACCAGCTCGAGGCTCCTGCCATCAACGTCCCCTGGGTTAGCCGAGCGCCGCTTCGAGGCGGCGGACAATGGCACGGGCCCGCCGCCTCAGCAGCGGATGCCGCTCCCACGCGAGGTAATCGCGCAGGAGCCGCACGGTTTCGACGTTCTCCTCCGCGGCGAGCGAGCCGAGCGCCGCGAGCCGCCGGAGCGGCCGGGCGCTGAAGAGCGCCTCCCGGTGCTCCGCGAGGTGCCGCTGCGACAGCGCCCACCCGAGCGCGGCCCCCGCCACCAGCCCGACCGCCACGGCCAGCTTGCGCGACATCAGCCGACGTCCTGCCGCGCGCTGAGCGCGTGCGCCAGCGTGACGCCATCCACGTACTCCAGGTCGCCGCCCACGGGGAGACCCCGCGCCAGCCGGGTGATCCGCACCCCGCGGTTGGCGAGGAGCTGCTGCACGTAGGTGGCCGTCACTTCCCCTTCCATGGAGGGATTGGTGGCCAGGATGACCTCCCGCACCCCGCCCCCCTCCACCCGGCGCACCAGCGCCTCGAGACGCAGTGCCTCGGGCCCCACACCCTGGAGCGGGTCCAGCCGCCCGCCGAGCACGTGGTAGCGGCCGCGGAACTCGCCGGCCCGCTCCAGGACGGCCACCGCGGCCGGGTCTTCGACCACGCAGAGCACCGCGCCGTCGCGGCGGGGATCCCGGCAGAGGTCGCACTGCTCGGCCTCCGCCAGGTTGCCGCAGGTGCTGCAGGGGCGCACCTGCTCCGCCACCGTCACCAGCGCCTGCGCCAGCCGAGTCAGGCGCTCCCCCGGCTGCTGCACCAGGTGGAAGGCCAGCCGCTGCGCCGTCTTGCGGCCGATGCCCGGCAGCCGGGCAAACTCGGCCACCAGCTCGTCGAGGGCGGCCACGGACTCAGAACGGCAGGTTGAAGGGCAGGGGGGAAACGCGCCGCATCTCCTGCGTCAGCGCCTCCTGAGCCCGGCGCTGCGCCTCCGCGACGGCCCCCAGGACCAGGTCGCCGAGCAACTCCGCGTCCCGGCCCTCGAAGGCGGCCGGATCAATGCGGAGCGACCGCACTGTCCCCTTGCCGTCCACGGTGACCCGCACCAGGCCGGCCCCGGCCTGTGTTTCGTATGTCTTCTCGGCGAGCTCGTGCTGGAGCTGCTGGAGGCGCCCCTGCATCTGCTGGCTGAGCTGAAGCAGCTGCTGCCAGTCGGCCATAGTCCCACTATCGCTAAGTGACTGCAATAGCTGAAGAAAGTAGGGGTGGCGGGGGCCCAAGGCAAGCAAGGACGGCAGTTACTCCAGCACCTCGAGGTCGAGGGATTCAGCGGCGGCGCCGAGGGCGGGGTCCCGGCCGGTCAGGACCTTGAGCCGTTCGTTGCGTGCCTCGGACTCGGACATCCGCCTGGGCCGGGGGGCCGGTGCGCCGCCTGCGGCGGCGCCACCAAGGGCCACCACCAGCCTGACCGGCTTCCCGACACAGACGGCGAGGAGCTTCTCGACGGCGTCCCGCTGCCGGTTCAGGGCCTCGGTGTGCATCGGGTTGGCGTCGGGCACCTCGAGGGTGACATCGGGGGGTTCGACGGCCGTGGGCCGGGCCGCCGCGAGCGCCTCCCCGAGGAAGCGGCTCTGCTCCCGGGCCGCCGAGACGATCACCGACCAGGCCACCTGCAGGCCCGGGAGCGAGAAGTCGGCGCTCGGGAGCGTGGCCGTCGGGGCAGCAGCCCGCGGCTCGGCCGGCGTGGCCACGGGCGCCGAGGGACGAGACGATGGCTCGGTGGAGGGGGGCGGCACCAGGGAGCGCCAGTTCCCTGAGGCCGGCGAGGCGCCGCCGCCGGCCGGGGGCGACGCCGGAGCGGCGGCCGCCGGCGTCGGCGCCGCGGGAAGCTGGCCGCTGAGCAGGGCCTCGAGGTCCACGGTCCGGTCCAGCAAGGCCCAGCGGAGGAGGAGGAGCTCCACGGCGAGGCGCGGGCTCGCGGTCCGCCGAATGGAGCCCTCAGCCTCGGTCAGGAGCTTGAGCATCCGGACCAGGTCCCCGGTCTCGAAGCGGTCGGCCTGACGGCGGAGGGCCTGCTCGAGCGCCTCCGTGAGGCCCTCCGGGCGGCCGCCCACCTTGAGGATCAGCAGGGCGCGGAGCGCCTCCCCTACCCCGGAGGAGAACTCCACCAGGTCCGCGCCGGCTTCATCGAGGCGGTCGAGGAGCGGGAAGATGCCGGCCGGGTTCCGGGTGGCCAGCACCTCGAGCAGCTCGGCGTAGAGCTCATCCGCCACGAGCCCCAGGATGTTGCGGACCCGCTCGGCGGTGACCTTGCCCTCGCCGAAGCTCAGGATCTGGTCGAGGGTGGAGAGGGCGTCCCGCATCCCGCCGTCGGCCTGGCGGGCGATGAGCGTGAGCGCGTCGTCGTCGGCCTCGATGCCCTCGGCGGCGAGGACGCCCTTCAGGCGATCGCGGATGGCGCCGGCGCCGATGCGGCGGAAGTCGAACCGCTGGAGGCGGGAGAGGACCGGGGCCGCGGTCTGCGCGATCTTCTGCGGCTCGGTGGTGGCGAAGACGAACACCACGCCCGGCGGCGGCTCCTCGAGGATCTTGAGGAGCGCGTTCCACGCCTCGCGCGTGAGCATGTGCGCCTCGTCCACGATGTACACCTTGTAGCCGCCGGCCTGGCTGGCGGCGTACATGGCGCGCTCGCGGAGGTCGCGGGCGTCGTCGACGCCGCGGTTCGAGGCGGCGTCGATCTCCACCACGTCGAGGTTGGCGGCCCCGGTCCAGATGCGGGCGCAGCTGCCGCACTCGCCACACGGCTCGCCGGGCGGGTCCACCTGTGCCTTGCGCTCGCAGTTGAGCGCCATGGCGAGGATGCGCGCGGCCGTGGTCTTGCCGACGCCGCGGGGCCCGGTGAGCAGGTACCCGTGGCCCACCCGGTTCTTCAGGATGGCGCCCCGCAGGACCTGCGCGACGTGGTCCTGCACCAGGAGGTCGCTGAAGCGTCGGGGACGGTACTTGCGGGCGAGGGCGAGGGCCATGGCGGGAATCTAGTCGGGAGGCCCCGCTTGTCATCCCGCCGCGCGGGGTGCGGCGCGCTGGCTGCGGCACCCCGGGCGCCCCAGTTCCCCTCCCCGGGCCTTCCGGCTATACTATCGTCGCCCCAGGTCCGAAGGGCGCTGGCGCGCGAACCGCGTCAGGACCTCGCCGGTAGCAGCGCTAAGCGATGTCCGGTGTCGCTTCGGGTCGCCTGGGGCACTTTCTTTTCCCACCCGCCCCGCCATCTCCAGGTCCGCATGCATCCCAGCACGCTCGACTGGGCGATCGTCATCCTGTCCATCGTGGTGTCGTTCATCCCCGCGCTGGTGCTGGCACGGCGGGCGGGCTCGAGCACGGCCGAGTTCTTCACCTCCGGCCGTGCGGCGCCCTGGTGGCTGATCGGCGTGTCGATGGTGGCCACCACCTTCAGCACCGACACGCCGAACCTGGTCACCAACCTGATCCGCGAGAAGGGCGTTGCCAACAACTGGGCCTGGTGGAGCTTCCTGCTCACCGGCATGGCGACGGTGTTCTTCTACGCCAAGATGTGGCGGCGGAGCGGCGTCCTCACCGACCTCGAGTTCTACGAGGTGCGCTACAGCGGGAAGCCGGCCACGCTGGTCCGCGGCTTCCGCGCGCTCTACCTCGGCCTGTTCTTCAACTGCGTGATCATGGCGACGGTGAACCTGGCCGCCGCCAAGATCGCCAACGTGGTGCTGGGCTGGCCCATCGGGAAGACGCTCCTCATCTGCGCCGGGCTCAACGTGGCCTTCGCGGCGACGTCGGGGCTGTGGGGCGTGCTGGTCACCGACTTCATCCAGTTCGGCATCGCCATGACGGGGTCCATCGCGCTCGCGGTGTTCTCGCTCCGGCAGCCGGAGATCGGCGGCCTCGCCGGCCTCATCGCCAAGACGGACCCGAAGACCCTGGCCCTCGTCCCCGACTTCGGCGACTGGGGCCTCACGCTCACGGTGCTGGTCATCCCGCTCACGGTGCAGTGGTGGTCGGTGTGGTACCCGGGCGCGGAGCCCGGCGGCGGCAGCTACATCGCGCAGCGGATGCTGGCGGCGAGGAGCGAGCGCGACGCGCTCACGGGCACGCTCTTCTTCAACGTGGCGCACTACGCGCTCCGGAGCTGGCCCTGGATCCTGGTGGCGCTGGCCTCGATCATCATCTACCCCACCCTCGGCGACATCACCGCCACCTTCCCGCAGGTGGACCCCACGCTGGTGGGGCACGACATGGCGTACCCCGCCATGCTCCGGTTCCTGCCGCCGGGCTGGCTCGGCGTCATGCTCGCGGGCATGCTCGCCGCCTACGTATCCACCATCTCGACGCACCTCAACTGGGGCACCTCGTACCTGGTGCACGATTTCTACCGCCGCTTCCTCCGGCCGGGGGCGGAGGAGAAGCATTACGTGCTGGTGGGCCGCCTCGTCACGGCCCTGCTGATGGTGATCGCCGCCGGCTTCACGCTGGTGCTCGACACGGCGAGCCAGGCCTTCACCCTGCTCCTGAGCGTCGGCGCCGGCACCGGGCTGCTGTACCTGCTCCGCTGGTTCTGGTGGCGCATCAACGCCATGAGCGAGATCGTGGCCATGGTGACGAGCTTCCTCGTGGCGGCGGGCTTCACGCTGCTCCGCGCGGGCGGCACGGTGGTCCCGGACCATGTGGCGCTGCTCGCGAGCGTGGCGATCACCACCCTCGCCTGGGTGGCCACCACGCTCCTGACCCCGCCCACGGCCCGCGCGACGCTGGTGAGCTTCTACCGCCTGGTCCGCCCCGCGGGCCCAGGCTGGGCCGACGTGCGCGCCGAGGCCGGGGTGGGCCCGGCCGAGGACAGCATCGCGCAGGCGCTGCTGGGCTGGATGCTCGGCGTGGCGTTCATCTACGCCGCGCTCTTCGGCACCGGGAGCTTCCTGTATGGGCGCATGGGACCGGCCGTGCTGTGGCTGGTGGTGTTCGTGGTGAGCGGCGTGGCGCTGGTGCGCCTGCTGCCGCGGCTCTGGGGGTCGGCCGAGCGGTAGGGCCCGCGCGGGTGGGCCGGCACCGCCTCGAGGCACACCGCCGGGAAGGGAGGACCCCAAGGGGCGCAGGGCCACCCCGGCAATCTGGCGACACGCCGCGCGCGGAAGTGAGGGAGAGATCGAGCCCGGATCGGCACTGCGCCGATCCGGGCTCCTCTGCGCTAAGGGCTGGGCGTCGAGCCCGAGGTATGGCAGCGTGAACGGGCGGGCGGCGACCGGCCGCGACGCGGTGCCGGACCGCGACCTCGCCAGGCGGCGGCCTGCCTGACTAACGGACCAGCTGCTCCAGGGCGGTACGGTGTGCCTCGAGCGCCCGGACCAGCGCGAACTGCACCCGCGCCCGGTCCAGGTTCTGGCCGGGACGGGTGGTGCGATAATAGCGGTCACCCTCGAGAAAGTCCGTGAGGAAGCGGAGGCCCTGCTCGTAGGTGATGACGAGGCCGGCGGTGACGAACCGTGCGCGCTCCGCCGCACCGAGCGCCCCCTCGCCCAGGAACCCCTCGGCGAGCGCCGCGAAGAACGCCGGTCGCAGCTCGACATCCGTGGGGTCCGGATGGTCCTCGGGGGTGGTCCCGGTGAGCGAGCGGATGAGGTCGCCCACGTCGAAGAGCGGTGTGCCCGGCATGACGGTGTCCAGGTCCACCACGGCCAGCGCCCGACCGCTGTCGAGCTCGAGCAGCACGTTGGCGATCTTCGCGTCGTTGTGGGCGATGCGCCCCGGGAGCACCCCGCCGGCGAGCGGGGCGGTCAGCTGCGTGACCAGGTGACGGCGCGACACGGCGAACTCCACCTCCTGCGCCGTCACCGCCCGCCGGTCGTCGCCCGCGGCGGCGACGGCGCGGGTCAGCGCGTCGTAGCGACCCGCGGTGTCGTGAAAGCCCGGCAACGTCTCGGTGAGAGGAGCGCCGGCATAGCCCGCCATCAGCGCATGGAACCGGCCAAACGCCCGCCCCGCCTCGAAGGCCTGGTCCGGCGCGGTGGCGTGCTCCACGGCGCGGGCCCCGGGAATGAACCGGAGCAGCCGCCACCAGGCGCCGTCCCCGGCCTGGTGCCCCGGCCCGCCCCCGGTGGTGGGGAGGAGGGACAGCACCGTGCGCGCCGGATCCTCGCCCCGCCCCGCCGCCGCGCGGGCCAGGTGCGCGGTGACCGCCGCCATGTTCCGGAGCACCGCGAGACCGTCCGGGAAGACCACGGGGTTGAGCCGCTGCAGCAGCCACGACTCCGGCTGGCCGGGGAGCGTCACGCGGTAGGTGGTGTTGATGTGCCCGCCGGCGAGCGGCGCCATGTGTGCCCCCGCCGGGAGGCCCCAGGCCGCCAGGAGGCCGCCTACGTCCACAGCGCCTCGGGGTATTCACCCGCCGAGGTGAGGTCCGCCAGCACCTGACGCACCCAGCCCGTGTCCTCGGCGTAGGTGACGCCACACCATTGGCCCGCCGCCGGCAAGACGTCGACCAGGATCTGGCCGGCGGCGATGGCCTCCTGGACGGCCTCCGGGAGGTAGTACTCCGACTTCTCCTCCGCGCCATGCGCGGCCAGGAAGCGCGAGAAGCCGTCGGCCATGAGGGGAAAGATCGAGGGGAAGAAGCCCCAGAGGTTCATCGAGACGGGCGCGTCGCCGCGCACCAGCACCGCCTCGGTCCCGGCGTGGCCGGTGAAGCCGGCGTCCCCGCGCACCAGGTCCCTGGTCTCGACGATGCGGGCGAGGGTGCGGTCCGGGTGGAGCCGGAGCACGGCGCGGTTCACGCCGCCGGCGGGGCTCGCCGTCTGCTCCATGCGGTAGCCCACCACGGCGTGGCGCTGGTCCGCGGGTGGGGTGCGGCGCAGGAAGGCCGCCACCGCCTCGAGCGCGGGGCGGCCATAGAAGTCGTCCGCGTTGAGCACCGCGAAGGGCCCGCCGACGGCGGCACGCGCGGCCAGCACCGCCTGCGTTGTCCCCCAGGGCCTCGTGCGGCCCTCGGGCGGCCGGCGCCCGTCCGGCAGGTCCTCGAGCCGCTGGAACGCGGTGGCGATCTCCAGCCGGGGCCGGTACCGGGTCCCGATGGTGGCCTCGAAGGCCTCACTGATCTCGGGCCGGATCACGAACACCGCACGGCGGAAGCCCACCCGCCATGCGTCGTACAGCGAGTAGTCCATGAGCGTGGCGCCGCCCGGCCCGAGCGGTGCCAGCTGCTTCAGGCCGCCGAAGCGGCTCCCGAGTCCGGCAGCCAGCAGCACCAGCGTGAGCGGGGAGGCGTGGTCCGCCTCCCCGCCCGATGGCGCGGGCCGGGGTCCAGGCAATCCGGTCACGACCCTCCGGTGGGCGTCAGCGCCCGGTGCCGAAGAGGATGGCGTTGGTGAGCAGCTTCGCCGGTCCCCGCCAGAAACCACGGTACACCGGGTTCTCCGCGAAGAGGATGACGCTCCCGCTGCCCGCCGACTCCACGGCCGCCCACACCGTGTTGCGCAGGAATCGCTCGGTGTTGTTGGGCCAGGTGAAGCCCGCCAGCGTCAGCCGGTCGCCGGTGAACGCCACCGGGTTGGCGCCGCGCTCCGAGGGCTTGAGCATGCTGCTCGATTCCAGGAAGACCGGGAGCACGTCCCCCCGGTAGCCGCCGGTGAGCCAGTGCGTCGGGTCCAGCGCGGCGCGGAAGATGGCGCCGTAGACGTACTCCGGCTCCCGGTTGCCCCCCGCATTGGGGGAGACCAGCGGCGGGCCCGCCACGCCGTCGTTGGCCACCGTGGTGTCCTTCTCCGCCGTCGAGTCGCTCTCGAGCGGCTTGACGGTGGTGAGGTCCACCTCCTTGCGGGCCAGGAGGCTCACCGCGTCGCCCATGGCGATCACCGCGCCGCCCGACTCCACCCACCGCTTTAGCCGCTGCGCGCCATCCTCGCCAAGCTCCCGCCACAGGCGGCCGGCCGAGCCATTCGGGATGATGAGGACGTTGTAGTCGTCGTAGCTCGCCTGGCGGAGGGTGGCCACGTTGACCGGCGTCACCGGCACGCCGAACTCGCGCTCCAGGAAGTACCACACGGCGCCGAAGGCCGTCTGGTCCACGCCCTCCCCCCCCGCGAGCAGGATCTTCGGCGCGTGCACCGGCACGATCGCCTCGCTCCCCACGCCCACCTGCCCCGTGTCGGCGAAGGCGGAGCGCACCGGCACCACCGTCACGCCGGTCTCGACCGCCAGGGCCTGGATCCGCTCGTGCAGCGTGGCCGGGTTCCGTTGCACGCGCACCACGAAGCTGGAGCGGGGGTAGCCCTTGCCATCCGCCACGAGCGGCTGCGTGCTCATCCCCACGCGGAAGCCCTCGCGCGCCAGCTTCACGGCGAGCAGCGCGCCGGCGTCGCCCTCGTTGGTGAAGACGTAGGCGGACTGCGCCCGCGCCGGCGCCGCCGCGCTCTCCACCGGCGCCGCCGTCACCCGCTCGGCGGTGAGCGGCGCCAGGTCGTCGCTCCACCAGGCATCGAGGCCCAGCGTGAGCGGCAGCGACCACGCCGTCACGTCGTAGAACTCGTAGCCTTCGTGCGCCTCGTCCGGCCCGCGGCGCTGGTTCCGCGCAAACATCGCGAACTGCCGCCGCACGAACGCCGAGTCGAACGCCGCCGTCGGCTCCAGGATGGAGGTGGCGAGCCGCGCCTCGGGCTGCCGGAGGTCCACCACGTAGGTGCCGGCCGGAAAGGTCCGCCGCTCGGCGCCGGGGAGCGTGGCCGCGGCGGGGCGGCCGCGCGCCGGGGCCGCCGCGCCGGCGGGCGTGCCCACGTAGGCCACCGCCCGCGCCGTGGTGAACGGCTGCGTCAGCCGCTGCACCTCGATCTCCTCGCCGAGGAGCCGGCGCACGATCCACTGGAGCCGGGTGGGATTCGTGGCCGTGAAGAACACCCGCCGGAACGGCCGCTTCTCCACCTCGGCCATGCCGGTGGCGTGGAAGTCGTAGAAGTCCCTGAGCCGCTGCGCGCGCACCGCGGCCGCCTGCGCGAGCGTCGCGAGCGACGCCACGTAGTGGTGCGCAATGGCCATCTCGAACGTCACGTAGGTGCCGTCGTCCTTCTTCTTCTTGAGCTCGGGGCCGCCGTCGGTCTCGTAGGTCATGCCGAGGCCGCCGCGCATCGAGGGCCACATGTCGATGTAGCCCGGGTAGAAGAAGTCGAAGACGTTGCGGACGTAATACTGCCAGCTGTAGCGGTCGAACGCCGCCGCGTTGGCGCGCCCGAACTGCTCGAAGCCTTGGTAGGTGGCCGCCGGCAGGTTCTGGTTGTGCGCCTCCGAGACCGGCGGGAAGAAGTACTGCGACGTGGTGCTGTGCAGGTCCGCCACCACCTGCGGGCGCCAGCGCACGTACACCGAGCCCAGCGCCCGCGACTCCGCCTGCGACTGCGCCAGGATGTCCCGGTTCATGTCGAAGCGGTAGTGATTGTACCGTCCCCAGACGGCCCACGGTTCCGTCTGCTCGATGGCGATCGGGTCCTCGCTCCCCACCGCGATGGAGTTGCTCCACGCCGCGAAGCGCTCGTGCCCGTCCGGGTTCTGCGACGGGTTGATGAGAACCACCACGTTCTTGAGGACCTCGAGCGTCGCCGGCTCGTCCGAGGCCAGCAGCTGGTAGGCCGTCTGCATGGCCGCCTCGAAGCCGGCCGGCTCGTTGCCGTGCACCGAGTGCGTCAGCAGCACCGTCACCGGGGTCCGCGCCGCCAGCGCCTGCGCCTCGGCCGGGGTGGTGGACCGCGGGTCGGCGAGCTTGGTCAGGTTGGCGCGGATCTCGTCGAGCCGTGCGATGTTCTCCGGGCTCGAGATGATCAGGAGCCGCATCACCTTCCCTTCCCACGTCTTCCCGATCACCTCGGTCCGCACCCGCTCGGGGCCGGCGGCGATCATGCGGTCCAGCACCGCCTGCTGCTGGTGATACATGGTGTGCTGGCTGCCCACCCGGTAACCGAGGAGGCTCTCCGGCCGCGGCACGGCGGCGCGGTACGGGCCGCGATCGTAGAAGTCGAAGTCCTGGGCGGGGAGCACGGCGGGCAGGACCAGCAGCAGCGCAAGCAGGCGGAGGACGGGACGCATGGACCGGGGGGTGCGGGAAAGACCACGCCGGGACCAGGGATCCCGGGATGGCAACAGGTGATGACCGGCGTGCAGCGTTGGAAACCCGGGGCGCCGGGCAGGCTTCAATCTACCGCGCGACGGCGTGGTCGGAAGCGGTGTCGGCCAGGCGCTGCCGGGTCCGGAGGTCCCAGGTTTCCGCCACCACCGCCCCGAGCAGGAAGACCAGGGCGGTGTAGTAGACCCAGCCCACGAAGAGGATCACGGCGCCGAAGTTGGCGTCCGCACCGAAGGGGTGCGCCGACGCCACCGTGCGGAGGTACCACGCGTAGCCCCGTTTCGCGACCTCGAAGAGCAAGGCCGTGAACACCGACCCCGCCAGCGCCGCCGGCCGCGGCAGCCGCCGCGGCGAGGCGTGGCGGAACACCAGGTAGAAGAGCCAGATCCCGAACCCGAAGGTGGCGGCCTCGGTGACCAGCTGGCCCAGCTCGCTCACGAAGAAGTGGAGCCCCGGCCACTGACGTGCCAACTCCAGCCCGCGCGCGTCCATCACCGAGAGGCCCGCCGTGAGCAGGGTGTTCACGACAATCAGCACCACGGTCAGCAGCACCATGAAGATGTCGCGCGTCTTCCCCGACAGGAACGCCAGCAGCGGGTTGGCCGGGCCCGGCGGCACGCTGCCGCCATACACCATGGTCAGCGAGGTCCGCACCGAGGCGAAGAGCCGGGTGCTGAACCAGAGGAATAGCGGCACCGCGTACAGCGACACCGTCCCGCGCTTCTTCACGAAGCCCTCGAGGAACCTCGAGACCACCTCGAACGGGGTCGTGGTGCGCGGCAGGTCCTCCGGCCGGGGACTGAACCGGAGGAAGAGGGCCTGGATGTCGGTGGCGCTGGTGTAGGGGGTGAGGCGGGCGGCGTAGGTGAGCCCCACCAGCACGATGAGCAGGAAGGGGACCGCCGCCAGCAGCGCATCGAAGGTCAGCGCGCTCGCGAGGAAGGGGATCCGGTGGCGGTCCGCGTGGACCAGGGTGCGCCGCGTGAAGGCCCAGAGGCGTCCCAGCGGCTCCGTCAGGACCTCCCGCCTCAGGCGACCGGCTCCTCGTCGTCGTCGGCCAGGGCCGCGGGGCGGCGGCGGGCGCGGGCCTCGGCCAGCCGGCGCTCGAGCTCGCGCCGGACGCCGGCGCGTTCGTCCCCCGGCTCGTCGTCGTCCCCGTCGTCCCCGTCGTCGCCGTGCGCCAGCTTGCCGCGGCGCTCGCCGAGGCGGTCCTTGAGCTCGCCCATCTTCTCCTCGGCGAGCGCCCGGGCGCTGCGGAGCCGGCGCTTGAGCAGCCGGCGCGTCTCGTCCCCGGACTGCGGCGCGAACAGGAGGCCCACCGCCAGGCCGAGCAGCGCCCCGAAGAGGATGGGCTTGAGGCTCGAGTCCTCCCGCTCCACGTACACCACGTCCCGCTCGCTGTCCCGCTCCCGCTCGCATGCCATCGGACTATTCTCCCGCGTCGGCATCGTCCTGGGCCGTGACCAGCTCGCGGCGCAGGCTCGCGTGCGACTGGTCGGGCGCCCGCACGTAGCGCCGCACCAGCCCGGCCGTGCCGCCCACCTTGAGTTGGTCGAAGAGGAACCCGAACATCTTCTCGAGCTCCCCGGCGATCTGCGCCCGCACCCCGGCGGGCAGGCTCCACAGCTCCCGCTTGAACGGCCCGATCGCCTTCTTGCGCGCCTTGTAGTAGAACTGCTCCGGGGTGTCGCCCGCCTTCTTCTCGGACTGCGCGTTCTCGTCGAGCCAGGCGTACATCCGCTGGCGAAGCTCCGCCGGCAGCGCCGCGCTGTCGAAGACGATGCTCTGGAAGTTGGTGGCCAGGTGGATCTCGGCCGTCTCCAGCCGCGCGAAGTGCCCGAAGGCATCCTGCGGCAGCGTGCTGGCCCCGTGCTGCACCGCGCCCGACATCCCGTACTGCCGCGCGGCCACCGAGAGCGCCGACAACGCGTCGAGGTCCAGCTTCACCTGCGCCATGGTGCCGTCCGGCAGCACCACCCCGCCGTGGCTGGTCCCGGTCTGCACCGAGATCTTGGAGAGCCCCTCCATCCCCGCCGGCAGGGCGGCGTTGTAGCCGTCCATGAACGCGCGGAGCTCTTCCACCGTGCTGTTCTTGTGCCCCACCTCGCCGATCTCGCCGCCCACCGAGACCGAGATGCCGTCCGGCTCGATGTCGCGGATGAAGCGCGTGATCTCGGCGCAGCGCTCGTAGTTGAGCCGCTGCTGCTCCGTCAGGCTCGGCTTCGAGAGGTCCACCAGCGTGGAGGTGTCCACGTCGATGTTGTAGAAGCCGGCGCCCACTTCCTCGCCGATCAGCTTCTTGACCTCCTCCACCTCCGCCTGCGCATCCGTGGCGTACTTCTTGGCGTTCACCTGGCAGTGGTCGCCCTGGATGAAGACCGGGAGGGTCCAGCCCTCGCGGAGCGCCGCGCCGATGATCACCGCCACGTACTCCGCGGGGCGCTGGTCGGTGTAGGCGATCTCCGAGCGCGCGATCTCCACGAGGATGGCCCCGGCATCCCGCGCCTTGGCGGCACGGTAGATGGCCCGCGCGGTGTCGTAGGCCATCATGCGGACGTTGATGGCGGGGACCGTGAAGCCCCCGCACTCGCCCCGGCCGCGGGCAAAGTAGATCCCGCCGATCGACGCCGGCCGCACCCCCGTGGCCTGTCCCAGCTCCCACAGGAGCCAGCGCGCCGCGTCCCGCTCCTTCGGCTCGCCGAAGACCGCCGCCCACACCACCTGGTCGGTGGCCTCCGTGGCGAGCGTCGTCCGGTCGGTGACCTCCACCCGGTCGCCGGCCTGACGGACCGCCCCGCCGTAGCGGGCGATGAGCTGGGCGCGGAAATCAGCCATAAGTTCCTGTCCTCGTAAGAGTTAGCACTGTCGCTTGGGCCGAATCTAGCCCCCCGGCCCGGGCCCCGCTAGCGCCGCCGTCGCTTGAGCGTGAGGGTATACGTGCCGGTGGTGTGCTCGAAGCTGTTGGCCCGGATCCAGTACCGCCCGTCCTCCGGCACCGTGACGTGCAACTCGGCCTCGGCCCCCCGGGTGGCGCCCTTGGTCTCGATGGAGCTGAACTCCTCCGGGTTCCGCACCGCCTTGCCGAACAGCACGTAGCTCCCGAAGTCCGGCGACATCATGTAGATGGTCAGCTCGTCGCCCCGCTTCCCCTCGTACACGTAGGTGTCCACGTAGGTGGTGTCGAAGTTGAGCTCGTCGCGGTCGTTGAGCTCGCCCCGGATGGTCCGGTTGGGCTCGATCTTGTCGCGGCGCACCCGCACGTCGCGCCGGCGGGTGTCGTCGCGGGTGCGGTCGGCGCGGTCGTCGCCCGCGGTGCCGGTGAACTCGAGGCGGAGGGTGTAGTCGCCCGTCTCACCTTCCTGCAGGGTGTTGGCGCGGATGACGTACTCGCCGTCGGCCGGGAGGGTGAACTCGATCCGGCTGTCGGTCTCGCCGCCGCCGTCGTCGTCGGTGTCGAGCTCCTCCCAGCGGCCGTTGGTCTCGCGGCCCAGGTGCAGGAAGGCGTCGAAGTCCTTCGAGTCGAGGGTGATGAGCACCTTCTGGCCGCGCCGGGCGGTGAAGCGGTAGGCGTCGGCGTAGCTGCCGTCGTCGATCTTCTCGTCGCCGCGGGTGAGGGTGCCGCGCACCTTCTCGCCGGCCTTGATCTCGGGACGCGGGCCCGACGGCCGGTCGCCGCGGTCGGCGCGGTCGCTCCGGCCGGAGGTGAACTCGAGATCGAGGGTGTAGTCGCCCGTCTCGCCCTCGCTCAGGGTGTTGGCGCGGGCCACGTACTCGCCGTCGCGCGGCAGGGTCACCTCCACCTGGCTGTCGGTCCCGCCCGCGCCGTCGTCGTCGCTGTCGAGGTCCACGAACTCGCCGCTGTCGTCGTAGTAGCCCACCACCAGGTAGGCGTCGAAGTCGCCCGAGCGGAGGGTTACCCGCGCGGTCTGGCCGCGCGTGCCGGTGAAGCGCCACAGGTCGGCGTAGGTGTCGTCGTCGAGCTTGAGGTCGCCCGCCTTGAGCTCGCCGCGGGCGGTGCTGCCGGGGCGGAGCGTGGCCTGCGCCTGGAGGGAGATGGCGGACAGGGCCAGCAGGCCGGCCGCCAGGGCGACGGTGCGAACGGGACGCATCGGTACCTCGAGAGGGTGATCGGTGGGCGGGGGGATCAGGCCACGTCCCCCGGCGGCAGCCCGAGCGGCTCGGCGGTGTAGCCGGGCCGGCCCATGGCCGCATACGTGAGCTTCTTGCCGAGCTCCACGCCCGGCTGGTCGAACGGATCCACCCCGTACCAGACCCCGGCATAGCCGGTGGCCAGCTGGAAGAACATGATGGCCTCGCCCAGGGCGGCGGCGTCAAGCTGCTCCAGGTGCAGGGAGCAGTTCATCCGGCCCATCCGCGACAGCGCGGCGGCCGTGGCCTGGTATTCCGCCTGCAAGAGCCCGGCCATCGACTTGCCGCCGAGGTACGCCAGGTCGGCCGGGAGGCCGGCGCCGGCGGGGATGGTCACGTCCTCGTTGAACCGATCGACGGCCAGGAAGGTGATCACCTTGTCGTGTGGCCCTTCCATGAAGAGCTGCACCTGGCTGTGCTGGTCGGTGGGCCCCACGGCGCCCACCGGGGTGGGACCGAGGTGCACCTCCTGCCCCCGCCGGTCGCGCGCCTTGCCGAGGCTCTCGGCCCAGAGCTGCCGGTACCACTCGGCGAATTCGCGGAGCCGGTCGGTGTACGGCATCAGCACGTGCACCCGGGCGCCGAGGGTGGTGTCGGCGGCCCAGTGGAGCCCGGCGTAGAGCGCCGCAGGATTCTTGAGGAGTTCCGCGTTCTCCGCCTTGGCCAGCGCGCGCCGGGCCCCGGCCAGGAGCCCCTCGATGTCGATCCCGACCAGCGCCGCCGGCAGGAGCCCCACCGGGGAGAGCACGCTGAAGCGCCCGCCAACCGCCGGCGGCACCTCGAGCGCGGCGATGCCGTCCTTCTGGGCAATCTCGCGCAGGGCGCCCTTCGCGGGGTCGGTGGTGAAGACCAGGTGGCCCGAGGCCTTGGGCCCGAGCGCCGCCTCGAGCCACTGCCGCACCACCAGGTACTGCGCCATGGTCTCCGCCGTGCCGCCCGACTTGCTGATCACGTTCACCAGCGCCCGGCGCGGGTCCATGCGGCGCAGCACCTCGGCCACGCTGGTAGGGTCCACGTTGTCGAGCACGGTGAGCCGGGGGAAGAACTCGCGGCCCTCGTCATCGAGCTCGTTCCAGCCCGGGCGCTTGAGCGCGTTGAGCAGCGCCTTCATCCCGAGGGCCGAGCCGCCGATGCCGAGCACCAGCACGTGGTCAAACGCCTGCCCCACCCCCTCCGCGAAGCGGCGGATCTGCTGCACCGCCAGCGGCTGCTCGCCGAGCTGGTAGAAGCCGTACTCGCCGCCCTCGCGGCGGCGGCGCACTTCCGCGTGGATGTCGCCGAAGCGGCGCTCCAGCTCGGCGAGCCGCGCGCGGGGGAGGCCGTGCACCGAGTCGAGCCGATCCTGGAACACCCTGCCGTAATGCAGCTTCATGCCGGAACCTCGATGGTGAGCCCGTCATAGGCGGGCGCGATCCCGGGCGGGAGCTGCCCCAGCAGCTCCGCGTGGCCGGTCTCGTGCGTGAGATGCGTCAGGTAGGTCTGCCGGGCACCCAGCGCGCGGGCGGTGTCGATCGCCTCGCTGATGGAGAGGTGCGTCGGGTGCGTCCGCCACCAGAGGGCGTTGAGCACCAGCACCTCGAGGCCCTGCAGCTGCTCCCGCTGCGCCGGCGGCACCGCCTTGACGTCCGTGATGTACGCCAGCTTGCCGAAGCGGTAGCCGAAGACGCGCAGGTAGCCGTGGTCGAACGCGAGGGGGAGCACCTCCACCCCGGCGATCGTGGTCGGGCGCCCGGGCTCGAGCGGGTGCAGCGAGAGCCGGGGCTTCGAGGTGCCCTGGAAGGCGCGCACCTCGTCGTCGAAGATGTAGCGGAAGCCCTCGCGCAGGCGGTCGAGGGTCTCGATGGGCCCGTAGCACGGGACGGCGCGGCGGTCGCGCTGCGAGAAGAGGCGCAGGTCGTCGATGCCGTTCACGTGGTCGGCGTGCTCGTGGGTGTAGAGCACCGCGTCCACGCGGTGGATGCCGGTGGTGAGGAGCTGGAGCCGGAGCTCGGGCGGGGTGTCGAGCAGGAGCGTCGTGTCGCCGGCTTCCACCACGGCGCCGGAGCGGCTGCGCCGGTCGCGCGGGTCGTCGCTCCGGCAGACGGCGCAGCTGCAGCCGATCTGCGGAACCCCGAAGGACGTGCCGGTACCGAGGAACGTCAGCCGCACGGGCCCGCGCGCCTCCGACTAGGCCGTGGCGCCGGAGCGCCGCCCCGGCGACTCGACGCCCGGCTCCAGCCGCCGGAACGGCGCCCCGGCGCCGCGGTGGCTCACAGGGCCTCGATCTTCAGCAGGTTGGTGGTCCCCGGCACGTCGAACGGCACGCCCGCCGTCACCACCACCCGCTCGCCGGGGTGGGCCAGCGGGCGGCTCAGGATCTGCTGGCGCGCCTGGCTCAGCAACTCGTCGTAGTCGGTGCTGTGCCGGGTGTGGATGGGCAGCACGCCCCAGACCAGCGAGAGGTGCCGGTAGGTCTCGGGCTCCGGCGTCGCGGCCACGATGGGCACCGTGGGCCGGTAGGTGGCCACCTTCCGCGCCGTGAAGCCGCTCGAGGTGAAGCAGAGGATGAGCGGCACGTGCAGCAGCTCGCTCGCCGCGCAGACGGCCACGCCGATGGCGTCCTCGGTGCGCGCGGCGCTCGCCCCACCCGGCCGCGGGTGGCGCGGGTCGTCCGGGAGCACCTCGCCGCCGCGGCGCCCCACCGCGGCGTCGAACGCCGGGCTCCGCCCCTGCCGGTGCGATTCCATTTCCCGCGCGATGCGGTCCATGGCCTTCACCGCCTCGATGGGGTACTTCCCCACCGCCGTCTCCGCCGAGAGCATCACCGCGTCGGTGCCGTCGAGGATGGCATTGGCCACGTCCGAGGCCTCGGCGCGCGTGGGCACCGGGGCGTGGATCATGGACTCGAGCATCTGGGTGGCGGTGATCACCGGCTTGCCGTGCAGGTTGGCCTCGCGGATGATCCGCTTCTGCACCAGCGGCACTTCCTCGAACGGCAGCTCCACGCCGAGGTCGCCGCGCGCCACCATGATGGCGTCGCTGGCCTCGAGGATGCCGCAGAGGTCCTTGAGCGCCGTGTCCTTCTCGATCTTGGCGATGAGCTTGATGCCCTTCGGCACCCGGCGGCGCAGCTGGTCCATGTCGGCGGCCTTCCGCACGAAGGACAGCGCGATGTAGTCCACCCCGAGCTGGACCGCCTGCTCCACGTCTTCCTTGTCCTTGTCCGTCAGCGTGGGTGCGCTGACGTCGATGCCGGGGAGGTTCATCCCCTTGTTGCTCTTGAGCTCGCCGCCGTACTCCACCGTGGCGGTGACGCGATGCCCGTCCACGCCCTTCACCCGCACCGCCAGGATGCCGTCGTCGAGCAGGATGCGGCAGCCCGGCACCACGTCGGCGTGCAGGTCGTCGTAGGTGGTGGGGATCTCGCCGGCGGTGGCCTCGTGCTCGGGGGCGAAGACCACGTCGGTGCCGGGGATGAGCTTGATGGGCGTCACCAGCTGCCCCACGCGGATGCGCGGCCCCTGCAGGTCCAGCAGCAGCCCGATGGACTCCTTCCGCTCCGCCCGCACCGCGTGCACGTCGGTGATCCACGCCTTCCGGATCTCGGGCGTGCCGTGCGAGGCGTTGACGCGGACCACGTTCACCCCCGCGTCGAACAGCGCATGCATCTGCTCGGGACGGCTCCAGGCGGGGCCCAGCGTGGCGACGATCTTCGTGCGGCGGATGGCAGTCAGCGACACCGGCGATCCTCTATGGGGGGAATCAGCGTCCGAGGGACGCGGGGAGTCTAATGCC
>CAZRCT010000070.1:0-18402 GCA_964598655.1 uncultured Gemmatimonadaceae bacterium
GTGACTCCGGCCTCTGCATTCCGAACAAGGGCGATGCGCTTCTGGGCAAGGGGCCCTTCGGGTGGGTCGATGCCCTTCAGCATGTTGAGGGCATCGGTCCATCGCCCCTGCTCGAGCATTGACTCACAGAGGATCAGGACAGCGTCAACTCGCTCTGTTGCGCCAAGCTGCTGCATGCCGGTGCGCAGGGCGAATTCGGCGGCATGGGGGTCTCCGCGTTCGATGGCCTCACGTGCCCCGCGAAGCAAGAAAGGACTTGCCTCATTCTCTCGGCCAGCACGGATGCAGTGCCAAGCAAGCGTCAATCCTGAGATTCGAGGGCCCGCCGAGTCGACCCTGATTAAGTGGTCCGCGATCAAAGAGTGGAATGTGCGACGCAGCGGAGAGGGGACCTTCATGTACGCGTAGTTGCGGAGGAGTTCGTTTCTGAACTCCATTTCTCGGCCGCCGTCTCTCAAAATGCGGCGGTTCGCCAGTTCCGACATTGCCGCTAGGGTCTGCGCCAATGTCACGTCGATAAGTTGGTAGAGCGGGAGATCCCCAAGTCGATCTCCAAGAATGGCAGCAAGGTTTAGGACCGTTCGAGCGTGCGCGGACAGGTCACCGATCATTCTGTCAAAGACCTTCTCGTAGACCTCGCGTCCATCGAGTGCTGCTGCCGTGCTGGTCATTGCCCCCACGGATAGTGCCAGGCACTCATCTGCTCTCGCATACCAGTCGTCGCATAGTAGCTCCGCGAGCATGGGTACCCCCGTGCTTGCCCGAATCAGCGCTTGCCTGATTGCCGGAGGAATCGGGCTACCCTTGGAGTCCGCCAATGCTAGGACGAGCTCGGACATTTCTTCCTCGCCGAGCGGCGGTAGGTCAATGATGGTTAGGCCTAACGCATCCCTCTGCCCAAGTAGACGTTGGGCGTTCGGTGACTTTTCTAGTTCCTCGCCTCGGCCCATGAGAACCGCCATGATGCGCCGATCGTCGTTGCTTCGCATGATGCGATGTAGGATCGCAACGCTCGCGTCGTCTGCATGGTGTACGTCGTCGACAACGAGAATGAGAGGTTGCTCATCGGCGACGGACGCAGCCAGTTGGACCACTGCTTCCATGAGCCGTAGGCGAGTCTGCTCGCCTGAAGCCTCCTGTCTGGCGGGAAGACTCGGAAATCGGCTCGTCACCGCCGGCACCACCCGCGCCAGCTCCGCCAGCCACTCGGGATCGGTCGCCGAGGCTCCCGGCCGGTCGATCAGCCCGCGCACCAGGGTCCCGATCGCGCTGTAGGGGACGTCCCGCTCCAGGTCGTAGCACTGCACCCGGCTCGACACCGCGCCCTCCAGCCCCGCCGCGGTGACCAGCCGCTCCGCCAGCGTGGTCTTGCCAATGCCGGATTCGCCGAGCAGCAGCACGTGGCGCCCGCGCCGGTTCTGGGTGCTCTCCCACCGCGCATACAGCTCCCGGTACTGCGCCCCCCGCCCCACGAAGGCCCGCCCCCGCCACTGGTCGGTGGGCACCGTCGGGATGTGGGCGGTGCCGGGGGCCTCGTAGCCCCGCTGGCGGAGGCGCAGCGCCATCCCCTCCACCAGCGGGGACGGGGTGGCGCCCAGGTCCTCCGCCATCCGCTGTTTCCAGGCCTGGAAGATCCGCAGCGCCGTCAGCCGGTCCCCCGCGAAGGCACGGGCCTCCATCTTGGCACGGATCGCGTCCTCGTTCAGTTCGTCCAGCGCCAGCAGGCGGTCGCTGTGGCCCTCGATCCGGGTGAAGTCGCCCGAGCGGCGGCAGCGGTCCATGAGCTGGACCAGGGCCGTGCGGATGGCCGGGAAGAGGCGGCTGCGCGTGCGGTCGCGCCAGAACATGAATTCCGGCGCCCGCGTCACCTCGAGGTCGTCGAGAAAGCCGCCCACGTCGAGCGGGGGCGTCACGTCGTCGCCCAGGACCTCGCCGCGCGCCAGCCGGTCCAGGTCCACCTCGAGGCCGGCGGCCACCAGCCGCACGGTGTCCCGCGTGGTCTCGAAGGCCCGCGGCCCGAGCTTGGCCCGGAGCACCGAGAGTGCCGTGGCCAGCGAGTGGCGCCCCTCGCTGTGCGGCGCATCGGGCCAGAGGAGTTCGGTGAGGCGGTCGCGCCGGTGCGGGGTGCGCGGCTCCGTGGCCAGGAAGCAGAGCAGCGCGAAGTGTTTCTTGGTGCGGAACTTGATGGGCTCCCCGGCCGCCGAGCGGAGCTCGGGGACGCCGAGGACGCGGAGGAAGGTGCGGTGTGGGGGCATGGGGGAGGGATATGGTCCCGGCATCAACCAACCCTCAACCACGGCCCGCCGGGGGCCCACCCCGGCGGCAGCGCTCGCTGCAGTATTTCACCTGGTCCCAGTCCCGCTCCCACTTCTTCCGCCAGCTGAACGGCTTGCCGCAGCGGAGGCAGGTCCGGGTCGGGCGCTCGGCGGGGGGACGGTGGCGGGGCATTGCCTGATTCTGCCGGCCCCGGGACGCCGCGCAAGAGGGGCCCCGGGCGCGGCTTCAGGGCCGGGGTGGGATGCGACTACTCTTCAGGGCATGCGTACCCCCCTTCGCGCACTTCCCGCGCTCCTCCTCCTTGCCGCCTGCGGCGAGGTGAGCGGCAGCATCAATACCCCCGGTCCCACCGCGTCCCAGGCGCTCGAACTGGGCCTCGCCGTCACCGACGAGGCCGAGTCGGCCGTGGCGGCTGCCACCGTGGCCCGGGTGGGCTCGCCGCCGGGCTGGACGCTTCCTGCGGGCTGCCCCACGCTCACCGGCACCAGCGACAGCGATGCCGACGGCATCCCCGACAACGGCACCTTCACCTTCACGGCGCCGCCCTGCCTGGCCGCGTTCCGGAACGGCAGCATCGCCCTGACCGGGACCCTCGGGATCACCGACCCGAACTTCGCCAGCAACGCCGGCTACACCCTGAGCTACGGCGACCTCACCTGGGCCTACGTCGATTCCGCCGGCCCGCTCGACTACAGCGCCGTCCGCAACGGCACCCGCACCCGCCTCGGCTCGAGCGACGCCGTGACGCTGACCTCGGTCCTGACCATCGTGCGGAGCCGCCCCAACCGGGCCAACGCCACCGTGAACTGGGACGGCGGGTCGACCTTCACCGCCGCCGTCCCGGGGACCATCGCCCTCGGCCAGCCCGCGCCCGATGGCACCCTGACCCTGAGCGGGACCCTCCGCTGGCGGCGCAGCACCGAGGACTGGCAGGTGACCGTGGCCACCCCGACGCCCCTGGTCTATGACAAGGACTGCGCCGCCACGCCCCGCCTCAAGGGCGGCACGCTCACGCTCGCCGGCACCATCGCCGGGCAGAGCGGGACGCTGGGATTCACCTGGTCCCAGTGCGGCATTCGGCCGGTGGCCACCTGGATCCCCGACTGACGCTCCCGGCAGCTTCACGGGCCGCTGAGAACGATTCCTGCATCCCTGCCACCCGCCGGCGTGCTCCCGGTCACCGACGGTGCCGGCCTCAGTGCGCTAACATGTTGCCAATCTTGGGGTTCCCGTGGGGAGCCCCCATTCCCCATCCCTGTGGAGGCGGTATGCAGTCCGTGCGGAAGCTCGGGATTTTTGCCGGTGTGCTCGTGGTGGCGGCCTGTGGCGGCGGCGATGGCGGGGGCGGCGGCTCCACCACCCTGGACGCCAACCAGGCGGCGGTGGTGGGTGAGGTGGCCTCGAGCCAGATCAGCGGCATGGTGAGCGGGCTCACCTCCTTCAGCGCCGGCGGCGGCGCCCTGGGCGGCGGCTTCTTCGCGCCCGCCTCGGCGGCCGGCAAGGTGCTGGCGCCGATGTTCACCAAGCAGGCCTCGCCCGAGCACCGGGCCGCGTGGCTCGCCTTTGCGAGCGCCGACCTCTGCGACCCCGTCCAGTCCGACTCGAGCGACAGCGACAGCGACGGCATCCCGGACAACAACACCTACACCTGGAACTGCACCGCCACCGATTCGCTCTCGGGCTACACCTGGTCGGTCACGGGCACCATCGGCATCGCGGACACCCGCTCGGCGGCCACGGGGTTCGGTTACCTGGTGACGTTCACCAACTTCCGCTTCGCGAGCACCTACGACACGCAGCAGGGCAGCCAGACGTTCGCCACGATCGTCAACGGCACCTACGGCGCCGACGCCACCGTCAACGGCGCCTCGGCCGACCAGGACGTGGTGTGGGCCTATCGCCTGAACGGCAACACCGTCTTCCGCTCGGCGTGGACCTGGGGGGTGACCTTCACGCCCTCGGCGGGCACCATCGACTGGGCGGCGCAGGACATGCCGGCCGGCAGCTTCACCATCGATGGCGGCTTCGATTTCAGCGGCGAGGCGGGCCAGGACAACGGCGACTGGTCGTTCAACGTCGCCACCACCCAGCCGCTGGCCTTCGACGGCAGCTGCAGCCTTGAGCCGCCCTTCAGCTCCGGGGTGATCGAGGGGGCCATCGCGGGCAACACCAACGTGGGCTTCACCATCACCTACACCGGCTGCGGCACCGCCGAGACCATCGCGGCGTTCGACAACACCAATAGCTGAGCGAGCGGTCCTGGAACGCGAACGGCCCGGGCAGGTGCCCGGGCCGTTTCGTTTGCCCCGCCCGCCGCTCAGGCCAGCCAGGCCTTGCCGGCCAGCAACTCGCGCACGATGTCGTCGTTGCTCCGGCCCGCCGCCTCGGCGGCGAAGTTGGTGACCACGCGATGCCGCAGCACCGGCAGCGCCACGGCGCGCACGTCCTCGAGGTCGGCCATGGGCCGCCCGCCGAGTGCCGCGCGGGCCTTGGCGCCGAGGACCAGGTACTGCGAGGCCCGTGGGCCGGCGCCCCATTCCACGTATTCCTTGACGAAGGCCGGCGCATCGCCGTCGGCGGGGCGGGTCATGCGGGCCAGCGCCACCGCGGCGCGGACGAGCTGCTTGGAGACCGGGATGCGGCGCACCAGCTCCTGCATGGCGCGGACACTCTCGGCGTCGAGGACCGGCTCCAGCCGCTCGGCACGCGCGCCGGTGGTCTGCTCCACGATGGCTTCCTCTTCCTGCCGGCTCGGGTAGCCCACGCGGAGCTCGAGCATGAAGCGGTCGAGCTGGGCCTCGGGGAGGGGATAGGTCCCCTCCTGCTCGATCGGGTTCTGTGTGGCGAGGACGAAGAAGGGCTCGGGGAGGTGCCAGGTCTGGCCGCCCGCCGTGACCTGGTGCTCCTGCATGGCCTGCAGCAGCGCGGCCTGGGTCTTGGGCGGGGTGCGGTTGATCTCGTCGGCCAGGACCACGTTGGCGAAGATGGGGCCCTGCACAAAGCGGAAGGCGCGCCGGCCCGTGGTGAGGTCCTCCTCGATGATCTCGGTGCCGGTGATGTCGCTCGGCATGAGGTCGGGGGTGAACTGCACCCGGTTGAAGCTGAGCCGCAGCGCCTCCGCCACGGTGGAGACCATGAGCGTCTTGGCCAGCCCCGGGACGCCGATGAGGAGCGCGTGGCCGCCGCCCAGGATGGCCGTCAGGATCCCCTCCACCGCCTCCGTCTGGCCCACGATGCGGCGGCCCACCTGGCCGCGGAGCTGGTCCACGGCGCGGGCCAGGCGGGCAAGCTGCTCGACGTCGGAGGCGGGACTGGTGGCGGTCATGGAGATGGGAGACGGAGGTGTCGGGAGGCGGACCACGGCGTTTTCCGGCCTACGGCGCGGAGGTTAGCGGGTTTCGGGGGTGGGGGACAGGGGGCGGAGGTTTCGATTCGCAGCTTTCCGTGCACGCAAACCTCCGCTGACGGGAGGTGCAGTGGCCGCCGGCGTGTTCAAGGAGGCGTGACGAGGCCGGACGGCAGGTGCCGGCACTGCTTTCGAATTGGAACGTCTGCGCCGTACAGGCATCCGGGTGGGATGGGAGCGGGGAGGGTTTGCGAAATATTTCACAAGCGCTACCTTTCCCCGGCTTATGGAGCCCAAGGAGCCAGCCGGCCGAGCGCTCGGGACGGGCTACAAGTACGTCTCGATGGGCATGACGTTCGCTGGCGGGATCGTGATGTTCACGGGGCTGGGCTGGCTCGTGGACCGGTGGCTCGGCACCCTGCCGCTGTTCCTCATCATCGGGGCGATCGGCGGGTCCGTGCTCAGCTTCGTGTGGGTGTACCTCAAGCTCAAGCAAGACGAGGCGCAGTACCGGAAGGAGCACCAGAAGTGAGCAAGGTGCTCGCCGCGGGGGTGGTGCTCACGCTCGCCGCCGCCGGCGCGCTCGTCCTCTGGCAGGGTCCGGTGGCGCTGGTGCCGGTGCTGGTGATGGGCGTGGTGGCCACGGGCATCGAGGTGGTGGCGGCGCGGGCGCTCCAGCGGGGGATGGCGGGGCGCGGCACCGCGGAGTTCTTCAAGGGCGTCGGCGTGGGGATGGCGCTCCGGATGGCGGGGATCTTCGTGTTCCTGGGGCTCGTGCTCTGGAACCGGGCGCTCTTCCCGCCGCTGCCCACGGGTCTCGGTTACGTCGCGGTGGTGATCCCGCTGCTTTTTCTCGAGGTAAGGCTGGCGCGATGATGATGCTGCAAGAGCCCCTGAACGTGGGCGAGATGGTGCTCCACCACACGGCGGACGCCTGGACGATCGACCTCTACCCGTTCGCGACGATCCACCTGCCGCGCTGGCCGGACGTGCACGTCGCGGGGATGACGCTCAACCTGTCGCCGACGAAGCACGTCGTGTTCATGCTGATCGCGGCGTTCCTGGTGCTCGTCACCATGCTGGTGGCGGCGCGGGGCCTGGCCAGGCAGCAGGCGGGGTCGCGGGCGCCGAAGGGGTTCACGGGCGCGATCGAGGGCCTGGTCCTCTGGGTGCGGAACGACATCGCCATCGCGAACATCGGGCACGATGGGGCCAAGTTCGCGCCGCTCATCATCACGCTCTTCTTCTTCATCCTCTACAGCAACCTGCTCGGCCTGCTGCCGTACGGCTCGTCGCCGACGGGCAACCTGGCCGTGACGGCCGCGCTCGCGATCATCGTGTTCTTCGTGATCGAGATCGGCGGCCTGATCAAGCTGGGGCCCAAGGGGTACCTGGCCACGATCTTCCCGCACTTCCCCGGCCTTCACGGCCCGGGGGCGGTGGCGCTCTCGATCTTCATGTCGCCGATCGAGGTGCTGGGCAAGCTGGTGAAGCCGTTTGCGCTGGCGGTCCGTCTCTTCGGCAACATGACGGCCGGCCACTTCGTGATCCTGTCGCTCTTCGGCATCGTGTTCCTGTTCGGGAGCCTCGGCGCGGCGGCGTACGGCATCGGGTTCCTGACGGTGGCGCTGGTGGTGGGCATCATGCTGCTCGAGCTCATCGTGGCGCTGCTGCAGGCGTACGTCTTCGCCCTGCTCAGCTCGGTGTTCATCGGGCTGATGCAGCACGAGCACTAGGCAGAGTCCCGTCCCGGGGGCGGCATCCGGCCGCCGGGACCTGTAGCCCAGCCGAATGGCGGGCGAAGTCCGCTGCCCTCACGGGCGCTGGCGGACCACGGTGACGCACCGGGCCGGGAGACCCGGTGGCGGCCGGCGGATGCAGCGCGGCTCACGGGCCGCCCCTCACGACATCTCCCATCTACTACCTGGAGCTGGACATGCTGAGCATGATTGCGCTGGTGCAGGAGGCCGCGGCGGCGGCGGGTGCGGATTACGGGCTTCTCGGCGCGGGCCTGGCCATCGGTCTCGCCGTGATCGGCGCGGGCCTGGGCCTCGGCCGCATCGGCGGCCAGGTGGCCGAGTCGATCGCGCGCCAGCCGGAGGCGGCGGGCGACATCCGCGGCGCCGGCCTGCTGATCGCGGTGCTGCTCGAGGGCGCCACGATCATCGCCCTGGTGTTCGCGCTCCTCTTCAAGCTGATCAAGTAAGCCCGGACGCGGGTACCCATGCACACGATGCTGCTCGCGCTCCTCGAAGAGGGGACGCACGCCGGGCCGGTCAGCCCGTTCGAGGTGAACTTCGGCCTGTTCTTCTGGACGTGGATCGTCTTCATCGTCCTGATGGTGGTGCTGGCGAAGTTCGCCTATCCCGCCATCCTCAAGACCACCGAGGAGCGCGAGCAGACCATCGCCCGGCAGCTCGGTGAGGCCGAGAAGGCCAACGCCGAGGCCCGGGCGCTGCTGGAGCAGAACCAGAAGGCGCTGGCCGAGGCCAAGTCGGCCGCGCAGGCGATGGTGGCCGAGGCCAAGTCCGCGGCCGAGAAGGAGCGGGCCGCGGCGGTGGAGAAGACGCGCCAGGAGCAGGACGAGCTGATGGCCCGCGCCCGCCGGGAGATCCAGGCGGAGCGGGACAAGGCGCTCACGGACCTGCGCCGCGAGGCGGTGGACCTGTCGCTCGCGGCGGCCTCCAAGCTGATCGGCCAGCGGCTCGACGGCGGCAGTGACCGCGCCCTCGTCGAGACGTACCTGGCGTCGCTGGAGAAGGCCAAGTGAGGAGCGAGACCGTCGCCCTCAACTACGCCGAGGCGCTGTTCCAGCTCGGCGAGAAGGGTGGGCAGGCCGAGGCGTACGGGGCGCTCCTCGACGCGGTGGCGCACGGCATTGCCGCGGCGCCGTCGGTGGAGGCGGTGCTCATGTCGCCGCGGGTGACCAAGGCCCAGAAGGCGAGCCTGCTCGCGAGCGCGCTCAGCTCGGCGCCGCGGGAGTTCGTGCTGTTCCTGACGGCCGTGGTGAAGCGGGGCCGGCAGGGGCTGTTCGCGGAGATGGCGCGCGCGTACGAGGGCCTCGTGGACCAGAAGCTCAACCGGGTGCGCGCGGCGGTCACCGTGGCGCGGCCGGTGGATGAGGCGCTGCGGCAGCAGATCGCGGCGCGGCTCACGCAGGTGATCGGCAAGCAGGTGCTGCCGCACTTCCACGAGGACCCGTCCATCCTGGGCGGCGTCATCGTGCGGGTGGGCGACCGGGTGTTCGACGGGTCGGTGCGGCGGCGGATGACGCTGCTGCGGCGGCAGTTGCTGGCGCGGTAGCTGGTGTGATCGCGGGCTCGGCCCGCAATAGACAGATGGGGCCCCCGGTGACGCGACCACGCGGTCCACCGGGGGCCCCATCTGGCTTTCGCGGACCGCCCACCGGGCGACGCGGCGCAACCTGGGGTCCTCGGGTTGCGTCATACCGCTGATTTCCCGCTTGTCCCGAGTCCCGACCCACCCCCCTTTCATGGTATCATTGGGCATGCTTCCTCTCCTTTCTCTCCTCGCGGTGCAGGCCGCGCCGGCGCCCGTGGCGCCCTACTGGCAGCAGCGGGTGGCCTACGAGATCTCGGCCTCGCTGGACGAGGCGGCCGGGGTGCTGGCGGGCACGCAGCGGCTGCGCTACGTGAACAACTCGCCCGACACGCTCGACCGCATCGCGTTCCACCTGCACCTCAACGCCTTCCGGCCCGGCTCCCGCTGGGCCGACCGCGACTCGGTGGAGCGGAACCGCCGGTTCAACGACCTCAAGGACCCGGACTACGGGTTCAACCACGTCAGCGACGTGGCGGTTGACGGGACGCCGGTGACGGCGCTCTGGCCGCTGGCGCCGGACAGCACCATCGTCCGCTTCCTGCTGCCCCGGAAGCTCGCGCCCGGCGACTCGATGGTGGTGACCATGCGCTGGGACGCGCGGCCCTCGACGGTGGCGCGGCGGCAGGGGCGGCGGGGGCGGGCCTTCGACTTTGCCCACTCCTATCCCAAGGTGGTGGTGTACGACCGGCACGGCTGGCAGGAGCGCCCCCTGGAGCCGGCGGGCGAGTTCTACGGGGAGTGGGGCACCTACCTCGTGGAGCTCGACGTGCCGAGCGACCAGGTGATGGGCGCCACCGGCGTCCCGATCTGCGGCGACCCGGGGTGGGACAAGGCCAACCGCGTCCCGGACCGGCCCATCGATTACCAGCGCGGCTACTACCCCAACGCGCCGAAGTACTCGACGGTGGGGACGCGCTGCATCCGCCAGACCGGCGAGCCGCGGGACGTGGCGGTGCCGCCGGGGGCGGCGCAGCGGAAGACGGTGGTGTGGTACGCCGAGGACGTCCACCACTGGGCGCTGTCGATGAACCCGCAGTACCTGTACGAGGGCACCGCCTGGAACGGGATCGGGGTCCACGTCCTCTACCGCCCGGGCGACGAGCAGAGCTGGGGCGGCGGGGTGGGGACGGGCCGCACGGTGAAGGCGCTGCAGTGGCTGGACCAGGTGTACGGCAAGTACGCCTGGCCGCAGATCACCATGGTGCACCGCATTGACGGCGGCGGC
Source organism: uncultured Gemmatimonadaceae bacterium (assembly GCA_964598655.1). Classification (GTDB taxonomy): domain Bacteria; phylum Gemmatimonadota; class Gemmatimonadetes; order Gemmatimonadales; family GWC2-71-9; genus JADJOM01. Next base: position 10,191 of record CAZRCT010000070.1, read on the forward strand.
ACCGAGTTCCCCATGATGATGCACAACGGCTCGGCGTCGCAGGGCCTCATCATCCACGAGCTCGGGCACAACTACACGCAGGGCATCCTGGCCAACAACGAGTGGCTGGAGGGGTGGCTCGACGAGGGCTTCTCCGAGTTCCAGGGGGCGCTCTACAGCGAGGCCACGCAGCACCGGGACGAGTTCCTGCTCACGGAGCCGTTCATCACGGGGCTCGACCTCGCCGGCCTGTCCGACCCGGTGAGCATTCCCGCCTACAGCTACCGCGACTTCGCCACCTACAACACGAGCATCTACACCCGGGGAGAGCTGTTCTTCCACCAGCTCCGCTACATCGTGGGCGATGCGGCGATGGCGCGGATCCTCCGCACCTTCTACGACCGCTGGAAGCTCAAGCACGTGGATGAGGCGGCGTTCCACGCGGTGGCGGAGGAGGTGTCGGGGATGAACCTCGCGCCCTTCTTCGGCCAGGCGCTCCACACCACCGACCTCGTGGACTACAAGCTCGGTGAGGTGAAGCCGCGCCGCGTGGGCGACGGCTGGGAGACGCTGGTGGAGGTGAAGCGGCTCGAGGACGGCCGGATGCCGGTGGAGGTGTGGGTGCTCGGCGACCGGGACACGGCGATGGTCCGCACCGAGGGCCTGGCGCCGTCGGAGCGGGTGGTGGTGGCCACCCGGTCGAAGCCGAAGCAGGTGCTGCTCGACCCCCGGCTCCGGACCCGCGACTGGAACATGCTCAATAACGCCTGGCGCCGCGGCTGGCTCGGCGCCACCCGGGAGCCGAAGCGCGAGCACTACCTCGACACCTGGTTCAGCGAGCGCACCGCGCGCGACCACCGCACCGAGGGCTGGCTCCCGGTGGCGTGGTACAACGACGCGGCCGGCATCACGCTGGGCCTCAGGACGCGGGAGAACTACTTCGGCCGCTTCGAGCAGAACTCGGCCATCTTCGCGTGGGGCACCAGCTGGGAGAGCGACGACGACGTCTCCGACCGCGTGTACCAGGTGAAGGTCCAGAACCCCACCTGGCTGCGGCACCAGGGCCAGCGGCAGACGGCCGAGTTCTGGAACCTCGAGGGGCGCTTCGGGGGGCGGGTGGCGGTGGAGCAGACCTCGCGCGCCAGCATGCGGAGCGGGCCGGTGCATCGCTACGGCGCCTCACTCACCTGGCTCCAGCCGGACGACTTCCGCTACCTGGACCGGGGGCAGTGGGAGGACGCGGGCACGGTGGAGGGGATGCTCTCCGCCGGCGTCACCGACACGCGCGACGGCTGGGCCCTCGGCGCCAGCGTCTCGGCGGGCGGCGGCCTGGCGTACAACCGCCGCGGGCTGGCCACGGCCACGGGCCGCGCGGACCTGGAGCCGTTCTACGGCCGCGGCACCTTCGAGCTGACGGCCACGCGCCGCGTGCGCGACAAGATGCGCTACGGCTTCCGCCTCTTCGGCGGCGTGGCCACCGGGGAGAACGGGGTCCCGGCCAAGCAGCGGCAGATCTACCTGGCGGGCGCGGACCCGCTGGAGCGGTTCTCCAATCCGTTCCTCCGCTCCACCGGCGCGCTGCTGGTGCGGCCCGACGTGAACTACCACATGACCGGCGGCGGCAACCTCCGAGCCTTCGACCCGTCGCTCTCGGCCGAGGCGCTGGTGGCGGCCAACGTGGACATCGAGCGGACGCTGCTGCTCCGGGCCGGGAAGAAGCTGTTCCAGCGGGTGAGCCTCGGCGTCTTCGCGGACGCGGGGCAGCCCATCGGTGAGCGGCCGTTCGACTTCGCCTTCGACGCCGGCGTGGGGCTGCGGGCCGAGCACCGGATCGGGCAGACGGTGTTCACCACGCGGTTCGACGTGCCGCTGTACGTCAACCGGCCGGTGTTTGCGCAGGACGCCGACGCCACGAAGGAGAAGGCCGGCTTCCGCTGGCTCTTCAGCTTCGAGCCGGGGTTCTGAGTTCCTGATGGCGTTCAACAACCTCTTCCCCGGCATCCCCGACCGGCGCGACCTGTTCCGCGCCACGGTGGGCAAGGCGTTTGACCAGATCATGGCCAACGCCGAGGCCACGGTGATGCGCGGGGGGGAGCGGCGGCTCCGGCCGCCGGGGGCGCTGCCCGAGGTGGGGTTCCTGGCGGCCTGCACCCGGTGCGACCTCTGCATCCAGGCCTGTCCACCCTTTGCGCTCCGGCGGGTGCCGCCGGACGAGGGGCTTGGGACCGGGACCCCCTACATCGACCCGTGGCTGCAGGCGTGCGTGGCCTGCCGGGACATGCCCTGCGCCAGGGCGTGCCCCACGGGGGCGCTGACCCTCCCGCCCGACGGCTGGGCTGGGTATCGTCTTGCGGCGCTGGAGTTCGTGCCGGAGCGCTGCGTCACCTTCCAGGGGACCCGGTGCCAGGCGTGCGCCGATGCCTGCCCGATGGGGGAGGCGGCGCTCGCGATCGACGCCGACGGGCACCCGGTGCTCAAGGCGGAGGGCTGTGTGGGCTGCGGGGTGTGCGTGCGCGCCTGCATCACCCGGCCCTCGTCGTTTATCCTCAGGCCCCTGGAGGGGTGATGGCCGACGTGCCGTACCGGGTGGACAAGCCGTGGGGGTACGAGCTCATCTGGGCCCGGACCGACCGCTACGTGGGCAAGATCCTCCACGTGAAGGCGGGCCACGTGCTGAGCCTGCAGTACCACAACCAGAAGGACGAGACGATGCACGTGCTCCGCGGGGAGCTGATCCTCCGCACGGGCGAGGCGCGCACCGAGCGTCCCTTCCGGGCCGGCGAGTCGGTGCACATCCCCGCGAAGCTCATCCACCAGATCGAGGCGGTCGTGGACACGGACGTACTCGAGGCCTCGACGCCCGAGCTCGACGACCTGGTGCGCCTCTCGGACCGCTACGGAAGGAGCTGACCCCGCATGCAGGTGATCATCCCGCTGGCCGGCAAGGGCACCCGCCTCCGCCCCCACACGCACCTGGTCCCGAAGCCGATGCTCAAGGTGGCGGGCCGGCCGGTGATGGACTACGTGATGGACCGGCTCGCGGGGCTCGACGTCTCGGAGCTCATCTTCATCACGGGGCACCTGAAGGAGCAGGTGGAGGCGTACGCGCGGGCGCGCTACAAGTACCCGTCGCGCTTCATCGAGCAGCGGGTGCAGGACGGCACGGCGGGCGCGGTGAACCTGGCGCGGCCCTACGTGAAGGAGCCGGTGCTGATCATCTTCGTGGACACCGTCTTCGAGGCCGACCTGACGCTCATCAACCGCACCACGGCGGACGGGATCATCTGGGCCAAGGAGGTGGAGGACTACCAGCGCTTCGGCGTGGTGGTGACGGACAAGGACGGCTACATGACGAAGATCGTCGAGAAGCCCTCCACGCCCATCAGCAAGCTGGCCAACATCGGGCTCTACTACATCAGGGACACGGCGGCGCTGTGGGCGGGCATCGACCACACCCTGGCGAGCCCCGCGAACAAGGGCGAGTACTACCTGACCGACGCCTTCCAGCACATGATCGAGCACGGCCGCAGGATCCTCACCGCCGAGGTGGGCGGGTGGTACGACTGCGGCAAGCTGGACACGCTGCTCGAGAGCAACGAGATCCTGCTCAAGACGGGCGGCGCGCGGCGGCGGGAGTTCCCCGGCGTCACCATCCATGATCCGGTGTACATCGAGGACGGCGTCGTCATCGAGTCGAGCGAGATCGGGCCCAACGTGACGCTCGAGGCGGGGACCCGGGTGCGGAACAGCCGCATCGAGCACGCCATGATCGGGCAGGGCTGCGTCATCGCCGACAGCGCGGTGCACCACTCGCTCCTCGGCAACCGGGTGCAGCTCAAGGGCGTGAAGGGCGCCATGACGCTCGGTGATGACTGCGAGGTCGTGGCGGGGTAGGGGAGCGTCGCCGGCGGCGTCGGTAGCACCGGCGCCTGCGTGCTCAACGCAGAGGCTCAAAGGGCGCGGAGGAACTGCGGAACCACAGAGGCACAGAGGACACAGAGGTCACGGAGGGATCGAGCCCGGATCGGCGCGTTGCCGACCCGGGCTCTGAGGTTTTTGGGTGGGGCTCCGCGGCAGGCCGGGGGCGTTGCCGGACCCGAACTCACGCCCACAACAACATCACGGACTCACCCTGCGATGAGCCCACCATCCCAGGGCAGTTCTCTGTGCCCTCCGTGTCCTCTGTGCCTCTGTGGTTTTGCAGTTGCCATTCCTCCGCGCCCTCTGCGCCTCTGCGTTGACTCACACCACCAGCCGGCCCGCGCACGGGCCGCAGGCGAGCCCGCCTCAGCCTGCCGCCGCCTCGGCCTCGGCGATGAGGCGGGCGATGTCCGCGTCGGTGGTGCGCCAGCCGCAGCAGCAGATGCGGAGCGCCTGGCGGCCGCGGAGGCGGGTGGTGGAGATGAAGAAGTTGGCGGCGCCGTTGATGCGCTCGAGGGCCCGCTGGGTGAGCGCGTCGAGTTCTTCCGGCGACGCGCCCGCGCGGCGGGGGCGGAAGCAGGTGATGCCGAGGCGGGCCGGGGAGAGGGGCTCGAGGGCGGGGCTCCGCTGGACGAGGTCCGCCGCGAGTTCGGCGCGATGGATGCCGCCATCGATCTCGCGCGCGAGGGCGTCGGTGCCCCAGGCGCTCACCCCCATCCACACCTTGAGGGCGCGGTTGTAGCGGGTGAGCTGCTCACCGTAGTCGGCGAAGTTGACCTCGCCGCCGGCCACGTCGAGGTCGCGAAGGTAGTCGGGGAGGATGTGGAAGGCGGCGCGGAGGCGCTCCGGGTCGCGCACGAGGAGCGAGCCGCACTCGAAGGGCACGTAGAGCCACTTGTGCGGGTCGAGGCTCAGGCTGTCCACGCCGCTCAGGTCGCCGAGCTGGGCGCGGCCGGTGGCGGAGAGCGCGGCGAAGCCGCCGTAGGCGCCGTCCACGTGCAGCGTCATCCCCTCGCGGGCCGCGAGCCGGCCGAGGTCCGGGAGCGGATCGGTGGCGCCGGTGTTGGTGGTGCCGGCGGTGGCGAGGATCATGAGCGGGTGGAGCCCGGCCGCGCGGTCCGCGCCGATGGCCTGGGCCACCAGCGCCGGCGGCAGCCGCCACTCGGCGTCGCTCGGCAGGATGCGGACGTTGGCGCGCGGGATGCCCGCGATCCACGCGGCGCGGATGAGCGAGCTGTGCGCCTGGTCGGAGGCGTAGACCGTGAGGCGCGGCAGCAGCGACGGGTCGTCCCCGGCCACGGCGTGGCGGGCGGCGATGACCGCCATGAGGTTGGCCGTGGAGCCGCCGGAGGTGAGCAGGCCGCCCGTCCCCGCCGGGAGGCCCAGCCACTGGCGGAACCACTCCAGCACCGTCACCTCGAGCATGGTGGGCCCGCTCGAGACCCCCCAGGCGCCGGCGAAGAAGTTGTAGCCCGTGGCCAGCCAGTCGCCGAGGATGGCGGGGAAGGTGGGGCAGCCCTGCACGTAACCCAGGAAGCCCGGGTGGGGCTCCCGGGCGTGGTAGGGGAAGACGCGCTCGGTCAGGGTCTCGAGCAGCGCCTCCACCGGCTGGCCCGCCGCCGGCGGGGGCGTGGCCACCAGCCGCTCGGCCTGGGCGCGCGACAGGACGCGGGAGGCGGGCTGGTCGCGCAGGGAGGCCAGGTGGCGGGCCACGTGGTCGGCTACCAGGCGGCCGAGGCGCTGCATGGTGGCCTGGTCGAGTTCGAGCGACATGGAATCCGGGGTCGGGGAGTGCGGGCGGGAAAGTTGTGAGGGCGGGCTCCCCCGGGCTAGGGGCCCAATGGCGGGGCCGGTCCCCGCTCATTCCCCCGATCCCCGGACACCGGTAAGTTGTGGCCATGACCGGGACCGCCGACCTCTACCGTTCCTACCTCGACGCCCGCTGGCACTTCGACCCCGCCGACGCCACCGCGGCCGGCGTGGCCGCCTACGACCACCGCCTGGGCGACTTCTCCGGGGACACGGTGCGCAACCACCTGGCGGCGCTCAAGGCCATCGCCACGGCGGCGGAGACGCTCGAGGTGGAGGAGCAGCAGGAGGAGATCGACCGCACGGCGTTCCTGGACGAGGTGCGGATCACCATCGCGCGGTTCGAGAAGGAGAAGCCGCAGGTCCACAATCCCGGCTTCTGGCTCTCCCACCTGTACGACGCCCTCCACGCCACCCTCCGCCGCGAAGACCTCTCCCCCGCCGCCCGCACCGCCAGCCTCACGGGCCGGCTCCAGGCCATCCCGGGCTTCCTCAAGGCGGCCCGCGAGACGCTGAGCGAGCCGCCGCGGATCTTCCTCGACACCGCTGCCCAGCTGGCCGAGGCCGGGCCCCGCCTGCTGGCGGACGCGGGCGCCATGGCCCGCGCGGGCGCGGAGGGCGACGGCATGATGCTCGACGCCGTGCTGGCCGAGGCGGAGGCGGCGCTCAGCCGCTTTGCGCTGGCGCTCCGCGGCGAGCTGCGCGCGCACCACGACGACCTCTCCTTTGCCATCGGGGAGGAGCAGTTCAACCGCCGGCTCCACCATGAGCACGCCCTCATGGCCGGCGCGCCCGAGCTGTACCGCTACGGGCTCCACCTGGCCGACGAGGTGGAGGCCGAGGTCACGGCGCTGGCCCGCCAGCTCGATCCGACGGTGTCGTGGAAGGTCCTGGTGGAGCGGCTCCGGGTGCAGGCGCCGGTGGCCGGCGACGTGGTGGGCCACTTCCACGATGCCTGTGAGCGGGCCCGTCACTTCCTGCTGGCGCGTGACCTCATGCCCATCCCTGAGGGCCGGCTCGACGTGCTGGAGACGCCGCCCTTCCTGCGGCCGCTCATGCCGTTCGCGGCCTACGTGCCGCCCACCATCTACGGGGGGGAGCGGGTGGGGCGCTTCTTCGTGACGCCGCCCGCCCCGGGCGAGGCCGCGGCCGCGGGCTACTCGCTGCACGAGATCGGCGCCACCGCGGTGCACGAGGCGTGGCCGGGCCATCACCTGCAGCTGGTCACCGCGCGCCGGCTGCCGAGCGACGTGCGGCGGGTGACCTGGACGCCCGTGAACGTCGAGGGCTGGGCGCTCTACTGCGAGGAGCTCATGGCCGAGCAGGGCTTCTACGCCTCGCTCGAGGAGCGGCTCTTCCAGCGGCTCCACCTGCTGTGGCGCGCGGTGCGCATCGTGCTCGACGTGGGGCTCCACACCCGCGGCATGACGCCGGAGCAGGCGGTGGACCTGCTGGTGGACCGGGTGGCCATGGACCGCGGCCGCGCCACCGCCGAGGTGAGTCGGTACTGCGCGTGGCCCACCTACCAGCTCTGCTACGCGGTGGGGCGGCGGGAGTTCCTCGCGCTCCGTGAGGCGTGGCGGGCGCAGGCGGGCGCCTCGGCGCCGCTCCGCCAGTTCCACGAGTCGGTGCTCCAGTACGGCGGCCTCCCCGTGTCCCTCATCCGCTGGGGGATGGGCCTCGACGAGACCTGACCTCCCGGCTCCTCCCGGTCATGCCCGACTCGGCGCCCCCCGCGCGCATCTCCCCGACGGTCAAGGGCCTCGCCCTCGTCTCCCTGCTCAACGATTTCGCGAGCGAGATGGTCTACCCGCTGCTTCCCGCCTTCGTGGTCGGGACGCTGGGCGGGAGCCCCACCATGCTCGGCGCGCTGGACGGCGCCGCCGACCTCGCCGCCGCCGGCACCAAGTGGCTGGCGGGCAGCTGGTCCGACCGCCCGGGACGGCGCAAGCCGCTCGTTCTCGGCGGGTACTGGCTGGCGGCGCTCATCCGGCCCGTCATCGCCATGGCGGGGGCGGCGTGGCAGGTGGTGGGGCTCCGCGTGGTGGACCGCCTGGGGAAAGGGTTTCGCACGCCGCCGCGCGATGCGCTGATCGCCGAGGTGACTCCGCCGGCGCTGCGGGGGCGGGCGTATGGCTATCACCGCATGGCGGATCACCTCGGCTCGGTGCCGGGATCGCTCCTCGCGTGGTGGCTGCTGAGCCGCGGCTGGGGGACGCGCCAGGTGCTCATGGCCAGCGTCCTGCCGGGGATCGCGGCGGCGGTGGTGCTGGCGGTGGTGCTGCGCGGGGCGCCTGCGCACGCGGTCCGCGGCCCGGACCCCGTGCCCGGGGCGGATGCGCCGGTGCGGCACCCCCCCGGGTTCTGGCCGCCCGTGCTCGCGCTGGCACTGCTGGTGCTGCTCCGCCTGCCCGAGACCCTGCTCCTGCTCCGGCTGCAGGACGCGGGGCTCGCGGTGGCGATGGTGCCGCTGGTGTGGGCGGGGCTCCACGTGGTGCGGACG
>CAZRCT010000071.1:0-18152 GCA_964598655.1 uncultured Gemmatimonadaceae bacterium
TGTCGTGGTGGATCCGCATCGTCTGCTCGTCGATGTGCGGCTCCAGCGCGGTGTAATCGTAGGGCAGCGGGGGAAGCGCGTGCGCCATGGGGACTCCTCAATGCGTCGAGAGATGACTCTGGCCCGGACAGCGGGCCCGGAACATAGCCTCGGGCCGGAGCGTCGGCCACGGGTGCGCGCGGCCCTCGCGCGGGCGTGAAAGGGCGGCGCCCGCGGGCTCGGCGCCGCGGCCTCCGCCCCCCGCCTCACCCGGCCCGGAGCGGGACTCCCGCGGCGTCTTCACCGCCGGACAGCCACGCCAGCGCGCTGGCGCCGAGCACCGTGAGCACCGTGTAGAGCGTTTCGGTGGCCAGGCCGCCGCCCACCGCGGGCACGAGCAGCACCGCCCCAGCCGCGCACGCCACCCCGGTGAGCGCCTCCGCCAGCGGCCGCGAGCGCGCCAGGCCGGCCAGCCCCACGAGCCCCAGAAGGGCCGCGAGCCCGAGTCCCGCCCACCCCGCCTGCGGCGCCGCGCTCGCCAGGCCCAGGGCGGCGAGTGCCCCGAGGCCCTCGTCCAGGCGCCGGGTGGCCACCGCATGCCACGCGGCGAGCGTCCCCAGCAGGTAGAGCAGCGGCTGCCAATGCACCAGGCCGCTCGGCAGCGCCACGGCAACGAGGCGGACCAGCAGGGCGCCTCCCACCACCGGGGCCCAGTCCCCCAGCCGCCCGCGATGAAAGGGCAGCAGGCCAAGCAGCGCCCAGGCTGCGAGGGCGAGCGGCACCGAGGCGGACAGCTCGAACGCCGGACTGAACGGCCCCTCCGCGAGGTCGGCCAGCCGGAGCGACGTGTCACCCGCCACCCGGGTGAGGTACCACCACGCAAAGAGCAGCAGGCCGAGCGCCAGCAGGCCCGAGGCGAGCGGCCCCGTGCCACGGTTCGGGCCGGCCCGCCACCAGCGCCACAGGCCGAGGAGTGCCGTGGCCACCGCACAGGCCATGAGCCCATGGGCGCCGGGGACGAGCAGGGCACCGACGGCCAGCAGGGCGCCAGCCGCCAGCTGGCCCGCGGACTCGGCGGATGCCGGGGCGGTGCCCACCCTCGCCTCGAGCCAGCGCACCGCCGCCCCGATCCGCAGGAACGGCCCGAACACCCCGAGAACCAGCGTGGCCACCGTGAAGCCGGCGAAGGCGGCGAGTGTCACCCCCGCCCCGCCCTGCCGGGCCAGCGGGACCACCGGGGCCAGCGCCGCCACCACCCCCAGGGCGAGCAGGGCCAGGGCGGGACCGCGCCGCGTGGCCCGGCTGCTGCCGAGCAGCGCGCCGGCCACCAGCAGCGCCACCCCGAAGAGCACGAGCCCGGCGCTGATCCCGGCATTGCGGGGCTCGAGCTGCCCGAGAGCCCACTCCGGGCCGCCCGCCACCAGCAGCCCCGCACTGGCCAGCGCCAGGATGAGCGCGCCCGCGATCCCCCGGCGCGAGGGGGCGGCCAGCGCGGCGAGTGTGGCCACAAGGAGGAGCGCCTGGAGCACCAGGGGGGAGAGGGACATGGGGCAACAAGATAGGATGGCGGGGAAGCGATGGGGCCCGCTTGCCGTCACGGGGCCCGGGCAACCCCGGCAGGCCCCCGTGGTTCCCGGGCCGGTGACCAGCGCCAGGCCCGCTTGACAGTTCTGTCCCCCAGCCCCATACTTTGTTCGGTCAACGAACAAAGCCGGGACCCCACGGCGGGGCCTGCCTTCCCCCGGCGCTTCCCAATCGTCACTTCGGAGCGAGCCCATGTCTCGTACCGTCTCCATCGCCCGGGGCGCCGCGCTGGCCAGCCTCCTGTGGGCCGGACTCGCCTGCGCCCGCGACACCGACACGCTGGGCCCGGCGCCCTTCCCGTCGGATGCGGGGGTCTTCGCCGAAGGATTCACGAGCGGGGTCGGCTTCCAGGCCTTCGGGGGCTCGAAGCTCGACGCCCTCTCCGAGGATGGCAGCACGGCGCACACCGGGACGGTGAGCCTGCGGATCACCGTCCCCGACGCGGGCGACCCGACCGGCGGCTACGCGGGCGGGGCCTTCGTGGCCAACGTGCCCCGGGACCTGACGAGCTACAACGCCCTCACCTTCTGGGCCAAGGCGAGCCGCCCGCTGACGCTGGACGTGGCGGGCCTCGGCAACGACAACACCGGCACCTCCCGCTTCACCGCCCAGCAGGCCGGCCTGGCCCTCTCCACCACCTGGCAGCGCTACGTCATCCCGATCCCGCTCGCCTCCAAGCTGACCCAGGAGGCGGGGCTCTTCTTCCTCGCCGAGGGGCCGGAGGCCGGGGTGGGCGCGGAGATCTGGCTCGACGACATCCAGTTCGAGACGGTGGGCACCATCAGCAACCCGCGGCCGGCGCTGGCCCCCGACACGATCGTGGACGAGGTCGGCTCCCAGCTGCGGCTCGGCGGGACCACGGTGACCTTCGCGGTGGGCGGCGTGGACCAGGTCCTTGGCGTGGCGCCGCAGTACTTCACCTTCGAGTCCTCGGACCAGGCGGTGGCCACGGTGGACGGCGACGCGATCGTGAGCATCGTGGGCCCGGGCGCCGCCGACATCACCGCCCTGCTCGGCACGACGCCGGCCACGGGGGCGGTGACGCTCACCGTGGGGCTCCCGCCGACCGGCGCCGCCCCGACGCCGGACGAGGCGCCGGCCGACGTCATTTCCCTCTTCAGCGGCGCGTACACCAACGTGGCGGTGGACACCTGGTCGGCGGTGTGGGACCAGGCGGACGTGGCCGACGTGACGATCGGCGGCGATGCCGCCAAGAAGTACACCAACCTGACCTTCGCGGGCATCGAGTTCACCTCGGCCCCGGTCAACGCCTCGGCGATGACCCACCTGCACCTCGACGCGTGGCTGCTGGACGCCGCCGTCCTCAAGGTGAAGCTGGTGGACTTCGGCGCCAACGGCGTCTTCGGCGGCGGGGATGACTCGGAGTACGAGCTGTCGCTCACGCCGGGAACCACGCCGGGCCTCCAGACGGGGGCCTGGAACAGCCTCGACCTGCCGCTCGCCTCGTTCCCGGGGCTGGCCAGCAAGGCGCACCTGGCCCAGCTCATCCTCGCGGGGTCCAGCCGCACGGTGTACCTCGACAACGTGTACTTCTACGCCGGCGCCGCCCCGCCGCCGCCGGCCGCGCCTTCGGTGGCCGCGCCGACGCCGGCGGTGGCGAGCGGCAGCGTGATCTCGCTCTTCAGCAACGCCTACACCAACGTGCCGGTGGACACCTGGTCGGCGGCCTGGGACCAGGCGGACCTGACCGACCTCCAGGTGGCGGGCAACGACACCAAGCGCTACACCAACCTGGTCTTCGCCGGGATCGAGTTCACCTCCGCGCCGGTCAACGCCGCGGCGATGGACCACTTCCACATGGACATCTGGACGCCCGACCCGACGGCCGCGGCGAGCTTCAAGGTGAAGCTGGTGGACTTCGGCGCCGACGGCGGCTTCGGCGGCGGGGACGACGTGGAGCACGAGCTCACCTTCACCTCGGCGACGAACCCGGCACTGGCCACCGGCAGCTGGGTGGGCCTCGACGTGCCACTCTCGGCCTTCACCGGCCTCACCACCCGGGGCCACCTGGCGCAGCTCATCATCTCGGGCACGCTCGGCACCGTGTTCGTGGACAACGTGTACCTGTACACGGCGTCCGCCCCGTCGGCCCCGGCCGTGGCCGCGCCGACGCCCACGGCGCCGGCCGGCAACGTGGTGTCGCTCTTCAGCAACGCGTACACCAACGCGGCGGTGGACACCTGGTCGGCGGTGTGGGACCAGGCGGACGTGACCGACCTCCAGGTGGCCGGGGACGACGTGAAGAAGTACAGCAACCTGGTCTTCGCCGGGGTCGAGTTCACCACCACCCCGGTGGATGCGTCCGCCATGACGCACTTCCACATGGACCTCTGGACCCCCGATCCGACGGCGGCCGCGAGCTTCAAGGTGAAGCTGGTGGACTTCGGCGCCGACGGGAGCTTCGGCGGCGGGGACGACACCGAGCACGAGCTGACCTTCACCTCGGCCACCAGCCCCGCGCTGGCCACCGGCGCCTGGGTGGGCATCGACGTGCCGATGACCGCGTTCGCCGGGCTCGTCAACCGGGCCCACCTGGCGCAGTTCATCATCTCGGGCACCCTGCCGACGGTGTTCGTGGACAACATCTACTTCTACGCGGTGGCGTCGCCGACCACGCCAGCGGCGCCGGCGGCGGCCCCGGGCTTCGCGCCGGCGGACGTGATCTCGCTGTTCAGCAACAGCTACACGAACGTGCCCGTGGACACCTGGTCGGCGGGGTGGGACGTGGCGGACGTGGCCGACCTGCAGGTGGCCGGCAACGACGTCAAGAAGTACAGCAACCTGGTCTTCGCGGGCATCGAGTTCACCAGCGCCCCGGTGAACGCCACCGCGATGACGCACTTCCTGATGGACATCTGGACCCCGGACGCCACCGGGGCGCCCGCCGTCTTCAAGGTGAAGCTGGTGGACTTCGGCGCCGATGGCGGCTTCGGCGGGGGCGATGACGTGGAGCACGAGCTGACGCTCTCCGCCGCCACGAGCCCCGCGCTGGCCACCGGCAGCTGGGTCCGGCTGGACCTGCCGCTCGCCAGCTTCACCAACCTCACGACCCGGGGCCACCTCGCCCAGTTGATCATTTCGGGCAGCCTCGGTACGGTGTTCGTGGACAACGTGCTGCTGCATCGCTGACCACGAGGTTGGGCCGGCCTTCGCGGGCCGGGACATGCCATGAACCTGCAGGGACCTGGGCGCAACGGCGGGGCATGGCGCCCCGAGGCGGGGCGCCCCCGGAGCCTGGCCGACGCGGTGCTGCACCTGATCTGGGAGCAGCGGCGCATCTCGCGGGCGGAGATCGCCCGGCGCACCGACCTCTCGCGCTCCACCGTCTCGGAGGTGGCGGCCACGCTGCTGGCCACGCGGCTGGTGGCGGAGGCCGGCGTGGGCGACTCGCGCGGCGGGCGGCGCCCCATCGTCCTCGAGTTCCAGGACGATGCCTGCGTGATCCTGGGGCTCGACATCGGGGCCACGCACGTGGCCGCGGTGCTGACCAACCTGCGGGGCAAGATCCTGGCGTGGGAGCACGGGGATCACCCGGTGCGCTCGGACCCCGACGGGACGCTCGCGATGGCGCTCGACTTCTGCCGCCGCTGCCTGCGGCGCTGGGGCGGGCCGCGGCAGCGGCTGGTGGGCATCGGCATCGCGGTGCCGAGCCCGGTGGACCCCGAGCATCCCGACCGCTTCTCGCCGATCGCCATGCCGGCGTGGCGCGGCCGCGGGGGGTTCCCGGAGCTGGTGGCGGAGTTCGGCGTGCCGGTGCTGGTGGACAACGACGCCAACCTGGGCGCGCTGGCCGAGCACTGGTGGGGTGCGGGGCGCGGGGTGGCGGACTTCGCCTTCATCAAGGTGGCCACCGGCATCGGCCTCGGGCACCTGATGGACGGGCGGATCTACCGCGGCGCCCGCGGGGTGGCAGGCGAGATCAGCCACCTCTCCGTCGACCCGCAGGGCGAACCCTGCGGCTGCGGCAACCGCGGCTGCCTGGTGACGGTCGTGGGGACCGAGGCGCTGCTGGCGCAGGCCGCGCGGCTGCGGGCCACGTATCCGGCGAGCCTGCTCGCCACCGGGACGCTGAGCATCGCCCGGATCGAGGACGCCGCGCTGGCGGGCGATCCGCTGGCGCTCGCCGTGGTGGCCGGGGTCGCCGAACACCTCGGCGTGGCCATCGCCGGCCTGCTCAACCTGACCAACCCCGCCGCCGTGATCCTGGGCGGGGGCCTGACCCGGCTCGGGGACCGGCTGGTGGTGCCGCTCCGCGAGACGGTGCGACAACGGACCTTCGTGGAGGCGCTCGCCACCTCCGAGATCGTCACCAGCCAGCTCGGGCCGCAAGGCATCGCCATCGGTGCCGCGACCCTGATCCTCGACGCGGCGCTCACCGCCCCCGCCATGTTCCCGACGGGAGGGCGCCGCTAACACCACTCCTGCGAGGGCCCCATGCCCCGTGCCGCACTCGGCCTGACCTGTCTTCTCGCCGGCCTCGCCGGCTGCCTCTCCGGCCCCGAGCCCCTGGGAGACCTCGAGCTCGCCTGGGCCGACGAATTCGACGGCGCCGCCGGCGCCCTCCCCTCCGCCCAGAACTGGCGCTTCGACCTCGGCACCGACTGGGGCAACGCCCAGCTCGAGTACGACACCGACCGCCCCGAGAATGCCTCGCTCGACGGCCAGGGCAACCTGCTCATCACCGCGCGGCAGGAGAACTACCAGGGCCAGCCGTACACCTCCGCCCGCCTCACCACCCGCGCGCTCCGGGAACAGCGCTACGGCCGCTTCGAGGCCCGCATCAAGGTGCCGGTGAGCCGCGGGATCTGGCCCGCCTTCTGGATGCTCGGCGCCGACTTCCCCACCGTCGGCTGGCCGGCCAGCGGCGAGATCGACATCATGGAGCACTTCGGGCGCGAGCCCGGCTCCGTCCAGGGCGCGCTCCACGGGCCCAACTACTCCGGCGGCAACGCCCTCTACCGCCGCTACGACCTGCCGGCCGGGGGGCGTTTCGACACCGCCTTCCACGTCTTCGCCGTGGAGTGGACGCCGGACCGGATCAACTGGTTCGTGGACGACTCGCTCTACCAGAGCATCAAGCGGAGCTACCCGCCCGGCCGCTGGGTGTTCGACAAGCCCTTCTTCCTGATCCTGAACCTCGCCGTGGGCGGCGGCCCCCCCGGCGCCCCCGACGGCTCCACGACCTTCCCGCAGGTGATGACGGTGGATTACGTGCGCGTCTACCGGTACAAGCCGTGAGCGTCGGCAGCCGGCTCCGCGGCTGGTGGCAGCTCGCGCTGGCGGCCTGGCACTCGCGCATCCCGCCCGGCGCGGAGGCGGCGG
This sequence comes from uncultured Gemmatimonadaceae bacterium, assembly GCA_964598655.1. Lineage (GTDB taxonomy): Bacteria > Gemmatimonadota > Gemmatimonadetes > Gemmatimonadales > GWC2-71-9 > JADJOM01. The sequence continues at coordinate 6,907 of CAZRCT010000071.1, forward strand.
GCCACCAGGCCACGGCGCCGGAGGACCGGATCCCCTTCGCCCACAAGGTGGCGTACGGGCTCGGGGCGTTCGTCAACAACCTGCTGGCCGCGGCCATCGGCGGGATGATCGTCATCCTGAACCTGGGCCTCGGCATGAACCCGGCGCTGGTCGGCCTGCTGGCGTCCCTGCCGCGGCTGTCGGACGCGCTGATCGACCCGGTGATGGGCTACATCACCGACCACACCCGCTCCCGCTGGGGGCGGCGGCGCCCGTACATCTTCGCGGGCGCCATCCTGTCGGGGATCACCTACGTCATCCTCTGGCAGCTCCCCGCCGGCCGCAGCGAGGCGTTCTACGCCTGGTGGTTCCTCGGCTTCTCGATCCTCTTCTACCTGGCCTACACCATCTTCGCGGCGCCGTGGGTGGCGCTGGGCTACGAGCTGACCCCGGACTACCATGAGCGCACCCGGCTCATGGGGGTGCAGAACTTCATCGGGCAGCTGGCGTACGTGGTGTCGCCCTGGTTCGTGTGGGTGATGAACCACAAGCCGTGGTTCCCCGACCCGGTGGCGGGCGCGCGCGGCCTGGCCCTCGCCATCGGCGTGGGCGCCCTCGTGATCGGCATCATCCCGGCGCTGGTGCTCCGGGAGCGCTTCGAGCATGGGGAGGCCGCGCCCCCGGCCGACGGGGCGGACGGCTCCGCGCTCGCCGCCCTGCGGCGCAACACGGTGACCTTCTTCAAGGGCTTCGGCACCTGCCTCCGGATGCGGCCGTTCCTCCGGCTGTGCGCCGCGACGTTCCTGGTGTTCAACGGCTTCATCATGATCTCGTCGTTCCAGCTCTACGTGATCATCTACTACGTCTGCGGCGGCGACCAGGAGCTGGGGGCCAAGTACGCCGGCTACGCGGGCACGCTCGGCGCGGTGAGCACCTTCGTGGTCATCTTCCTCGTCACGGGGCTCGGCACGCGGATCGGCAAGCGCCGGGCGTTCTTCGTGTCCACGGGGCTCTCGGTGGTGGGCTACGTGCTCAAGTGGTTCTGCTACGACCCGCGCTACCCGCTGCTGGTGCTGCTCCCCGTGCCGCTCATGGCCTTCGGGCTAGGCGGGCTGTTCACGCTGATGGGCGCCATGATCGCCGACGTGGTGGACGTGGACGAACTGGCCACCAGCCAGCGGCGGGAGGGGATGTTCGGGGCCATCTACTGGTGGGTGGTGAAGCTCGGCATGGCCGCGGCGCTGGCCGGCGGCGGCGTGCTGCTCGAGGCCACCGGCTTTGACGTGGCGCGGGGCGGGGCGCAGGCGGCGGACACGATCACGCGGCTGCGGCTCCTCGACGCGGGCATCCCGGCGGTGGCGTCGCTGGTGGCCATCTGGATGCTGGCGGGGTACCCCGTCACCGAGGCCCGGGCGCAGGCGGTGCGGCGGGAACTCGAGGCCCGCCGGGGCCGGCCGGCCGCCGCGGTGGCCTGAGTCCCCGACGCACAAACGCCCCCCGGCCGCCGGTGCGGCCGGGGGGCGTTTGTGTGGCCGCCCTCACCCCAGCGTCAGGCCGTAGCCGCGCGGGAAGAGGGTGCCGCTGGCGCCGGGCCAGCGGAACGACAGCCGGCCGCTGAAGTCCGCCTGGCCGAAGAGCACGTCGCTCACCCCGGCGCCCTCGGACCCGGGCAGCCAGGCGGCGATGAACGCCGCGGCCGTGGCCAGCTCCGGCTCCACGAGGAGCGGCCGGCCCGAGAGCAGCACCGCCACGATCGGCACGGTGGTGGCGGCGATCCGCCGCAGCGTGGCGAGGTCTTCCGGGTGCAGGTCGGCCAGGGCCAGCGACTGGCCGTAGGGCGCGAGCTTGGCCGTCTTGCCCCCCGCGCCCGACCCGGCGCCCGCCGACGGGAGGGCCCGGATGTCGCCCATGCCCTCGGCGTAGGGCCGCTCGCCGATCACCACCACGGCCACGTCGTGGCGCGCGGGATCGGCGCCCGCGCCGTCCGGCACCAGCTCCGCGTGCGGCGCCACCGCCCGGATGCCCTCCCAGATCGAGGTGCCGCCCTCGATGCGCGCGTTGCCCGAGACGCCCTGCCATTCGATGGTGAACCCGCCGCACTGATGCCCGCGGTTGTCCGCGTTGCGGCCGGCCACCAGGATGCGCGCCCCGGTGCGGAGCGGCAGCACCCGCGGCGCGTGCTTGAGCAGCACCAGCGACTTGCGCACCGCCTCCCGCGCGATAGCGCGATGCTCCGCGGCACCCAGCGCGGCGGGCCGCCGCGCCCAGGGGCGCTCGGCCGGCCGCGGCCGCTCGAAGAGGCCGTAGCGCAGCTTGACGGCCAGGATGCGGCGCACCGCGTCGTCCACCCGCGCCATGGGGATGGTGCCCGCCGCCACCAGCGCGCGCAGCGTCTCGATGCACTTCCGCCACTCCACCGACACCATGAACATGTCCACGCCCGCGTTCGCCGCCATGGCGATGGCCTCGGCGTAGTCGTCCGAGAGGTAGTCGGCCCCGTCCCAGTCGGAGACCACGAAGCCGCTGAAGCCGAGCCGCTGCTTGAGCAGGTCGGTGAGCAACCAGCGGTGGCCGTGGCACTTGGCGCCATTCCAGCTGTTGAACGAGGCCATGACCGTCAGCACCCCGGCCTCGAGCGCCGGGTGGTAGGGCGTGAGGTGGGTGGCGAGGAGCTCCTGCTCCGAGGCCACCGTGTTGCCCTGGTCCACGCCGTCGGTGGTGCCGCCGTCGCCCAGGAAATGCTTGGCGCACGCCACCACCCCGTCGGGACCCAGTTCGGCCTGCAGGCCGCGCACGAACGGCGCCCCGAGCCGCGCCACGAGCGCCGGATCATCGGAGTAGCTCTCGTAGGTGCGGCCCCAGCGCGGGTCCTGCGCCACGGCGAGGGTCGGGGCAAAGGTCCAGTCCACGCCAGTGGCGAGGATTTCCCGCGCCGTGGCGCGGGCGATGCGCTCGAGCAGCGCCGGGTCGCCCGTGGCCCCGAGGCCGATGTTGTGCGGGAAGACGGTGGCGCCGAGGACGTTGGCATGGCCGTGGATGGCGTCCACGCCGTAGAGGAGCGGGATGGGCAGCCGCCCGCCGTCGGTGGCCATGGACGCCTGCCAGTAGGCGTCGTTCATCGCCACCCAGTCGGCGGGGCGGTTGGCGCCCGGCACCGAGCCGCCGCCGCTCAGGATGGAGCCGAGGTGGTGGTCGCGCACGTCGTCCGGCGTGACCCAGGCGCGCTCCCCCTGCACCATCTGGCCCAGCTTGGCCGCGAGGGACATCCGGGCCATCAGGTCCTCGACCCGCGCGGCCACGGCCGCGGCCGTCAGCATCGTGCTCATCGTGCGCTCTCTCCGTGGCCCGCGTCGTCCGCCAGGTGGAACCGGGCCTCAAGGGTTGCTTCCGCGTTCCCGCCCACCCACACCCGGAACTCCCCCGCCTCCGCCCGCAGCCGGTGGTCGCGGCCGTGGAAGGCGAGGTCGGCGGCGGTGAGGGTGAAGTGCACGGTGCGCCGCTCGCCCGCCGCGAGCGCCACGCGGGTGAACGCCACCAGCTCGCGCACCGGCCGCGTGAGGCTGGCGACGGGATCGCCGACGTAGCACTGCACCACGTCCTCCCCCGCGCGCGCGCCCGTGTTGGCCACCTCCACGCTCACCACCAGCGCGCCCCGCCGCGTGAGCACCGTCTCGCTCAAGGCGAGCGCGTCGTAGGCGAAGGTCGTGTACCCCAGGCCGTAGCCGAACGGGTAGAGGGGCGTGAAGCCGGCATCGAGATGGTAGGAGGTGTTGCCCACCGACGTCTGGCCGGCGCGCGCGGGGATCGCCTCGAGCGGGATCACCTGCTCCGGCCGCGCCGGCTTGCCGGTGCGCCGCTGGGCGTAGTAGATGGGCACCTGCCCCACGGCCCGCGGCAGGGACACCGGCAGCCGGCCCGAGGGGGCGGCCACCCCGAAGAGCAGGTCGGCGATCGCGGGGCCACCCATGGTGCCCGGGTGCCAGGCATACAGCAGGGCGTCCACCTGCGGGGCCACCTCCGCCAGCGCGAGGGGCCGCCCCGCCAGCACCACGAGCACCAGCGGCACCCCGAGTTCGGCCAGCCGTGCCACCAGCGCCTCCTGCGCCCCGGGCAGGCGGATGTCCGCGCGGCAGTGGGCCTCGCCCGAGAGGATGGCCTCCTCCCCGAGGCAGAGGATCACCGCGTCCGCTCCCTCGGCGGCGGCGACGGCGGCCGCGAAGCCCTCCTGGCCCAGGCTCCGCGTGGTCTCCACGCCCCGGGCGTGGCGCACCTCCACGTCCGCGCCGGCGCGGGCGCGGATGGCCGGCAGGATCGTCTCGCTGTCCTCGCCGCGGCCGTCGAACACCCACGTGCCGAGCTGCTCGTGGCCGTCATCGGCCAGCGGCCCGATCACGGCCAGGGTGCGCAGGCGGGCCGGGTCGAGCGGCAGCAGCGCGCGCTCGTTCCGGAGGAGGACCACGCTCGCCACGGCGGCGTCGTAGGCCGCGGCCCGATGGTCGGCGTCGCGCCAGGCTGGCAGCGCGGCCGGCGACGCCGGCTCGCGCTCCAGGAGGCCAAGCCGCAGCTTCACGCGGAGCACGTGGGCCACCATGGCATCGAGCTGCGCCACCGGGACCTCCCCGGCCCGGACCAGCGCGGGCAGGTGGTCGGTGTAGGTGCGGCTCGTCATCTCCATGTCGCAGCCGGCCAGCGCCGCCTCCCGCGCCGAGGCGCGGTCGTCGGCCGTCAGGCCGTGCACGGCGAGCTGCGGCACGGACTCCCAGTCGCTCACCACCAGGCCGTCGAAGCCCCACTCGCGGCGGAGGATGTCCCGGAGCAGGAGCGGGTTGGCGGTGGCGGGGATGCCGTTCAGGTCGCTGAAGGAGGTCATGACGCTCGCCACGCCCGCCGCCACCGCGGCCCGGAAGGGGCGCAGGTGGACGTTCCGGAGCTCGGTCTCGGGCAGGCTGGTGGCGGCGTAGTCCCGCCCCGCCTCACAGGCGCCGTAGCCGGCGAAATGCTTCACGCAGGCCGCGACGCTTCCGGGCCGCGCCAGGTCCTCGCCCTGGAAGCCGCGGATCATGGCCTCGCCCAGGCGGCTGGCCAGCAGCGGGTCCTCGCCCAGGCATTCGGCCACCCGCCCCCAGCGCGGGTCCCGGCCGATGTCCACCATCGGGGCAAAGGTCCAGTTGATGCCGGCGCCCGCCGCCTCGAGCGCGGCCACCCGCGCGCCGCGCTCCACCAGCGCCGGGCTCCAGGTGGCCGCCTGCCCGAGGGGGATCGGGAAGATGGTCCGGAAGCCGTGGATCACGTCCCGCCCCACGAGGAGCGGGATCCCGAGCCGGCTCTCCTGGCGGGCCAGGCGCTGCAGCTCCGCCACCGTGCCGGCGTCCACCTCGTTCAGCACCGCCCCCACGCGGCCCGCGCGGATCTCCTCCGCGAGGGGCGCGGGCACGTGGCCCCCGCCCCCCGGCACCAGCGTCAGCTGCCCGATCTTTTCCTCGAGCGACATCCGCGCCAGCAGTTCGGTGATCCGCCACTCCACCTCGCCCGACCGCTCCACCCGCACCGGCGTTGGCTGCGTGGCCGTCATCCGGGGGCCCTCACCAGCCCACGGTCAGGTAGGTGCGCACCTCCCACTCCTCGCCGTCCACGCCGGGCGCGGTCGGGTCGCAGACGCTGGCGCCGGTGCCGTCCACCGTCGTGGCGGGGCAGTAGCGCGGGGAGAGGCGGTCGAGCGAGCGCCAGGTCCCCCGGATGCCAACCCGGGTCGACGGCACGTCCCACCAGGCCGGCCGGCCCAGCGAGTACGACAGGTCGCCCATGAGCTGCATCGGGAAGGTGAGGTTGAAGTCGCGGTGGTAGTCGTACGGGCCCCAGTCGTTCCACTTGGCCGAGGTGACGAGCTTCAGGTGCTGCCGCACCAGCCGCAGGTCGCCCCCGTAGCGGCGCACCAGGCGCTGGCTGTCACCATTGGGCTCGGCGGTGCCGCCGAAGACGTTCAGGATGAAGCGGAAGTCGGGGCGCAGCTGCGAGACGACGCGGCCGCGCAGCTCCCAGAGGTCGCGCTTCGGCGTGGCGCCGGGGAAGGCAAACGAGGTGCGCCCGTCGCCCAGGAAGCCGATGGCGGCGTCCTGCGTGGTGAGGAAGTGGCGGTAGGTGAAGCCGGCGCTCACCGCGAGCCGCGCGTCCTCGCGCATGTCGCTGTCCCACGCGTACATCCAGGTGGCGGGCGTCGGGTCCCAGGTGACGAGGAGCTCGCCGGCCGTCTGCTCGCGGTTGGCGCGCACCACGAACGGGTCGTCCACGATGTTGCGCGGCCGCGCGGGCACCGGCGCCGAGGCCGGCACCGGCCCCACGATGGGCTTCTGCCAGAGGAAGTTGGGCCCCACCTGCAGGTTGCCGGTGGTGTAGGTGAACCCCGAGAGCAGGTTCCACTGGTTGCCGCTGCCGCTGTCCTTGAGGCCCCAGCCGGTGAAGGTCTGCACCGCCGTGGGCCCCGCATCGGCCACGAGGCCCATCGCGGCGCCCTGGCCGTACCAGTTCCAGCGCCCGTGCGCCACGCTGACCTTGGCCTTCACGCCCCAGTTGTCGGAGCGGCGCACCCGGTCCTGCAGCACCCGCTGGCCGGCCCCGCTCCCCTCCACCAGCTGGAACCGCCGGCCCACCAGCGCCTCACCGCCCCAGATGCCGCCGAGCTCGATGGTGGCGGGACCGCGCTGGGTGGTCACGTGCAGGGTGGCGCGCTTGGTGGGCGGCGTCGGGATGGCGAAGGAACTGCTGGTCTCGCCCTGGCGGGTGATCTCGTTCTGGAAGATGCCCGTCACCGTGAACGCGCCGAACGGCCGCCGGTACTTCACCAGGTAGCCCGGGTTGGCGCCCCACCAGAGCTCCGGCCCGAAGGCCACCTTGAGCCCCGTGAGCTGCCGCTTGCCCGTGATCTCCACGCCGAGGGGCGCCTCGCCGTTGTAGATGTCGATGTTCGGCCCGTAGTTGGCCTCACGGTAGAGGCCGAAGAAGTCGCCCTCGTAGCCCCAGTGGTAATGGCCGGTGCGGTAGAAGCCGTCGAGCCGGAACATCGACTCGTCCCAGCCCACGCTGGCGCGGTACACCCGCACCCGGTCGAGGCCGCTCACCGTCACGGGCTGGCCGTTGGAATCCAGCTGGCGCGCGCGGCCGCGGTTCTCGTAGAAGATCTGGTCGATCGGGTTGTCCGGCACGTTGCCGAGCACGTTCAGCGTCAGGTCGGCCACCAGGTTGCTCGCCGGCCGCGCCTCCAGCTCCGCGTAGTACGACTGCAGGTGATCGAAGCCCCGGAAGGCGGGGTACGTCGCGGTGCTCGGCGCCGTCTGGGGCGGCGTGCTGATCCGGCTCCCGCCGGTGCTGTACGTGGCCAGGTCGAGCCGCATGCTCTTGATGCGGACCTTCGAGTCCTCGGCGCTGGCGGCCGCGCGATCGCCGCGGGCCCGCAGCGCCATCTCCTGCGGCGCGATGGCCGCGAAGTGGGCCCGGATGGCGGCGAGGTCGGTGCCGGCCCCGTAGGGCGACAGGCCGGACACCCGCTGCAGGGCGTAGTACGCGGCCCGCGGGTAGAGCTCGAAGTGGCCCCGGGCGTCCGTGGCCCCCTTGGCCACGATGCCCCACCACTCCTCGTTCATGTTGTTCTCGCCGGGCACGTAATCATCGGCGTAGCCCGCGTTGGGCCAGGAGGCGGTGGCGTCGTGCACGTCGAGGCCCACCTCCTGCCCCGCCTTCCACCAGCCGTCGGTCCACTGGAAGGTGAAGCCGCCGATGGCGTTCCCCGCCAGGCCCTTCCCCGCGGTGTTGCGGTAGATCTCCTCCCACTGCGACAGCAGGTAGCGGGCCTGCGACACCTGGTCCTCGGTGTGGGTCCGCACGTTGAAGGCGTCGGCGCCGAACTCGGTGAAGACGAGCGGCAGCCCCAGCTTGGCCTTCACCACCTCGAAGGCATCCCCGAACGAGAGCCCGCGATACATGTTGGTGCCGAAGATGTCGAGCCCCTTCACCTCCTCGGCGATGATGTCCACGTACTGGAGGTCGCCGTTGGCCATGGCCACGAGCGCGGCCGGGTCCTGCGCCTTCACCGCCGCCACCGCCTCGCCCATCAGGCTATAGAGGAAGCGCGCCTTCGCGGCGTCGCGCTCCCCCGCCGGCAGCGCCTCCGTGGCGGCCGACTTCCAGGTGAGGCCGTAGTTGTTCTCGTTGCCGAGGAGCCAGAACAGCAGCCCCGGCGTCCCCCGGAACTCCGCCGCCAGCGCGGACACTTCCGCCACGAGGGCGGCGCGCACCCGCGGGTCGGAGTAGTCGGTCTGGGCGCGGTAGCTCCCGTCGATGGTGAGGCCGTAGCGGCCCACCGTGGGGTTGAGCACCGTGTAGATGCCGTACTGCTCGTAGATGTAGGTGATCCAGCGCTTCGGCACGCCCACATACTGGCGGATGGCGTTGACGCCCATGGCGCGCAGGAGCGGCATCTCGCGGTCGAGCGCCTCGCGGATGAAGTCGTCCGGCTGGCTCCAGAGCGAGTAGGCGTAGTTCTGCCCGATGGGCACGTAGTCCCAGTTGACGCCCTGCACCAGGAACGGCTGGCCGCCCACCGTGAGCGTGAGCCCGCCGGGTCCCGACGCCACCCGGACGGCGGGCGCCTGGGCGCCGAGCGGCGCGATGACGAGGGCAAGCGCGAGACCGGCCAGCGCGACGCGCCCGCCGAGCGAGCGGAGGGCTCGCATGGACACCTTGAACATGGAAAGCTCCTTTGGCCGGGAGCGGGAGAGGCCCGAGGAATGCCGGGACTTGGCACTTTGTTCGGTTACCAAACAAAGTGGGGCCGGGACGGGCGGCTGTCAAGATCGCCGGAACGGCCGCGGGGCCGGGTCCCCGGGAACCCGGCCCCGCCCCACCGCCCGCCCCGCCCCGACTACCGGGCCTGGCCCGGCTCGGGGGTGGGGAGCCGCTCCTCCAGTGCCCGCCGGGCAATCCGGGTGATGCGGGCCGTCACCACGGCGGTCGCCACGAGGCCCGCGGCCAGGAGCCCATACGCGGCGGGGCCCCGCGCCGGGGCCCCGCCCGCCACCAGGGCCGCCTCCCCCGCCAGCTGCCCCAGGTACACGTAGAGCACGATGAGCGGCACCATCCCCACCGAGCCCAGCAGGAAGTCGCGGAAGCGGACCGTGGTGAGGCCGAGGCCGTAATTGAGGAGGATGAAGGGAAAGAGGGGCGAGAGCCGGAGCAGGAGCACGATCCGGAGCCCGTCCTCCCCGATGGCCCGGTCCACCGCCGCGAAGCGGGGGTAACGGGCCGCCACCCGGCTCACCGCGTCCCGCGCCAGGTAGCGCGCAATCAGGAACGAGAGCGCCGCCCCCGTGGTGGCCCCCACGAAGACCACGGCACTGCCCACCCCCACCCCGAACAGCACGCCGGCCGCGAGCGTCAGCAGGAGGCCCGGCACCAGCGCCACGGCCAGCAGCGCGTAGAGGCCCGCCACCGCCACCGGCCCCCAGAGGCCGAGTGCCGCCACCCGCGCGGGCAGGGAGGGCAGGAGCGGCCGCACCTCGCGCCAGGCGAGCAGCAGCAGGGCCAGGATCGCGGCGGCCAGCAGCCACTTCCCGAGCGCACTAGCTCGCAAGCGCCCCTCCGCAGCTCGACCCCGCCCCTGCCGTGCACCCGAAGCAGTGCGGCCCCACCGCGATGGGCCGGCCGGCGAGGGCGGCGGCCTCGAAGTCGTGGATGGTCCGCGGCAGGGCGCCGGCCACCGGCAGGTCGAGCATCTGGTTGAAGTCGCAGTCGTACAGGGTGCCGTCCCAGCCCACCGAGAGCGTGTCCCGGCACATCACGCCGGCCGCGGCGGCCGGGTTGTAGGCGCGGACCAGCCGCTCCAGGTACGCCGCCGTCTGCCCGCGCGCCTCGAGGTGCTCGAGGAACCGGCTGATCGGCATGTTGGTGATCGTGAAGAGCTGGGAGAAGACCACCCCGTGCTCCTCGCCGAGGCGCGCCTTCCACTCCGCCTCCGCCGCGCGCTGGTCCGGCGGCAGGAAGGCGCCGACCGGGTTGGTGACCAGGGTGAGCACCAGGCCCGAGCCGGGCCGGCCATAGCCCACCGCGTTCAGCTCCCGGAGCGCCGCGATGGACTGGGTGAAGACGCCCTCGCCACGCTGGCGGTCGGTCTCCCGGGCCTGATAGTAGGGGAGCGAGGCCACCACCTCCACGCCGTGCTCCGCCAGGAAGGCGGGGAGGTAGCGGTAGTTGGGGAGCTGGGTGATGGTCAGGTTGCAGCGGTCGATCACGCGGCGGCCCAGGGCGCGCGCGGTGGTGACGAGGCGGCGGAAGTCGGGATGCAGCTCGGGCGCGCCGCCGGTGATGTCGAGCACCGGGATGGCGTGGTCGCCGAGGACGCGGAGGCAGGCGTCCACCGTCGCCGGCGCCATCACCTCGGTGCGCGCGGGGCCGGCGTCCACGTGGCAGTGATGGCAGGCCTGGTTGCAGCGCTTGCCGACGTTCACCTGCAGCACGCCGATGCCCGTGGCGCGGAGCGGCCAGAGGCCGTGGCCGGCCAGCGCCTCCTCGAAGCGCCGTCCCGCCGCCACCTCGGCCAGTCGGGCCCGCTGCGCCGCGCCCGGGGCGAGCGGGTGCCGCTGCTGCGCCAGCGTGGGCAGGAGCGGCACTACATCCCCAGCCGCTGGAGGTGGTTCCGCATCTGGACGCCGTGCACCAGCGAGGCGCCGCCCCGGATGGCGGCGGCCACGTGCACCGCCTCGGTCATCTGGGCCTCGTTGCTGCCCTGCTCGAGGCAGTCGGTGCTGTAGGCGTCGATGCAGTAGGGACACTGCACCGCGTGCGCCACGGCGAGCGCGATGAGCGCCTTCTCGCGCGCGGAGAGGGCGCCGGGGGCGAAGACGGCGCCGTACCAGGCGCTGAACTTCTCCCACAGCTCCGGGGATCCCCGGCCCATCTCGGCAAAGCGGGCGAGGTCGGGCGCGTGGTAGTAGTGCTCGTGATCCGGCATGGCGGCCTGCAGGGAGAGGAGGATGGGCGCCCGGGAGGGCGGCAGGGACGGAGAACAGATAGGCGGGCCGGGCGCGGCGGGCAAGCGGCGCGGGGCGGCGGGGCCGGGGGCGGTACCGTCAGCTCCACGCCACGCGCCGCCGACCGGCCGGCCGCGATGCACGACACCCCGCCGGGCGGCCGCCCGGCGGGGTGTGGTCTGTCATGGAGCGGACCGGGATCGAACCGGCGACCCCCTGCTTGCAAAGCAGGTGCTCTCCCAGCTGAGC
>CAZRCT010000072.1:0-12809 GCA_964598655.1 uncultured Gemmatimonadaceae bacterium
TAGAGCATTTGACTACGGATCAAAAGGTTGGGGGTTCGAGTCCCTCAGGGCCCGTTGGACAGCCAGCCGCACCGGCTGATGCAGGACGGGGCGTAGCGCAGCCCGGTTAGCGCGCCTGCTTCGGGAGCAGGAGGTCCCCGGTTCGAATCCGGGCGCCCCGATCATCACCCGCCGAACGCCGGCTTCCACCAGGAAGCCGGCGTTCGTGTTTCCCGCCCCGGGACGGGCAGGAGTGAAGATGACGGGGCGGCGCCGGCATGCCCGCGCCGGACGGGGGCTACCCCGGGCCGACGAGCCCGCGCCGGAGCGCGATCGTCGCCGCCTGGGTGCGGTCGCGCGCGCCGAGCTTGGCGAGGATGGCCTTCACGTGCGCCTTCACCGTGCCCTCGGTGATGTGGAGGCCGTGGGCGATCTCGAGGTTGGACTTCCCCGCCACGATGAGCCGCAGGGTGTCGAGCTGGCGCGGGGTCAGGCGCTCGGTGGCCATGTGGCCCGCGAGCCGGGCCGCCACCGGGGCGGGAATCCGCTTCTCGCCACGGCACACGGCGCGGATGGTCTCCACCAGCTCGTTGGCCCCCACGTCCTTCAAGAGGTAGCTCGCCGCCCCCGCCTTGAGGCCGCGATAGATGTCCTCGTCGGTCTCCCAGGCCGTCAGCAGGATGACCCGGGCTTCGGGGAACTCCGCCCGGAGCGCGGTGATCGTCTCCACCCCGTCCATGGCCCCCATGCGCAGGTCCACCAGCGCCACGTCCGGCCGCTGCTCGCGGTAGGCCGCGAGCCCTTCCGGCCCGCTGCTCGCGCGGGCCACGACGTCCACGTCGGGGAACCGTCCCAGCACCTCCGCCAGGCCTTCGCGGACGAGTTCGTGGTCATCCACGATCAGGACCCGCAGGGGGGCGTGGCCGGTCGTCTCGGGCATGTGGGGCTCCTGAAGGTCGAACCAGGGCTGGCACAAGATGCACCGGGGGCCCTCCCCCGGCAAGCGGGGAGCGGGACTAAATGCATGACAATACACGACTTGCCACCCCCGGCCACGCAACCGGGCCGCCCGCGTGGCCGGTTGCCCCTGACCCCGGAACCGCTATCCTTGGAGCCACGGGGCGAGGGCGCCCCGCCGCACCACGGCTTCCCCCAGGTGTCCCCATGCCCCACCGCCGGCCGCGGGGGGCCGAGGTCCCGAGCCCCGGCCCCGCACCAGGCTTCGATGCCGACACCACACTGGCCCGGGTGGCGGCGATGGTGCGCGAGGGCGCGAACCTCCCGCAGGCCCTCGAGGCCTTCGCCACGCTGGTGCTGCCGGACCTGGCCGACGGCGCCGCGGTGGACCTGCTGACGCCGACCGGCCAGTGGCACCCGGCCTTCGTGCGCCTCGGGGTCCCCGTGCCGGGCGAGCTGCATGGCCCCCTCTTCCATCCACCGACGCTGCCCCAGGCGGACGAGCTTCCCGCGCGGGTCACCGAGGCGTGGCTCACGGCGCGCATTCGTGCGCCGGCGCTGGCGGTCGCGCTGCGCGCCGCCGGGATCCGCTCGGCGCTGTTCGTCCCGGTGGCGCTGCAGGAGGTCACCTACGGCCTCCTGCTGCTGGTCCGCGGCGGGACCCGCGCGCCCTTCACCGCGGCGGACCTGCCCCGGGCGCGGCTGGTGAGCGACCTCCTCGCCGGCACGCTTCGCACCGAACGCAGCGTGCAGAACCTGCAGCAGCAGCTCCGGGAGCGGGAACAGGTGGAGCACGAGCTGCGCGCCTCGGGGCGCCGGGAGGCGCGCCGCGCCGCCGAGTTGAGCGCCATCATGGAGGCGGTGCCGATCGGCCTGTTCCTGGCGTATGACCGCGAGTGCCGGGTGATCCGGGGCAACTCCACCGCCTATCACCTGGTCCGCGCCGACCACCACGGCAACGTCTCGATGAGTGCGCCCGAAGGGGAGCGCGTGGTGCGGGCCGTGATCCGCGAGGACGGCCGGGTGCTCGGCGCCGACGAGTTGCCCATGCAGCGTGCCGCGCGCGAGGGGACCGTGACCCGGAACGCCGAGCACGAGTTCAGCTTCCCCGACGGCACCACGGCGCACATGCTGATCAACTGCGTGCCGCTGCTGGACGAGCATGGCGCCCCGCGCGGGGCCGTCGCCGCCATGCTCGACGTGACGCGCCTCAAGGAGACCGAGCGCGAGCTGCTGGCCCACCGCGAGCGGCTGGAGCACCTGGTGGACGAGCGCACCGCCGAGCTCACCCGGTCGCTGGCCCGGCTGCGCGAGGTGGAGCGCATTGCCACCATCGGGACCCTGGCCGCCGGCCTGGGCCACGACCTCGGCAACCTGCTGCTGCCGCTGCGGCTCCGGCTCGAGTCGCTGCTGGAGCAGGAGCTGCCCCGCGGCGCCAAGGCGGACGTGCGGGCGCTGGCCCGGACCGAGGAGTACCTCCGGCGCCTGGCCAAGGCGCTCCGGCTGCTCGCCGCCGATCCCGACCCCGGGCGTGAGCGCGGGGTGCACGTGGACCTGCCAGCGTGGTGGCAGGACGTGCGCCCCCTGCTCCGCGACGCGGTGCCCAAGGGCGTGGCCCTCGGCGCACGCATCCCCGCCGACCTCCCCGCCGTGGCCATCTCCGCCGCCGGCCTCACGCAGGCGGTGCTCAACCTGGTCCAGAATGCGGGGCGCGCCGCCACGGAGGCCCCGGGCGCCCGGGTGGTGGTGTGGGCGGATCACGACGCGGCCCGCCAGCGGATCCGGGTGGGCGTGAGCGACAACGGCGCAGGCTTGCCGCCCGAGGTGCTGGCGCAGTGCTTCGAGCCGTTCTTCACCACCCAGACCCGCGAGTTCTCGACCGGCCTGGGGCTCGCCGTGGTCCGCGCCCTCGCCCACCGCGCCGGCGGCGAGGTGACGGCGGCATCGGAGCCGGGGCACGGGGCCACGTTCACGCTGCTGCTGCCGGTGCACGTCGCGGCGCCCGCCGGCCCGGCGACCGTGCGCGCCACCTGCTTCACGATCAGCGACCCGCGCAAGCGGGCGCTGGTGCTCGGCCTGCTGGCCCGGCAGGGCCTCGCCGCGCGGCCGCACGATTCCGGCACACCGCCCGACGCGGTCATCTGGATCACCGACGCCGCCGTTCCCACCGACCGCCTCGAGGCCTTCGTGGCCGGCGGTCCGGAGCGGCTCGCCATCGTGCTCGACGCTCCCGCCGCACCGTCCGCCTCCCCGCAGGTGCGCGCCGTGTCGTCGCGGGACGTGGCGTTCCTGCGCACCCTGCTCGCCGGCCCTGCTGAGCCGGCCACCCCGTGACTTTCCTGGCCTGCGTGGATGCACCCCGCCGGTCCGGCGGCGCACGGGGCCCCGCGGTGCGGGCGATGGCCCGGCCCAAATGGGTCGGCGGTCCTCGTACGGCGGTGTGACGGAAGTCGGGTGACGGTCGCACGAAGGGGAGCAGGCCCTGCCATCCCGGAAAACGTCGGCGGCGCGGTCCCAGGGGATGGGACCGCGCCGGTCACGGCCAGGGGCCAGCGACAGGGAGCGGGCGCGCCGGCGGGGACAGCTCGAGGTTAGTCCGGCCCGGCCGGCTGGAGCCGGCCGGACGGGACCAGGAGGTCAAGTTCGTCGTCGGGGATCTGCCGCCCGTTGGGGAGCGAGGCCCGGGCCTCCTCCGTGGCGGCCTGCAGCTCGTCCCAGGCCTTGTCGGTGCGCGCGCGCCACTCCTGCCAGGACAGGTCGGTGGCGTCACGCACCTCCCGCAGGCAGCGGAGGAGGGCCGCATGCCTGGCGGCGAGCACCTTGAAGGCCTTGCCGCCGCGCGGTCGCCCATTCACGGCCCGCGCCACCTGCGCATGCAATCCCTCGAACTGCGCGCGCCATTCCACCAGCTGGGCGGCCAGCGCGTCCTGGTAGGCATCCCGGTCGGGGAGGCCGGAATCCGCGAGCGGGTCGGTCGGTGCCAAGGGGGCCTCCTGCAGCGCAGGAATCGGGTGGTGCGGCAACCCTATCCTGCGACACCGGGCCCGGCGACGCCATTCCCCAAAAGGGGGAGTCGGCGCGGTGGACCGGGCGGCCGACGGAAATGAAGCGGCTCCCCGGTGCGCGCCTGTGAGGCAGCGCACCAGGGGAGCCGTGGGATGGTGCCGCTCAGTGGCTGTGCGGTGTCGCCTCGCCCGCGGCGGGGGCGCCGTCGTCCACGTACGCCACGGCCGGATCGGCGAGGGCCGGCCACTGCCGCAGGTCACTCGGCGCGAGGATGGCGTTGAGGTGCGCCATCCCGCCCTCGATCGGCCCGCCGGTGGGGTTCAGGTAGGTGGCCACGAGGCGGTAATGCCGACCGGCATGCAGCCGGATGCCGCGGCCCGCGATCCCGTAGAGCTTCACCGGCATGTTACGGATACGGCCCACGGAGTCCAGGGTGGTGGTGATGGAGAGCACAGTCTTGCCGGTGCTCACGTCCTCGAGCGCCACCGACTGCCCCCAG
Source organism: uncultured Gemmatimonadaceae bacterium (assembly GCA_964598655.1). GTDB lineage: Bacteria > Gemmatimonadota > Gemmatimonadetes > Gemmatimonadales > GWC2-71-9 > JADJOM01. The sequence continues at coordinate 4,442 of CAZRCT010000072.1, forward strand.
TCGTGCATGTGGCCGCTGGCGCCGAGGAGGCGGCCGTCCACCGGCATGACGAACTCGCGCGTAGCGCGGAGGCCGCCGGGCGGGATGGTGAAGGTGTTGGTCTTCCCCTGCGCGTCGGCCAGGTCGATGCTCATCGGCAGCACCGTGGTGGGGGCCGGCAGCAGGTTGGCCGGCGAGTAGCGGATGCGGAGCGTGGCGGTGAGGCCCTGCACGTCGCGCGGGGTCTCGTTGTGCCACATGATGTTGAGCCGCATCCGGCTGCCCCGCGCCAGCGGCATGCCGATGGTGTTGGGCAGCATGATGTTCCGGGTCTCGCGCCCGATGGCCATGACCCGCTCGCGGAGCGGCAGCAGCAGCTGGCGGCGCGAGTTGTTGGCGATCTGCAGGTGATGCAGCACCCGCTGCGACACCTTCTGCCCGCTGGCGTCGCGCAGCTCCAGCGTGAAGCCGCGGCCCATGGCCTCCACCGGCCACTCGAAGCGCTGGGTGTATTCCGCCATCATCGACGGGTCGTGGCCGTGGCCGGCCATGGACGGCAGGTCGAAGGGCCCGGCGGTGAGCACCACCTCGTGGTGCGCCGAGTCCACCCGGATGGTGAGCGGCGCGGAGGAGACGTCCTCCTGCGCGACGAGCGGAGGCGCGGCCATGGTGAGCAGCGCCACGACGAGGCGTGGAATGCGCAAGGATGCCTGGGCAGTGAAAGGGGAGGGCCGCGAGCGTCCGGGCCCGCCTCAATGATAGCGCCCGCCGCGTTGTAGCGAGAGGGGGCGGCGAGTAAGTTCCTCCTTCCCGTTCCCCCTTCCCGCGCGCCGAGCCCCATGCCCCGCGTCCTGCTGCTCCTTGTCGATGGTTTGCGCCCCGACGTGGCCGAGGCCGCGCTGGCGCGGGGCGAGCTGCCGGCGCTGGCGGCGCTCACGGCCACCGGCGGGGTCCGGCGCGGCATCACGGCCTTCCCGTCCACCACCAGCGTGGCGTACCTCCCGTTCCTCACGGGCTGCACCCCGGGCACCGCCAACATCCCCTCCATCCGCTGGCTCGACCGGGCGCGCTACACCGGCAAGTGGTGGCGCGAACGCGAGCTGGTGCGGAGCTACTGCGGCTACCAGGCCGGCCGCCTCGACGGCGACATCGCCGCCGGCGTGCCCTCCATCTTCGAGCTGGTGCCGGAGAGCCTCGGCATTTTCACGCCGATCGCCAGGGGCCTCACGCCCGAGCGGGACCCGTCGCGGGGCGAGCGAAAGTTCTGGGGCGCCCTCGCGCACTACGCCGAGTGGCACCAGCCCTCCGACGACGCGGTGACGCGACACCTCCTGCGCGGGCTCGAGCGCGGGTGGAAGTTCATCTTCGCGCAGTTCCCGGCGGTGGACGGGTACACGCACCAGAGCACGCCCGAGGGCCCGAGGGTGCTGCGCGCGCTGCATCGCGTGGACCGGACGGTGGCGGAGGTAAGGAAGGTCCTGGCGCGGCGGGGTGAGCTCGACGACACGCTGATCGTCCTGGTGAGCGACCATGGCGCCTCGGTGGTGCACGCCCACCTGGACCTGGCGGACTGGTTCCGGGGCCAGGGTGTGGCCACGATGTCGCATCCGGTGATCTGGGAACGGAACCCGAGCGCCGCGGTGATGGTGGCCGGCAATGGCTCCGCGATGGTCTACGCGCGCCCGGGCACGCCGCGGGCCGAGCGCTGGCCCCTCGAGCGGCTGCGCCAGCGCGACACCTTCGGGAGCACGCACGACGTGGTTGCCGAGCTGGTCCGTGAGGCCGCCGTGGCCTTCGTGGCGGCGGAGGACGCGCCAGGCACCGTGCGCGTCGCGGACCGGGACGGCGAGGCGCTGGTGCTCCGGCACGAGGACGGCCGCATCACGTACCAGCCGCTCACCGCCGACCCGCTCCGCCTGGGCGAGACCCGCACCCGCAACCCCGACCGGTGGCTGTCCGAGAGCTGGGACGGGCCGTATCCGGATGCGTGCGTACAGCTGCTGGACCAGTTCCGGGCCCCGCGCACGGGCGACCTGGTGGTGGTGGGGCGCGAGGGGTACGACTTCCGCGAGCGCTTCGAGGTGCCCGAGCACAAGTCGGGACACGGGTCCCTCATCCGCGCGCACATGCAGGTGCCGGTGTGGAGCAATGTCCCGCTCCCCGAGGCCGCCATGCGCACGGTGGACCTCTTCCCCGCCATGCTGCACTGGCTCGGCGTGCCTGTCCCGGGCGGGATCGATGGCCGGGGGGTCTGGCAGCCGGGCCGGCTGGCCCCGGTTGCGTAAAGGGCCGCGCCCGGCGACTATTCTGCCCCTCGGAGCGGCCCCCTGGGTCGTCCGCCGCGCCCGTAGCTCAGCTGGATAGAGCGCTTGCCTCCGGAGCAAGAGGTCGGACGTTCGAATCGTCTCGGGCGCACTCGGTTGGCAGCTGCTGCAACACGAACACCCACCTCGTCCTTGGCGACGGGGTGGGTGTTGCCATTGGCGGGCTGGACTCGGCGCCCGGGCGCCGGGCGCGCGCTACTCGACGCGCAGCGTGGTGGCCGGCGCCACGCGCGCGGCCCGGCGCGCCGGGATCCAGGTGGCGGCCGAGGCCACGCCGAGCTGCAGCGCGGCGATGAGGCCGCCGATCACGTACGGGTTCACGGGAATCGCGAAGATGAGGCCCTGCGCCAGCCCGAACTTGAGCGCCGCGATGCTGAGCGGCAGCCCGAGCACCAGCGCCAGCGCGCTCACCCGCACGCCCGACGCCAGGAACATCCGCGCCACCCCCGTCGGCAGCGCACCCAGCGCGATGCGGATGCCGATCTCCCGGGTGCGCTGCCGCACCGCGAGCGACACCACGCCATAGAGGCCGAGGGAGGCGAGCAGCAGCGCCAGCAGGCCGCCGGCCCCCGCGAGCAGCGCCACCCGCAGCGCCTCCCGCGACTGCTCGGCGTCCGCCTGCGCCAGCGTCAGCATCGAGGACACCGGAAGCGACGGCGCCACCGTGCGCGCGAAGCGCTGCAGCTCCGGCACCACCGGCGCCGCAGGCCCGCGGGTCCGCACCAGGATGCGGTCCCGACGCCATTCCTGGCCGTGGGCAGTGTACACGCGGTACGTCGGCGTACCGCCCATCGCGGCGGCACTCGGGGAGCCGCGGGTCGTGGGCCTGGTGGCGTCGTACACACCGACCACGGTCAGGCGCACCGAGTCCTGTCCCGACCCCGGCAGCGGCGGCGAGTCGAGCACCTGGCCCACGGGATTGGTGCCGCCCCAGAGGGCGCGCGCCAGGTCGCTGCCGATCACCACCGGGCGCTCCCCGGCCAGCGAATCGGCGAGCGCCACGTCGCGACCCAGCACGATCGGCACGTCGAGCAGCGCAAACCACCCGGGGGCCGCGCCCTCGAGGTGAACGATGGTCGGGCGCGCCCGCGCCGAGTCCCCCACCCGCGCCCCGGGCGGGACGATGCCGCGGAGCGCGAACCCCCGCGCCTCCGGCACCGCACTCACCACCTCCGGCCGCTCCGCGATGCGCCGCAGCAGGGTGTCCACCGCGCCCTCCCGCTGACCCGGGGCGCGGGTGCCGGCCAGCGGCCGCACGTCGGCGGTGATCACGTGACGGCTCATCGCGGGCGTGAGCGGCTGGTAGCCCGCCAGCACCAGCGACAGCATGGTGGCGAGCAGCACCAGCAGCGGCTGCGACAGCGCGATCTGCGCCACCACGAACCCCCGCTGCAGCCGCGCACGGCCGCCGCTCGCCGTGCCGGCCCCGGCCCCCGAGTCGCGAAGCGCCGTGGCGACGGCCCCGCGCGTGGCGTGCAGCGCGGGTGACAGGCCGAAGATGATCCCGGTGGCCAGCGCCATGCCGGCCACGAACGCGAACGTGCCGAGGTCGGGCGCCAGGTCCACGCCCTCCACCTCGGTCCGCGCCATGTAGCTGAGCTCCCACCACGCGAGCAGGAGCCCCACCGCGCTCCCGGCCACCGCCAGCAGCGTGGACTCGGTGAGGAGCTGGCGGAGGAGCCGCCAGCGCGAGGCGCCGAGCGAGAGCCGCACCGCGATCTCGTGGCGGCGCCCCACGGCGGCGGCCACCATGAGGGAGCTCACGTTCATCCACGCCACGAGCAGGATGACGACGCCAAGGAGCGTCACGAAGCTCACGGCCAGCGCCAGCTGGCTGGTCTCGTCCCCCGGCGGGAGCGCCTGCAGGGCGAGCGCCTCGGCGCGCCGCGTCATCCCCACCCGTGCCGCCGAGTCAGGCAGCGTTGCCGTCGCCACCTGCTGGGCGAGCGCCGTGGCCTGGGCCCGGGATACGCCGGGGGCGAGGCGCCCGAAGACCGCCAGCACCGGGTCGTCGGCGAGCCAGCGGGGCGACAGCCGCGCCAGCCCGGCGCGCGCGCCGAGGGGCAGCCAGAGCGCGGCATCGTCCATGTTGCGGATGGCGCCCTGGAAGCGCGGCGCCGCCACGCCCACCACAAGCACCGCCACCTCGTTGATCCGCACCGTGCGGCCGACGGCCGCGGCCGGCGTGCCGTAGAGGAGCGTGGCGAGCGGATGGGAGAGGATCGCGGCCAGCTCCGGGGGGTCCTGCGCCGGGTCCAGGGCGCCGGGCAGGAACGCGCGACCGGCGGCCACCGGCACGCCGAGCGTGGCGAAGTAGTTGGACGTCACGAACTGCGCGTGGAGGCCGCGGGCACCGGTGCTGTCCCCGGCGTCGAGGACCACCTCGTCGTCGGTCCACGCCGCCACGTCCCGGAACACCGTGCGCCGGCCGGCGAGGGTGCGGAACTCCGCGTGCGTGAAGCCGCGGGGCGTGAACCGGGCGGTGGGGGTGGCGTGCTCCTCGAGCCAGAGCCGCACGTGCGCCGGGTCCGCCGGCACGGCGGGCGCGGGGCGGAAGAAGTTGGCCTGCAGCATCGAGAAGATGATCGTGTTGGCCGCGGTGCCGAGCGCCAGCACGGTGACGATGAGCAGGGCCGTGGCCGTGTGGCGCCGGAAGTACCGCAGGGCGAAGCGCAGGTCGGCCTCAAGGTCGTGGAGCCAGCGGAGGCCGCGCGCGTCGCGGGCGTCCTCCTGCAGCAGCGTCACGTTGCCGAACTCCCGGCGGGCTGCGTCCCGCGCCTCCGACGGCGGGAGGCCCCGCGCGGCGAACCGCCCGGCGGCCTGCTCGAGGTGCTGCGCCATCTCCTCCTGCATGTCGCGCTCGAGGGTGCGGCGCCCGACCAGGGCGCGCCCCCGGCGCGCCAGCCACGAGAGCGTGTTCATCGGCGGCGCCTCAGGTGGTGCCCAGGATGGCGCCGAGGGCGCCGGCGAAGCGCTGCCAGTCGGCCCGGGCGGCCGCGAGCTGCCGCCGGCCGGCCGCCGTCACCGCGTAGACCTTGGCCCGGCGCCCCTTGGGCGTCTCCTGCCACGTGGAACCGATGAGCCCCCGCTCCTCCAGCCGGTAAAGCGCGGGATAGAGGGAACCGGCGTTGACCTGCAGCACCTCCCGCGACGTGGCCTGGATGCGGAGGCTCAGGTCGTAGCCGTTGGTGGGCTCGGCGTGCAGCAGCTGCAGCACGATGAGGTCGAGGGTGCCCTGCAGCAGGGCGAGGGGCGTGTGGGCCATGGTCCGCGTTCCGCTAGACGGTCTAGTGATGAGGCCAATCTGGGCCGCTTCCACTAGACAGTCAAGAGGAGCGATGCTGTCCTGGCGTTGCAGACGTTGCAGCACCCGCAGACACCGAGGCCCCGCCGTCTCGGTGACGGCGGGGCCTCGCGGCGCCGGGCGCTGGCCCTTCTACTTGTAGCGCTTGGCCAGCGTCTCGAGCGGGATCGGCTTGATCTTCGGGGCATGCCCCGCGGTGCCGAAGGCCTCGAAGCGCGCGATGCAGATGTCCTTCGCGGCCTTGCGGGCCTCGATGAGGGCCTTCCGCGGGTCAAACTCCGAGGGCTGCTCGGCAAACACCTTCCGCATGGCGCCCGTCATTGCCAGCCGGATGTCGGTGTCGATGTTCACCTTGCGGACGCCGGTCTTGATGCCGCGCTGGATTTCCTCCACCGGCACGCCGTAGGTCTCCTTGATGTCGCCGCCGTACTTCCGGATGATGGCCAGCCACTCCTGCGGCACGCTCGAGGAGCCGTGCATCACCAGGTGCGTGGTGGGGATCGCCGCGTGGATCTCGGCGATGCGGTCCATGGCCAGGATATCGCCGGTGGGCTTGCGGGTGAACTTGTAGGCGCCGTGGCTGGTGCCGATGGCGATGGCGAGCGCATCGACGTTGGTGGCCGCCACGAACTCCTTGGCCTGCGCGGGATCGGTGAGCAGCATGTCGTGGCTCAGCTTCCCCTCGGCGCCGATGCCGTCCTCCTCCCCCGCCTCGCCGGTCTCGAGGGAGCCGAGGCAGCCGAGCTCGCCCTCCACCGACACGCCGACGGCGTGGGCAAACTCCGAGACCTTCTTCGTGACCTCGAGGTTGTACTCGTAAGAGGCGGGCGTCTTGCCGTCCTCGAGCAGCGAGCCGTCCATCATCACGCTGGTGAAGCCGGAGCGGATGGACTGCTGGCAGACCGCGGGCGAGGTGCCGTGGTCCTGGTGCAGCACCACGGGGATGTCGGGATGGGACTCCACGGCGCCCAGCACCATGTGCCTGAGGTACGGCTCGCCGGCGTACTTCCGGGCGCCGGCCGAAGCCTGCAGGATCACCGGCGACTGGGTCTTCTCGGCGGCCTCCATGATGGCCTGGATCTGCTCCAGGTTGTTGACGTTGAAGGCGGGCACGCCGTAGCCGAACTCGGCGGCATGATCGAGCAGCTGGCGCAACGAGACCAGGGCCATCGGATCACTCCGTGCTGGATGATGGAGACGCCGGCGCCCACCAGCGGCGCAGGTCGTCCAGGCGGACCGGCCCCGCGCCCGGCGGAACCGGGACGGGCAGCCAGCCCATGCGATTGTCGAAACCGGGGCCGCGCGCCGCCGCTCCCTCGAGCGGGGCACCGGCGAAGTACGCACTGTCGGTCACGATCACCGGCAGGCCCGCGCCGCGCGCGGCGCGCACCCCGTCGGGCGAGTCCTCCACCGCCAGCGCCTCCGCGGGCGACAGCCGCAAGTCCGCCAGCGCCTGCCGGTACACCGCGGGATCGGGCTTCTTCCGCGCCGTGTCCTCGCCGGTGACCATCACCTCGAACCACCCCGGCCCGAGCGTGGCCTCGAGCAGCGCCTCGACATTGGCCCGCGTCGTGGTGGTGGCGATCCCGAGCCGGAGGCCGGCGGCCCGGCACTCCTCGAGCAGCTCCCTCACCCCGGGCCGGAGCGGGATCCGTCCCGCGCGCACCATCGCCGTGTAGGCGACGGTCTTGCGCTGGTGCACCCGCCCGGCCAGCTCCACGCGCGCCTCGGGTGATGCCGGAGCGTCCGGGCGGGCCGCCATGTCGTGCAGCAGCCGCTCGCGGCCGCCGGCCACCTTGAGCAGCTCGCCGTAGTGCGCCACGTCCCAGCGCCACGGCAGCCCGAGCTCCGCGAAGGCCTCGTTGAAGGCCACCCGGTGCCCCTCGCGCTCCGTCTCCGCCAGCGTGCCATCGACGTCCCACAGGATGGCGCGCAGCCCGCTCATGCGCGGCGCCTCATGTCCCGGTGCCGAGCACGTGGTCGGCCACGGCGGCCAGGCCGGGGAAGACCCGGTCCGGCCCCGCCTCGGTGATGGGGCGGCCGCCGTTGTAGCCGTAGGGCACCACCCACGCGGCCACGCCGGCGTTTCTCGCGGCCTGCACGTCGATGCCGGAGTCGCCGACGTGGGCGGTGGTGACGGGGGTGGCGCTCGCCAGCTCCATCACCCGCTGGAGCACCCGGGCGTCGGGCTTCTTGTACGGCAGCGTGTCGCCGCCGATCACCAGGGCAAAGCAGTCGTCGAGCCCGGTGGCCTCGAGCACCCGCTGCGCGTGGCGCGATTCCTTGTTGGTGACGCAGGCCAGGAAGACGCCGTGCGCGCCGAGCCGGTCCACCGCCTCACGCGCGCCGGGATAGGGACGCGCCGTGGTGCCGGTGGTGCGGGCGTAGTGCTTGTCCATGCTGGCGAGCAGCGCCGCCTCGGCCACCTGCCCCGCGCGCGCCGGGTCCTCGGCCACGGCGCGGGCCAGCAGCGCCCGAATGAGCGTCTCGGTGCCGTGGCCGATCAGCGCCACGATCTCCGGCACCGGCCGCCGTGGCAGTCCCTGCTCCTCGAGCGCCAGGCAGGCCGCCTCGGCGATCTCCGCCGCGGTGTCCACCAGCGTGCCGTCGAGGTCAAACGAGACCAGGCGATACGGCCCCGTCATGCCGGCGCGGGCGCGGCCACCAGCGACTCCACCAGCGCCACGAGCTTCGCGGCCGTGAGGCCGAAGTGCTCATAGACCGCCGGCGCCGGTGCCGACTCGCCAAAGGTGTCCACGCC
>CAZRCT010000072.1:12909-17009 GCA_964598655.1 uncultured Gemmatimonadaceae bacterium
CGGTCGGAGAGCACGTAGCCGCCGCGCTGGATGCCCTCGACGTGCGCGGCCTCGCGGGCCAGCACGGGGAGGTTCTGGCGGGAGAGCAGCAGCGCCGAGGGGCGCGCCGCGTCGGCGACCGCCTCGGTCCAGGCCACGGTGGTCTCGAGGGTGTCGCAGGGGCGCCAGACCTCGAGGTTGGGGATGAGGCGCAGGCTGGCCGCGTGCTCCACGGCCTGGTGCGTGGGCCCGTCCTCGCCGAGGCCGATGGAATCGTGGGTCAGGACGTGGATCACCCGCTGCTTCATGAGCGCCGCCATGCGGATGGCGTTGCGGCTGTAGTCGCAGAAGGTGAGGAACGTCCCGCCGTAGGGGATGAACCCGCCGTGGAGGGCCATCCCGTTCATGATGGCCGACATCCCGAACTCGCGGACCCCGTAGTTGATGTGCCGCCCGCCGGGCTGGCCGGCCCGCACCGCGCCGGCGCCGGGGAAGTCGGTGAGGTTGGAGCCGGTGAGGTCGGCGCTGCCGCCGAGGAGCTCCGGCACCCGGGGGCCGAGGAGCGCCAGCACCTGCTGCGAGGCCTTGCGGCTGGCGACGGCGCCCGCCGGCTTCATGGCGGCGGCCAGCGCGTCCGCGCGGAGGCCGGCGAAGTCGGCCGGGAGGGCGCGGCTCACGCGGCGCTCGAACTCCGCCGCGAGGGCGGGATGGGCCGAGCGGTAGGCCTCGAAGCGCGCCTGCCACTCCTGCTCCGCCGCGGTGCCGCGGGCGCGGGCGTCCCACTGGGCGCGGATGGCATCCGGGATCTCGAAGGGCGCGTGGCTCCAGCCGAGCGCCTCGCGGGTGGCGCGGATCTCGTCGGCGCCGAGCGGCTCGCCGTGGGCCTTGGCCGTGCCGGCGCGCCCGGGCGAACCCTTGCCGATGGTGGTGCGACAGATGATGAGCGTGGGGGCGTCGCCCCCTTGCCCTGCCTCCGCGAGGGCGCGGCGCACCGCGGCCGTGTCGTGCCCGTCCACCGGCCCGAGCACGCGCCACCCGTAGGCGCGGAAGCGCTGGGCGGTGTCGTCGGTGAACCAGCCGTCGACGGCGCCGTCGATGGAGATGCCGTTGTCGTCGTACAGCGCGATGAGCTTGCCGAGCTTCCAGGTGCCGGCCAGCGCGCAGGCCTCGTGGCTGATCCCCTCCATGAGGCAGCCGTCGCCCAGGAAGACGTAGGTGCGGTGGTCCACGATGGCGTGGCCGGGACGGTTGAACTCATCGCCGAGGAGCCGCTCGGCCAGGGCCATGCCCACGGCGTTGGCCAGCCCCTGGCCCAGCGGGCCGGTGGTGGTCTCGACGCCGGGGGTGAGGCCGTGCTCCGGGTGGCCCGGGGTCTTGCTGTGGAGCTGGCGGAAGCGCTTGAGCTCCTCGAGCGGCAGGGCGTAGCCGCTCAGGTGGAGCAGCGCGTAGAGCAGCATGGACGCGTGCCCGTTGGAGAGCACGAAGCGGTCGCGGTCGGGCCAGGCCGGGTTGGCCGGGTTGTGGCGGAGCGGCCCGCCCCAGAGGGCGGCGGCCATCTCGGCCATGCCCATCGGGGCGCCGGGGTGGCCGGAGTTGGCCGCCTGCACGGCGTCCATGGCCAGGGCGCGGAGCGCGTCCGCCATGGGATCGGAGAGGCCGTTGGCCGGGCGGACCACCCGGTCGGTGGAGGTGGAGGCCATCAGACGGCTCCCAGGGCGCGCTTGCGGCGCTCGATCAGGCGCCAGATGAACGGGGTGAAGATGAGCTGCATCGCCAGCTCCATCTTGCCGCCCGGCACCACGATCGTGTTGGCGCGGGACATGAACGAGTCGTGGATCATGGAGAGCAGGTAGGGGAAGTCGATCCCCTTGGGGTTCGCGAAGCGGATCACCACCATGCTCTCCGACGCCGCCGGGATGTCCCGGGCGATGAACGGGTTGGAGGTGTCCACCATCGGCACCCGCTGGAAGTTCACGTGGGTCTGGGTGAACTGGGGGCAGATGTAGTGCACGTAGTCGGGCATGCGGCGCAGGATGGTGTCCGTCACCGCCTCGGCCGTGTACCCGCGCACGTTCTTGTCGCGGTAGATCTTCTGGATCCACTCCAGGTTCACCACCGGGACCACCCCGATCAGGAGGTCGGGGTGCCTCGCGATGTTCACCTCCGGCGTCACCACCGCGCCATGGAGCCCCTCGTAGAAGAGGAGGTCGGTGCCCTCGCCGATCTCCTCCCAGGCCGTGAAGGTGCCGGGCTCCTGGTTGTACGGCCTGGCCTCGACCGGGTCGTGGAGGTACTTCCGCGAGCGGCCCCGGCCGGTCTCCCCGTAGCAGCGGAACAGCTCCTCCAGCTCCTTGAAGAGGTTGTTGTCCGGCCCGAAGTGGCTGAAGTGCTTGTTGCCGGCCTTCTCCGCCTCGGCCTGGCGCTGCCGCATCTCGGCCCGGTCGAAGCGGTGGAAGCTGTCCCCTTCCACCACGGCGGCCGTCAGCTCCTCGCGCCGGAAGATGTTCTCGAAGGTGCGCTGCACCGAGGTGGTGCCGGCGCCGGAGGAGCCGGTGATGGCGATGATGGGGTGGCGTGCGGACATGGTCGGGGGTCCGGGAAGCGGGGACCGGGCTCAGGCCCGGAAGAGGCTGCGCTCGGCGAACAGCGGCTCGGGCCCGTCGGCCGCGAGCGGTTCCTGGTGGTAGCGCTCGATGCGGTCCACCTCGTCCTTCGAGCCGAAGACGAAGCCGATGCGCTGGTGCAGCGTGCTGGGCGTGACGCCGAGCACCGGCTGGCGGCCGGTGCTCGCGCGGCCGCCCGCCTGCTCCACCAGCATGCCCACGGGGCTGGCCTCGTACAGGAGGCGGAGGCGGCCGGGCTTGGCGGGGTCGCGCATGTCGCGCGGATACAGGAAGACGCCGCCGCGCATGAGGATCCGGTGCGCCTCCGCCACCAGCGAGGCGATCCAGCGCATGTTGAAGTCCTTGCCCCGCGGTCCCGCCTTCCCCGCCAGGCATTCATCCACGTAGCGCTTGACCGGCGGCTCCCAGAAGCGGGCGTTGGAGCTGTTGATGGCGAATTCCTGCGTGGCCGGCGGCACCGTGATCTTCGGGTGCGTCAGCACGAACTCGCCCGTGGTGGGGTTCAGCGTGAAGCCGACGACGCCGTTCCCCACCGTGAGCACCAGCATGGTGGTGGGGCCGTAGAGCGCGTAGCCCGCCGCCACCTGCCGGCCTCCCGGCTGCAGGAAGTCCGCCTCCGTGACGTCCCGGCCGGCGGCCACCACCTCGTCCGGGGCGCGGAGGATGGAGAAGATGCTCCCCACCGAGACGTTCACGTCCAGGTTGCTCGAGCCGTCGAGCGGGTCGAAGACCAGCAGGTACTTGCCCCGCGGGTACTGGGCCGGGATCTGGAAGGGCACGTCCATCTCCTCGGAGGCCATGCCGGCGAGGTGCCCGTTCCACTCGTTGGTGCGGGTGAAGATCTCGTTGCTGATCACGTCGAGGCGCTTCTGCACCTCGCCCTGCACGTTGACGGCGCCGCCCTCGAGCTTGCCGCCCTCCGGCACGAAGGCGCCGGCGAGGTCCTCGAAGGCCACGATCTTGGCGATCGCCTTGCAGGCGGTGGCCACGTCCAGGATGAGCGCGTTGAGGTCGCCGCTCGCCTCGGGGAAGCGGCGGCGCTCCTCGATGAGGTAGCGCGTCAGGGTCCAGCGGCGGGACAGCGGCATCGCAGCCCTCGGGGCTCGGGGGTCAGGCGCCCGGCTTGCGGGCGAAGAGGCGGCTCGCCCGGATGTCGGCCGGGGTGAGCGTGATGAGGTCGTCCTTGCTGAGCTCGCGGCCCGGGTCGGCGAAGAGCCGGCTGGCCTGGCGGAGCCGCATGCGGTCCAGCGCGTTCCGCACGCTCCGGGCGTTGGCAAAGTTGGGCTGCGCCAGCCGGAGCTCCAGGTACTCGGCGAACGCCTCGCGCGCGCCGGGCCCGAACTGGTAGTGCATCCCCGCCACCATCCGGTCGGCGATCTCGAGCAGCTCGCCCGGCGAGTAGTCGGGAAACTCCAGGTGGTGCGCGATGCGCGAGCTCATGCCGGGGTTGGACTTGAAGAAGGTGTCCATCCGGTCCTTGTAGCCGGCCAGGATCAC
>CAZRCT010000073.1:0-16886 GCA_964598655.1 uncultured Gemmatimonadaceae bacterium
TCCCGGTCGCCGGCGGCCTGCTCGGGGCTCATGTAGAGCGGCGTCCCGATGGCCAGGCCCGTCTCGGTGAGCCGGTCCCCGCCCGCCGCGCTCACCGCGCGCGCGATGCCGAAGTCCGTCACCACCGCGTGGCCGTCCTCGAGGAGGATGTTCTCCGGCTTGATGTCGCGATGCACCACGCCGCGCGAATGTGCGTACCCGAGCGCATCCGCCACCTCGCGGGCCAGCGCCAGCGCCGTGTCGATGGGCAGCTGCTTCTCGGCCGCCAGCCGGTCGCGGAGCGAGCCGCCCTCGATGTACGGCATCACGTAGTACAGCAGCCCGTCCACCGCCCCCGAGTCGTAGAGCGGGAGGATGTGCGGGTGCCGCAGGCTGGCCGTGGTCTGGATCTCGCGCAGGAAGCGCTCGCTGCCGAGTGCCGCGGCGAGCTCCGGGCGCAGGACCTTGATGGCCACCTCGCGCTCGTGCTTCACGTCGTGCGCCAGGTACACGGTGGCCATGCCGCCCTGGCCGAGCTGGCGCTCGACCCGGTAGCGACCGGCCAGTGCGGAGGACAGGCGCGAAAGGGCGTCCGTCAAGCGACCTTGGTGTGGCGGGAAACGGGGAGGGTAACCGCCTGATATTACCGGCAGATAGGCCCGGCGGCTAGGCGTCCGGGAGAATGAGGCGGGCGGGCGCCGCGGGGGGCCTCAGCGGCCGGCGGGAGGGGTGTCCAGCAGGCCCCGCACCCGCTGCGCCAGTGCCTGGGCCGAGTACGGCTTGGCCAGGAACTCCACCCCCTCCTCCAGCACCCCGTGCTGCAGGATGACGTTGGCCGTGTAGCCCGACGTGAACAGGACCCGGAGCCCCGGCTGGCGGCGCAGCAGCTCCTCCGCCAGGCGCCGCCCGTTCATGCCCGGCATGATCACGTCCGTGATGAGCAGGTCCACCTCGCCCTTGAGCGCGCCGATGCCGGCGATGGCCGAGCCGCCGTCGGCGAAGGCGTGCACCACGTAGCCCTGCCGCTCCAGCAGCCGGGCGGCGAGGTCCCGCACCCGCCCGTCGTCCTCCACCAGCGCCACCACCTCGCCCCGGCCGGCCAGGTCCGGGGTCACCGGCGTGGTGAACTCCTCCGGGCGCGCATCCCGCACCCGGGGCAGGAAGATCCGGAACGTGGTGCCGTGGCCCGGCTCCGAGTACACCTCGATCCGCCCGCCGTTCTGCGACACCGCGCCGTGCACCATCGCCAGGCCCAGGCCGGTGCCGCTCCCCACCGCCTTGGTGGTGAAGAACGGCTCGAAGAGGTGCGCCTTCGCCTCGGGGGCGAGGCCGTGGCCGGTGTCCGACACCGCCAGCACCACGTACTCGCCGGCGGCGCTCCCGGGGTGCGCCTGCACGTAGTCGGCGTCCAGCTCCACGTTGGCCACTTCGATGGTGAGGGTGCCGCCGTTGCTCATCGCGTCGCGCGCGTTGACGGCGAGGTTGATGAGGATCTGGTCCGCCTGGGTGGGGTCGAAGCGGACCTCGCCGGCGTCCGGGGCCACGAGGGTGCGGAGCTCGATGTCCTCGCCGAGGAGCCGCTGCAACATCCCCCGCACGCGGCCCACCACGTCGCCGAGCGACAGGATCCGGGGGTGGATGACCTGCTTGCGCGAGAACGCCAGCAGCTGGTGCGTGAGCGCCGCGGCCGAGTCCACCGCGGTGGCGATCTCGGTCAGGTCCTCGCGCACCGGCGAGTCGGGCGGGAGCTCGTGGGCGGCCAGCGTGAGGTGGCCCTTCATGATGGTGAGCAGGTTGTTGAAGTCGTGCGCCACGCCGCCGGCGAGCCGCCCCACCGACTCCATCTTCTGCGACTGCAGGAACTGCTGCTGCAGCCGCCGCGCCTCGGTGACGTCGAGGAACGAGGCCAGCAGCCCCGCGGGCTGCCCCGTCCGGTCGGTGAAGCAGCTGGCGCTCACCTGCACCAGGAAGGTGGTGCCGTCGGCGCGGCACGCCTCGAGCTCGCCGGCCCAGGTGCGATCCCGGAGCAGCACCTGCATCACCCGGCCGACCTCGTCCGCGTGCGCGAAGAACCCGGCGGCGTGGTGCCCCACCACCTGGCCGGCCTCGGTGAAGCCCCAGCAGGTGAGGAACGCCTGGTTGCAGAAGGTCACCCGCCCGGTGAGGTCCCCCATGGCGATGGGGGTGAGGGCGGAGGCGAGTGCTGCGTCCTTCTGCCGGAGCTCCTGCTCCGCCAGCTGCTGCGCGGTGCTGTCGGTGATGAAGCCGTGCCAGAGGATGGAGCCGTCGGGCAGCCGCTCGGGGCGCGCGTGGCCAGTGCGCCAGCGCACCCCCTGGCGCGGCAGCACCACGCGGTAGTCGTACCGCCACGGCTCGAGCGTCTCGGCCGAGCGGCGGATGGAGGCCACGATGCCGTCGAAGTCGTCGGGGTGCAGCCGGGCAAAGACCGGGGTGGCGTCGTCGCGGACCTCGGCCGGCGTCACCTCGTAGATCTCCTCCATCGCGTCGCTGGCGAAGGGGAAGCAGGACCGGCCGTCGGGATGGAGGCGGTACTGGTAGATGACGCCGGGGACCTGCTGGGCCAGCCGGGTGAGGAGGTCCGAGCTGGCGCGGGCGGCCTCCTGCTCGGTGACGTCGCTGCCCATCAGGGCCACGAGGCCGTGGGCCGGGTCGGCCACGGCGGTCCAGTCCAGGAGCCGCACCACCCCGCCCGGGGCGCCGGTGCGGGTGCGGAACTGCCCCGAACCGCCCTCCCGGGCCAGGCGGGCCAGCTCCGTGCCGGCGGCGGCACGGTCCTCGGGCCGGAGCAGCTCCGCCAGCGGCCGCCCCTCGGCCCCCGCCGCCCCCGGCTGCATGAGGCCGGCGAATGCCGCATTGGCCCGCACCACGCGCGCGGACGCGTCCACCACGCAGAGCGGGTTGGACGTCAGTTCGAAGAAGGGACCGAGGTCAAAGCGGGCCATCCGTGGCCTTGTGTCGGATTGCCCAAGTTTCGGCGCGTCGGGGCTCGAATTCAATCGCCGAGGGCCGTGGTGCACGAATTCCGGTCGGCGGCGGGCGCCGTGCCTCACACCGCCGGCTCGTCCTCCTCGTGCGCGGCCAGCCAGCCCCCGATCACCTCCGTCACCCGGGCCACGCGCCGCTGGGTGGCCGGGGCCAGCGCCTCCCCGTACCCCAGCTCCACCGCGGGGATGGCCACCTGCACCGCGTCGGCCGGGACCTGGTTGAACACGTCGCCGGCGAGGCGGAGCAGCACGCCCGGCGAGGCAATGTGGCTCCCCGAGGGCGTGGCCGCCGGCGTCACCGGCGTGTACACCGTCTCGGTGACGCCCACCGACGCGTCCACGAAGATCACGACGTCGGCCCGGGCCACGTAGTCGGCGAGCTCGGGGGTGAGCTGCTGCACGGCCAGGTACCAGCCGCCCGGGCAGCGCTCCTCCAGCGCCTCGACGACCCGCACCCCGGCGCCGTCATCGCGCCGGGTGGTGTTCCCGATGCCGATGACCAGCACCCGCTTCACCGCCCGCCCTCCGCCAGCCGGACGCCCCGACGGTCCACCAGCTCCACGTGGAGCGGCATCCGTCCCAGCGCGTGGGTGCTGCAGGAGAGGCAGGGGTCGAAGGCGCGGATCCCGGCCTCGAGCCGGTTGAGCAACCCCTCGGTGATGGTGGCGCCCTCGAGGTACTTCCGCGCCAGCGTGGCCACCGTGCCGTTCATGGCCAGGTTGTTCTGCGCGGTGGCGATGAGCATGTTGACCTGCCGCAGCACCCCGTCCCCGTCCACCGTGTAGTGGTGGAACAGGGTGCCCCGCGGCGCCTCGCAGCAGCCCACGCCCTCACTGGCGTTCACCGACGCCTGCGCCCGCACGTGCGGGTCGAGGATCCCGGGATCGCAGAGGAGCCGCTCGATCTGCTCCACCGCGAAGAGGATCTCGATCAGCCGCGCCCAGTGGTAATGGAAGGGGTTGTTCACCGCCCGCCCGGGCGCGAGGGCCCGGAACGCCTGCCGCTCGCGCTCGGCCTTCGGGGTCGGGATGTAGTCGCAGACGTTGAGCCGCGCGAGCGGCCCCACCCGGTACACGCCCTTGTCGATGCCGAGCGCGCGGTAGTAGGGAAACTTGAGGTAGCTCCACGCCTCGGTGTGCTCGGCGAAGTAGGTGTGGTAGCCGGCCGGGTCCAGGTGGTCGGCCATCACCTCGCCGGCGGCGCTCGTCAGGCGGAGGGCGCCGCCGTAGTACTCCAGGGCGCCGTCCGGCGCCACCAGGCCCAGGTGCATGGTCTCGGGCTCGCCGAAGTTCGGGATCTCGTCCTTGAATTTCTCGCGCACCCGGGCCAGCGCGGCGAGCGCCAGCTCCGCCGTCTCCAGCGCCTCCGGGATCCACGCCAGCAGGCGGTCCCGCCGGGCGGCGTCGAGCGGGTCGCGGACGCCGCCGGCCACGGCCCACGGGGTGTGGATCTTCCGCCCGCCCAGCAGCTCGATGACCTCCTGCCCGAACTTCCGCAGCCGGATCCCGCGCCGCGCAAACTCCCGGTCGGCCTGCAGCAGGCCGAAGATGTTCCGCGTGGCGGGGTCGTGGTCGAAGCCGAGCAGCAGGTCGGGGGAGGAGAGGTGGAAGAAGCTGAGCGCGTGGCTCTGCACCCACTGCGCCAGCGTGAGCAGGCGGCGGAGCTTCTCCGCGGCGGGCGGGATGGCCACGGCCAGGATGGCGTCGCCGGCCTTGGCGCTGGCCACCAGGTGGCTGGCGGGGCAGATGCCGCAGATGCGGCTGGTGAGCCCCGGCATCTCCCACATCAGCCGGCCCTCGCAGAACTTCTCGAAGCCGCGGAACTCGTTCACGTGGAAGCGCGCGGCCTCCACCCTCCCCGCATCGTCCAGCCGCACGGTGATCTTGGAGTGGCCCTCGATCCGGGTCACGGGATCGATCGTGATCAGGCGCGACATCAGCCGTACCTCCGGAACACGCTCGGCAGCTCGGGCTTCCCGCCCGCCAGGAGCGCGGACACCGCCAGCCAGATCTCCTCGGCCGTGGGCGGGCAGCCGTGCAGGAAGGCGTCCACCGGGATCACCTCGTGCAGCGGCGTGGCCCGGGCGCGCAGCTTGGCGATGGTGGTGAACTCCGACGGGATGGTCTTGTCGCCGTCCGACAGCTCCACGTAGGCCCGGTGCAGGATCTCGTCGGGGCTGAAGCGGTTGCGCATGGCGGTGACGTTCCCCGTGGTGGCGCAGTCGCCGAAGGACACCACCACCTTCGAGGCCTTCCGCACCCGGCGCGCCATCGCCACGTTCTCGTCGTTGGTCACCGCCCCCTCCACCAGCGTCACGTCCACCGACGCGGGGAACTCCTTCACGTCGGCGATGGGGGAATAGACCAGCTCCATCTTGTCTGCCAGCTCGAGGAGCCGCTCATCGAGGTCCAGGAACGACATGTGGCAGCCGGAACAGCCGCCGAGCCACACCGTGGCGACGCGCGGCTTCATGGGTCACTCCTGCGCCAGGTAGCCATGGTTCCACTCCCGCCGGCGCCGCGCCGTCACGATGAAGTTGAGGAAGTCGGTGTTCTTGGTCTGCTCCGACACCGCGCGGCCCTTGGCGAAGAGCGCGCCCGTGGGGCAGACCGCCACGCACTTGCCGCAGGCGGTGCAGGTGTCCACCTGCCCCCACGGCTGGTTGAGCCCCGCCACGATGGTGCAGGCGATGCCCCGGTTGGCGATGTCCCAGGTGTGCGCCCCCTCCACCTCGTCGCAGACCCGGACGCAGCGGGTGCAGAGCACGCAGCGGTTGTGGTCCATCACGAAGTCGGGGTGCGAGGCGTCGAGGTCCTTGGCCGGGTAGAGGTACGGCACCCGCACGTACTCGAGCCCCGTGGCGAGGGCCAGGTCCTGCAGCTCGCAGTGGCCGTTGCTCACGCACACGGCGCACACGTGGTTCCCCTCGGAGGCGAGGAACTCCACGATGGTGCGGCGGTAGCGCTCGAGGCGGGGCGTCGAGGTGCGCACCACCATCCCCTCCTGCGGCCGCGTGGTGCACGAGGCCTGGAGCCTGGGGCTGCCCTCGATCTCCACCAGGCAGAGGCGGCAGGCGCCCACGTCGCCCAGGCCCTCGAGGTGGCAGAGCGTCGGGATGGCGATCCCGTGCTCGCGCGCCACCTCGAGCAGGGTCTGGTCGTCGTGGGCGGAGATGACCTCGCCGTTCATGGTCAGGGTGACGACGGCCATGGTCAGCTCCTCCCGGCCGGCTGGAGCACCGCGAGGTACTCGTCCCGGAAGAAGCGGAGGGTGGACAGCACCGGGTTCGGCGCCGCCTGGCCGAGGCCGCAGAGGCTCGTCTCCTTCACCATGACGCAGAGCTCCTCGAGCAGCGCCAGGTCGGCCGCGGTGGCGTCGCCGCGCGTCAGCTTGTCCAGCAGGCCATGGAGCTGCACGGTCCCGACCCGGCACGGGATGCACTTCCCGCACGACTCGTCCATGCTGAACTCCATGAAGTACCGCGCCACGTCCACCATGCTGCTGGTGGAGTCCATGACGATGAGCCCCCCGCTCCCCATGATGGAGCCGACGGCCTGCAGCGACTCGTAGTCCACCGGCAGGTCGAGGTGCGCCGCCGGGATGCAGCCGCCGCTCGGCCCGCCGGTCTGCGCGGCCTTGAAGGTGGTCCCCTCGGGCGTGCCGCCGCCGATGTCGAAGACGATGGTCCGCAGCGCGATCCCCATCGGCACCTCGATCAGGCCGGTGTTGCGGATCTTCCCCGCCAGCGCGAACACCTTGGTCCCCGCGCTCTTCGGCGTCCCGATCCCGGCAAACCACGCCCCGCCGTTCCGGATGATCGGCGCCACGTTGGCGAAGGTCTCGACGTTGTTGATGACCGTGGGCATCCCGAACAGGCCCGACTCCGACGGGTACGGCGGCCGGGGCCGCGGCCGCCCGCGCCGCCCCTCGATGCTCCGGAGCAGCGCCGTCTCCTCGCCGCACACGAAGGCGCCCGCGCCCACCCGGATGTCGATCCGGAAGCTGAACGCCGACTCGAGGATCCGGTTGCCGAGGAGCCCGTGCCGCTCCGCCTGGCGGATCGCCGCCTTCAGCCGCTCGATGGCCAGCGGATACTCGGCCCGGACGTAGATGTAGCCCTGGCTGGCGCCCACCGCGTACCCGGCGATGGCCATGCCCTCGAGCACCCGGTGCGGGTCGCTCTCGAGCACGCTCCGGTCCATGAAGGCGCCGGGGTCGCCCTCGTCGGCATTGCAGACGACGTACTTCTGCTCCTTCTCGATCTTCCGGGTGATGGCCCACTTGAGCCCGGTGGGATAGCCGCCGCCACCCCGCCCCCGGAGGCCGCTCGCGCGGATCTCGTCGATCACCTGCCCCGGCTGCAGCTCGCCGAGCGCCTTGGCCAGGCCCTCGTAGCCACCGGCCGCGAGGTAGGCCTCGATCCGCGTGGCGTCGATCGTCCCGCTGTTCTCGTTGACGATCTTCCGCTGCGCCGTGAAGAACGGCACGCTCGTGTCCACCACGATCTCGGCCACCGGCGTGCCGCCCAGCAGGTGCTCCACCACGATCCGCCCGGCCAGCGCCGGCGTCACCTGCTGGTACAGCACCTCGGCGCCGCCCGCCTCCACCGTGACGAGCGGCCCCTGCCCGCAGAGCCCCATGCAGCCGGTGGGCACCACCTCGGTGGTGTCGGACTTGTCGTGCTGCTCGAGGGCCGCCTCGAAGGCCTTGTGCACCTCGCTGGCGCCGCAGGCCTGGCAGCCGCTCGCCGTGCAGCAGCGCACCCGCTTCGCGAAGCCCGCCTGGCGCGCGCGCTCGGCCTCGGCCTTCTCGTGGAGCTCGTCGTGGGTCACGGGGCACCCGCCTTGGCGCCGTCGCCGAGCCAGGCGTCGAGCCGGGCCAGCGCATCGGCCTCGGACATCTTGCTGGCCATCTGGCCGTCCACCACCGCCACCGGCGCCAGCCCGCAGGAGCCGACGCAGCGGGCCGTGAGCAGCGACACCTTGCCGTCCTTGGTGGTCTCGCCGAAGCGGGCGCGGCAGCGGTGTTCCACCGCCCGCTGCAGCTGGGGCGCGCCCTTCACGTAGCAGGCGGTGCCCTGGCAGAGGATGAAGGTGTGCTCGCCCGCCGGCTTCAGGCGGAAGTAGTGGTAGAACGTCGCGACGCCGTACACCTGGCTCAGCGGCCGCTTGAGCGCGTGCGCGATGTAGAGCAGCACGTCATCCTCGAGGAAGCCGAAGACGTTCTGCGCGGTGTGCAGCACCTCGATCAGGGCGTGGCCGTTCCCCTGGTGGAGGTTGATGGCGCGGTCCAGCAGCTTGAACCGCTTGTCGCCGCTCGGATGGGCGGCTGGGGCAGGCGTGGTGGCCGTCATGGCTCGTTCGGTCCGGGCCACGCGGCTCCAAGGGGTGGAGGGCCATGGCACCGGATGGATGCTACCCGGCGCCGCCTGAAGGGATCGTGAAATGGTGAAGGGCCGCTCATCAGGTTCACCTCACGTGGAGGCGCCGGCGGGCCGGAACGGGACCGTGCCCCCGCCCTTGGCCCCTGCCCCCCCGTCCTGGGTTCGACACGCCGGCGGGGCGGTCCCGGGGCGGCGCCTCCGGGACGAACACCCGGGGCCCTCGAAGCTCCCGGACCGCGGACGCCCGCGTTTCCTGGCACCACGGTGCGTCGTCCGGGCTGGCCCCGCACCATCCCCGCCCCTACCGTCAGGCGGGATGGCCCCGGACCGGGGGATGCGCAACCACTGCGGTGACGGGAGCATGGACCGTGAACTGGCGGGAAACGCGGGCCGGCTGGCGAGCGGCGGCAGGGTGAACACCCTGCGCGCCGTCGTGGATCACGTGCCGGCGGAGATCGCCGAGCTGGCCGCCGAGATCGAGGCGCTGGAGCAGCGACTGGTGGCGGCACGCGCCCGCAAGGCGCGCCTCGAGGAGCTCCTCGCCGTGGCGGCACGCCCCCTCGGGGTGCCCGAGCCGAAGCAGGGGTTCAGGCTCATCGCGTCGGCGCGCGGCGAGCCCGCGGAGGGGGAGGGAATGGACGGCGGGAGGCGGGGGCGCGGCGAGTGCGCCGGCGGCGGGCGGGTCTAGGCGCCTCGTCCCCAGAAGAGGAGGGCCACGAGGAGCAGCACCAGTGCCACCGCGAGCACCGCCCGCACCATCCGTTGCGTCCGGTACGCCGCCAGCGCCTCCCGCTGCAGCCAGAGTCGCCCGTCGGGCAGCTGCTCCAGGACGCCGGCGTGGACCAGGCGCCGCAGGTGGAACCGCCGCAGCGGGTTGGCGGTGTCCACGGTGATGGCGCGCTCCGGGGCCGTGGCATCCTCGCGGCGGAAGCGGCGAAGCAGCCGCCGCCGCGCGGTGCCAAGCGCCAGGCCGGCCAGCATCGCCACCGGGGCCAGGATCCGTGCTGCGTCCACGAGTCGCATCCCGCCCCCCAAGGTCGTGGTCCCGGCGCCGGCGCGCCGCGCGCCGGGCCCGTGCTAAGTTGGAGGACGCAGCCCCGCGACCCGTCCCTCACCACCAATCCGCCATGCCGAAGCCACTCCAGGTGGTGCACACCAGGGACCTGGTGGTCACCTTCGACCCCAACATCTGCCGCCACGCCGCCGAGTGCCTGCGCGGGCTGCCGGCGGTGTTCGACGTGAACCGGCCCGACTGGATCCGGCTCGAGGTGCCGGGCGT
The DNA here is from genome assembly GCA_964598655.1 of uncultured Gemmatimonadaceae bacterium. Taxonomy (GTDB): domain Bacteria; phylum Gemmatimonadota; class Gemmatimonadetes; order Gemmatimonadales; family GWC2-71-9; genus JADJOM01. Next base: position 9,647 of record CAZRCT010000073.1, read on the forward strand.
CTGGCCGGAGCAGGTGGTGGACGTGGTGGCCAAGTGCCCGAGCGGGGCGCTGCAGGCGGTGCGGGCGGGACAGGCGCCGGTCAAGCCGCTGCCCTTCGCGAGCCCCGGGGTGGTGGTGCATCCCTCGAAGGACGGCCCCATCGTGGTGAAGGGCACCGTGACGCTCGAGCTGCCCACCGGCACCAGCGAGGAGCGGCGCGCCCCCTTCTCCCTCTGCCGCTGCGGCCAGACCAGGCGCCCGCCCTTCTGCGACGGCACCCACGTCCAAGTCGGCTTCAAGTCCCCGCGCGACGACTAGAGCAGCTTCAGGATGGCCGGCTCGAGCTGCTCGGGGGTGTCGGTGGGCGCGTAGCGCTTCACCACGCGGCCCTCACGGTTGACCAGGAACTTGGTGAAGTTCCACTTGACCGCCTCGGAGCCCAGGAGCCCGGGGCGTTCGCTCTTCAGGAACTTGTAGAGCGGGTGCGCCCCCGCCCCGTTCACCTCGATCTTGGCGAACATCGGGAAGGTCACGTCGTAGGTGAGCGAGCAGAACTGCTGGATCTCCCGCTCGTCCCCCGGCTCCTGGAAGCCGAACTGGTCGCAGGGGAAGCCGAGCACCACGAGCCCCTTCTCCTTGTACTTCCGCCACAGCGCCTCGAGTCCCGCGTACTGCGGCGTGTAGCCGCACTTGCTGGCCACGTTGACGATGAGCAGCACCTTGCCGCGATGGCGCGTCAGGGTCTGCGTCTCGCCGGCGATGGTCTGGAGGGGGATGTCGTAGAGCGGGGAGGGGGAGGACATGGGCGGCCGGGTTCGGGTCGGCCCGGAGGATCGGGGCGCGGGGCCCCCGGCGCAAGTCGCCAGTCGGGGTCCGTCGGGGCCGACTGTAGTCGGCCCTTACGGACGCGCAGCGATGAGCCGCTCGAAGCGCGGGTTCCCCCGGAGCGCGGCGAAGTTCGGGTCGATGCGGAGCCAGCCGGGGGAGAGGTCGCCGGGGATCGCGAGGAGCGGCTCGATGACGTCGAGGGCCTTCTCGTGCTCCCCGGTGAGCACGTAGACCCGCGCCAGCAACTGCTGGAAATACGGCCCCGTGATGCCATCCACGGACGGCCGCACCAGCGCGGCCCCCGCCTCGGCGTGCCGGAGGGCGTCGGCCTTCCGGCCCAGGTAGGCCTCGGCGAGGCCGGCGAAGAGCAGCGACTGCGCGTTGTCGGGCGCGGTGCGCAGTTGCGCCAGGAAGCCGGCGAGCGCCGTGTCGGCGGTGGCGCGGGCGCGCGCCTGGTCGCCCCGGAGCCACGAGGTCTGCGCCATCACGATGCCCCACACCGCCCGGTCGTCATCGAACTCCGCGGGCGTGAGCGAAAGCAGCAGCCGCTGCTGGGGATCGTCGAGCACCCAGAAGAGGTCCCAGTAATTGGCCATGTAGGCCACCAGCACCGGCAGCGGCACCTCGGGCGAGGCACCCCTGAGCACCGCGCGCGCCGAGTCGAGGTTGCCGGCGCCGAGTTCCACCATCACCCGCTGCTGCAGGGCGGTGAGGTTGGAGGGGACCAGGGCCAGGCTCCGGTCGAACGCCTGGCGCGCCTCCGGGTAGCGCCGCATGGGCCGGAGGATCATCCCGAGGCGCACCGACGCCTGCACCAGCTTGGGATCGAGGCGCATCGCCGCCCGGGCATGCGCCAGCGCGGAGTCCCAGGCGCCCGTGGCCTGGTCCAGGAAGGCGATGTTCCGGAGGACGCCCGCGTTGGTGGGATCCTGCCGCAACGCGGCCTGGAACTCCACCCGGGCGCGCGCATAGTCGCTCTTGATGTTCGAGTAGTACGCCCCGAGCGCCTGCCGCGCGATGGGCGACGCGGAGTCGAGGGCCATGGCCCGCCGCGCCGCATCCCGGGACGCGGTCGCGATGGCGGGGTCCGGGGCCGCGTTGGCGTAGAGGAGGCTGAGGGCCCGCGACAGCTGCGCCCAGGCCGGCACGAACAGCGAGTCGAGCGCCAGCGCCTGCTTGTAGAACCCGATCGCCTGGCGGATCCCGGCCGGGTTGTTCACCGACAGGGTGGTCATCAGCTCCTCGCCGCGCAGGTAGGCGTCGTAGGCCGGCAGGTTGCTCGTGGGCCGGGTGGCGAGCTGGCGGCTCACGCTGTCCGCCAGCGCCACGTCGAGCGCCTCCGCCACTTGGCCGGCGATGTCCGCCTGCACCTGGAACACGTTGGTGAGCGCCGCGTCGAAGGCCTGCTGCCACTTGGTGGTGGGCGTGCCGCCCGCCACCGCCACCAGCTCCGGGCTCACCCGCACCTGCAGCGACCCGTCCGCGTTCCGGGCCCACCGCACGGTGGCCACCAGCAGGTGCGTGGCGCCGAGTTCCCGCGCCACCTCGGCGAGCGGCTTGTCGGTGTGCCGGTAGGCGCGCGAGCTGCCGCCCGCGATGACGGTGAGCCCCGGCAGCGCCGAGAGCTTGCCGCGCACCTCGTCGGTGATGCCGTCGGCGAAGTACTCCTGGGTGCTGTCGCCCTGGTTCTCGAAGGGCAGGACGGCGATCACCTTGGGCGCGCCCGCGTCCCCGGCGTGCCCGTTCTTCCGCCAGGCAAAGAGCACGCCCGCGCCGATCAGGAACCCCACCAGCAGCAGCGCCAGCCCGGTCGGCACCCGGCGCCTCACCGTGGTTTCCGGCAGGCTCGCCCGGGGGCTCGCCGCGCTCGGGCGGGCCCCGGTGAGGCTCGCCGTCATGGTGGCGCTCAGCGCCTTGGCCAGCGCCCCCGCCGTGGCGAAGCGATCGGCCACCACCGGCGCCAGCGCCTTGGTCACCGCCTCCCCGACCGCGCGCGGCACCGACGGCCGCGCCACCCGGACGTCCGGCACCTCGCCCCGCAGCCGCTTGCCGATGATGGCCTGCACCGTGGGGCCGGTGAAGGGCGCCTCGCCCGCCAGCATCTCGTAGAGCACGCAGCCGAGGGAGTAGACGTCGGTGCGGGCGTCGAGCTGCCGCTCGCCGCTCGCCTGTTCCGGGCTCATGTAGGCGGGGGTCCCCACCGCCATCCCTGTCTCGGTGAGGGCGCGCTCCTCGCCCGCCTGCAGCGCCCGCGCGATGCCGAAGTCGGCCACCAGCGTGGAGCCGTCCCGCGTGAGCAGGATGTTCTCGGGCTTGATGTCGCGGTGCACCACGCCGTGCTCGTGGGCGTACTCGAGCGCCCGCGCCGTCTCGACGGCGATCCGCACCGCGTCCTCGACGGGCAGCTGCCGCTCGCGGGTGAGGCGGTCGCGCAGCGACTCGCCCTCCACGTAGGGCATGGTGAACCAGAGGTGGCCGGCGGCCTCCCCCGAGTCGAACACCGTGAGGATGTGGGGATGCTGCAGGCGCGCCGCCAGCTCCACCTCCCGGCGGAACCGCTCGGGCCCGAGCGCGTGCGCCAGCTCCGGGTGGAGCACCTTGAGCGCCACGGGGCGCTTGTGCTTGGTGTCGTGCGCCAGGAACACCGTGGCCATGCCCCCGCGCCCGAGCGGACGCTCGAGCTGGTAGCCGGGTAACGCTGCCTGGAGAGAGGCCTGCAGGTCGCTCAGGGTGGAGCCGGATGATGAAGGAGCTTGAATTTACGGCACCCGGGGCGGGGCCACCAGAGAGCCCGGTCCGCGCCCGGTGGGTGCCCGGGTCGCCGGGCGGCCCGCTGGTTCCCGTCGGCTTCATTGCGCCTTCAGGCAGGCGGGCCTACCCTAGGGGCAGCCACCGTCCGGCCTGGGGCGCGCACCCGCCGCCCCTCCCGGCGTTGCGCCCCTCGCGCCAGGATCCCATCCCCCAGGGCCGACGCGGACGGTGGCAATCCCGGTCCCCCGGGAGGCCCGATGTCGCGCCAGAAGCCCCGGGCGCCCAGGCGCCCCACCCGCACGGCGGAGTCGGAACTGGAGCGGTCCAACCGCCGGCTCCGGATGCTCAGCGACTCCAACCAGGCCCTGATCCGGGCCACCGACGAGCAGCAGCTGCTCGAGACGGTGTGCCGCATCGCGGTCGAGGTGGGGGGCTACCGCATGGCGTGGGTGGGTATCGCCGAGCGGGATGGGGAGCGCCGCCTCCGCCCCGTGGCGCATGCGGGCGTCGAGGAGGGCTACCTCTCCGAGGGCAGCCTCACCTGGGGCCAGGAAGGGGCCGCGGCCGGACCCGCCGCCACCGCCATCGCCACCGGCCAGCCCTGCATCGTCCGCGAGATCCCGACCGACCCCTCCTTCGGGGCGCGCCGCGAGGCCGCGCTCGAGCGCGGCTACCTCGCCGCCATCGCGCTGCCGCTCAGCGAGGCCGAGGCCACCTTCGGTGTGCTCAAGATCTACTCGGCCGAGCCGGACCCCTTCGACCCGGAGGAAGTGGCGATCCTGGCCGAGCTCGCCGGGGACGTGGCCTTCGGCATCGGGACGCTCCGGCTGCGGATGGAGCACGAGCGGTCGACTCGATCCCTCTGTGACCTGGCTCGCCAGCTCGAGACGCTGCTGGCCTCGGTGCCGGACTTCATCAGCCGCTTCGACACCGGGGGGCGCTTCACGTACGTCAGCCCCGCCATCGCGCGCACCACCGGCAATTCGCCCGCCGCCATCCTGGGGCGGCGGCTCGGTGAGGTCCCCGTCTCCAGCGACCCGGAGGAGGTGCGGGCGCTGGAGGAAAGCCTGGCGCGGGTCCTGGCCGGCGGCGCGGCCGAGCGCCTCGAGGTCCACTTCGCGACCCCCGACGGGCCGCGCACCTTCGAGGTGCGCCACATCCCGGAACGCGACGCCGCGGGGCGGGTGGTCAGCGCCCTCGGCATCGCCACCGACCTCACCGAGCGGCGCGCGGCCGAGCGGCAGGTCACCCTCCTGTCCCACGCGCTGGACCGCGTGGCGGAGGGGATCTTCCTGATGTGCGACGAGCGGCCGGAGTTCGTGTACGTGAACCAGAGCGCCGCCGACGCGCTGGGCTACACCCGCGAGGCCATGACGTCGGGGATGTCGGTGCTGGACATCGACCCGAACGTCACCCCCGCGAGCTGGCGGACGATGATGGAGCACCAGCGCCAGCACGCGCGGCTGCGGATCGAGTCGCAGCATCGTACCCGCGACGGGCGCCTCATCCCCCTCGAGATCACCGGCAGCGCCTTCCACTACGAGGGCCACCTCTACAACCTGGCCATCACCCGCGACATCAGCGAGCGGCAGGCGGTGGAGCGGGCGCTGGGCGAGCGGGAGGCGGCCTACCGCACCCTGGCGGAGCACCTGCCGGACATGATCATGCGGTGGGACCAGAACCTCGTCCGCACCTACGTCAACCCCGCCTTCGCCGCCGCCGTCGGCGCCACCCCGGACGCGCTCATCGGGACCCGCCTCGGCGAGGGCTACCAGCCCGGCCTGGCCTCCCCCAATGCCGAGTTCACCCGCGAGCTGGCGGAGATGGTGCGGGGCGTCTTCCGCACCGGCGAGGCGATCGCCCGGGAGACCGCATGGCAGGACGTCCACGGCCGCCGCACCTACCTCAGCCAGGTGATCCCGGAGCGCAACGCCGCCGGCGAGGTGGTGAGCGTCCTCGGCATCGCGCGCGACATCACCGACCTCAAGGAGACCGAGCGCCAGCTCCGCAGCCTGGCCGAGCATTCGCCCGACATCATCCTCCGCTTTGACCGGGAGGGGCGCTACCTCTACGCCAACAGCGCCCTGGAGCGCCTGACGGGCGCGCCCGTGGCCGCGCACCTCGGGCAGCTGTTCGGGAGCGTCACCGGCCAGGCCGGGGCCGAGCCGTGGGTCTCGCTGCGGCGGAAGGTGGGCGAGCTCTTCGAGAGCCGCGCCGCCACCGAGACCGAGGTCCCGCTCCCCCTCGCCGACGGCGACCACATCTTCAACCTCCGCCTGGTCCCGGAGCCGGGGGACGACGGCGCCATCGTGAGCGTCCTGGCCGTGGTGCGCGACGTGACCCTGCAGAAGCGCGCCGAGGCGGCCCTCCGCGCCAGCGAGCAGCGGTTCCGGCAGGTCACCGAGAACATCGACGAGGTCTTCTGGCTCACCGACGCCGCCAAGACGGAGGTGATCTACGTCAGCCCCGCGTACGAGCGGGTCTTCGGGCACGCGCGCGCCGAGCTCGGGCGGAACCCACGCGCGTGGCTCGACCTGATCCATCCCGAGGATCGCCAGCGCGTCACCGAGGCCATGGTGCTCCAGGCGAGCGGCGACTACGACCTCGAGTACCGCATCCTCCGCCCGGACGGCATTCGCTGGATCCACGACCGCGCCTTCCCCATCCGGGACGACGCCGGACGCGTCTATCGCATCGCCGGCGTGGCCGAGGACATCACGGTGCGGCGCGCCCTCGAGGACCAGCTCCGGCAGGCCCAGAAGATGGAGGCCGTGGGCCGCCTGGCCGGCGGCATCGCGCACGACTTCAACAACATGCTCGCCGTCATCGAGATGCAGTCCACCCTGCTCCTCGAGGATGCCCCGCCCGCGTCCGAGGTGCACGAGGGGCTGCAGGAGGTCCTCGGCGCCGCCAAGCGCGCCGGCAACCTCACCCGCCAGCTCCTCACCTTCAGCCGGCGCCAGATGTCGCAGCCGGTGGACCTCGACATCAGCGAGTCCATCGCCAGCATGACGCGGCTGCTCCGCCGCGTCCTCGGCGAGGACATCACCCTCGAGACCCGCTTCGCCCCCTCGCTGCCGCTCATCCACGCCGACCCGGGCATGATGGAGCAGGTGCTCATGAACCTGGCCATCAACGCCCGCGACGCGATGCCAGCGGGCGGCCGGCTGGTCATCGCGCTCGAGGCGCTGGCGGTCAGCAGCCAGCGCGCGGCGCTGCATCCCGGCGCCAGCGAGGGACGCTACGTCTGCCTCACCGTCACCGACACCGGGGTCGGGATTCCCGCGGCGGCACTGCCCCGCATCTTCGAGCCCTTCTTCACCACCAAGGAAGTGGGCCGGGGCACGGGGCTCGGGCTCGCGACGGTGTTCGGCATCGTCGAGCAGCACCACGGCTGGATCGAGGTGGACAGCGCCGTGGGGACGGGCACCACCTTCCGGGTCTTCCTGCCCGCGCTGCCGTGGTCGGGCGCCGCGGCCGCCACGGCGGCACCGCCCGAAGCCGTCACCGGCGGGAGCGAGACGATCCTGCTGGTGGAGGACGAGCCCGCCGTGCGGACCATCACCCGCGCGGCCCTCGAGCGCTTCGGCTACACCGTCATCGAGGCCGCCTCGGCGGCGGAGGCAATCGAGGTCTGGCGGCGCCCCGGCCTCCGGGTGGACCTCCTCCTCACCGACCTCG
>CAZRCT010000074.1:0-16663 GCA_964598655.1 uncultured Gemmatimonadaceae bacterium
CTCGTGCTGGTCGGCGTACTGCACCACCAGGCCGAGGTACCCCTGCTTCACCTGCAGCTCGGACTTCCCGACGACGTTGAACTGCACCGGGTTGATGTTGAGGCTGCGGGCTTCCTTCTCCGCCTCGGGATCATCGGCCGGGTCGAGCGTCACCACCCGCACCTGGCCGCGGCCGGCGCTGCGGAGGTCGCCGAGGAGGTCGTCCAGGTCGCGCTTCATGAGCGCCACCTCGGCGGGGAGTTCCTTCGAGGCGAAGAGCTTGAGGGTGACGATGTCGTCGAGGTTCCGGACCAGGTCGCGCGTGGCGGGGGCCAGGGTGTAGACCTTGCCCGGCGTCAGGTCCAGCCGGCCGCCGATGTAGCTGCCCGCCAGGTTCACCACCACCAGCAGCCCCACCATCACCAGCACGCCGAGGCGCAGGCGCTGCACCCCCGCCTGCCCCGCCGCGAGCTTCCGCGCCATGAGGCTGCCGTAGGCCAGCGTCAGGAAGATGGCGGCGAGCGAGACGAAGTAGATGGCGTCGCGCAGGTCGATGACGCCGCGGCCGATCGAGTCGAAGTGCGACAGCACGCCGAGCCGCGCGGCCACCGCGCCGAGCTGGGGCGGCAGCCCGACCAGCAGCGGGTTCAGCCCCACCAGCACCAGCAGGAACATCACCGCCACGGCCACGATGAACGCGGTGATCTGGCTCCGCGTGATGCACGACGCCCAGACCCCCACCCCCGCGAGCCCGCCCGCGAGCAGGATGGCCCCGACGTACTGCGCCACCACCGGCCCCCACGCCAGCTCGGACCCTAGCGAGAGCCCGAGCGGGATGGCGACGGTCAGCAGCAGCGCGATCCACAGGAACCCCGCCGCGCCGAGGTACTTGCCCACCAGGAGCTCCACCTCGGTGATCGGCTGCGACAGCAGCAGCTCGAGCTGCCCCGAGCGGGTGTCCTCGGCCAGCGTGCGCATGGCCACGGCGGGCACGAAGAAGAGCAGGATCCACGGCAGCAGGTCCAGCATCGGCCGGAGCGACGCCGTGTTGGTCAGGTACGCCTGCCGGAAGAAGAGGAAGGCGTTGATGACCAGGAACACCACCAGCAGCACGTAGCCGGCGGGCCCGTCGAAGAGGGCCTTGAGCTCGCGCCGCGCGATGGTCAGGATGGGCGTCATGCCGCGGCCTCCGGCTTCCGGGTGAGGTCGCGGAAGAGATCCTCGAGGCTGCCCGCCTCCTGGTGCAGCTCGTAGAGCACCCAGCCGCGGGCCTGCGCCAGCCGGAAGACCTCGGGCCGGATGTCGGCGGCGGCGCCGGCGGCCACCACGCAGCGGGTGCGGCCCTCGAGCGCCTCGGTGCTCATTACCTGCACCCCGGCGAGCGTGCCGAGCCCCGCCGCCACCTCCGCGCCGGCGGCCTCCACCACCACGCGCACGCTCCCCGCCGCGCGGCCCAGCAGCTCCTCCACCGGCCCATCCGCCGCGAGCCGGCCGCGGTTGATGATCAGGAGCCGGCTGGCCACGTGCTGCACTTCGGAGAGGATGTGGGTGGAGAGGAGGACGGTGCGGTCGCGGCCCAGGTCGCCGATGAGCTTGCGGATCTCGACCCGCTGGTTGGGGTCGAGGCCCTCGGTGGGCTCGTCGAGCACCAGCAGGTCCGGCTTGTGGAGGATGGCGGCCGCGAGGCCGGTGCGCTGCTTGTAGCCCTTGGAGAGCTCGCCGATGGGCCGGTGATACACCGCCTCGATCCCGGTGGCCAACACCGCCTCGTCCGTGGCGCGGGCCAGGGCGGCGCCCCGGAGGTCGCGCAGCCGGCCCGTGAAGGCGAGGTATTCCGAGACCAGCATCTCGTAGTAGAGCGGGTTGTTCTCCGGCAGGAAGCCCACCCGGCGCTTGGCCTCGCGCCCCGCGTCGGCGAGCGGCACGCCGTCGATCAGGATCCGCCCGCCATCGGGGTCGTGGACCTGGGTGATCATGCGCATGGTGGTGGACTTCCCGGCGCCGTTGGGGCCAAGGAATCCCACCACCTCGCCACGGTCGATGGCGAAGCTCACCCCGTCCACGGCGGTGACCGCGCCGTAACGCTTGGTGACGGACTCGAGGACGAGCAGGGTCATGGGTCGGTGCAAGGGGGAACGGGATGCCGCACGGGATGCGCGGCAGGCCCCGAGGGTCGCGAAGGCGGGTGGAGCCGCCCTAGTGCCAGCCGATCAGCCGGGCGATGTCGTTCCAGAAGGCCAGGATCATCAGCGCCCCGATCAGCACCAGGCCGACCAGCATGGCCGCGCTGCGGAACTTCTCCGGCAGCGGCCGGCGCAGGATGCCCTCGGCCAGCAGGAACACGAACTGCCCGCCATCCAGGATCGGGATGGGGAGCAGGTTGAGCACGGCCAGGTTCATGGAGATGAGCGCCAGCAGGCCCAGGAACTGGTCCAGCCCCGCCCGCGCCGCCTTGGCCGCCTCCTGCCCAATCATGATGGGGCCGCCCACGTCCCGCGTGGACACCCGGGCCGAGAGGAGCCCCTGGACGGTGCGCACCATGAGGGTGGAGGCCGCCAGGGTGGTCTCCCCGCCCACGCCGATGGCCTCGAGTAGCGAGAGGGGCCGCACGCCGAACACCCCGTCCGGCTTGAAGGCCACGCCGATCTTGCCCACCGTGGCCGCGCCCTCGGTCACGCTGTCCGGCACCACGGTGACGTTGTGCCGCCCGTCGGCCCGGCCCAGCAGCAGCTCCACCTCGCCCCCCGGCGCGCCCCGGATGCGGCGGATGAGCCCCTGGACGCTGGTGACCTCGCTGGCGCCCGCCGAGATGATGGTGTCGCCCACCTGCAGGCCCGCCTGCTCGCCCGGGCGTCCCTTCTCCACGTACTCCACCACCGCATGGTCCCAGGGCTGGATCATCATCCGGACCTGGTTGCGCTCCTTGAGCGACGCGGCGTGGATCGGGGCGCTCACGGTGCGGCCGCCGGCCACGGTGATGGCGAGACTGTCCCCGGGGGTGGCGAGCAGCTCGTCGAAGATCGTGGTCCACGAGTCCACTGGCCGGCCGTTGATGGCCACGATGGAGTCGCCCGGCTGCAGCGTGGCGAACGCCTCGGCGCCCGGCGGCAGGCTGTCGCTGAAGACCTCGCCGATCCGGGTCTCGGGGTCGATCGGCTCCCCGTTGCGGTACGCGAGGGTGGTGTAGAGGAACCAGGCGAAGAGGATGTTCATCGTGACCCCGGCCAGGATCACGATCACCCGCTTCCACACCGGCTTGGCCTCGTACCACTCGTCGGCCCGCACCGGCTCCGCGCCGGCCGGGGGCCCGGCGCCTTCGAGGGCGGAGGTCGTGGCCTCCTCCTCGCGGCTCGCCATCTTCACGTAGCCGCCGAGGGGGAGCCAGCAGATGGAGTACTCGGTGTTGCCCCGGGTGGTGGTGAGCCACGGGATGGGATTGCCCATACCCAGGGCAAAGCGGTGCACCCGGATGCCGGCCCACTTGGCCGCCATGAAATGCCCCAGTTCGTGCACGAAGATGAGCACGCCCAGGACCACGACCAGCACGCCGATGATGAACAGGACGTTCACTGCAACACCTCACGCGCGCGGCCCCGCGCCCACTGGTCGGCCGCGCGTACGGTTTCGAGATCCCGCACCGGCTCGTGCCGGTGGTCGTCCAGCACCCGCTCAATGGTCTCCGCGATCCGCCCCAGGGGCGCCCGTCCCGCCAGGAAGGCCGCGACGGCCACCTCGTTGGCCGCGTTGAAGACGGCCGGCGCCGTCCCGCCCGCGCGCCCCGCCGCCACGCCCGCCGTGAAGGCCCGGAACACGTCGCTCCGCACCGGCTCGAAGGTGAGCGGCCCCGCCGCCACCGGGTCGAACCGCCGCACCCCCGCGTCCGGCAGCCGCTCCGGGTGCGTCAGGGCGTAGAGGATCGGCAGCTCCATGGTGGGGAAGCCCAGCTGGGCGATGACGCTCCCGTCGCAGAACTCCACGAAGGCGTGGACGATGCTCTGCGGGTGCACCACCGCCTCGAGCCGGTCATACCCCAGCCCGAACAGGTGGTGGGCCTCGATGAGCTCCAGCGCCTTGTTGGCGAGCGTAGCGCTGTCCACCGTCACCTTGCTGCCCATGGACCAGGTGGGGTGGTTGAGCGCCTCCGCCAGCGTGGCCGTGGCGATCCGCCCCGCCTCCCACGTCCGGAACGGCCCGCCCGACGCCGTGAGGATGAGCCGCCCGAGCGTCGCCCGGCTGCCCGCCAGGCACTGCAGCACCGCCGAGTGCTCCGAGTCCACCGGCACCAGCTCGCCGCCGCCGGCCTCGGCGGCGGCCCGCACCAGGTCGCCGGCCATCACCAGGGTTTCCTTGTTGGCGAGCGCCACCCGCTTCCCGGCGCGGAGCGCCGCCAGCGTGGCATCGAGCCCCGCCGCCCCCACCACGGCGTTCACCACGATCTGGGCGTCGGGATGCGTCGCGGCCTCCACCAGGAGCTCCGGGCCCCGCTCGCTGGTCAGCCCGGCGAGGCGCGGTGCCCACTCCGCCGACTGCCGCTCGAGCGCCGTCCGGTTGGCCTGGGCCGTCAGCGCCACGACCCGGAAGCGCTCCCGCTGGCGGCCCAGCACCGCCAGCGCACTCTTCCCGATGGACCCGGTGGAGCCCAGGATGGCCACGCCGCGCGTCACAGCACCCCGAAGAGCCGGTAGAGCGCGGCCGAGACCGGCAGCACGAAGTAGAGCGAGTCGAAGCGGTCGAGGAGCCCGCCGTGCCCCGGGATGAGCGACGACGAGTCCTTCATCCCCACCTCGCGCTTGAGCAGCGACTCGGTGAGGTCCCCCACCTGCCCGAGGATGCCGAGCACCAGCCCGAACACCACGCCCTCGGCCAGCGGCAGCGCAATGCCGAAGCGCGTCATCACCAGCACGTTGAGCAGCGGCACGGTGAGGATGGCCCCCACCACGCCCGCGATGCTCCCCGACCACGTCTTCCCCGGGCTGATCGCGGGCCAGAGCTTCTTGCCCCCGATGGCCTTGCCGGCGAACATGGCCGCCGTGTCGCACACCCAGGTGATGACCAGCGGGAAGAACACCAGCCACGCCCCCGCCCACGACTGCGTGTCGAAGCGCAGGTGCCGGATGCTCACCAGGAAGGCGGCGAGGGCCGCGGGGTACGTCACCGCGAGCACGGTGACCGCCGTGACGGTGAGCGGCTTCTGCGTCGGCAGCCGGCGCGCCAGCGCCACCGTCAGCACGCCCACCATCCAGAGCCCGGCCAGGATCCAGCCCCAGCCCACGAGCTCCGGCGTGCCGGTCACCGCCAGGTACGCGAGCACCGGCACCAGCGCGGCGCTGGCCAGCGCGGTGCGCTCCAGCGGGTCGATGCCCTGCTTCCGCGCAAACACCAGCAGCTCGCGCGCGCCCAGCACCGCGGCCGTGCTCACCACGGCCACGAGCGGCCACCCGCCGAGCCACACCACGCCGAGCGCGAGCGGGATCGCGACCACGGCAAAGCCGATGCGCTGGGTCAGGTTGGACGCCATGCGGGGGAGGGCGCGGGCGGGGGCCCGCTAGACCGTGACCTTGCCGAACCGCCGGTCGCGCCGCTGGTACTCGAGGATCGCCTCCCAGAGGTGCCGCCGGGTGAAGTCCGGCCAGAGCACCGGCGTGACGTAGAGCTCGGCGTAGGCCAGCTGCCACAGCAGGAAGTTGGAGATGCGGAGCTCCCCCGAGGTCCGGATGAGCAGGTCCGGGTCGGGAAACTGGGCCGTGTACAGCCGTGCGGCGATCGCATCCTCGTCCACCTCGGACGGGTGCATCCGCCCGGCGGCCACCTCCTCGGCCAGGAGCCGGGCGGCGCGGGTCAGCTCGGCGCGGGCGCCGTACGAGATGCAGATGTTGAGCGCCAGCTTGCTGCCGCTCTCGGTGGCCTTCATCAGGCGGTCCACCGCCTCGCGCGAGGAGGGCGCCAGTCGGTCGAGGTCGCCGAGGAAGCGCACCCGGACGCCCTGCTCCACCAGCTCCGCCATCTCCTTGAGGATGTACTCCTGCAGCAGCTCCATCAGCGCGCCGATCTCCTCGGCGGGCCGCTGCCAGTTCTCCTGGCTGAAGGCGAAGAGCGTGAGCACCTCCACCTCGGCGGCGAGGGCGCCCTCCACCGCCTCCCGGACGGCGCTCATCCCGGCCTTGTGGCCGAACGGCCGCGGGAGCGCGCGCCCGCGCGCCCAGCGGCCGTTGCCGTCCATGATGATCGCGATGTGGACGGGCCGCGGCGAGCCGTGCCGCTGCACCTGCCGCAACAGCTCGTCGCTCATCCGGTCAGACTTCCATGATCTCCGCCTCTTTGGCGGCGATCAGCTGGTCGATCTGCTTGATGTGCTCGTCGGTGACCTTCTGGAGGTCCTTCTCGCCGCGGGTGCGGTCGTCCTCGGCGATCTTCTCGAGCTTCTTGAGCTTGCCGTGCGCGTCGCCGCGGGCGTGGCGGACCGCGACGCGGCCCTCCTCGCCCAGCTTGTGGATGACCTTCACCAGGTCTCGCCGCCGCTCTTCGGTGAGCGCCGGGATCGGCACCCGGATCAGGCCGCCCTGGTTGGCCGGGTTGAGCCCCAGGTCGCTGTCGCGGATTGCCTTCTCGATGGCCTGGGCCAGGCCCTTGTCGAACGGCTGCACCGTAAGCGACCGCGCCTCCGGGGCCGCCACGAGGCCCACCTGGTTGAGCGGCAGGTGCTGGCCGTACGCCTCGACCCGGACCGTGTCCAGGAGGGACGTGGTGGCCTTGCCGGTGCGGATGCTGGAGAACTCCCGCTTGGTGCTCTCCACGGCCTTGGCCATCTGGTCCTTCGCGTGCTTCAGCAGCTCGGGAATCGTGCTCATTGGACGATGGTCCCCACCGGTTCCCCGCGGAGCACCCGGTCGAGGTTGCCCGCGACGTTCATGTTGAACACCGTGATCGGCAGCTTGTTGGTCTGGCAGAGCCCGAAGGCGCTCCGGTCCATCACCTCGTACCCGTTCACCAGGGCATCCTGGAAGGTCAGCTCGGGGATGAGCCGGGCATCCGCGTGCTTGCGCGGGTCGGCGGTGTAGATGCCGTCCACGTTGGTGCCCTTGAGGATCACCTCGGCCTCGATCTCCAGGGCGCGCAGCACCGCCGCCGTGTCGGTCGAGAAGTACGGGTTCCCCGTGCCACCCGCAAAGATAACCAGCCGCCCCTTTTCCATGTGGCGCAGCGCCCGGCGCCGGATGTAGGGTTCGGCCAGCGATTCCATGCGGATGGCCGTCATCACGCGGGTCTGGACGCCCTTGCCCTCCAGGATGTCCTGGACGGCGAGGGCGTTGATGACCGTCGCCAGCATCCCCATGTAGTCGGCCGACACCCGGTCGAGGCCCTGCTGGCTCGCGGTGGTGCCGCGAAGGATGTTCCCGCCGCCCACCACCACGGACAGCTGCACGCCCCGGCTGTGCACCGTGAGCAGCTCATCGGCGAACGCGCCCACCACCTTGTAGTCGAGGCCGTACCCCTTCTCCCCGGCCAGGGCCTCGCCGGAGAGCTTGAGCAGCGCCCGGGCGTAGGGTCGGCGCATTACTCGCCGACCTTGAAGCGGGCGAAGCGCCGCACCGCGATCTCCCCGCCGGCCGCCTTCCCCGCGGCCTTCACCAGCTCGGCCACCGTCTGCTTGTCGTCCTTCACGAAGGGCTGGCCGAGGAGGGTGCGCTCCGCGATGAACTTGCGGACCTTGCCGTCCACGATCTTGCCGCGGATGGCCTCCGGCTTGCCCTCCTGCGCCACCTGCTCCTCGGCGATGCGGCGCTCGCGCGCGATCGTGTCCGCCGGGATGTCGCTCTCGCCCACGCCCATCGGGTCCATGGACGCGATGTGGAAGCCGAGCTCGCGGCCGAGGCCGGTGAGCGCCTCGCCCGCCGGGCCCTCGAGGTCGATGAGGACGCCGAGCATGTTGTTGAAGTGCAGGTAGGTGCTCACCCCGCCCTTGGGCTGGGTGAGGCGCGCCACGCGCTTGAGCGCCATGGCCTCGCCGGTCTTGCCCGATACTTCCTTGACCGCCTCACCGACGGTGCTGCTGCGGAACGGCTGCGCCTCGATGGCCGCACCGGGGTGCGCGCCCTGAGGCGCGTGCGCCAGCGCGTGCTTGGCCAGGTCCTTGGCCAGCGCGATGAAGTCGGCGTTCTTGGCCACGAAGTCGGTCTCGCAGTTGAGCTCGATCATGGCGGCGTCGCGCCCGTCGGCCGAGGTCTCGATCACCACGAGGCCCTGCGACGCGCTCCGGTCGCTCCGCTTCTCGGCCTTGGCGATGCCCTTCTTGCGGAGGATCTCGCCCGCCTTCTCCATGTCGCCGTCGGCCTCCTGGAGGGCGGCCTTGCAGTCCATCATGCCCGCGCCCGTCCGGGCCCGGAGCTCCGCCACGTCCTTCGCCGAGATCGCCTTCGCCGTCATTGTCTGCCTCTTCCTGGGTTGAGGACCGCGGGGACTGCCCCGCCGGCCCGCCTGCACTGCCTTATAGGAAGCCGCCGTCCGGGGCCACAGGGCCGGGGACGGCGGCGCGCTACACTCGGGGAGCCTACGCGAGACTCAGGCGTCGGTGTCCGCCGCCGGCTCAGCCCCGCCCTCTTCGTCGTGCTTGAGCCGGGCCGCGATGGCCTCCGGCTTCGGCCGCCGCTTGCGGCGGGGCCGGCGCTTCTTGCGGTCCTCGGGGTCGCCCTCGGAGCCGCCGTCGGTGCTGTAGGTCTCGCCGTCGCCCTCCTCGGCCGCCTCGCGGATCGGGGACTGCGCGCGGGCCTCGCGAATCACCTCGGCCAGCGCCGCCGTGATGAGGGAGACCGACCGGATCGCGTCGTCGTTGCCCGGGATGGGCACGGTGATGACGTCCGGGTCCGCGTTGGTGTCCACGATGGCCACCACCGGGATGCCCAGCTTGTTGGCCTCCTGGACCGCGATCTTCTCCTTCTTGGCATCCACCACGAACAGCGCGCCCGGCAGGCGGCCCATGGTCTTGATGCCCTCGAGGTTCCGCAGGAGCTTTTCCTTCTCGCGCTCGAAGAGCAGCTGCTCCTTCTTGGTGTAATTGGCGAACTCGCCCTCGGCCGCGCCCTGCTCCAGGTCCCGCAGGCGCTTGATCTGCCGCTTGATGGTCTGGAAGTTGGTCAGCATGCCGCCGAGCCAGCGCTCGGTCACCCAGAAGGAGGCGCTGTTGGCGGCCTCGGCCTGGACGATGCCCTTGAGCTGCTTCTTGGTGCAGACGAAGAGCACGCCCTCGCCCCGCAGCACGACGTTCTTCAGCAGTTCCTGCGCCTGCAGGAGCTGCCGCTGCGTCTTCTGGAGGTCGATGATGTAGATCCCCGAGCGCTCCGCGAAGATGAAGCGGCGCATCTTGGGGTTCCAGCGGCGGGTCTGGTGGCCGAAGTGAACGCCGGCCTCGAGGAGGTCCTGAATCTGCGGCTGAGCCATCGGGTACGTCGGTCCTTTCGCGCCCCGGCAGGGGTCGCTGTGGGGTTGGGTCGTCCGTCGCGTTCATCTCCGCGCCCAACCCGGGAGGGCACCCGGACGCGGATCCCGCGACGTGCGGGGTCGGCGCGCCCACGGCGGGCGCGCCGGTCAAGCGCCTAGCGCTTGGAGAACTGGAACCGCTTGCGGGCGCCCGCGCGGCCCGGCTTCTTGCGCTCGACGGCGCGCGGGTCGCGGGTCAGGAGCCCGTTCTGGCGCAGCTTGCCCCGGTGCTGGGCATCCGCCTCGACGAGCGCCCGGGCGATGGCGAGGCGCATGGCGCCGGCCTGGCCGGACTGCCCGCCGCCCTCCACGTGGGCCTTCACGTCGAACGCGCCGAGGGTGTCGGTGCTCGAGAACGACTGCTGGATGTGCTGCACCAGCGACGGCCGCGGGAAGTAGTCGCCGAGGGTCCGGCCGTTAACGTCCCACTTGCCGGTGCCGGGGGTCAGGTACACCCGGGCCACGCTCGTCTTGCGGCGGCCAACGGCCTGCCAGCGGAATTCGGGCTTGCCGCTCATCTCACGCCTTCGGGGTCACGGAGTAGGGCACGGGCTGCTGAGCCTGGTGCGGATGGGTGGCACCAGCGTAGACCTTCAGCTTGGTGCGCAGCTTCTGCTTGCTGAGCGAGTTCTTCGGGAGCATGCCGAACACTGCGTGCTCGATGACCCGCTCGGGGTGCGCCCCCTGCAGCAGGTTCTTCACCGGCGTGTAGCGCTCGTGGCCCATGTAGCCGGTGTGCCGGAAGTGGCGCTTCTGCTCGAGCTTGCGCCCGGTCAGCTTCACCTTCTCGGCGTTGATCACGACCACAAAATCCCCGCCGTCCATGTGCGGCGTGAAGGTCGGCTTGTGCTTCCCGCGGATGAGCTGCGCGACGCGGCTGGCGAGCCGGCCGAGCGGCACGTCCTGGGCATCCACCACATGCCACTGGTGGGTGATATCGGACGGCTTGGCAGAGAACGTGGTCGTCATCGGACTAGAAATCCCAGCTTGGGCCCATGAAGTACACAGACTTGAAACCTAGCCCCGGGGAACGGGTTAGGTCAAGGGAGCACCCCCGAACTCGACCAGCACCTGCCCTTTCTCCACCGCCTGCCCCGGCTGGACCGCCACCCGGGCCACCGTCCCGGGGCCGCTGGCCCGAAGCTCGTTTTCCATCTTCATGGCCTCGAGCACCAGCAGGCCCTGGCCCGCCACCACCTCCTGGCCCTCCGACACCAGCACCCGGACCACGAGCCCCGGCATCGGCGCCCTGAGCTGCGCCGGCCCGGTCCCCGCCCGGGCCGCCGTCAGGCTCCGGATGTGCCGGGTCCGCTCGTCGATTACCTCGGCCTCCACCCGGGTGCCCCGGACCGAGAGGGCCCATTCCCCCGGGGCGCCCGCCTCCACCGCCAGGGTCAGCGACCGGCCGTCGGCCAGCAGGTGCCGGAGCGGGGTGGCCGGGAGCCGGCTGAGGTGGGCCGAGTAGCTGCGGCCGTCCACCACCACCCGCTCCCCGTCCACCTCGACCAGGATCTCCCGCCCCGCCAGCCGGACGTAGTACTTCATGCCGCCTCCAGGAGGGCCACGGTCTCGACGTGCGCCGTCTGCGGGAAGAGGTCGAAGGGCTGGACGCTGGTCACCCGGTAGGGCCGCCGGCCCGCGGGCAGCGCCGCCGCCGGGAAGCAGAGCCGGTTGAGGTCCCGGGCCAGGGTGGCCGGGTCACAGGAGACATAGGCCACCCGGCCCGGGCCGCGCGCCAGGAGCTCGCGGGTCACGGCCGGCTCCATGCCCCCGCGCGGCGGGTTGGCAATGACCGCGCCCGGGTCCCGGAGGGTGGCCACGAGGTCTTCCACTTTCCCGACGTGCCGCAGGACGCCGGCCGGCTCGGGCCGCTGGCTCACCTCAGCCTCGTGGAGGGCCGCATGCCAGCGGCGCTCACCGAAGTCCACCGCGCGCCGGTCGAGCTCGACACTCTCGACGGTGGCGCCCAGGGCGAAGAGCCGGTCGGTGGTCTCGCCGATGCCGGCGTAGAGGTCCCAGACGTGGGCGCCGCGCACCTCGCCCAGGGCCCGCAGGGCGTGGTCGCGGATGCGATCGCCCATGGCGGGGTGGACCTGCTCGAAGACGGTGGCGGGGAAGGCCTCCCGGGCTCCGCCCATCACGCGGGGGGCGCCGCCCTCGGGCTGCCACCAGACGGCGGCGGCCGCGCCGGCGCCGGCGAGGCGCTCGTGCAGCACCTTCCCCTTGCTCCACGCCTGCTTCCCCGCCGCCTTTACCACGAGGTGCAGCCCGCCTTCCCGGTCGAGCCGCAGCACGAGCGCCGAGGCATCGGGCGGGAGCAGCTGGAGGTGGCGCCGGAGTGCGGCCCACAGCGCCATCAGCGGCTCGGCCGCGATGTGGCAGTGCTCGAGGTCGAAGACGCGGTCCGGCCGGTCCACCGGATGGAAGCCGGCCATGCGCCGCCCCGGCCCGAGCGCCAGCGTGATCCGGCTCCGGTAGTGCCACGCCTCCTCGCTCGGCACCACGGGCGGCACCACCACGTCCAGGCGACCGATGCGCGCCAGCGCATCGGCCACGATGCCGCGCTTCAGTTCGAGCTGGTGCGCCAGGTCGAGGTGCTGCAGCTGGCAGCCGCCGCAATCATCCCGGGTGTAGTGCGGGCAGGGCGGCACCACCCGCCCCGGGCCCGCTTCCTCCAGGGTGGCGATGCGGGCCCGTGCGTAGCGGCTGAAGGTGCGGAGCTGGCCGAGCCGCACCCGGTCTCCCGGCGCGGTGCGGGGCACGAAGGTGGCCCGCCCGTCCGCAAGGCGTGCCACGCCGTCGCCGCCCGCGGCGATGCGCTCGATGGTCACCACCTCCGCCGAGTCGCTCACCGGAGGCCCTCGCGGCGGGCGGCCAGCTGCCAGGCGCTCGAGGTCGCGGGAACGCCGTCGGCCGGGGCGGCGGGCCGGCGGCGGGTGCGGGCTTCGTCTTCCGCGAGCGCGGCGGCCACGGCGAGGTCGAGCAGCACGCCCTCGTCGCCGGGCGGCTCGAGGAGGTCGGCGCGGCGGTCCAGGAACTGGCTGTCGATCGCTCCCGCCACGAACGCGGGATCATCGAGCAGCCGCAGGTGGAACGCCTGATTGGTGGCCACGCCCACCAGCACCATCTCGCCCAGCGCCACCTTCATGCGCGCGATGGCCTCGGCGCGCGTCGGCGCCCACACGATGGCCTTGCCGAGGAGCGAGTCGTAGAAGAGCGTCACCTCGTTGCCGGCGGTGAACCCCCCGTCCCAGCG
This sequence comes from uncultured Gemmatimonadaceae bacterium, assembly GCA_964598655.1. Taxonomy (GTDB): domain Bacteria; phylum Gemmatimonadota; class Gemmatimonadetes; order Gemmatimonadales; family GWC2-71-9; genus JADJOM01. The sequence continues at coordinate 12,710 of CAZRCT010000074.1, forward strand.
CACGCCGGGACCCGAGGGGCCGCGCAGGAACTCGATCCGGCCGGTGGAGGGCAGGAAGCCGTTGGCCGGGTCTTCACTGGTGATCCGGCACTCGAGCGCCCAGCCGCGCGGCGCCAGTGGTCCCCGGGGCAGGGACATCGGCCGGCCCTGCGCGATGCGCAGCTGCTCGCGCACCAGGTCCACGCCGTAGACCAGTTCCGTCACGGGGTGCTCCACCTGGATGCGGGTGTTCATCTCCAGGAAGTAGAACGCCCCATCGGCGGCGAGCAGGAACTCGCAGGTGCCGGCGCTGCGGTAGCCCACCGCCTCCGCCGCGGCCACCGCCGCCCGCCCCATCTGCTCCCGGAGCGCGGGCGTCACCGCCACGCTCGGCGCCTCCTCCACCAGCTTCTGGTGGCGGCGCTGCACCGAGCACTCGCGCTCGCCGAGGTGCACGGTGCGCTCGTGGTCGGCGAGCACCTGGATCTCGACGTGGCGCGGCCGCTCGATGTACTTCTCGAGGTAGACACTCGGGTCGCCGAAGGCCTTGCGGGCCTCGCTCGCCGCCGTCTCCAGCGCGCCCGCCATGTCCTTTGCCTCACGGACCACGCGCATCCCCTTCCCGCCCCCGCCCGCGGCCGCCTTCACCAGCACCGGGTAGCCGATCTCCCCGGCGGCCCGCGCCGCGACCGCCGGGTCGGTGACCGGCACCGTGAGCCCCGGGACGATCGGCACCTTCGCGTCGGCCATGCGGCGGCGGGCCTCGGTCTTGTCGCCCATGGCGGTGATGGCGGACGCCGGCGGGCCGATGAAGACGAGCCCCGCCTCCACCACCGCCTGCGCGAACGCCGCCCGTTCCGCGAGGAAGCCGTAGCCGGGGTGGATGGCGCCGGCCCCGGTGGCCTGCGCCGCGGCGATCAGCTTGTCGATGCGGAGGTAACTCTCGCCGGGCGGCGGGGCGCCGAGGGGCACGGCGTAGTCGGCGGCGCGCACGTGGGGGGAGGTGCGGTCGGCGTCGGAATAGACGGCCACCGCCTCGAGCCCCTCCTCGTGGCAGGCGCGGATGACGCGCAGGGCGATCTCGCCGCGATTGGCGACGAGCACACGCTGGAACGGAGCCATCAGGGTCGGCGGGGTGGTGCGAAGATCAGTCGCCGCAGGCGGACCGGGTGCGTTCGCCGAACGGACTGAGGAGGGACACGCAGAGCACGCGGTTCTTGCGGGCCGCCTGCCGGTACTCGGCGAGCACCGCGCGGGTGAGGGCGTTGGGCTGGCTCAGGTGCGCGCTGGCGAGCTCGGCGATGGTGAGCGGCTGCGGCAGCTCCGCCGCGGCCGGCCCGGCCACCTGCAGCAGGCGGTGGGTCACGAGCGCCTTGCGCGGCGCGTAGCTCGCCGGCACCGCCGGCGTGAGGCAGACGGGGCGGCGCGCGGCCACCTCGGTGAGCGCGGCGTCCACCGGGAGGACCGGCGGGATCTCGAGCGCCGTGGCCATCCGCGCCCGGTACACCGAGTCCTCGCCGTAAAGCGCCGGGAGGAGCAGCACCAGGTCGCCGCGCTCGCCGCCGGCGATGGTCACGGTCCAGACGCCCACGGTCTCGACGTCGTTGCCCGTGACCATGACGCCGCCGAGGGGGCACGACGCGACGAGGTTGCGGCCGAGTTCCAGCACGAAGACGGGCGGATAGCTGGCCCGCAGCGAGGCGGCGTTGGCCAGGAAGGCGGTCCAGCCGCCGCGCTCCACCTCCAGCACCGCCCGCTCCAGTTCCACCACGGAGCGGAGCATGCGGCTGGAATCACTGGGGAGGCGCAGCGACTGGTCGAGCGCGGTGGCGGCGAAATCGAGGTAGAGCGAGCCGGGCGACTCCTCGATGTGCCCCTCGCGGTGCCAGTCACGGGCATCGAGCAGGTAGAAGCGGCCGAGCTCCAGCCAGGCGCCGGCATCGTCCGGGGCGGTGGCGAGGTAGCGGCCCAGCAACTCGGTGGCCTGCCCTCGCTGGCCACTGCCGGCCAGCGCCGCGGCCCGCGGGGCGATGCCCGGGTCCACGGCCGCCTGCGCGAGGAGCGCAGCCGGCAGGAGCAGCGAAGTCGCGAGGGCGGCAAGCCGCCCGGGGCGAGGGAAGCGCATGAGCATCCTAAGCTACGGTGCGGTACGGGGATGCGCTAGGGCGCTACGGGGCCGGGCGGCGCCCGGCCCCGTGCGCCCGGCCGTCAGAATCCGGCGGCCATCATCACCGTGAGCAGCCGCTTCCCGTCCGGCGGTGCCGGCGAGTAGGCGTTGCCCGACCGGAAGGTCCAGTCCACCTGGAATTGCACGTTCTGGTACAGGTGGTAGATCCCGCCGACAGTGAGCGCGCGGTCGGTGTGGCTCGATGGCGCACCATTGTCGCCGAGGCGGTAGGCGGCGAGGAGCGACCCGCGGCCCGGCAGCACGCCGAGTTCCGCGGCGACGGCCAGCGCGCTCCGGTCCCGGGACCCCGCGTTGTAGATGTTGGGGTCATCGCCCGGGTCGGTGCCCGCGGCGCGGGCGTAGCTGGCATAGAGCCCGAGCGGATAGGTGCCCACCTGGCCGTGTGCCTGGCCGTCGAGCGCCCACGCCTTGTCCGCCACGGTGGTCACGGTGCCGTTGCCGCTCCCGTCATCCACCCGGGAGCTGCCCAGCCACAGCTGCCCGCCCATCCCGAGGCTCCACTGGCCCACATGGGGCGTGACCGCGGCACGCAGGTACCCCGAGCGCGGCAGCGGGCTCGCCCGCCCCGCCGACGTCGCCAGGTGGACCGGCGACCAGATCGTCACGTTGGTGAAGAACTTCGCGTTGCCCACCACGAAGGCCGCGCCCGACGCCTCGGTGGCCGTGCCGATGTACTGCTGGGCGGAGAACTCCGGGGAGTGCTCCATGAAGCGGATGTTGTCCACGGCGCCGGTGCTCAGCAGCTCGAAGCCGTAGGCGGGGCCGAGGCCGTCGGTGGTGAACGGGATCACCGAGGCCCGCACCGGCCCCACCGTGTAGCTGAAGGGCATCTTGAAGCCGGCGAGCAGCGGCACGTCACCCTCGGGGAGCTGGCCCTCGAGGAAGAAGCCGATGTTGGGGCTGATCCGGCCGGCCAGGAAGAGCGCGAACTCGTCCGGGAACTGGATCTCGCCCGAGTTGGTGCTCCGCGCCCCGGCGGCGTCCGTCCCGCTGGTCTTCTGGTAGCGGACCTTGGTGAAGAGCGCCGCATTGAGGCCGGCGGGGAGCGACAGCCGCGACCCCTGCACCAGCGGCGTGGCCCCGCCCACGAGGGTGTAGCCGTTCAGCTTGAAGTTCCGGCCGAACTCGTTGAGCGTCGGGAAGTGCTGGGTGTGGCACTGGGCGCACGGGAAGCCAGTCTGCCGGGCGAAGGCCGGGATGGCGTGGAGGGGCGCGGCGCCGAGCATGGCGGCCGCCCCCACGAGGACAACGGGAAGGCGCATGGGCAGGTCCTCTCTGCTGGGGAACGCGCCGCGCCCCACCGCGCGCGCGGCAGCCTGGGTGACCCCGGGAACATGGACAAGACGATGGGAGGGGACCGCGGGCGGGAACCGGCATCGCCGCGGGAGTGCCACGTTAGGCTAGGCCGGGCGATCGCGCAATGATGAGCCCGTCAGTTCCAATTCCCCGTTCAGGCTTTTGCGACGGCGCGCGTGAACAAAAACCTAAAGAGGAATGTTGCCGTGCTTCTTCGGCGGGTTCCGGTCGCGCTTGGTGGCGAGGGTCCTGAGGGCGTCGAGCAGGCGGGCGCGGGTGTCGCGGGGATCGATGACGTCGTCGATGAAGCCGCGGGCGGCGGCCTGGTAGGGGTTGGCGAAGGTGCGGGTGTACGCGTCGATGCGCCGCTGGGTCTCGGCCTCGCGGTCGGGGGCCTGCTCGATCTCCTTCTTGAAGAGGATCTCGACCGCGCCCTTGGGGCCCATCACCGCGATCTCGGCCGTGGGCCAGGCCAGGTTCACGTCGCCCCG
>CAZRCT010000075.1:0-16650 GCA_964598655.1 uncultured Gemmatimonadaceae bacterium
CGAGTGGGGCGCCAAGACCATCCCCGAGGGCGGCTACTACGCGCTCCCCGCCCGCCGCTCGGGCGCCGGCCTTCTCATGGCGGGCGACACCGTGGGCTTCGTGGACGTGCCCTCGCTCAAGGGCGTCCACTACGCCATGCAGTCGGGGATGTACGCGGCCCGCGCCGCCTTCCAGGCCCTCAAGGCCGGCGACACCTCGGCCGCGGCGCTCGCCGCCTACGATGCGATGGTCAACGACAGCTACATCGTGGCCGACCTCAAGAAGACGCGCAACATGCGCCTCGCCTTCAAGGACGGCTTCTACGTGGGTGGCATCAAGGCGGGGCTCATGACGCTGACGGGCGGCGCCTTCCCCGGCGGGAAGATCGACATGCCGGCCGACGCCGACGTGCCCCGGGAGGCCGGCACCCCCGCCGCCGATCCCGCGCCTGACAACGTGCTCACCTTCTCCAAGCTCGACGCCGTCTTCAAGTCCGGCAACGCCACGCGCGACACGGTGCCCAGTCACCTCATCGCCGGCCAGGACATCCCGGCCGAGGTGGCGGACTTCTACGCGCACCTCTGCCCGGCGGGCGTCTATGAGCGGACCGCCGAGGGCCTCCGCGTCAACGCGCCGAACTGCGTGGACTGCAAGGCCACCGACGTCCTCGGCCCGCGCTGGACGCCCCGGGAGGGCGGCAGCGGGCCCAAGTACCGGCTGATGTAGCGGCTCGTGTCCATCGCCTACCAGCACTCGCGGCGGCAGTCCCGGGCCATGGTCGCTCCCGACCTGAGCCAGGCCACGCCGCACGTCCCCGCCTGGAAGCGGCTCCTGGCACCGCCGGACCCGCTGCAGGTGGACGCGGGCGCCGAGGGCGAACTCATCGTGGCGCGGGTGCGGACGCTGCTCATCACGCTGCTGGTCCCCATCCCCGTCATCAACATCATCCTCGACCCGAACCTCGTGGCGGGGATGATCGGGCTCGTGGTGACGGTGGTGGCGTTCCTGGCCTCGCTGCTGGTGCAGCTGCTCCTCCGGCACGACTTCTACCGGCCCTGGATGGGCCTGGCCACGAGCCTCCTCGACGTGACGCTGGTGAGCGCCGGGCTCGGCTCCTTCCTCCTCTTTGGCCAGCCCATCACCACCACCAACAGCCGGTTGCTGTTCGAGGTGTACTTCATCGCCATCGGCGCCACCGCGCTCCGCTACGACGCGCGCGTGAGCCTGTCGGCGGGGCTCGCGGCCATCGTCCAGTACGGCGCGCTGGTGCTCATCGCCGCGCACTACTTCGACCTGCACGATCCCGCCCTCGAGATCCACGGCTACGGCGCCTTCGACTGGGCCACGCAGATCTCCCGGCTGCTGCTGCTGCTGGTGATGGCCATCCTGGCGGCCGCGCTCATCCTCCGGAGCCAGCGCCTCCGCCGCCAGTCGCGGAGCGACCGCCTCACGGGGCTCCCCAACCGGAGCTGGTTCGACGAGCGGGTGGAGGCGGAACTCTCCCGCGCGCGGCGCTACCGGCAGCCGGTGGCGCTGGCGATGATCGACGTGGACTACTTCAAGCGCTTCAACGACACTTACGGCCATGCCGCCGGCGACGTGGCGCTCCGCACAGTGGCCCACGCCCTCCAGGACACCATCCGCCAGAGCGACATCGTGGTGCGGTACGGCGGCGAGGAGTTCGTGGCGCTCTTCCCTGGCATGGACCCGGCGAGCGCGGTGGAACGGGTGGAGGCGCTCCGGCGCCAGGTGGAGCAGCTGCCGCTCTCCCTCCCGCGCAGGCCCGAGATCGTGCACGTGACCATCAGCGCCGGGGTCGCGGTCTACGGGGTCGACGGCACCCAGGCCGAGGACCTGCTCGACACCGCCGATGCCCGGCTCTTCGAGGCCAAGAACTCCGGCCGCAACCGCGTCGTGGGCCCCCCGCCGGGGCCCGGCCCCGCCCCCCGGCCGGGCGGCGAGTCCGCGAGCCCCATCCCCGCCTAACTCGTTCCGGCCGAGGGACTTGGCGCGCGTGACTCGCGCCACAGCCCGGGCCGCCTGCGGGCACCACATTGCACTGGGAGCCGGGCGGCCCGACCGCTCAGCGTCTCCTCCCTTGATGCCGATATATTGGGAACCCCACCGGCCCGGCCGGGGTGGTGGGGTTCCCCCAATCCGAGCGCCCTGCGCTCGCGGAGGTGTGCGTGGTGACTTCCCGTGCCGGCCGGTCGTGGCTGCTGGCGTGCGTGAGCCTCGGCATCCTGGTGGCCTGCGGTGGCGGGGGCGGCACGGGGCCGTCCGACCGGGCCGTGCTGGACGTGGCCATCACCGGCCTGCCCGGCGGCGCCAACGCCCGCGTGACCCTCACCGCGCCCGACGGCTCCACGCAGGACCTTGCCGGGACCAGCCGCCTCACCGACCTGCCGGCCGGCGCCTACGTGCTGCGGGCCCGCTACGTGGTGGCCCAGAACCAGACCTGGACACCCGCCGTGGCGCTCGACACGGCCATCCTCGCCGCCCGCGACACCGGCCTGCTGCAGGTGACCTACGCCGGCGGTCCCGCGCCCACCGCCAACGTGAGCGTGGCGGGCTACACCGTGGTGCAGTCCATCCAGCGCACCGACAACTCCGTCCCGATGGTGGCCGACCGGGCTGCGGTGCTCCGGATCTTCCCCATCGCCACGGCCGCTGGCGTGCCCGCGCCCAAGGTGCGCGTGCGGCTCTACGCCGCCGCCACGCTGGTGGACTCCATCGACGTGGCCCCGGGCGTCGGCACCGTGCCCACCACCGTGGACACCGCCCAGCTCACCCACTCGTGGAACGCCCTCCTGCCCGCCGCGCGCGTGGTGCAGGGGCTCAGCTTCACCGTGGTCGTGGACCCGGACGACGAGACCCCGGAGACTGACAAGAGCGACAACACCTGGCCCGCCAGCGGCACCACGGCGGTGGCGGTGCAGCCGGTGGCGCCGCTCCTCTTCCGCTTCGTGCCGGTCAAGCAGTCGGTCAACAACCTGGCCGGGGCCGTTTCCAACGCCAACGCCGACTCGCTCTTCAGCTTCACCGCGCGTCTCCTCCCGCTCGGCGCGGTGAGCATGAACGTGCGCGGCAGCTACACCACCAATGCGCCCGCCTACGTCTCCGACGACGCCAACGGCGCCTGGTCCCAGACCCTGGGCGAGATCAACACCCTCCGCACCACCGAGGGCGCCACGCGCCACTACGTGGGCATCCTGCAGGTCACCTATGGCGGCGGCATCGCGGGGCTCGGCTACGTGGGGCTGCCGGCGTCGATCGCATGGGACAAGCCCAACTCGGCGCCCTCGGTGATCGCGCACGAGCTGGGGCACAACTTCGGCCGGCTCCACGCGCCCTGCGGCAACCCGGGCGGCGTGGATGGCAGCTATCCCCCGTCCTATTCCACGCCGAGCTTCCAGGCGAGCATCGGCGCCTGGGGGCTGGACATGGGGACCATGCTGCTCAAGTCGCCCGCGATCTATCACGACGTGATGGGCTACTGTGACCCCGACTGGATCAGCGACTACAACTACAATGCCATCCTGAGCTATCGCGGCAGCTCCCCCGCGGTGGCCTCCGCCCGGGCGTCGGCGCCGGGGCTCCTGGTCTGGGGCCGGGTGAAGAACGGCAGCGTCATCCTGGAGCCCGGCCTCGTGGTGAACGCGCCGGCCCGGATGCCCACCGCGCCGGGCCCGCACCAGGTGGAGGGCGTGGACGCCGCGGGCAATCGCCTCTTCGGCTTCTCCTTCGCCGGCGACCTGGTCCCCGACCTGCCGCAGGGCGACGAGTACCACTTCGCCTACGTTGTCCCCCTCTCCGCAGGCGAGCGGACGCGCCTGGCGGGGCTCCGGCTGGTGGGGAAGGGCCTCACGGCGCGCCAGGCGGCGATCCGCGCGCCGGGCCAGCCGCTCCCGGCCGTCGCCGCCTCGGCCACCGCCACGGCCGGCGGCACTGAGGTGCGGTGGAACCCGGCGTATCCCATGGCCATCGTCCGTGACGCGACCACGGGAGAGGTGCTGAGCTTTGCGCGGGGCGGCGCGGTGCGGCTCCCGGCAACGGGGCGCGCGCTCACGGTGGAGCCGTCCACCGGGGTCGTCACGCTCCCGGCGGTGACCGTCCCGGCCCCCTGACCCCGACCTGAACCTGGCTGGGGGCGGCGGCGCGCCGCCCCCAGGTCGAGCCTCAACCCTTCGCGCTGCCGTGCCGTCCGCTTCACTCTCCCAACGCATCCCCGCGCTCGATGGCATCCGCGGGGTGGCTGTCCTGCTGGTCTTCGCCTATCACGTGGGGTTCTTCACCGGAACCGGGGGCGCCGCGAACGACGCGGGGGCGTTCGCCGCGCTCGCGCGTCACGGCTGGATGGGGGTGGACGTCTTCTTCGTCCTCTCCGGCTTCCTGATCACGGGCATCCTCCTCGATGGCCGAGGGGAGGTGGGGTGGCTCCGGCGCTTCTACCTGCGGCGAGCCGCGCGGATCGTGCCGGCGTACTATGCGCTCCTGCTGGTGGTGGGCGGGGCCCTGGTGGCGGCCCGGGTCGGCGGGTCGCTGCGTGCGGGCTGGACCGCCACCTGGCTCACCAACGTCCTCGTGGCACGGGATGGCTGGAGCGCCCTGGCACCGCCGCTGCATCATCTCTGGTCGCTGGCGGTCGAGGAGCAGTTCTACCTGGCCTGGCCGCTCGTCGTCTGGCTCGTGCCGGAGCGGCGGCTGGGCTGGACGGCGGCACTGCTCGTGGGGGCGTCGGCGCTGGGGCGGGTCCTGCTGGCGCTCCACGGCGAGGCGGTCGGCAGCTACGTGCTCCTGCCGGCCCGGATGGACGGGTTGGCGGTCGGCGCCCTTCTGGCACTCGGGGTACGGCGGGCCGGCAGCCTCCCGGCCGTGGCGCGGGAGATGCGTTTCCCGGCCCTCGTGGCCGCGCTCATCCTGCTCGGCATCGCGCGGACGCGCGGCACCCTGGCGCAGGGCGACCCGTTCATGCTCGCCTTTGGCCAGGTCGCGCTGGTGGTGCTGGCGGGGGCGGTGATGATCGCGGCGGCGGCTCAGGCGCCCACGGGCTGGCTCCGGCGGCTCCTCGACGCCCCGCACCTCACGCTCACCGGCCGCTACTCCTACGCCATCTACCTCTGGCACCAGCCGGTGGTGCTGCTCACGGTGGTCACGCTGCGGCGGCATGCCGCGCTCCCGCCCGGCGGGCGGGCGGAGGTGGCGGTGGTCACCGTGCTGGCGGCCCTCCTGACGGCGGGATGTGCCGCGCTCTCCTGGCACCTGGTAGAGCGCCCCGCGCTCCGCCTGCGGGACCGGCTGCCGGGGGCGGTCCTCAGCGCTCGCCGAGCACCTTGATGATCACCCGCTTCCGCCGCTGCCCATCCCACTCGCCGTAAGACACCCGCTGCCACGGGCCAAGGTCGAGCGCGCCCGCCGTCACCGGGACGATCACCTCGTGGCCGATGGTGAGGCTCCGGAGGTGCGCGGCGGCGTTGTCCTCGCCGGTCTCGTTGTGCTGGTAGCGCGCCGGGTCCCAGGGCGCGATGGTGTGCTCCAGCCACTGCAGGATGTCGTGCCAGAGCCCGGACTCGTGGTCGTTCACGAACACCGACGCGCTGATGTGCATGGCCGAGACCAGCACGTAGCCTTCCTGGATGCCGCTGGCCCGCACCTGCGCGCTCACCTCGTCGGTGATGTCGATAATCTCCTGCCGCTGCCGGGTGTGGAACCAGAGGTAGTGGGTGTGGGCGGGCATCAGCGGAGCACCTCCTCGAGCAGCAGGGCGGCATCCGTCTTCTCGTCGCGGTACTTGACGATGATGGGCGCGTACAGTGCGATGCCGAGTTTCTTGCCGGGGCCGCTCTTCACCGGGCGCGTCCCGGGCACCACCACGGCGCCGGCCGGGATCTCGAGCGGGGTCTCCCCGTCCCGCCGGTAGGTGGCGTCGCGGACCAGGTCGTACACCACCGTCCCGCCGGAGAGGATGGTGCCGGGGGCCAGCACGGCGCGCTCGCGGATGATGGTTCCCTCGAATACGCCGGTGTTGCCGCCCAGCATCACGTCGTCCTCGACGATCACCGGCATGGCGCCCGCCGGCTCCAGCACCCCGCCCACCTGCGCCCCCGCGGAGATGTGGACCCGCTTGCCGATCTGGGCGCACGAGCCGACGAGCGCATGGCTGTCCACCATGGTGCCCGCGTCCACGTACGCGCCCACGTTGATGAACGACGGCGGGATCACCACCACGCCCGGCGCCACGTAGCTGCCGTCGCGGATCGAGGTCCCGCCCGGCACCACCCGCACACCGTGCCCCAGCGTCAGCGGCTTGACGGGCCAGCTGTCCTTGTCGAAGTACGGCTGCACGCTCCCGTCGCCGATGGGCCGAAGCGTGCCCAGGCGGAAGCCCAGCAGGATCCCTTCCTTCACCCAGGTGTTGACCACCCAGGTCCCGTCCTCGCCCCGCTCGGCGGCGCGGATGGTGCCGGCATTGAGGCCCACGCGGAGGTCGTTCACCACGCGCCGGGCGTTCTCCTCGTGGCCGGTGGGGATCTTCTTCAGGTACTCCCGGATGGCCTTGCGGAGCGTGGCGCTCATGAGGCGGCTCCCTGGGGGAGGTCCACCCCGGCGGCGCGCAGGGCCGCCACGAGCGGCGCCCGGCGCGAGGCCGAGAGGGGAACGAGCGGCAGCCGGAGCACGTCGTGCAGCCGCCCCATCACGGACAGCGCGTGCTTCACCGGCGCGGGATTGGTCTCGAGGAAGTTGGCCTCGAGCAGCGGCAGCACGCCGAAGAGGATCTCGCGCGCCTCCGCCACCTCGCCGCGGAGCGCGGCGTGCACCAGGTGGTGCATCAGGTTCGGGATCTCGTTCGAGGCCACCGACACGAGCCCGTCGCCGCCGGCCGCGAGGATGGCGAGCGTCATCCAGTCCTCCCCCGAGAGCACCGCGAAGCCCTCGGGCCGGCCGAGCAGCAGGTGCTGCACCTGCGCCAGGTCGCCGGAGGATTCCTTGATGCCGAGGATGTTGCCGTGCGCCGCCAGCCGGAGCACGGTCTCCGGCTTCATGTTCACCGCGGTGCGGCCCGGCACGTTGTAGAGGCAGACGGGCACCGGGCTCGCATCGGCCACGGCCGTGAAATGCTGCACCAGCCCCTCGGGCGTGGGCTTGTTGTAGTAGGGCGTGGCCGAGAGGATCCAGGTGACGCCGAGGGCGGCCATGCGCCGCGCCTCGGCCACGGCCTCGCGGGTGTCGTTGGAGGTGGCGCCGGCCATGACGGGTAGGCGGCCGCGCGCCGCCTCCACGACGGTGCGCACCACCAGCTGCCGCTCGTCCGCGGTGAGCGTCTGCGCCTCGCCGGTGCTGCCGCAGGGCACCAGGAAGTCCGCGCCCTCGCCCACCTGCCACTCCACCAGCTTTCGGAGCGCCTCGACGTCCACGGTCCCGTCCGGCAGGAACGGCGTCACCAGCGCCGTGCCGAGCCCCCTCAGTGTCGTCGTCATTGGCCCTCCCCGAAGAGCATCTGGTCGAACGTGAACACGCCGGTCCGTCCCGGCAGCCACTCCGCCGCCGCGAGCGCGCCCGCGGCAAACACCTCGCGGCTCCGCGCCTCGTGCACCAGGCGCACCTGCTCGAACGGCGCGTCGAGCACCACCGCGTGGGTGCCGGGGACGTGGCCGCCCCGGATGCTGGTGATGGGCCAGGTGCGCGCCGCGTCGCCCTGCGCCAGCCAGTCCACCAGCCGGAGCGCCGTGCCGCTCGGCGCGTCCAGCTTGGCCGCGTGGTGCGTCTCGGTGACGAAGCCGCCGAACTCCGCCCGCCCCGCAAACCGCCGCGCCAGCTCCTGCGCCGTGCGGAAGAAGAGCTGCACCCCGACCGAGAAGTTGGCGCTGTGCAGCAGGGCCCCGCCCGTCCGCTCCACGGCCGCCCGCACCCGCGGCAGCTCGCCCAGCCAGCCGGTGGTGCCCGTCACCACGGGCACGCCCACCTCGGCCAGCCGCACCAGGTTGGCCGTGGCCGCCTCGGGGCGGGTGAACTCCACGGCCACGTCCGCTCCCGCCGCCGTCGCCGCCGTGATCCCGGCGCCGCCCGCATTCTGCGCCCCCTCGATCACCCCGGCGATGACGTGCCCCCGCTCCCGCGCCAGCCGCTCGATGGCGCGGTTCATCTTGCCGTAGCCGACGAGCAGGATGCGCATGCTCACCTCGTTCAGGGCGTTGCTGGCCCGGCCGACGTGCCTTCCACTGTCCACGTCATCGCACGTACCCCCGCGCCACGAGCAGTTCGGCGTTCTGCACCGCCGCCCCCGCCGCCCCGCGGATCGTGTTGTGGGAGAGGAGGACGAGCCGCAGGTCCAGCAGCGGGCACGGCCGCACCCGCCCCACCGTGACGGTCATGCCGTTGCCACGCTCGATGTCGAGCCGCGACTGCGGCCGGTCGGGCCGCGGGTCGTACTCCACCGGCAGCGCCGGCGTGGAGTGCAGCGCCGCCACCTCCGCCGGCGCCCGGAACGCCTGGATCGCGGCGATGGCCTCCTCCACCGGGACGCGCCGGCCAAAGCCGAGCGAGACCACCTCGAGGTGCCCGTCGATCACCGGCACCCGGTTGGTGTGCGCGCTGACGCCGATCGGCGCTTCCCGCACCCCGCCGGCGCCCATGGTGCCGAAGATCTTCCGTGTCTCCTGCTCCATCTTTTCTTCCTCGCCGCCGATGAACGGGATCACGTTCCCCAGCGCGTCGAGCGAGGCCACGCCCGGGTACCCCGCGCCGCTCACCGCCTGCATGGTGGCCACGAAGCACTTCTCGATCCCGAACGCCCGGTGGAGCGGCGCCACGCCGAGCACCAGGCCCGCCGTGGAGCAGTTGGGGTTGGCCACGATGCCGCCCGTCCAGCCGTGCTTCCGCTGCTGCCCCTCGAGGAGGCCCAGGTGCTCGGGGTTCACCTCGGGGATCAGGAGCGGCACGTCCGGGTCCATGCGGTGCGTCTTGGTGTTAGTCACCACGAACACCCCGGCCCGCGCAAACGCCTGCTCCACCTCCCCGGCGATGTCCGCCTCGATGGCGGAGAAGGCGACGCGGCCGGGGATCCCGGGCTCGGCGCGCGCCACGGTCATCGCGGCCACGCGCGCCGGCAGCGGGGTGCTCTCGCGCCAGCGCACGATGTCGCCGTAGCGTTTCCCGGCGCTCTGCGCCGAGGCCGCCACCGAGGCGATCTCAAACTGCGGGTGCTGGTCGAGCAGCCGCACGAACTTCTGGCCGACGGTGCCGGTGGCACCGAGGATGGTCACGGGGATCTTGGCGGACATCGTCGTCTCAACCCGGTTCAGGACGGGCGCGCGAGCAGCTCGCGCGCCAGGCGGACGTACAGCTCCACACCCTCGAGCAGCTCGGCCTTGGCGATCCGCTCCTCGCTCGTGTGCGCCACGCGGATGGTGCCGGGGCCGAGCTGGTAGCGCTCGCCCCAGCCCTCGTAGAAGGGCAGGTCGCTGGCGTAGCTCACCACCGTGGTGGCCCAGCCGGGCGGGGGCGGGTTGGTGTTCTTGAAGTAGGGGAGCTCCACCAGGAACTCCACCGTCACGTCATCGGGGACGAGCGCCGCCATCTGCTGCCGGAGCGCGTCCGACGGGCCCACCAGCCGCATCAGCAGCTCGGCCCGCGCCGAGGGGGGCACCACGTTGGGTGCGACACCGCCGTGGATCACGCCCACGTTGAGCGTCCCCCGGCCCAGCAGCGGGTCCGTCGGCAGCTCCATGGCCCGGAGCCGCGCGATGGTGTCGAGGATCGGCAGGATGGCGCTCTTCCCGAGCTCGGGATACCCCGAGTGCGCCGCTCGCCCCTCCGCCGTGAGCACGATCTTCAGGGATCCCTTCTGCCCCAGCGAGAGCTGGTTCTCGGTCGGCTCCCCGTTGATCAGGTACCGGCCCCGCGGCGCCAGCCCCGCCGCGGCCAGCGCCCCATCCGAACCGTTCTCCTCCCCCACCACGAACAGGAGGCCCACCCGCCGCTCGCCGAGCGCGGCGAGCCGCTCGGCCGCCGCCAGCTGCGCCGCGGCCAGGCCCTTGGCGTCGCAGCTCCCCCGGCCGTGCAGGTGCGTGGCATCCTCGCGGAGCGGCACGTACGGGGGCACGCAGTCCAGGTGGGTGGAGAACACCACCGCCGGCGGCTCCCGGTAGGCGTAGAGATTGTCCCGCCCCGGGCTCACCGGCTGGCGGGTCACCTGGTAGCCGAGCTTCCGGAGCAGGCCGTCGAGCAGGTCCACGGCCGGGCCCTCGGCCCCCGTCGGGGTCTCCAGCCGCACCAGCTCCTTCGTGAGTTCGATGGCGTCGATCACGGTCCCTCGGTGGTAAACAAAAGCCCCGCCGGTGTTCGCGGCGGGGCGTCGTAGCCAGTCAGCAGGGTGTGCTCAGGCTGTCCGTCGCTCGCCGCGCGTGCGGAGGGGCTTCTTCATGCGCTTGGTGGTGGCCGTGGCGAGCGTCATGGCCAGAACCTACTGCGGGGGCCCGCCGCCCCACAAGGCCCGGCCCGGCGGCGCACTCCTCCCCCCGCGTCCGTACCAGCCGGGCATGCCCGGCCCCGCCGCGCTCATCCCTCCGCCGCCCGCGCCGCCCGCTGCCCCGCCTCCACGTCCACGAAGTGCAGCAGCGCCCCGCCCACCACGAAGAACGCCACGATGGCCAGGATCGCCGCGCGGCTCGAGCCCGTGGCGCCGATCACCCGGGCAAACACCAGCGGGCCGAAGATCCCCGCGAACTTCTCCACCACCGCGAAGAACCCGAAGAACTCCGCCGAGCGCTCCCGCGGGATCATGCTGGCGAAGAGCGAGCGCGACAGCGCCTGCGTCCCGCCCTGGACCATCCCCACCAGCAGCGCCAGGATGAAGAAGTGCGTGGCCGTGGTCATGTAATAGCCCACGACGCTGATGGCCCCGTACACCACGAGCCCGAGGAAGATGGCCCGCTTGGCGCCGATCCTGTGCGCAAACGCGCCGAACAGGAACGCAAACGGGATCCCCACGAACTGGACGATCATGATGGCCCCGATCAGCGCCCCCTGCCCAATGCCGAGCTCGGTGCCGTAGATGGTGGCCATCCGGATGATGGTGCCGATCCCGTCGTTGTAGATCAGGAACGCCACCAGCATCAGCACCGCCTGCCGGTACTGCCCGAGCCGCCGGAACGTCTGCCCCAGCTCGCGCAGCGTCTCGCCCACGGACACCCGGCCGCTCCCGGTGGCGGGCGGCTCCGGCACGTCCCGGAAGAGCGGCAGGGAGAACACCAGCCACCAGATCGCCACCGACACGAACGCCAGCCGGGTCGGCAGCGTGGCCTGCGCCGGCGTGAGCCCCTCCCCGTGCGGCAGGAAGAACCACTCCGGCTTCATGATCCACGCCAGGTTGAGCGCCAGCAGCAACCCGCCCCCCACGTAGCCCAGCGCGTAGCCCGCCGTGGACACCCGGTCCATCTCGTCCGGGGCGGCGATGTGCGGCAGGAACGAGTCGTAGCAGACGTAGCTCGCGTTGACCGCGATGTTGGCCACGATGAAGAGCAGCAGCGCCAGCTGCCAGTCCCCCTGCTGGATGAACCACATCAGGCCGACGGCGATCACCCCGATGATGAGCGAGATCGCCAGCAGCCGCTTCTTGAGCCCCGCCCGGTCCGCCAGCGCCCCCATGATGGGCGAGAGCACCGCGATGATGCCGAGCCCGATGGTGGTGGCGTCGGCCAGCCGCTGGGTGGCGAGGGCGGGTGCCATCCCCGCCGCCGCCACCTTGGCGAAGTAGATCGGGAACACCGCCGTGACGATCGTCGTCACCATGGCGGAGTTGGCCCAGTCGTACATCGCCCAGGCGCGGAGCTCGGGGCGGTGCAGGCCCAGCTTTTCGGAGAGGCTCATGAGGTGGGGGCAGGGGGAGAGGTCGGCGCGCCGTACCAGCCGCCGAGTCGCGCGGCGAGCCAGCGCGGGGCGAGGCGCGTGCCCCAGGCCAGCAGGCGGAAGGCGGGATGGGGCAGCACGTGGCAGGCGTCGCGCTCGTAGGCGCGGAGCGCCGCCCGCACCACCGTGTCCGGCGATTGCATCAGCCACCCGGGCAGCGGCACGTCGAGCCGGTTGTGCTCGAAGAACGGCGTGGCCACCGGTCCCGGCGACACGGCCAGGCACCGCACCCCGCGCCCCCGGAGCGACACCCACACCGCCTCGCTCCAGGTGAGCACGAACGCCTTGGAGCCGGAGTAGACCGGGAGCCACTGGAGGCCCTGCCACGCCGCCGTGCTCGCCACGTTGATGATGCCGCCGCGCCCGCGCGCCACCATCCCCGGGAGGAAGCGCGCCGCCAGGTCCGTCACCGCGCGCACGTTCACGTCGATGGTCGGCAGGTGCGCCTCGGCCGGGAGCTGGTGGAAGAGGCCCTGCGGCCCCACGCCCGCGTTGTTGACGAGGTGATCCACCGTGAGGCCGCGCCGCGCCACCTCGGCCGCGAGGGCCGCCGGCGCCGCCGGCTGCGCCAGGTCCGCGGCGATCACGTCGGCGGTGCCGCCGGCCGAGCGCACCGTGGCCGCCACCTGCTCGAGCGCCGCTTCGGTGCGCGCCACCAGCACCACCCGCACCCCGCGCGCGCCCAGCGCGGTGGCGAAGCTGGCCCCGATGCCGCGCGACGCCCCCGTGACGAGGGCGGTCGTCCCCCGCCAGAGGTCGTGCATGGAATCCTGATTGGAGATGCTGAATACTCGGCGGGCGAACGCCCGCGCGGGAGGGGGGCAGGCCCGCAGCGCCCGGGCGTCGCCCGGGCGCTGCGGACGGGCTGGCTCAGGCGTCCACCCGGGGCCGCAGCAGCGACAGCCCCACCGCGCCCGCCAGGATGGTCACGATCACGGCCAGCGACAGCACCGTCGACGGGTGGATCCACGCGCTCGCCACCATCTTGGCCCCCACGAAGAGCAGGATCAGCGCCACCCCGGGCTTCAGGTAGTGGAACCGGTCCATCGCCCCGGCCAGCACGAAGAACAGCGCCCGCAGCCCGAGGATCGCGAACAGGTTCGACGAATACACCACGAACGGGTCACGGGTCACCGCGAACACCGCCGGGATGCTGTCGATGGCGAACACCACGTCGCTCCACTCCACCACCAGCAGCACCAGGAAGAGCGGCGTGGCGAAGAGCGCCCCGCTCGCGTTCCGGATGAAGAAGTGGCTCTCCTCGTACGCGGGGGTGACCGGGATCAGGCGCCGGGCCAGCCGCACCAGCGGGTTGTGCTCCGGCTCGATGCGGGTGTCGTCGGTCTTGAACATCCGGAGCCCCGTGACGAGGAGGATGCCCCCGAAGACGTACACGATCCAGGTGAACCGCTGCAGCAGCAGCGCGCCGGCCCCGATCATCACCGCCCGCATCGCCATGGCGCCGAAGATGCCCCACTTGAGCACCCGCGGCTGCAGCTCCGCCGGCACGGCGAAGTACTGGAAGATGAGGAGGAAGACGAAGAGGTTGTCGACTGAGAGCGAGAGCTCGATCAGGTAGCCGGCGTAGTACTCGAGCGCCGTCTTGGGGCTCGTCTCGAGCCACAGGAACCCGCCGAAGAGGAGCGCCAGGCTGACGATCCCGGCGCTCCACCCCAGCGCTTCCTTGTGCGTGAGGACGTGCGAACGGCGGTTCAGCACGCCGAGGTCGAGGACGAGCAGCGCCCCCACCAGCCCCAGGAACGTGCCCCAGACCACCGGCGAGTGCGTGGTCACCTCAGCGACCCGCGGCCATCGCCTCGAGGCGCGCCACCCGCTCCTCGGTGGGCGGGTGGGTGCTGAAGAGGGTCATCATCCCGCCGCCCATGGCCGCGAGCGGGTTCACCTGCGCCAGCGGGGCCACCGCCGGCGGGATGTTCATCGGGATCTGGTGCGCCATGTAGTCCAGCCGGCGGAGCGCGTGCGCCAGCGGCAGGGGCCGCCCCAGGATCTCGGCGCCCACCCGGTCCGCCTCGAACTCGCGCTGGCGCGAGATGGCGAACTGGATCAGCATCGCCGCCAGCGGCGCGAGGATCACCATGGCCAGGTCCATCAGGGGGTGGCGGCCCTCGTCATCCCGGCTCCCGCCCATGAAAACCAGCAGCCAGGGCAGGTTGCCGATCATGCCCGCGATGCCCGCCGCCACCGTGCTGATGAGCATGTCCCGGTTCTTGATGTGCGCCAGCTCGTGCGCGATCACGCCCTCGAGCTCCTCCTGCGGCATCATCTGCAGGATGCCCGTCGTCACCGCCACCACCGCGTGCGAGGGGCTCCGCCCCGTGGCGAAGGCGTTGGGCTGCTGCTGCCGCGCCACCGCCACCACCGGCATCGGGAGGCCGGCGCGCTGCCGCAGCCGGTCCACCATCCGGTAGAGCTCCGGGGCCTCCTGCTCCGTCACCACCTGGGCGCCATACATCTTGAGCACCAGCTTGTCGGACCAGAAGTACATCACGAAGTTCATGCCCAGGCCCAGGATGGAGCCGAGCATCAGGCCTTGGGTGCCGCCGAGCAGCTGGCCGGCCGCCATCAGCAGGGCAATGAGCCCCGCCATCAGCACCGCGGTCTTCAGGTTGTTGAGCAACATGGAGTGATTCTCCCCCAAAAAAAGATTGCGAGACCTCCACTGGGCCAGACTGGGGCCGGAGTGATCCGGTCCCGCGTGGGTTCCAGTGAAGGTCTCGCTCTGATGACGATACCCCGTCAGCCTGGCCGCACCGTGCCGCGCCCGGGGGCGCGACAGTCTTGACGATGGGCCCTCCGCTTGCGCGGACAAGCTACTCCCCTTCGAGCGCAACAGTATAAGGGCGGGGCTGGAAGACGTCAACGGCACCTAAAGCCCTGCACCACAAGGCTTTCCGGTGGCTACCCGTGCGCCCGTTCCCGGGTCACCACGCGCACCGCCACCCCGCCTGCCTGTGTGGTATACGCCGTTCGCCAGGGGAGTTCCGTCGCCCGCTCGAGTGGCGTGCGCGGCAGGAGCAGTGTCGCCGACCAGAGGGGGGCGCGCTCGCGGAGCACCTGGCCCAGGCGCGCGTACAGGTCGCGGAGCGCGCGGGCCTCGCCCACGCGGAGGCCCCAGGGCGGGTTGCTCACCAGCGCGCCGCGCTCCGCGGGCGGTGCGAACTCGGAGATGGTGGCACGCCGGAGGGTGACGTCGGCCGCCACGCCCGCCCGCGCCAGGTTGCCGGCCGCGGCCTCGATGGCGCCGGCGTCGCGATCGCTTGCGAGGATCGGGGCGGGGGCGCCCGGCAGGATCGCGCTGCGGAGCGCCGTGCGGAGCGCGGGCACCAGCGCGGCGTCCCACCCCGGCCACCGCTCGCAGGCAAAGCTCCTCCCGAGGCCGGGCGGGATCCGCCGCGCCAGCATGGCCGCCTCAATGGCAATGGTGCCCGAGCCACAGAACGGGTCGGCCAGCGCCTCGGCCGGGTCCCAGCCGCTGGCCAGCACCAGCGCCGCGGCCAGCGTCTCCCGGAGCGGCGCCTTCGCGGTGGCGAGGCGGTAGCCCCGGCGGTGCAGGTGCTCGCCCGAGGCGTCCACGCTGATCGTCAGCTCGTCGCGCAGCACCCGCACCACCACCAGCTGCTGCGCCCCGGTGCCGCCCAGCTCGTCCTCTGGCGCGCCGTCTTCTTCCGCGGCGGCCACCGGCCGCCCCGACGCCCGCGCCAGCCGCTCCGCGATCCCCTTCTGGTGGTAGAGCCGCGACTTCTTGCTCGTCACCCGCCAGCGCACCGGCAGGTCGCGCGGGAGCCAGGCGTCCCAGGCCAGCTGCCCCGCCTTCCGCTCCAGCTCGCCCATGGCACGGGCGGCGAAGCGGGCGCGGCGCACCAGGAGGCGGCTGGCGGTGCGGACCTGGAGGTTGGCGCGGGCCAGCGCCTCGGGGGTGGCGCGGAAGGCCACGCCGCCCGGCTCGGTGGCCCCGGGCGGCAGTCCCAGCGCCGTCAGCTCCATGGCGGCCAGCGCCTCGAGTCCCGGCGCCGTGACGGCGAAGGCGTCGAGGGCGGTCAGAAGGCCGGCGCCGCCTGGTGCGCGGGGTCGTCGAGGAGGAGGGCCTGGACCCGGCTGCCCGCGGCCACCTGCGGCTGGTCCTCCGGAATCACGAGGAGCGCGTTCGCCCGGACCATCGAGGTGAGGATGCCGGAGCCCTGCGGCCCCGTCAGGCGCGCTGGCCGGAGCCCGCCGGCCGCGGGGGCGTCGTCCACCACGGCCCGGAGGAAGTGCTGCAGCCGTGGCCCGAGGGAGATGGATGCCGCCAGCTCCACGGTGGTGCCGCGCCGGAACGGCCGCGCCTGGCCCAGCAGGGCCCGGATGGCGGGCCGCACGAACAGCTCGAAGGTCACCATGGTGCTGACGGGGTTGCCCGGGAGCCCGATCCACGGCACCCCCGCCAGCAGCCCGAAGCCCACCGGCGCGCCCGGGCGCATGCGCACCCGCCAGAAGAGGAGCTCGGCGCCGAGCTCCTCGAGCACGCCCCGCACGTGGTCGTGCTCCCCCACGCTGACGCCGGCGGAGCTGACGATGAGGTCGCACGAGCGCGCGCGCTCGAAGTGGTCCCGCACGCTCGCGCGCGTGTCCGCCGCGATGCCGAGGTTCACCGGCACGCCCCCCGCCTGGCGCACCAGCGCCATCAGGGTGTGGGTGTTGGAGCTCGCGATCTTCCGCCCGCTCAGGATCTCCTCCGGCTGGTCCACGTCCACGATCTCGTCGCC
>CAZRCT010000076.1:0-16529 GCA_964598655.1 uncultured Gemmatimonadaceae bacterium
CGGCTCATGCGCTTCGCCAAGGAGACGGGGGCGGCGGTCATCGTGGTGGGGCACGTCACCAAGGGCGGCGGCATCGCCGGCCCCAAGACCCTCGAGCACATCGTGGACACCGTCCTCTACTTCGAGGGCGAGGCCACCCTGGACCACCGGCTGCTCCGCGCCACCAAGAACCGCTTCGGCTCGGTGGACGAGATCGGCGTGTTCTCCATGACCGGCCACGGTCTCGAGGCGGTGCCCAACCCCTCGGCGCTCTTCCTCGCCGCGCGCGCCGCCGGGAGCACGGGGAGCGCCGTCACGGCGCTCATGGAGGGGACCCGCCCGGTGCTGGTCGAGGTGCAGGCGCTGGCGGCCAAGAGCGGCTTCGGCACGCCGCAGCGGGTGGCCACGGGCCTGGACCAGAAGCGGCTGGCGGTGCTGCTCGCGGTGCTGGAGCGGCGCGCCGGCATCTCCTTCGCCGACCTCGACGTCTTCGTGCAGGTCACTGCGGGGGTCCGCCTGACGGAGCCCGCCGCGGACCTCGCGGTGGCCGCCGCCCTCGTCTCCAGCGTGCTCAACCGTCCCGCCCCGCCCGACGCGCTCTTCCTCGGCGAACTCGGCCTCGGCGGCGAGATCCGCCCCATGGGCGGGATCGAGCGCCGGCTCGTTGAGGCGGGCCGGCTCGGCTTCCGGCGCGTGTTCGCGAGCGCGCGCACCGCCGGGCAGCTGCCCGGCCTGAGCCTGGTGGGCCTCGAGCAACTCGACCAGCTGGTCGGTGCCCTTGCCGCGTGACGTCGGGGTGGTCATCGTGGCCGCGGGCCAGGGCCGGCGGCTCGGCGGCGGCGTGCCCAAGCAGTACCGGGAACTCGCGGGGGTGCCCATGCTGCTCCGCTCGCTCCGGCCGTTCGTGGGGCATCCCGAGGTGGCGCACACCGTGGTGGCCCTGCCCGCGGAAGACGCCGCCCGCCCCCCCGCGTGGCTGGGCGAGGTGCTGGGGGGGAGCCTGTCGCTGGTGGCGGGCGGCGCGGAGCGGAGCGACTCGGTGGCCCAGGCCCTCGCCGCGCTGCCCGGGAACTGCACCGTGGTGCTGGTCCACGATGCCGCGCGGCCGCTGGTGGATCGCGCGGTGATCGACGGCGTCATCGCCGCGGCCCGCGGCGGGGAGGGCGCGGTTCCCGCGATTCCCGTCGGCGATACGCTCAAGGAGGCCACGCGGCTGCCGGCCGCCGGCCGGGACCACGACGTGCACGTGCAGCGGACCGTCCCGCGCGAGCGCCTCTACCGGGCCCAGACCCCGCAGGGCTTCCCCCGCGCCATCCTGGAGGAAGCCCACGCCCAGGCCCGTCATGCCGGGGAACCGGCGACCGACGACGCGGCCATGGTGGAGCGCCTCGGCGTCCCGGTCCGCCTGGTGCCGGGCGCCGCCCGCAACTTCAAGGTCACCACCGAGGACGACTTCCACCTGGCCGACCTGCTGCTCCGCGACACGCGCTGACGGGCCGTCCGTCAGGACTCGCGGCGACGCTCGCGCCGGGATACCATTCCCGTCCATGCACATCCTCCTTGTCTGCACCGGGAACACCTGCCGCAGCCCCATCGCCGAGGCGCTGCTCCGCCAGAAGCTGGGGGAGCGGGGCGTGGACGGGGTCACCGTGTCGTCGGCGGGTACCGGGGCGTGGGATGGGGCCCCGGCGAGCGAGGGCGCTTACCTGGTGGCGCTGGAGCACGGGCTCGACCTCTCCGGCCACCGGGCCCGGCTGCTCACGCGCGAGCTGGCGAGCGCGGCGGCGCTGGTCCTCACCATGGCCCACCATCATCGCGTGCGGGTGGAGCAGCTCGGCGCCAGCGGCAATGCCTTCCTGCTCGGCGAGTACGCCGGCCAGAGCGGGCTCGAGGCCGAGGTGCACGACCCCTTCGGCGGCGACCTCGAGGGCTATCGCGAGACCTGGGCCCAGCTCGACACGCTCCTCGAGGGCGTCGTGGCGCGCCTCGCGCGGGAGCGGAGCGGTGATCGGCGGTAGGACGCGGGTCTTCGCCATCCTGGGTGATCCCGTCGCCCATTCGCTGTCCCCCGCGATGCACAACGCGGCCTTCCGGGCCCTCGGCCTGGATGCGGTTTACGTGCCGCTGCGGGTCACCCCCGACCAGGTGCCGGCCGCCATGACGCTCCTGGCGCGCGCCGGCGGGGGCGGCAACGTCACCGTGCCGCACAAGGAAACCGCCGCGCGCGCCGCCGGGCAGCCCAGTCCGCGGGTCACGCGCCTCGGGGCCTGCAACACCTTCTGGGGCGCGGACGGCGCCCTCCTGGCCGAGAACACCGACGTCGATGGCGTGCGCGCCGCCCTGGCCGAGCTGGAGGCGCCGGCCACCGCCTGGCTCATCGCGGGGACGGGGGGCGGGGCGCGGGCGGTGGTGGCGGCGGCGCTGGAACTGGGCGCGCGCGTGGCGGTGCACTCCCGCGATCATGGCCGGCGCACCGCCTTCGAGCAGTGGGCCACCGGACAGGGCGTCGCCCTGGCCCCCGGCGCCGAGTGCGAGGTGCTGATCAACACCACGCCCCTCGGGCTCCAGCCCGGCGACCACCTGCCGCTGGCCCACGAGGAAGCGCCGCGGGCGCAGGTGGGCTTCGACATGGTCTACGCCCGCGGCGGCACCGCCTGGATCCGCGCGCTGCGGCAGGACGGCCTTCGGGTTGCCGACGGTCGTGTCATGCTCGTGGCGCAGGGCGCGGCCGCGTTCCGGCACTGGTTCCCCGACGAGGATCCCCCCGTCGAGGTGATGCGGGCCGCGGTCAATGACGCCCTTCGCTGAGGCGCTTGCCGGCGCGGAGCGCTGGTTGCTCCCCGGCGCGTGCCTGACCTGCGGCGAGTCCGCCGGCCCCGCCGACCCGCTGGTCTGCCCCCTCTGCCAGTCCCGCTGGCGGCGGCTGCCGGAGCCGCAGTGCCTCCGCTGCGGCCAGCCCAGCGGCGGCGATCCCGATCCCTGCCGCTTCTGCGCGCCGTGGCCGCCGGCCCTGGACCGGGCCCGGAGTGCCGTGTGGCTCGACGCCACGGCGCGTGACGCCGTCCATGCCCTCAAGTACGCCGGCTGGTGGCGGGTGGCGGAGGCGCTGGCCGTCCCGATGGCGCGGCTCGGGATGGTCACCTCGGAGACGCTGCTGGTCCCGATTCCCCTGAATGCGGCGCGGCGGCGCCGGCGAGGATACAATCAGGCCGAGGTGCTCGCCCGCGCGCTGGCCGGGCGCGCCGGCGCCTCGGTGGACCCCCTGGCGCTGGGCCGGACGCGCGCCACGCCCACCCAGACCGCGCTCGCGCCGGAGGCCAGGCGCGCCAACGTTGCCGGGGCCTTTGAGGCGGCCGGGGTGCGCGGGGCACGGGTAGTGCTGGTGGACGACGTCCTGACCACCGGCGCCACACTCGCCGAGGCGGCCATGACCCTGGCGGAGGCTGGAGCGGCCTCCGTGGGCGCGGTTACCTTTGCGCGGGCCCTGCCGCCCGTCCATTGAGGCAGCTTCACACTAGTTTCCGCACGCCCGGCCCCACGGGCTGGTATTGTTCTCGGCCCGCCGGCCACCGAGAGGCCGCGCCGGGCCGTCCCTGACCCTGTACTGGAGCTCGAATGCCCACCAAAGTCGCCATCAACGGGTTCGGCCGGATCGGCCGGAACGTGCTGCGTGCCGCCAAGATGCTCGGCGCCAGCGAGCTCGATTTCGTGGCGGTCAACGACCTGACCGACACGAAGACCCTCGCGCACCTGCTCAAGTACGACTCGGTGCACGGCAAGTTCCCCGGCACCGTGGAGGCCCGGGAGGACGCGCTGGTGGTCAATGGCGACGTGATCAAGGTCTACGCCCAGAAGGACCCGGCCGCGCTGCCGTGGAAGGACCTGGGGGTGGACATCGTGCTCGAGTCCACCGGCATCTTCACCGACCGGGACAAGGCGGCCAAGCACCTGGAGGCCGGCGCCAAGAAGGTGGTGATCTCCGCCCCGGCCAAGAAGGAAGACATCACCATCGTCTACGGGGTCAACCACACCGCCTACGACCCGGCCAAGCACCACATCATCAGCAACGCCAGCTGCACCACCAACTGCCTGGTGCCGGTGGTGCAGGTGATCCTCCAGGAGTTCGGCATCGTCAACGCCTTCATGACGACGGTGCACTCGTACACCAACGACCAGAACATCCTCGACCTGCCCCACAAGGACCTCCGCCGCGCCCGCGCGGCCGCGATGTCCATCATCCCCACCACCACGGGAGCGGCGAAGGCCACCAGCCTGGTGATCCCGGAGCTCAAGGGAAAGATCGACGGCGTGGCGCTCCGCGTGCCCACTCCCGACGTCTCGGTGGTGGACCTGACGTGCACCGTGAAGAAGGCCACCACCATCGAGGCGGTCAACGCCGCCTTCAAGGCGGCCGCCGCCGGCCCGCTCAAGGGCGTGCTTGCGGTCTCCGACGAGCCGCTGGTCTCCACCGACTACATCGGCAACCTGGCGTCGAGCACGGTCGACTCCGCGCTCACCAACGTCCTGGACGGCACGCTGGTCCACGTCTCCAGCTGGTATGACAACGAGATGGGCTACTCGGCGCGCTGCGTCGACCTCATCCGCTACATCGCCGCGAAGGCCTAACCTTCCTGCCCGCGCGGCGCCCGGCCCCGGCGCTCGGCCGGTGGCCGGGCGCCGGGCGCCGAGGCTCCCATGAAACGCTCCCTCCGTTCGCTGCCGGCCGCCGCCCTCGACGGCCGCCGCGCCCTGGTCCGCGTGGACTTCAACTGCCCCATCAAGGACGGGCAGGTGACGGACAACACCCGCATCCGGGCCTCGCTGCCGACCATCAGCTACCTGCGCGAGAAGGGGGCGCGGGTGGTGCTCCTGTCGCACCTCGGCCGGCCCAAGGGGCGCGATCCCAAGCAGAGCCTCAAGCCCTGCGCCACGGAGCTGGAGCGGCTGCTCGGGGCGCCCGTCACGTTCATCGACGATCCCGCGGCCGCCGACGCGGTGACGGTCACCAAGCGCCTGCCGCGGGGCGGGGTGGCGGTGGTGGAGAACACCCGCTTCGACGCCGGCGAGGAGAAGAACGACGCCACGCTGGCCCAGACCTTCGCCACCCTGGGCGACCTCTACGTCAACGACGCCTTCGGCTCCGCGCATCGCGCGCACGCGAGCACGGCGGCGGTGGCGGCGCTCCTCAAGCCGGCGGTGTCCGGCTTCCTGATGGAGAAGGAGCTGGAGTACCTGGGCGGCGCGCTGGACAAGCCCAAGCGGCCCTTCGTCTCGGTGCTCGGCGGCGCCAAGGTCTCGGGGAAGATCGACCTGATCGAAAACCTGCTGCCGCGCGTGGATGCCATCCTGGTGGGCGGCGCCATGGCCTGCACCTTCTTCCGCGCCATGGGGCTCGAGACCGGCACCTCCCTGGTCGAGGCCGACCGCGTGGAGATGGCCAAGGTCCTCATGGCCAAGGCGGGCGACAAGCTGGTGCTCCCCAAGGGCGCCGTCATCGCCCAGAAGCTCGAGGCGGGCGTCGAGACGCGCGCCGTGCCGCGGGACCAGATCCCGCCGGGCTGGGCCATGTTCGACATCGACCCGGAGACGGAACGCGAGTTCGCGCGGCGCATCCAGGGCGCCGGCACGGTGGTCTGGAACGGCCCGATGGGCGTCTTCGAGACGCCGCCCTTCGATCACGGGACCCTCGCCGTGGCCCAGGCGCTGGCCGACGCCACGGGCAAGGGCGTCACCACCGTCGTGGGCGGCGGCGACTCGGCGGCCGCCGTGGCCCAGATGGGCCTCGACGACAAGATGAGCCACGTCTCCACCGGCGGCGGCGCCTCGCTCGAGTTCCTCGAGGGCAAGGACCTCCCCGGCGTCTCGGCGCTCGACGATGCCTGAGCGGCCCCTGACCTTCGCCGCGAACTGGAAGATGCACGTCCCGCCCGCGGAGGCGCGGGCGTTCGCGGAGCGGTTCCTCGACCTGACCGAGGCTGCGCCGGCGCGGGACCTCTGGTTCTTCCCGTCGGCCGTGGCCATCGAGGCGGCGGCGCAGGCCTTCGCGCCCCGCGCCGACATCCAGGTGGGCGCGCAGGACGTGCACTGGGAGCCGAAGGGCGCCTTCACCGGCGCCACCTCGATCCCGCTCGCCAAGGGGGCGGGGGCTCGCGGCGCGCTGGTGGGCCACTCCGAACGCCGCCACGTCTTCGGCGAGACCGACGCGGAGACCGCCAAGAAGGTGCAGGCCCTCCTCGGCGCCGGCATGCTCGCCATGCTCTGCGTCGGCGAGAAGCTTGCCGAGCGCGAGGCGGGCGAGACGGAGGCGGTGTGCGTGCGGCAGCTCCGCGCGGGGCTTGCGGGCGTCAGCGGGGCGCAGTGGAGCCAGGTGCGCATCGCCTACGAGCCGGTGTGGGCCATCGGGACGGGGCGGAACGCCACGCCGCAGGACGCGGCCGCCGTGCACCGCGCCATCCGTGCGGAGCTTGCCGCGCTCGGCGCGCCGGGGCGGATTCCCGTCCTCTACGGCGGCAGCGTGAACAAGGGGAACGTCCTCGCCCTGCTGGCGGAGGAGGAACTGGACGGGGTGCTGGTGGGCGGGGCCAGCCTCGACGTGGAGGGCTGGGCGGAGATGGTCGGCTTCTAGGCCACGCCCCCTACCGCGAGGGGGCGCTCCTCGCTAGACTCCCCCGGCTTCTATCGGACCGGACATGTACTACTTCCTGCTGACGCTCCTCATCCTCGACGGCCTGATCCTCGCGGCCGCGGTCCTGCTCCAGGCGGGGCAGGGGGGTGGGCTCGCGTCCTTCGGCGGCGGCACCACCGACCTCGTGGTCGGCGGCCGCCAGGCGGCCACCCTGCTCACCAAGGCCAGCTGGTGGTGCGGGGGGCTCTTCCTCGCGCTGGCGCTCCTGCTCACCCTCGTGTCGCCGAGCCGCGGCTCGGGCAGCGAGGTGCTGGATCGCATCCGTGCGGGCGGTCAGGCGCCGGCCCCGGCGAGCCTCCCGCTCGAGGGCGTGACCACCGACTCCGCCGCGGCCCCTGCGCCGGCGACGACCCCGGCCCCGGCCACCCCGGCGCCGACGACGCCCAAGCCCGCCAACTGAGGCTGATCATGATCGACTTCGAGCGCGGGGCATCGGCATGACCGATCGCCCCGCGTTTGTGCTGCTCGAGGATGGGACCTGGTACGCCGGCACCACGGCGCGTCCCATCGAGGCCGGCTACGGCGAGGTGGTCTTCACCACCAACCTCAGTGGCTACCAGGAGGTCTTCACCGACCCGAGCTACCTCGGCCAGATCGTGGTGATGACCGCGCCGATGATCGGCAACTACGGGGTGAATCCCGAGGACCTCGAGTCTGGTCGGCCGCAAGTGGCCGGCGTGGTGGTGCGCGAACTGGCGCGCCGCCCGTCCAACTGGCGCGCCACGCGGTCGCTGGACGACTGGCTCGCCGAGTACCGCATCCCGGTGCTCGAGAACGTGGACACCCGCCGCCTCACCCGCCACATCCGCGAGCGCGGCGCCATGCGGGGCGTCATCGCGGAGGGGACGGAGCCTACGCCGCAGCTCACGCTCCGGCTCATGGAATCCCCGTCCATGGACGGCCTGGACCTCGCCTCGCGCGCCACGGTGGAGGGCAGTTACACCGAGGGCCCGGAGCATGGGCCGCGGGTGGTGGCGTACGACTACGGCATGAAGCGCAACATCGTGCGGATGCTCACCGAGGCCGGCTGCCGGGTGACCGTGGTGCCGGCCAACACTCCGGCGGCGAAGGTCAAGGAACTCCAGCCCCAGGGGCTCTTCCTCTCCAACGGCCCGGGAGATCCGGCGGCCATCGAGTACGCCAGGAAGAACATCCGCGAACTGACCGATTCCGGGATCCCCACCTTCGGGATCTGTCTTGGCCATCAGCTGCTGGGGCTGGCCTTCGGTGGGGAGACCATCAAGCTGCCCTATGGCCACCGTGGTGGGAACCATCCGGTGCGGGATCTCAAGACGGGACAAGTACTTATCACGTCGCAAAACCACGGCTTCGCCGTGAAGGGCGACGAGCACGGGGTTCCCGGCGCGCCAGAACTCGAGGTCACGCACCTCAATTTGAACGACGGAACGGTGGAAGGCATTCGCCACAAAGCACTTCCGGTGTTCGCCGTGCAGTACCACCCGGAAGCCTCGCCGGGACCGCACGACGCCTACCCCCACTTCCAGGAATTCCTGCGCCTGATCCACGCGGGACGGGGGGCGAGTGCCCCAAGCTCTTGACAGTCAACGCTTAAGGCCCTAGTCTCTCCCCTAGATCCAGCGCCCCGAACCGGGGCGCTCGGCATGAAGACCCCCGGGGGAGCGCATGACCAAGGCCGATCTCGTCGAACGGGTGACGGAGTCCATCGCCCGGACCGCCGGTCCCATGATCTCGAAGAAGGACTGCGCGCGGGTCGTGGACGCGTTCCTCGATGCCGTGAAGGAAGCCCTCAAGGCGCAGCACAACATCGAGGTCCGCGGGTTCGGCACCTTCAAGATCCGCCGCCGCAAGACCCGCATGGCGCGTAACCCGCGCACTGGGGATCCGGTGGAAGTGGCGGCCCGTCCGGTGCCGGTCTTCAAGCCCAGCAAGGAGTTGCGGGCGCTCGTGGCGGATGAGCCGTTCGAGCCGGAACCGGCGGACTCCGAGGACTGACCCTGCGCGGCACCACCCGAGCCGGCATTCAGGCATGACTGGGGGCGGGTCACGGACCCGCCCTTTTCGTTGCGGAGAGGGGCTATCTTGCACGGCATGCAGGATACGTCGAACGTCGTAAGCGGGTCGGCCCGGACCCGTATCTCCGTGCAGGTGCTGCTGTTCGCCACGTACGCCGACCTGGTCGGGGCCGAGCGGGTCCCGCTCGAGGTGGCGGCGCCGGCCACGGTGGCCCGGGTCGTGGAGACCCTGCGCAGCACCCGGCCGGGGGCCGAGCGCCTCCCGGCACGCCCACTGGCCGCAGTGAACCAGGTGCACGCCCGTCCCGAGACCCCCGTGGTCGAGGGCGATGAGGTGGCCCTGCTTCCCCCGCTCGCCGGGGGCTGAGCGGTGGGTTCGTTCCTCACCCGCGCGCCCATCGACCTGGCGGCCCTCATCGCCGCCGTCAGCCATGCGAGCCACGGTGGCATCGCCACCTTCGTGGGCGTGGTGCGGGACCACCAGGATGGCCGCGGCGTGGGCGCCCTCGAGTACTCGGCCTACGAGCCGATGGCCGAGGGGGAGGCCGCGCGGATCGTGGCGGAGGCGCTGGCGCGGTGGCCGGTGCGAATCGCCGTGCAGCACCGGCTGGGGCAGCTCGCCATCGGGGACGTGGCGGTGGCGGTCGCGGCCGGCTCGGCGCATCGCGGGGAGGCGTTCGACGCCTGCCGTTACGTCATCGAGGAGCTCAAGCGGCGGGTGCCCATCTGGAAGAAGGAGTCGTACGCGGACGGCGGCGTGGAATGGGTGGACCCCACCGCGCCCCGCGTCGGCGGAGGGCCGGCGTGATCGCCGACCGGTTCGGGCGGCCGCTCCGAAGCCTGCGCATCTCGGTCACCGACCGCTGCAACATGCGCTGCCGCTACTGCATGCCGGAGGAGAAGTACGTCTGGCTGCCGCGCGGCTCCATCCTGAGCTTCGAGGAACTCGACCGCCTCGCCGGCATCTTCACCGCGCTGGGCGTGGACAAGTTCCGGCTCACGGGCGGCGAGCCCCTGCTGCGGGCCGACCTGCCCGAGCTGGTGGCGCAGCTGGCGCGGCACGCCGGGCTCAGCGACCTGGCGCTGACCACCAACGGCATCCTGCTCGCGGACCAGGCCGCCGCGCTCCGCCGGGCGGGCCTCCGGCGGGTGACGATCAGCCTCGACACGCTGCAGCCCGGGCGGATGCTGGCCTTCGCGCGCTCCCCCCGGCATGCGGACGTGCTGGCGGGCATCCGCGCGGCGCGCGAGGCGGGGTTCACCGGGACCAAGCTCAACGCGGTGGTGATCCGCGGCTACAACGACGACGAGCTGGTGCCGCTGGTGGAGTTCGCGCGGCACGAGGGCGCGGAGATGCGCTTCATCGAGTACATGGACGTGGGGGGCGCCAACCAGTGGACCGGGGGCGCTGTGGTCTCGCGGCGGGAGATGCTGGCGCGCCTCGCGGCGCACTACGGCGGACCCGCGGAGCCCCTCGCCGACGCGGCCGGCAGCTGGGCGCCCGCCGAGCGGTTCCGGCTCCCCGACGGCACGGTGGTGGGGATCATCGCCTCCACGACGGAACCCTTCTGCCGCACCTGCGACCGGGCGCGGCTCACGGCGGACGGCCACTTCCTGCTCTGCCTCTACGCCGACGCCGGCCTCGACCTGCGGCCCCCGCTCCGCGAGGGGGCGAGCGACGCCGAGATCGCCGCGCTGCTCCGCGGCGCGTGGGAACGGCGCGAGGACCGCGGCGCCGAGCTGCGGGCGCGGGTCCCGGAGCGCGGCGCGCTCCACCAGCTCTCGACCCTGCGCGCCGACCCGCGCAAGGAAATGCACACGCGGGGCGGCTGACGGCTTCGGCCCGGCCCGTTCCCGCTCACCTGGCCTCCCGGCGCCTGCGCGCCCCGGGGCTTCCTCTCAACTGGCTGCTGCACCCATGGCCCTCCACATCGCCTTGATCGAGCCGCAGATTCCGCCCAACACCGGGAACATCGCGCGGCTGTGCGTGGCGACCGACTCGCCGCTCCACCTCATCGAACCCCTGGGGTTCAGCCTCGACGACGCGGCGGTGAAGCGCGCCGGGATCGACTACTGGGAGGAGGTGGACCTGTGGGTGCACCCCAACTGGTTCCGCTTCCGCGACGCGATCGCGCGGGAGCGCTGCCTCTACTTCTCCGCGCATGCGGAGCGCGACCTGTCGGAGGCGCCCTTCGCCGCCAACAGCGTGCTGGTGTTCGGGAATGAGACCGACGGCCTGCCCGACAAGATCCTCGAGAAGCACCCCGAGCGCTGCTTCCGGATCCCGATGCCGGGCCAGGTGCGGAGCCTCAACCTCGCCAACGCCGTGAGCGTGGTGCTCTACGAGGGCCTGCGGCGGCTGGGGCAGACGACCGCGGAGCCGCTGGTCTTCGCCGAGGCCGGCGGCGGGATCGAGGTGGAGCCGGAGGACCTGCAGCCGGCCGACGTGGATGCGCGCAACCGGTCGCGGACGCCGGCCCCGCATGCGCCCCGCGGCCCGCGCGGCGGTGGTGATGCCGGCGGCGGGCGTGGGGCGGGGCGCCGGCCCTCGCGCGGGCGCTCACGCGGGCGCGGCGGACGTCGCTAGCTCGATTGCTCCACGCCGTTGCCGGCAGTACGTTTCGGCGCCCGCCGCCGCCAGTGCGGCGGGCGTGTTCGCCCCGCAGTCCAACCCGCACCAGGCTCCATCTCATGTTCAACAAGATCACCGTCGTCGGCGCCGGCAATGTGGGCGCCACCGCTGCCCAGCGCGTCGCCGAGAAGAACCTGGCCCGGACCGTCGTCATGGTCGACGTGGTCGAGGGGGTGCCGCAGGGCAAGGGGCTCGACCAGTGGCAGTCGGCGCCCATCGAGGGCTTCGACAGCCGGGTGGTCGGCACCAACGGGTACGATGCGGCGGCGGGGTCGGAACTCTTCATCGTGACGGCGGGTATCGCGCGGAAGCCGGGGATGAGCCGCGACGACCTGGTGAAGACCAACGCCGGCATCGTGGGCTCGGTGGCGAAGGAGATCGCGCGGGTGGCGCCCCAGAGCATCATCATCGTGGTGTCGAACCCGCTCGACGTGATGTGCGCGGTGGCCATGCAGGCGAGCGGCTTCCCGAAGGAACGCGTCATCGGCATGGCCGGCGTGCTCGACACGGCGCGTTACCGCGCCTTCCTGGCCGAGGCCATGAACGTCTCCGTCGAGGACATCCAGGCCATGGTGCTCGGCGGCCACGGCGACACGATGGTCCCGCTGGTGAGCTACACCACGGTGAGCGGCATCCCGGTGACCCAGCTCCTGCCCAAGGACCAGCTCGACGCGATCGTGACCCGCACCCGCAACGGCGGCGCGGAGATCGTGAACTTCCTCAAGACCGGTTCCGCCTACTACGCGCCCAGCGCGGCGGCGGTGCAGATGGCCGAGGCCATCGTGCTCGACAAGAAGCGCATCCTCCCCTGCTCGGCGTGGCTCACGGGCCAGTACGGGCTCCAGGACGTCTTCTGCGGCGTGCCGTGCAAGCTCGGCCGGCAGGGCCTGGAACAGGTCCTCGAGGTGACGCTGACGGCCGCGGAGCGCGCCGAGCTGCACAAGAGCGCCCAGGCGGTGCGCGACACCATGAAGGTGCTGGAGGCCAACGGATGACGCGGTTCGGCGTCTATTTCCGCTCCACCGTCGGCCGCAAGGCCGTGGCGGCGGTGACGGGCGTGATCATGGTGCTCTTCGTCATCCAGCATGCGCTCGGGAACCTGCTCATCTACCAGAGCGCCGCCAACCTGAATCGCTACGCCGCGTTCCTGAAGGACAAGCCGGGGCTCGTGTGGCCCGCGCGGGTCATCCTGCTCGCCGCGGTGGGCCTCCACATCTGGGCGGTGATGACGCTCGCGGCGCGGAACCGGGCGGCCCGCCCGGTCGGGTATGCGAAGAAGACGCCGCAGGCCTCGACGCTGGCGAGCCGGAACATCCTGGTCACCGGGGTCCTGCTGCTGGCCTTCATCGTGTTCCACATCCTGCACTTCACCACCGGCACCATCCTGCCCTCCACGCACATGCCGATGGACGTGTACGGAAACGTGGTGCGCGGGTTCTCGATCTGGTGGGTGGCGGCGTTCTACATCGCGGCCATGGTGGGGCTCGGCATGCACCTGTACCACGGCCTGTGGGGGAGCCCGCGGACGCTCGGGGTGGAGAACCCGTACGCGCCGGCGCACAAGCCCATCCCGCAGATCATCGCCATCGTGGTGTGGGCCCTGTTCACGTCGATCCCGGTGGCCGTGGTCATCGGCTACCTGCACCTCTAGGGGGCGCCATGGAACTCAAGTCGAAGGTTCCGGCCGGCCCGCTGCAGGAGAAGTGGGACCGCCACCGGTTCGAGATGAAGCTGGTGAACCCCGCCAACAAGCGGAAGTTCTCGGTGCTGGTGGTGGGCTCGGGGCTGGCCGGCGGTTCGGCCGCGGCCACGCTCGGCGAGCTGGGCTACAACGTGCAGTGCTTCTGCTTCCAGGACTCGCCGCGGCGGGCGCACTCCATCGCGGCGCAGGGCGGCATCAACGCGGCCAAGAACTACCAGAACGACGGCGACTCGATCTGGCGCCTGTTCTACGACACGGTGAAGGGTGGCGACTTCCGCGCCCGCGAGGCCAACGTCTACCGCCTGGCGCAGATCTCGGTCAACATCATCGACCAGTGCGTGGCACAGGGCGTACCCTTCGCGCGCGAGTACGGTGGGCTCCTGGCCAACCGCTCCTTCGGCGGGGCCCAGGTGAGCCGTACCTTCTACGCCCGGGGCCAGACGGGGCAGCAGCTGCTCCTGGGCTGCTACCAGGCGCTCGAGCGGCAGGTGGCGGCCGGCACGGTCCGGATGCACACCCGCACCGAGATGCTGGACCTCATCGTGGTGGACGGCGTGGCGCGCGGGATCGTCACCCGGAACATGGTGACGGGCGCCATCGAGACCCACCTGGCCGATGCGGTGATCCTGGCCTCGGGCGGCTACGGCAACGTCTTCTACCTCTCCACCAACGCCAAGGGTTCCAACGTCACCGCAACGTGGCGCGCCCACAAGCGCGGCGCGGCGTTCGGCAACCCCTGCTACACCCAGATCCACCCCACCTGCATCCCGGTGAGCGGCGACTACCAGTCCAAGCTCACGCTGATGTCGGAATCGCTCCGCAACGACGGGCGCGTCTGGGTGCCCAAGAAGCAGGGTGACACCCGCCCGCCGCACGCCATCCCCGAGGACGAGCGCGACTACTACCTGGAGCGGAAGTACCCGAGCTTCGGGAACCTCTGCCCGCGCGACATCGCGAGCCGCGCCGCCAAGGAGGTCTGCGACGAGGGCCGCGGGGTCGGCCCGAACGGCCTCGGCGTCTACCTCGACTTCGGCAGCGCCATCCAGCGCGTGGGCGAGGGGAAGATCGCCGAGCGCTACGGCAACTTGTTCCAGATGTACGAGCGCATCACGGACGAGAATCCGTACAAGGTCCCGATGCGCATCTTCCCGGCGGTCCACTACACCATGGGCGGCCTCTGGGTGGACTACAACCTGATGAGCACCATCCCGGGCCTGCACGTGCTGGGCGAGGCCAACTTCTCCGACCACGGCGCCAACCGCCTCGGGGCCAGCGCCCTGATGCAGGGCCTGGCCGACGGCTACTTCGTGATCCCGTACACCATCGGCGACTACCTGGCCCAGGCCCGGCTCCCGAAGGTGGACGCGAGCCATCCGGAGGTCCGGGCCACCGTGGCCGGGGTCACCGAGCGGACCACGCGACTCCTTGGCATCAAGGGGAAGCGGACGGTGGACTCGTTCCACCGCGAGCTCGGCAAGCTCATGTGGGACAACTGCGGCATGGCGCGGAACGCGGCGGGGCTGAAGCAGAACCTGCAGCGCATCCCCGAGCTGCGGGCCGAGTTCTGGCAGAACGTGAACGTGCCGGGGAGCGGCAGCGAGCTCAACCAGTCCCTCGAGAAGGCCGGCCGGGTTGCCGACTTCCTCGAGTTCGCCGAGCTCATGTGCCTCGACGCGCTGCACCGGGAGGAGTCGTGCGGCGGGCACTTCCGCACCGAGCACCAGACCCCGGACGGCGAGGCCCAGCGCGACGACGCCAACTTCACCTACGTGGCGGCGTGGGAGTACCAGGGCCCGGACAAGGCGCCGGTGCTCCACAAGGAGCCGCTCGAGTTCGAGAATGTGAAGCTCAGCACCCGGAGCTACAAGTGAACCTGACGCTCTTCGTGTGGCGGCAGCCCGCGGGCAGCCCGAACGGCCAGCTGGTCAAGTACGACGCGCCGGACATCAGCCCGGACATGTCGTTCCTCGAGATGCTGGACGTGACCAACGAGCGCCTGGTGGCCCGGGGCGAGCAGCCGATCGCGTTCGACCACGACTGCCGCGAGGGGATCTGCGGCTCGTGCGGCATGATGATCAACGGGGTGGCCCACGGCCCCATGAAGGGCACCGCCACCTGCCAGCTCCACATGCGGAGCTTCAAGGACGGCGACACCATCTACATCGAGCCGTGGCGCGCCCGGGCCTTCCCGGTGGTGAAGGATCTCGTGGTGGACCGGAGCGCGTTCGACCGGATTATGGCCGCCGGCGGCTTCGTGAGCGTCTCCACCGGCTCGGCGCCGGATGGCAACGCCATCCCGGTCCCCAAGCCGGACGCCGACCTCGCCATGGACGCGGCGGCCTGCATCGGCTGCGGCGCCTGCGTGGCCGCCTGCCCCAACGCCTCCGCGATGCTGTTCACCTCCGCGAAGGTCGGCCACCTCCAGCTGCTGCCCCAGGGCCACCCCGAGCGGCATCGCCGCGCGCTCGGCATGGAGGCGCAGATGGAGGCGGAGGGCTTCGGGGGCTGCACCTGGCATGGGGAGTGCCAGGAGGCCTGCCCCAAGGGGATCTCGATCGACTGGATCACCCGGCTCCATCGCGACTTCATCGCCGCCACCGTCACCCAGCGCGAGGAGTCCGCGGCGGACGCCGGGTTCTGAGCCGGCGCGGTGTGCGGCAGCCTGCGGCCCGGCCGTCCCCAACGCCGGGCCGCTGGCGCATCCACCCCTGACCGGATTCCCGTGATCCCGCTCACTACCCGCCTGTCGCTGGTGTTGTACTCCTGTCTCCTGGTGACGGGGCCGGCTCTGGGCCAGGCCCGTCCCACCCTCGACGTGATGGCCCAGGCGATCGGCATCGTCACCCGGGTGGACCCGATCCCGGGGGGAGGGACCCTCACGGAGGCGCGCCTGGTGCAGCCGCTGCTGATGCTGCACGCGCAGGCGCTGGGCGGCCGGCTGCGGGCCGTGGGGACCCTCAACCTCGAGGGGCAGACCATCCCCGACGGAGAGCTGACACCGGGCAGCTGGGGCGAAGGCTACAACGACCGGCGGCATCCCCACACCTACGCCCACGAGCTCATGCTCACCGCCGGTGGCGCGGCGGGACGGTGGGCCCGGATCGCGGTGAGCGGAGGGAAGGGGTTCGTGCCGTTCGGCTCCGACGACCCGATGAGCCGGCCGGCGCTGCGTTACCCGGTGAATCACCACCTGGCCCAGATCCTCGAGCGGGCGATCCTCATGGCCGGGGTGCGGGCCGGGCCGGTGGCGCTCGAAGGGGCGGTGTTCAACGGGGATGAACCCGAGCGGCCGGGGCAGTGGCCCAAGGGGGATCGCTTCGGGGATTCCTGGGCCGCCCGGCTCACCGTGATCCCGGCGCCGGGCGTGGAGCTGTCGGGATCCCGGGCCAAGGTGCACTCACCCGAGCATCGCCCCGGCGCCGGCACTGATGCGTGGAAGTGGCACCTCGCGGCCCGGCTGGAACGGCCGCTCGCGGGAGGGGAGCTGTACGCGCTGGGGGAATGGGCCCGGACCGAGGAGGGGCTCGGGTTCTTCGT
>CAZRCT010000077.1:0-16373 GCA_964598655.1 uncultured Gemmatimonadaceae bacterium
CACCGCGAGCAGGATGATCGTGCCGATCTTCATGAAGGTGGAGAGGTAGTCGCGCGGGCAGAGGAGCATCCAGACGGGGAGCACGCTCGCCACGAAGCCGTAGCCGATGAGCGCGATGGCGAGGCTGGTCCCGGTCCAGGTGAAGAGCGGCGCCAGCGTGGCGCTGGCGGCCACCTGCTGCCCGCCCACCAGGGCCAGCAGCAGCAGCGCGATGCCCACCGTGGTGGCTTCGACCGTCTTCCCCGGCCGCCAGCTCTTCATCCAGAAGCCCATCAGGATGGCGATGGGGATGGTGCAGCTGATGGTGAAGAGGCCCCACGGGCTGTCCCGTAAGGCATTCACCACCACCAGCGCCAGCACCGCCAGCAGGATCACCATGATGGCCAGGATGGCGAGCATCGCGGCGATCCCGGTGAACGGCCCGATCTCCTCCTTGGCCATCTGGCCGAGGGACTTGCCGTCGCGCCGCAGGGAGCCGACGAGGATCACGAAGTCCTGCACCGCGCCGGCCAGCACCACGCCGAAGACCAGCCAGATGGTCCCCGGCAGGTAGCCGAACTGCGCCGCCAGCACCGGGCCGATGAGCGGCCCCGCGCCCGAGATCGCGGCGAAGTGGTGCCCGAAGAGCACCCAGCGGGTGGTGGGCACGAAATCGCGCCCGTTGCCGAGGCGCTCCGCCGGCGTGGCGCGGCGGTTGGTCAGGCCGAAGAGCGGACCGGCCAGGAACCGGCTGTAGAACCGATAGGCGACGAGGTAGGTGCCGATGGCGGCGAGGAGGAGCCAGGCGGCGGAGATGGTCTCGCCCCGGCCGAGGGCCAGCATTCCCCAGCCGGCGGCACCGGCCAGGGCCACGAGTGCCCAGAGGATGGATTGCATGAAGGCAATTTATGGCCCGGGAGGCAGGGGCCGGAAGGCGCGGGCGTCGCCTTGCCCTCCCCCTCGCCGGCCCGTAGCTTAGCCGGCCATGTCTCCGTTCTTCGATGCGCAGGGTGCGGGCGCCTGGGACCCCGAGGAGCAGCACTCGGGGACCACGCTCGAGCAGCCGCTGCCCCAGCGGATCCCCGCCGGCTTCGCGGGGAAGGTCGCCGTGGTCACCGGCGGCGCCACGGGGCTCGGCCGCTGCATCGCCATGGAGTTTGCCCGGCTCCGCTGCCGGGTGGCGTTCTGCTTCGTGGAGATGCCGGGACGGGACGTCACCGCGCAGGCGCTCCTCACCGAGACGGCCTGCACCGCGATGGGGGGCGAGGTGTACGCGGCCCGCTGCGACGTGCGGGACAAGGCCGCGGTGGAGCAGTTCTTCGCCGACGTGCTCCAGCGCTTCGGCGCCGTGCATTACCTGGTGAACAACGCCGGGATCGCCAAGGACGGCGCGCTCTGGCGCATGACCGACGCGGCCTGGCGCGAGGTGCTCGACACCAACGTGACCGGCGCCTTCAACTGCATCCGCGCCATCGCCCCCACGCTGCGGAAGCAGCGCTACGGGAAGATCGTCAGCGTGAGCGCGCACCAGGCCGGCCGCCCCGGGTTCGGCGTGGCCAACTACGCGGCGAGCAAGGCGGCGCTCGAGGGCCTCACCCGCGCCGCCGCCGTGGAACTCGGGCCGGCCAACGTCAACGTCAACGCCGTGGCGCCCGGCTTCATCCGCACCGAGCGGATGAGCATGCTGCCGGCCGAGATCATCGAGCGGGCGCAGAAGCACAGCGTGCTCGGGCGGGTGGCGGAGCCGGAGGACGTGGCGCACGTCATCACCTTCCTCTGCTCCGACGAGGCGCGCCACGTCACGGGGCAGACGCTCGTCGTTGACGGGGGACTCTCCCTCGAGTGAGGTGGGCCCGGGCCGGCGCCAGCGCGCCCCGCCCACCCCCACCCCCGCCGCAGGGCTGCCGGGCGACCCGGCGCCGGTTTACGTTTCCCGCCGTGCCAACCCCCGTTCCGACCCGCACTTGGCCGGTTCTTCTCCTCCTCGCCACCGTGGCCTGTGGCGGGAAGGCGGCCGCGCCGGCCAGCCCCGCGCCGGCCTCCGCCCGGCCGCCCAAGGACCCGGTGGTCCCGCTCCTCACGGCCGGCTTCGCCGGGCAGACCATCGCCGTGGCCCCCCTCACGCTCATCCTGATGCCGGACAGCGCCGCCCAGGTGGAACACCTGGCCGACCGCGCCGCGCAGCTCCGGTGGGCGGACTCGCTGCTCGGGCTGGCGCTCGAGGGCCGCGGCCCCGAGGTGAAGTGGGTGCTGCCGCCCGAGCTCCGGAAGGTGGCGCGCCGGGCCCCGGGCATTGCGCCGGACCCCGACCGGATGGGGCAGGCTCTCCTCCGGGTCCCGAACATGAAGGATGTCCCCGACCCGCTGCGCAGCCAGCTCCGCTCGCTCGTGGCGCTGAATGGCGGCCGCTTCGCCCTGGTGCCGGCGGCGCTGGCCTTCACCCAGCTGCCGGATGGCGCCGGGCTCCGGGCCGAGTTCTCCCTGGCCCTGGCCGACACCCGGACCGGCAAGGTGGTCTGGCGCACCCTCGCGTGGGGCGATGGCCCCACCCCGACCCGCGCCCTCGGCGCGACGTTTGCCACCGTGTTTCCGACGGACCTCCAATGACGTATCACGTGACGCTGATCCCGGGCGACGGCATCGGGCCCGAGATCACCGCCGAGACGGTGAAGGTGCTCGAGGCGACGGGCCTGCAGTTCGAGTGGGACGAGCAGCTGGCCGGGGTGGCCGCGGTGGACGCCACCGGCACGCCGCTGCCCGACGCCACCATCGAGAGCATCCGGCACCGGAAGCTGGCCCTCAAGGGGCCGCTCACCACGCCGGTGGGCACCGGCTTCCGCTCGGTGAACGTGCAGCTCCGCAAGGAGTTCGAGCTCTTCGCCAACATCCGGCCGGCCCGCTCCTTCGTGCCGGGCGGGCGGTTCAGCAACGTGGACATCGTCCTGGTGCGGGAGAACCTCGAGGGCCTCTACGTGGGCGTCGAGCACTTCATCGCCATCGGCGGGGACCCGCGGGCGGTGGGCGAGTCCACGGCCATTGTGACGCGCGCGGGGTGCGAGCGGATCATCCGCTACGCCTTCGAGTACGCCATCCGGCACAACCGGAAGAAGGTCACGATCGTCCACAAGGCCAACATCCTGAAGATGGTGAGCGGCCTGTTCCTGGAAGTGGGCAAGCGGATCGCCAAGGAGTACGAGGGGCGGGTGCAGTCCAACGACATGATCGTGGACAACTGCGCCATGCAGCTGGTGCTCAAGCCGGAGCAGTTCGACGTGATGGTCACCACCAACATGTTCGGCGACATCCTGAGCGACGAGGTCTCGGGCCTCGTCGGCGGCCTGGGCCTGGCGCCCGGCGCCAACATCGGCACCCAGGGCTCCATCTTCGAGGCGGTGCACGGCAGCGCGCCCGACATTGCGGGGAAGGGCATCGCCAACCCGTCGGCCCAGATGCTCGCCGCCGCCATGATGCTGGACCACTTGGGCGAGGTAGAGCGCGGCAACCGGATCCGCTCGGCCATCGAGAAGGTCATCGTCGAGGACAACCTCCGGACCCGGGACCTGGGCGGCACGGCCTCGACCCGCGAGTTCGGGGATGCTGTCGCCAAGCGGGTGGCCTGAGGTCCCCTGCGCCCGGTGCGGGGCCCGCGTGGCGGGCCTCGCCTGGGGCGCCCGCTGCCCGGCCTGCGAGGCCGAGCGCGCGGCCCGTGCAAGTCGCCTCGCCCGCCGCATCTCCCTCCCGGCCACGCTGCTGGTTGCCCTCTACGTCATCCTCCGCGTCCCTCCGCTCCCGCTCGCGCGGGTGTACGGCATGATCGCGGTCCTGGTGACCTTCATCGTGGTGCGGAAGGTGGTGCGGAGGGTGGCGATGGACATGCTTCCGGAGTGAGACGATGCCCAACCCGACTCGCAGGACCCGCCGCGCCCTCGCGGCCACCGCGGCCCTCGTGACCGCCGCCGCCGGCGCCGCCGAGGCGCAGGCCAGCCTCACCCTCTACAACGACGGCCGCGTGCTGGTGCGGCGCGAGTTCCCCCTCGAGGTCAGGCGCGGGGACGGCCAGTACACCGTGCCCCTCGGCTACGTGGACCCGGGCTCCATCTTTGCCCTCGACGCCGACGTGCAGGTGACCGCCGGCCGCTACGACGTGGGCACCGACTTCGAGTCCGCCCTCCGCCGCGCCGTGGGCCGGAAGCTCCTCTTCCGCAACGGCAAGGACTCCGTGGTGGCCGAGGTCCTCGGCGTGGGCCCGGCGCGGTACCGGATGCCGGACGGCACCATCACCTTCTCGATGCCCGGCACCCCGCAGTTTCCGGCCGAGCTGGTGACCATCGATCCGGGCTTCAGCTTCACGGCCTCGAGCGCGCAGGCGCGGCGCTCGCTCCGGCTCGGCTACTTCACCGAGGGCGGCGGGTGGTCGGCCAGCTACCAGGCGGTGCTCGACCCCAAGGCCACCACCGCGCGCATCAGCGGCACCGCCGTGGTGAACGGCGGCCAGCTCCGCGTGGCCAACGCCGAGCTGCAGCTGCTGGCCGGCCAGGTGAACCGGGTGACCAACGCGTACGAGGCACGCGACCAGGCCATGCGCGTCAGCGCGGCCGCCCCGATGGCGGCGCGTGAGGCCCTGCCGGCGCAGGAGAAGGTGGGCGAGTTCCACCTGTACACGCTGCCCGGGCGCCACGCCATCGAGCCCGGCATAGTCACCACAGTGGGGCTCTTCGAGCCCGCCAGCGCGCCGGTGGCCAGGACCTTCGAGGTGCGCGGCAACATCCCCTGGTGGGGCGGGCTGCCGCAGTACGGGGATGAGGAAGAGGTGCCGGTGAACGTCACCTACACCGTGACCCGCGCCCGCCAGACCCCGCTCGGCGACCGCCCGCTTCCCGGCGGCGTGGTGCGCCTCTTCCAGCCCGACAGCGCCGGGCGCCTGCAGCTCATCGGCGAGTCGGCCATCAGCCACTCGCCCGCCGGCGAGGACCTGAAGCTCGACGTGGGGACCGCCTTCGACCTCACGGCCAGGCGGGTGCAGGCCACGTACGTGACGAGCCGCGACACCACCGGCGGCCGCCGCCGCACCGTGGCCACCGCCGACTACCGGGTGACGCTCACCAACGCCGGCGAGGACCCGGTGACGGTGGACGTGCTGGAGCAGCGGGGCGGGGAGTGGTCAATCGTCTCGAGCAGCGTCCGCGCCGAGAAGCTGAGCTCCACCCGCACCCGCTTCCGGGTCACGGTGCCGGGCCGGGGCGAGGCCAAGCTCACCTACCGGGTCCGGGTGGTCTGGTGAGCGAGACGCGCATCGCCCACATCTCGGACATCCACTTCGGGGGGCGCGCCGACCTGCCGCAGCTGGTGGCGCTCGAGCGCTACCTCCCGGCGCTGGACCTGGACGCGATCATCGTCTCAGGGGACGTGTCGCTCCGCGCGCGGCACGGCGAGCTGCAGGCGGCGATGCGCTACCTCGACGGGCTTCGCCAGCACGCGCCGGTGCACCTGGTGCCCGGCAACCACGACGTGCAGTGGTGGCGAAGCCCGCTCGGCCTGCTCGGCACGCGGGTGATGTACGGGAAGTGGCGGCGCTATTTCGGCGAGGACCTGACCCCGGTGCTCGAGCTCGACGAGGTGATCATCGCCGGGATGCTCTCGGCCAACGGGCTGGCGTGGGGCTCGCTCACCTGGAACCCGAATGACTGCTCGGTGAAGGGGAACCTGCCGGCGACCGAGGTGGACCGGGTGGCGCGCACCTTCGCGGCGGCGCCGGCGCACAAGGTGCGGATCGCGGTGCTGCACCACAACGTGCTGCCCGGCGTGGTGTCGCACCGCTGGGGGCTCGCGTGGCCGCGCCAGGCGCAGCAGCGCCTGGTGGCGAGCGGCGCGGACGTGGTCTGCTGCGGGCACGACCACACCGAGGGCAGCGGCCAGCTCGAGGGCCGCGTGGTGGTGAGCACCGCCGGCACCCATTCCGTCCGCACGCGGGGCGGGCGGGTGTCGGCCTTCAACCTGCTCCGGCTCACGGGCGACCGCGTCATCGTGGAACACCAGCTCTACGACAAGGACCGCGCCACCTTCCGCCAGGGCGACACGGCGATGTACGCGAGGGCCCGGAGTGCTGCAGCTCAGCCTGTTCGCTGACCTGTTCGGGGCGCCCGCCCCGGCCCCGCCCCGGCCGGCCAGCGCGCCGGTGGCGGCGCCGGCCGCCCCCTTGCCCCGGCC
Organism: uncultured Gemmatimonadaceae bacterium; assembly: GCA_964598655.1. Taxonomy (GTDB): domain Bacteria; phylum Gemmatimonadota; class Gemmatimonadetes; order Gemmatimonadales; family GWC2-71-9; genus JADJOM01. The sequence goes on from CAZRCT010000077.1 coordinate 6,187, forward strand.
CCGCGGCGCCGGCAGCGAGCAGCTGCTGGCCCGGCTCACCGCCCTCGGCCTGCCGCCCTTCCCGCGCCTCACCACGCACCGGAACGAGCAGGTGATGATCTCGTGGACCCCGGGCCGCGTCTTCCGGGTGCACGAGGGCTACGCCGACGCGCCGGACGACGTGCTCCGCGCCATCGTGCGGTTCGTGACGCCGGGGATGCGCCGCGCCTCGCGGCTCGACGCGCGGAAGGTGTTCCTGGCCTTCCCCGCCGAGCGCTACGCGCCGCGGGAAAAGAAGGGGCCGCCCAAGGTGCGGCCCGCCGACCGGCCGGTGATCGAGAAGCTCCGCCAGCTCCACGCCGCGCTCAACGCCCGCCACTTCGGCGCCGAGCTGCAGTCCATCACCATCCGCCTCTCCGGCCGGATGGAGCGGCGGCTCGGCGAGCTCCGGCTGGAGCGGGCCACGGGAAGGCCGGTGCACATCGCCATCTCCCGCGCGCACCTGCGCCGTGATGGCTGGCTCTCCGTGGCCGACACCCTGCTCCACGAGATGGTGCACCAGTGGCAGGCCGAGACCGGCCGGCCGGTGGATCACGGCAGCGAGTTCCGGCAGAAGGCGCGCGCGGTGGGCATCGAGCCGCGCGCCGTGCGCCAGCGCTAGGGGGACCTCATGGCATTCACCGGGGTGGACTTCTACGGCATCGACGGGCTCCTCGCCGAGGAGGAACGCGCCGTGCGCGACACGGTGCGGAGCTGGGTGGACCAGCACCTGATGCCCATCATCGGCGACTGCTACGTCGAGGGCCGCTTCCCGAAGGAGCTGATCCCGGGCATGGCGGAGCTCGGCCTCCTCGGCGCCAACCTGCCGGAGCAGTACGGCTGCGCCGGCCTCAACAACGTGGCCTACGGGCTCATCATGCAGGAGCTCGAGCGGGGCGACAGCGGCATCCGCTCGTTTGCCTCGGTGCAGGGCGCCCTGGTGATGTATCCCATCTACGCCTTCGGTTCCGAGGACCAGCGGCGGCGCTGGCTGCCGGGCCTCGCGGCGGGCACCGAGATCGGCTGCTTCGGGCTCACGGAGCCGGACTTCGGCTCCAACCCCGGCGGCATGATCACCACCGCCCGGGAGACGGCCGACGGCTGGGTGCTGAACGGCGCCAAGATGTGGATCACCAACGGCTCCCAGGCCACGGTGGCCATCGTGTGGGCCAAGACGGGGGCGCTCGACGACGCGAAGTCGGTCCGCGGCTTCATCGTCCCGACGGACACCCGGGGCTTCACCGCGAAGGACCAGAAGGGCAAGCTCTCGCTCCGCGCCTCCGACACGAGCGAGCTGGTGCTGCAGGACGTGCACCTCCCCAAGGACGCCCTGCTCCCGAAGAGCGGCGGGCTCAAGAGCCCGCTCATGTGCCTCACCCAGGCGCGCTACGGCATCGCGTGGGGCGCCACCGGGGCAGCCATGGCGTGCTACGACGAGGCGCTCTCGTACGCGAAGAACCGCGTGATGTTCGGCCGGCCCATCGCACAGACCCAGATCCAGCAGGTGCGCCTGGCCGACATGCTGACCGAGATCACCAAGGCCCAGCTCCTGGCCCTGCAGCTGGGCCGGCTCAAGGACGCGGGAACGATGACGCCGCAGCAGGTGTCGCTGGCCAAGCGGAACAACGTCCACATGGCCTGCGAGTGCGCCCGCGAGGCGCGCCGGCTCCTCGGCGCCAACGGGATCCTGGCCGAGTATCACGCGATGCGGCACCTGGCCAACCTCGAGTCGGTCTACACCTACGAGGGGACCCACGACATGCACTCGCTCATCCTCGGGGAGGCGGTCACGGGGTTGCCGGCGTTCTAGGCGCGGGTTTGCTCACTCATCGCAGGGGCGCCCCGCGCCCCTGCGGTGAACCGGGCGACCAGCCCCCCTCCTGCGCCCCCTGTGACACCCCCCGCCCCGGCGCGTATACTCTGGCGTCATGGCAGAACCCCGCCCCCTCCAGGTCCCGGCCCCGGCCACCCCCGCCAGCGATCTCGACCAGCGCCACCAGGCCTGGTACGAGGCCTACGGCCCGGCCATTTACCGGTACGTGCGCTTCCACCTCCCCACGGCGGATGCGGCGGAGGACGTCACGGCCGACACCTTCCTCAAGGCCTTCCGGGCCGCCGAGCGGTACGACGCGGCCAAGGGGAGCCCCGAGAGCTGGCTGTTCCGGATCGCCAAGAACACGGTGCGGGACTACCTGCGCCGGGCGCGCATCCGGCGGCACATCTCCATCGGCCAGATGCGGGACCTGGCCTGCGACGCGCCGAGCGCCGAGGAGCGACTCCTGTTCGAGGAGCGGGTGGCGCTCCTGCTCGCGGCGGTGGCCGAGCTGTCGGACGCCGACCGGGAGATCATCAGCCTTCGCTACGGCAGTGGCTTCGATTCCCCCCACATCGCCCAGCTGCTCGGCATCCGGGAGAGCGCGGTGCGTACCCGGCTCTGGCGGGCCCTCACCCGGCTGCGCGGGCTCATGGAGGCCGAGGCGTGACCCCGCGTGACGCCGGCGACCTGGAGCGTATTCTGGAACAGGTGCGCTTCGAGCCCCGCGCCTCCCTGGGCCCGGAGGTCCTCGGGCGGCACCGCCGGGGGGAGGGGCCGCGGGCGGCACCGCCACGCCGGTTCCGGCACGCGCTCCTCGGCCTGCTGGCGGGCGTGGCCGCGATGGCGGTCTGGATCGTCGCCACGCCGGACCCCACCCGGCAGCTCGACCGGTGCTGCGAAGACCTGGATGGCGGTGGCGATGCGGACGACGGCCTCCTGGTGGAGAGCCGGGGCGGCGTGACGGTGCGGCGCCTGGCCATCTATGAAGACAAGGACCGCAGCGGGAACTTCACCCCCGGCGACCCGGTGCGCTACGAACAGGCGGGGCCCGCCCGGCTGATGCGGGAGCCGGTGCGGGCCGAGTCGGCGCGCCAGTTCTGCTGCCTGGACTACGACGGGGGCGGCAAGGATGACGATGCACTCGTGGTCGTGGGTGTGGCCCCCGACCTCATCACCATGGCCGCGATCTACGAGGTGCCCGACACCCGCGGATCGCCCCTGCGGCTTCGTTGACCGGCGGAGCCGCCGCTTCCTACCCTCTCGACACCCCCAATTCGTGACACGCTTCCGCCGACTCGCCCCCATGGGGCTGGCCGCCAGCCTGCTTGCCGCCGCACCCCTCGCTGCCCAGCAACCGGACAGCACCCGGCGCGATTCCGCCGTGGTCCTGGCGCCCATCGAAGTCGTCGGCTCCATCCTGGCGCCGACCGGCCCCCGGATCGGGTCCGGCATCCCGGCGCGGACCACCACCATCTCCCGCAGCCAGATTGAGGCCGGCGAGCCGCGCCTGATCTCCGACCTGCTCGCCACCCAGGCCGGCATCTCGGCGTACGATGACCTCGGCGCCAGCTACAAGATGTCGCTCTCCTCGCGCGGCTTCTTCGCCTCGCCGGTGGTGGGATTGCCGCAGGGAATCTCCGTGTTCCTGGACGGGGTGCGCCAGAACGAGCCCGACGCCGCGCAGGTGAACTTCGACCTGCTCCCCATGGAACACGTCACCCGCGTCGAGATCATGTCCGGCACCGCGAGCCTGCTGGGCCGGAATTCGCTCGGCGGCTCGGTGAACCTGGTGACCAACAATGGCGGTGGGCCCACGCGCGGGGAACTCGAGGTCTCCGGGGGCAACTACAAGACCTTCGGCACCGACGCCAGCATCGCCGGCTCGCTGGGCCGGGGGCGGTGGAGCTACTACGCCGGCGGCGGCTACGATCGCGAGGACGGCTGGCGCCAGGACACCGGCGCCGAGCAGTACAACGGCTTCTTCAACCTGGGCCGCCTCACCGACGCGTGGGGCATCCGCTTCCAGGGGTACGGGGCCAAGTCGTACGCCGAGACCGCAGGCTCGCTGCCGCTCAGCGTCTTCCGGGTGGCGCCGGACTCGAACCTCTCCACCGGCGACTACGAGGACCTCAACAACCTGCAGCTCTCCGTGAGCGGCTACCGCCGGTCCGCCACGGGGCAGTTCTCGGCCTCGGCGTACGCGCGGCGCCACAGGGCGGAGCGGTTCAACGTCAACCAGGCCGCGGACCCCGACAACCTCGGCCGGTCGCGCAACTTCGTGGCGGGCGCGTCGCTCGACTACCGCTGGGACCGGAGCCTCGGGGCCGCCAACCTGGGCCTCCGCGTCGGGGCCGAGGGGTCCACGGCCCGCACCGAGGTGGAGCTGTTCGCGGACTCGAGCAAGTTCGGCGGCCCGAGCACGCAGACCACCTTCGTGAAGAGCCCCACCTGGGACGTCGGCACCTACGCGCTCGCCGACCTCACCACCGGACGGGTCACCTTCTCCGCGGGCGCGCGGTACGATTACGTGCGCATTCCCTTCCGGAACCAGCTGGACCACACCCGCGACACCACCAGTTCCTACAGCCGCCTGAGCCCCAAGGCGGGCGTGAGCGTGGACGCGGGCCGCGGCCTCACGCTCTACGGCTCGGTGGGGGCCGCCTACCGCGCGCCCGCCGTGATCGAGCTGGCCTGCGCCGACGAGGCCGAGCCCTGCCCGCTCCCCTTTGCCCTCGGCGACGACCCGCCGATCAAGCCGGTGAAGGCCACCACCTTCGAGGTGGGCGGCCAGCTGCTGGTGGGCAACGCGCTCCTCGGCGGCAGCGCCTACCGCACCGACGTGCGCGACGACATCGGCCTCTTCGCCTCCGATTCCTCGCCCTCGGGCTCCACCATCGAGGGGTACTTCGACAACCTCGACAAGACCCGGCGGGTGGGCGTGGAGCTGTCGGGCCAGCTCTTCCTGGCCGGCGGCCACTCGCTCTACGCCAACTACGCCTACACCAAGGCCACGTACCAGGCCACCGCGGAGATCTTCTCCATCCGCGAGGACTTCGGCGGCGAGAACGAGGTGCGGCCGGGCGACGAGATGCCGCTGGTGCCCAATCACCAGGTGAAGGTGGGCGCGTCGCTGGTGCTGCCGAAGGGGTTCTTCGCCGGCGCGGACGGGCGCTACATCGGCAGCCAGTGGCTCCGCGGCGACGAGGCCAACGAGGAGGCCAAGCTCGACGGCTACTTCGTCGCCGATGCGCGGCTGGGCTGGCGCGGGGCCGGGTGGGAGATCGTGGCGGTGGGCAACAACATCTTCCAGAACAAGTACGCCACCTTCGGGACCTTCAACGTGAACCAGGGGGGCGGGGACGTGCTGGAGCGGTTCCTGACGCCCGGGTTCCGGCGTGTCGTCCGCCTCGTGGTCCGGCGGAGTTTCGGGGCGGGGGACGACGACTGAGGCGCGCACCGGTGTCCTGACCTCCATCGGGCACGCCGCAGGATGAGGGGCAGGGGGAGCGATCCCCCTGCCCCTCGTCGCGTTGGTTGGCTTCGCCCGCGCCCCTTGCTAGCTTACCGCCCGTCCCTGCAGGCCCTCAGCCAGTGAGGCTAGCGTGAAGATCGCAGTCTGTCTCAAGCGGGTCCCCGACACCACGGCCAAGATCGCCATTGCGGCCGGCGGGGCCGGGATTGACGAGGCGGGGCTCAAGTTCGTCCCCAATCCCTACGACGAGTTCGCCCTCGAAGAGGCGCTCAAGCTCAAGGAAGCGGCCGGCGCCGGTGAGACCGTCGTGTACTCGCTCGGTGGCGATGCGGTGCAGGAGACGCTCCGTACCGCGCTGGCCATGGGCATCGACCGCGCGGTGCACCTCCAGGGCGCCGGCAGCGCCGACCCGCTCGAGGTGGCGCGCGCCCTCGCGGCCGAGCTGACGGGCGGCGGGTACGACCTGATCCTCTTCGGCAAGCTCGCCGTGGACGACTACAACCACGCCGTGGGCCCGATGGTGGCGGAGATCCTGGGCCTCCCCTGCATCACCGCCATCTCGTCCCTCACCATCGCCGGCGGCACCGTGAGTGCCGAGCGCGAGGTGGAGGGCGGCCTGGAGCAGGTCACCTGCCCGCTGCCCGCCGTGCTCACCTGCGACAAGGGCCTCAACAGCCCGCGCCTCCCCTCGCTCAAGGGCATCATGGCGGCCAAGAAGAAGCCGCTCGACGTGAAGCCGGCGGCGGTCACCGCGGGCCGGGTGAGCGTGGTGGGCCTCGCGCTCCCGCCGGAGCGGAAGGCCGGCCGCATCGTGGGCGAGGGCGCCGACGCGGTGCCCGAGCTGGTCCGCCTCCTCCGCGACGAAGCGAAGGTGCTCTGATGCCGACGATCCTGGCAGTCACGGAACAGCGCGACGGCGCGCTCCGGAAGGTCTCCCTCGAGGTGGTGTCCGCCGCGCGGACGCTGGCCGACGCGCTCGGCGCCGAGGTGCACGCGGTGGTGCTGGCGAGTGGCGCCGTCACCGGCGCCGACCAGCTCGGCGCACACGGTGCCGACAAGGTGCTCACGGCGACGCACGCCGACTTTGCCCGCTACAACCCCGACGGCTTCGCGGCCACGGTGGCGGAGCTGGGGAAGGGCGCGGCGGCCATCGTGGTCGCCGCCACCGCCACCGGGCGTGACTTGGCGCCGCGCGTCGCGGCCAAGCTCGGCGCGGGCCTCGCCACGGACGTGACGGAGCTCGCGGTGGAGGGCGGCAAGCTCGTGGCCACGCGGCCGGTGTACGGCGGCAAGGCGCTGCAGAAGGTGCGGCTCGAGGCGGCGCCGGCGATCGTCTCCATCCGGCCCAACACCTTCCCGGCCACGGCGAACGCCAAGGCCGGCGCGGTGGAGGAGGTGGCGGCGCCGGCGTTCACGGCGCGGGTCACCGTCACAGGCATCAAGGCGGCCGCAAGCGCCGCGCTCGACGTGGCCGAGGCGCCGGTGGTGGTCTCCGGCGGCCGCGGGCTCCGCGAGCCGGAGCAGTTCAGGCTGCTCGAGGACCTGGCCGCCGCCTTCGGTAATGCCGCAGTCGGCGCAAGCCGCGCCGTGGTGGACGCCGGCTGGCGCGAGCACGGCGCGCAGGTGGGGCAGACCGGCAAGACGGTGAGCCCCAACCTCTACGTGGCCGTGGGCATCAGCGGCGCCATCCAGCACCTGGCCGGCATGCGCACCGCGCGCACCATCGTGGCCATCAACCGCGACAAGGACGCGCCGATCTTCAAGGTCGCCGACTACGGCGTCGTGGGCGACCTCTTCGAGATCCTGCCCCGGCTCACCGCCGAGGTGAAGAAGGCGCGCGGGGACTGACCCGCCGGGGGCATTCGCAGGGAACGGGCTGGGAAACGACGCGGGGCCGGCGAATGCCGGCCCCGCTTCGTTTCCCGGGCATGCGCCGGAGCGTCGCTACGGCGCCGGTGCCGCCGCGGCATGGGCCGCCACCATCCGCTCGATCCGCGCCACCCCTTCCCGCACGGACGCTTCCTCGGGGCCGAACGAGAGCCGCACGTACTGCCGGAACCGCGAGGGCCGCCCGCTCCGCCGCTTCCCGGGATTGATGTCGAAGAACTCCCCCGGCACGCAGATCACCTTCTCCTTGAGCGCCGCCTTGAAGAAGCTCCGCCCATCGTTCAGCGTGGGCGGCAGCTGCGCCAGGTTGGCCCAGCAGTAGAACGTCCCCTGCGGGTCGAGGTCCAGCCGGATCCCCGCGCGCGCCAGCCCCTCCTGCATGATCTGCTTCTTTCGCAGGAACGCCGCCCGGATGGCGGCGGTCTCCGCCCGGGCCACGGCGGGCGAGAGGAGTGGGATCGCCGAGCGCTGCAGCGGCTTGCTGCCGCCCCCGTCGAGGAAGCTGCCGGTGCTCGACACCGCGTCGATCACCGCGCGCGGCCCGACGATCCAGGTGCAGCGCCACCCCGGGTAGCGCCAGTTCTTCGTCAGGCCGTCGAAGAGGACCACCGGGTCCCGGTCCACGTCGTCCACGTAGCGCGCGGCGGAGACCATCCCATCATCGGTGCCCGCGCCGTCGGCCCAGATGTAGTGGGAGTAGAACTCGTCCAGCAGCAGCGTGCACTGGAGCTCGCGCGCCGTGGTCACCCAGGCCTCGAGCTCGCCGGCGCGGAGGACGCGGCCCGTCGGGTTGTTGGGGTTGGAGAGGAGGAGGGCCGAGAGGCCGCGGCCCGTGATCTCGCGGCGCAGCTCCTCCACCGTGAACTCGTAGCCCCGGCCGCTGTCGAGCAGGATGGGGATGGCGCTGAAGAGCTTGAAGATGTCGAGCAGCTCCTCGTACGCCGTGTAGTCGGGCAGGAAGTGCCCGAGGTTGATCTCGCCGAGCGCCGCCACCGCGCGGGTGAGCGAGGCGCGCCCGCCGCCACAGATGCAGACGTTCTTCTCGGTGTACTGCGACGCCTTCCCCTGCCGGTAGAGCGCGTTGTACAGCTCGGCCACGGCCTTCCGGAGCTCGGTGATGCCGGGGACGGGCGCGTACTCCTGGTCGTCGAGCGCGATGGTCACCTGCTCCACGCGCGGCGGCGCGCCCGCGAGCGGGCCCGTCTCCGGCATGCCCTGGCCGAGGTTGCACCAGTCGGGGTGGCCGTAGCGGTAGCCCAGCCGCTGCGCCTCCGCCATGACGTAGATGACGCCGGTGAACGGGACGGGACGGAAGCCGGGGATCTCGGGTGCGTGCATGGCCGCGGGTGGACGGGGTCGCCCGTCACTCGGCCGGCGGCGCCGGGGAGGGTCGGGGCGCCCGGAAGATACTCAGGACCGCGCGGGCCGAGCGCCGAGGCGCGGCCAGAGCTTGCCGACGCGCTGCTGGTAGGCCGCGTAGGCGGGGAACCGGGACGTCATCCATCGCTCCTCCGCCGCCGCCTTCCGGTCGAAATAGCCGAAGCTCACGGCGGCCGTCAGCAGCAGGGCGGCCGGCGTGCCCGTCCATCCCGCCCAGCCCGCCAGGAAGAGGGACAACCCCACGTAGATGGGGTGCCGCACCCAGGCGTAGGCGCCGCGCTCCACCATCTGGCCGGCCGCCAGCGGCTCCGTGCCAGGCGTCAGGTTGGGCCCGAGGGAGCGGAAGCCCCAGAGCGTCACCAGCCCGCCCAGCGCGGCGATCCCCGCCGCCAGGGCCGGCCAGGGCGCCCCAACCCGGGCCCCCAGCAACCCGGCGGCCGCCAGCCGGGGCACCCCGAGCAGCACCAGTCCGAGAAGTCCCACCTGCCCCCAGACCCAGGGGTCCCGGGCCGCCTTCTTCAGGTCCATCCGCCCTCCTCCCGCCGGAGTGGGAGGGGCTGCCGGGCCGGGCTCCCGCCCCTCCCGTTCCCCCCCCATATTGCCCCGATCCCTAGCACATCGTCTGGAGCCGCCCCCCCGTGACTCGGATCCTCCCCCGGCGCCACCAGGCCGGCCTGCCGCTGGACCGCCTGATCCTCCGCGACACCCCCGGCGCCGAAGCCCTCGAGATGGACGTCCTCTTCGTGGGCGCCGGCCCGGCCGGGCTCGCGGGGGCCATCGAGCTGGCCCGCCGGGTGAAGGCGGACGGCACCCTCGGCGACCTCCAGATCGGCGTCCTCGAGAAGGCCGGCAGCCTGGGCGAGCACAACCTCTCCGGCGCCGTGGTCAACCCGCGCGCCTTCCGCGAGCTCTTCCCCGACCTCAACGACAGCGACTTCCCCTTCCGCCAGCCGGTGAGCGGCGAGGCCGTCTACTTCCTGCGCGAGGGCGGCAGCACCAAGATCCCGACCCCGCCCACGATGCACAACGCCGGCTTCTACACCGCCTCCATCTGCGAGATGGTGCGCTGGCTCGGCGAGCAGGCGGAAGGCCTCGGCGTCAACCTCTTCCCCGGCTTCCCCGCCGATGCCCTCTTCGTGGAGGGCGACGCGGTGAAGGGCGTCCGCACCACGCCGAGCGGCCTGGATCGGGCCGGCCAGCCGGGCGACGGCTACCAGGAGCCGACCGACGTCACCGCGAAGATCACCGTCCTCACCGAGGGCACCCGCGGCACCCTGGGCCAGGCCTGGCGCGACTGGCAGGGTGTGGGCTCCGAGAATCCGCAGATCTTTGCGCTTGGCGTCAAGGAAGTCTGGAAGGTGAAGCAGCCGCTCGATCGCATCATCCACACCCTGGGCTGGCCGCTCCCGCGCGACGCCTTCGGCGGCACTTGGATGTACCCGCTCGGGCCGGACATGGTCTCGCTCGGCATCGTGGTGGGGCTGGACTATCACGACGCCACGCTCGACGTGCACCAGTTGCTGCAGCGGCTCAAGCGCCATCCGCTCATCCGTCCCCATCTCGAGGGCGGCGAGCTGCTCGAGTGGGGCGCCAAGACCATCCCCGAGGGCGGCT
>CAZRCT010000078.1:0-16322 GCA_964598655.1 uncultured Gemmatimonadaceae bacterium
CGCTCGACACGCTGCGGCTGGACCTGCTCCGGCTCCGCGCCGGCACCGCGACGCCCGAGGGACTGACGGGCGCGCTGGAGGTGGTGCGCCGGGTGTCGCAGGACGTGGACGCGGCGCTCGAGGTGGACGAGCTCTCCCGCGGCGCCTAACGCAGGCCGGTGGCCGCCCGGGTCGCCGGGACGAAGAATACCCCATCGAAATCGAGCGGCAGGCTCACCAACGGCTCGAACCCGAAATCCATGGCCATGTAGCCGATGCTCCGGAGGGGGCGCGGCGTCTCCAGCTCCCTCGCCGGTGCGCCGGTGAGTGGGAGGAAGAGCGCCACCGTGCCCCGGACCCGCGCCAGCGCGTCGAGCGCCGCCTCGTGGCTGGCGGCGGGGGCGGGGAAGAGCGGCACCGGCCGGAAGGCACCGCCGGCCATGGCGCGGTAGGTGCCGCGGGCCGTGAGGAAGGCGTAGGCGCGGTAGCGCGTGCCGAGGCGGCCGCGGAGGGCGGCGCCCATCTGGGCGCCGCCGTTCAGGGAGCGGAGATGGTCGCCGCCGTGGCCCACGTGCCCGTCGTGCGCCCAGAGGGCGGCGCGGGTGCCGGGCGGCATGGCCTCCACCAGCCGGACCACGTTCTCCGCCATCAGGGTGTCGCGCAGCGCGCTCGAGCCGGTGGCGTTGACCCAGGCGGCCTGGCGATAGGCGCGCGCCGCTTCCCGCGCGCGCATGGCGGCCGTGGCGGCGGCCCGGCCCCAGCGCGGCAGGCGCGCGGCCAGCTCCCGCTCCAGCGTGTCCGCCTGCGCGGCCCAGCGGAGGCGCTGTCCCGCCGGAACGCCGGGCGTGAAGAACGAGGGTGCCGCCGCGTACTCGGCCGTGAGGGCGTCGAGGCGCGGGAGCCACGCGGCGTCATGCTCCGTCAGCTCCCGGCGCAGCAGGCCGGCCGGCCCGGCCTGGTCCTGCACGTCGAACCCCACCGCATGCACCGCGGCGCCAGGATGGGCGCGGTTGTGGATCCGGAGTCCCTCCGCCAGTGCCGCCACCTCCTCCACCTGCATGATGGGATAGAGCCGGGCCACGGCGTCGCGCGCGGTGCCGGGGCCACCCTGCAGGTAGGCCTCGAGGGGCGCGACGTCGGCGGCATTGGCCTCGAGAAGGAGGTGACGGAGGCCACCAGCCGCAGCGAGCGCCGCGATCAGGCGGTGCTTGAGCGTGAAGAACTCCGCGGTGCCGTGGGTGGACTCGCCGAGGCCGATGAGCGCGGCGTCGCGGGTGGCCTCGAGGAACGGGGCGAGGTCGGCGGTGTCGGGATGGGGCTCGAGGTACTGCAGGGTGGCGGCGTGCATGGCCAGCCAGCGGCGGGCCTCCGCGGTGAGCGGCGGCGGGACGGGGAGCGCGGTGAGCACGCGGCCGCCCACTTCCAGCTCGAGCCCGTCGAACCACGCCGCGCCCGGGCCGCGGGCGCCGAGTTGCAGCATCAGTGAATGAATGGTGGAATCGGCCGGCACCACGATGCGGAGCGAGGCCGTGACCCAGCCGGTGTCGGCGCCGCCGAGGGCGGCGTGGTCGGCGGCGGGCACCACGCGATCGCCCCACGCCTCGAGGGTGACCAGGGCCGCGGTGCCGGGGTCATGGCGCGCGTGGAGCCGGAGCCGCACCTCCTCGCCCTGCACCAGGCGGCCCGGCAGCTGCAACTGGAGCGGCGCGGCGGAATCGTTGGGCGCGGTGAGGCGGAGGCTCTGGCGACCCTCGGTTGCCACGCCGGCATCGAGCGCCGCGCGGCTTGGTGCGGCGCCCGCCATCACCTGCCAGCCGGGCGTCCAGCCCCAGGGCGCCGTGGAGTCGGCCACCGAGGCGAGCTCGAAGCCCAGGTTGAGCGGCTGCTGCGCGGCGAGGGCGCGGGGGAGCAGCAGCAGGACCAGCACCGCGAGTCGCACGGGCATGAGACCGGGCCGGGAAGGAAGGGCGGGAGGGAACGGGGGACCGAAAATGGGACGCCGTGCCAACCGGAAGGGTTGGCACGGCGCCGGGAGCACCCGCAGAGCGGTGCGGCTCAGCCGCGCAGCACCGGCAGCTCGATGGCCCGCTCCTTGGCGCTCTGCACCAGTCGCTCCGCGATGGCGGCGAGCGCCCGCGCGGCCGCGCTGTCGGGGGCGCTGACGCAGACCGGCCGCCCGCGGTCGGCCTGCTCGGCGATGCCGGGCTGGAGCGGCACCTGGCCCAGCAGCGGCACCTGGAGTTCCTCCGCCAGGCGCTGCCCGCCGCCCTCGCCGAACATGGCGAGCCGGACGCCGGTGGCGGGATCGGTGTAGGGGCTCATGTTCTCCACCACGCCCGCCACCGGCACGCTCACCCGCTCGAACATCTTGGCGCCGCGGAGCGCATCGCCCACCGCCACCTCCTGCGGGGTGGTGACGATGACGGCCGTGGCCACCTGGCAGGACTGGACCAGCGAGAGCTGGGCGTCGCCCGTGCCGGGGGGCAGGTCCACGATGAAGTAGTCGAGCTCGCCCCACTCGACGTCCCGCAGGAACTGCTGCACGATCTTCATGATGATCGGGCCGCGCCAGATGGCCGGCGCGTCACGGTCAATGAGGAAGCCGAGCGACATCAGCTTCACGCCGAAGGCGGCGAGCGGCTGGATGCGGCCGCCGGTCACCGGCGGCTTCTCGAACACGCCGAACATGCGCGGGATGTTGGGCCCGTAGATGTCGGCGTCCATGAGCCCCACGCGGTAGCCCTTCTGCGCCAGCGCCACGGCCACGTTGGCCGCGACGGTGGACTTCCCCACCCCGCCCTTCCCCGACGACACGGCCACGATGGTGCCGAGGTGCGGATACTGCTCCGGCGCCGGGGCCGGCGGCGCCATGCCGGCCTGGCCGTGGGTGTGGCCGGCCGCGGGCTGGCCCGCCGGCGGGCCGTGGGTGTGGCCGGCGGGGCCGGCCGGGTCCACGACACTGATGCGCACCTGCTGCGGGTCCACGCCGGCGATGGCGCGGATGGCGCTGCGCGCCTCCCGCACCAGCGTGGCGGGGTCGTTGCGGGAGAGCAGGAACGTGAAGCTGACGTGGCCGTTGTCGGTCACCTGCAGGTCGCGGATCATCCCGGCCGAGAGGAGGTCGTTCTCGAGGCGGGGATTCTGGATCCGCGCCAGCGCGGCGCTGACCTGGGCGGCGAGGGAATCGGACATGGGGCTCTGCGTGGGGAGGAGCGGCCGCGCGGGCGGCCTCAGATGGCCGCGACCGAGCGGACTTCGGGCACCAGCTGCTTGAGGCGGCTCTCGATGCCCTGCTTGAGCGTGATGGTGGCGGCGGAGCAGCCGTGGCAGGTGCCGCCGAGGCGGAGGAGGAGGACGCCGTCCAGCTCGTCGAAATCCACCACCTCGACGCTGCCCTTGTGGGAGGCGATGTAGGGGCGGAGCTGGTCGAGGGTCTGCTCGATCCGGGTGAGGATGTCGGCGCCTGCCTGGGGTTCGCTCATCGGTCTCGGTCCGTCCTGGGTGCCGGGGGTGGCACCCGCCGGAGGAAAGAAACGGGGGGTCCCGACGGGGTCAACCGTCGGTGCCGGCGAGGTAGGCGCGCGCCGCCCGCAGCACCTGGGCCTGGGCCTCGGCCATGCTGGCCTCCACCGAGAGGCCGCTGGCCTTGGTGTGGCCCCCGCCGCCGAACGGCTTGGCGAAGGCCGCCACGTCCACGTTCCCCACCGAGCGGAGCGACACCTTGATCCGCCCCGCCGCGATCTCGCGGAAGAGGAGCGCCATGCGGACCCCGGTGATGCTGCGCGGGTGCTCCACGATGCCGTCGAGGTCGTCGGCGGTGGCGCCGTGGCGCTCGAGCGCGCCGGGCGGCACCGTGACCCACGCGAGCCCCGACTCGCTCTCCACCACCAGCGTCTGCAGCGTCTCCGCCACGAGGCGGGTGCGGCCCTCGGGGGCGTTGGCGTAGACGTCGAGGTAGATCTGCTCGGGATCGAGTCCCGTCTCGAGCAGGGCGGCGGCGGCGCGGAGCACCGAGGGCCGGGTGTTGCTGAAGCGGAAGGCGCCGGTGTCGGTGAGGATGGCCACGTAGAGGGCGCGCGCCGCGAGCTGGGTCAGCGGCCAGCCATTGGCCTGCGCCAGCTGGAAGATCAGCTCGCCGGTGGCGCTGGCGTCCGGGTCCACGTAGCGCGGGCCGTCGGGCAGGTGACCCTGGCTCACGTGGTGATCCACGCAGGCCACCGGCACGCCGCGCTCCAGCACCGTCTGGCTCAGCATGCCGAGCCGGCCCACGTCGGAGATGTCGAGGACCAGGATGAGGTCGGCCTTGCGGAGCTCCTTCACCGCCTCCGGCGTCCGGTCCACGCCCGGCAGGTCGGCAAAGAGGAAGTGGTACCGCTCGGGCGTGGGCGAGGGATTGGTGATGACGGCGTCCACGCCGCGCGCCTTGAGCAGGTGCACGAGGCCCACTTCGCTGCCCAGCCCGTCGCCATCCGGGTTGACGTGGGTGGTGATGCAGATGCGGCGGCCGGGCACGAGGCACTCGGCGAAGGCACGGGCGTCGGCGAGGCGGCTGGCGGACAGGGTGGCGGTCATGCTGGAGGCCAAGGTAATGAGGCTGCCCGGGAGCGGTAGGGGGCCATTGGCGGCCGGTATGGGCTGATTGATGGGTCCATGAAGCCCGAACGGCCACCCCCGTGAGGAGGTGGCCGCCCGGGCCCTGCCACTGCCCGGCTTACGCCTTGTTCAGCTTCGAGTGGCGGATGCCGTAGAGGAAGTAGATGAGCAGGCCGAGCGCCATCCAGACGAAGAGCCGGATCCAGGTATCGGGCGGCAGGCCGTACATCATGTAGCCGCAGATGCCGATGCCAAGGAGCGGCACCAGGGGCACGAGCGGGGTCTTGAAGGGGCGGGGCAGGTCGGGCTGGGTCCGGCGGAGCACGATGATGCCGCCGCACACGATCACGAACGCCAGCAGCGTGCCGATGGAGACCAGCTCGCCGAGCAGCCCGATGGGGAAGATGCCGGCGATGAGCGCCGCCACGATGCCGGTGATCACCGTGGAGACCCACGGGGTCCGGAACGTCGGGTGGATGCGGCTGAAGATCGGCGGCAGCAGGCCGTCGCGCGACATCGAGTAGAAGATGCGCGGCTGGCCCATCAGCATCACCAGCACCACGGAGGCGAGGCCCGCGATGGCGCCGATGTTCACCAGGAAGCCGAGCCACTTGAGCGACGGGCCGGCCTTGTCGATGGCCACGAACACCGGGTGCGGGACGTTGAGCTCGGTGTAGTGCGCCATCCCCGTCATGACCAGCGCCATGGCGATGTAGAGCACGGTGCAGATGGCGAGCGAGCCCAGGATGCCGATGGGCAGGTCGCGCTGCGGGTTCTTGGCCTCCTGCGCGGCGGTGGAGACCGCGTCGAAGCCGATGTAGGCGAAGAAGATGACGCCCGCGCCGCGGAGGATGCCGCTCCAGCCGAAGTGGCCGGGGCCGTCCGCCGGCGGGATGAAGGGGTGCCAGTTGTCGGTGTTGACGTACTTGATGCCGAAGCCGATCACCAGCAGGACGATGGCGACCTTGACGTACACCACGATGTTGTTGAACCGCGCCGACTCCTTGATGCCCACCACGAGGAGCGCCGTGATGAGGAGGATCAGCACCATGGCGGGGATGTTGAGGAAGCCCTGCACGATGGTGAAGCCGCCGGAGACGCAGTCCGCGATCGGGATCGCGGTGCGGGTGACCTCATTCACCGCCACCGCGCCGCTCGCCGGGTCCACGCAGATCTGCGAGGGGACCAGCGTGTGGGTGCCCTGCACCGCGTAGGGTGCGCCGGTGAGCGCGGGCGGCAGCTTGATGCCGAGTTCGGCCATGAACGCGGTGAAGTAGCCCGACCAGCCCACCGCCACCGTGGAGGCCGCAAAGAGGTACTCGAGGATGAGGTCCCACCCGATGATCCAGGCGATGAACTCCCCGAGCGTCGCGTAGCCGTAGGTGTAGGCGCTGCCCGCCACCGGGATCATCGAGGCGAACTCGGCGTAGCAGAGCCCCGCGAAGAGGCAGCCGAGGCCGGCCAGGATGAACGAGAAGGTGATCGCGGGGCCCGCGTACAGCGCGGCCGCCGTGCCGGTCAGCACGAAGATGCCCGCGCCGATGATGGCGCCGATGCCGAGCAGCACCAGGTTGGTGGCCGTGAGGGCCCGCTTGAGGCCGTGGTCGCCCTCCTCCGGCATGAGCTCGGCGAGGGGTTTCCGGCGGGTGAGGGACATGCGCGCGTCTCCGCGTGGAGGAAGGACTCAGGGATGAAGAAACCTTGCGGCCCTGCGCGGGCGCCCGACGGGCGTCGCCCGCCTCCGGGGAGGCGGGCGTGCCGGGGCGGGCCCGGTGTTGCGGTCTTACACGTTGTAGTTCGGCGCTTCCCGCGTGATCTGCACGTCGTGCGGATGGGACTCGCGGAGCCCGGCGCTGGTGATCTGCACCATCTCCACGTCGGTGCGGAGCTGGTCCACGGTGGCCACGCCACAGTAGCCCATGCCGCTCCGCAACCCGCCCACCATCTGGAACAGCACGTCGGCCACCGGGCCCTTGTAGGCCACGCGGCCCTCGATGCCTTCCGGCACCAGCTTGCTGGCCTGCAGCTCGGCCTGGAAGTAGCGGTCGGCCGAGCCGTCCTGCATGGCGGAGACGCTGCCCATGCCGCGGATGGCCTTGAAGCGGCGGCCCTCGGCCAGGATGGACTCGCCGGGACTCTCGTCGGTGCCGGCGAGCATGGAGCCCATCATGACGCTCCGGGCGCCGGCGGCCAGCGCCTTGACCATGTCGCCCGAGTACTTGACGCCGCCGTCGGCGATGACGGGCACGTCGCCCGCGCCGCGCACCGCGTCCATGATGGCGGTGACCTGGGGGACGCCGACGCCGGTGACCACGCGGGTGGTGCAGATGCTGCCGGGGCCCACGCCCACCTTGACCGCGTCCACGCCGCGCTTCACCAGCTCGCGGGCGCCGCCCTCGGTGGCCACGTTGCCGGCGATGAGCTGCACGTCGGGGAACGCCTCCCGGAGGAGCGCCACCGTCTGCAGCACGCCCTCGCTGTGGCCGTGCGCGGAGTCGATGACCAGCGCGTCCACGCCCGCCTCGATGAGCGCCTGGGCGCGCACCTTGGCCTCGGGGGAGCCGCCCACGGCGGCCGCCACCCGGAGGCGGCCGTGGGTGTCCTTGTTGGCGTCGGGGTGGTGCTTCCGCTTGAAGATGTCCTTGACCGTGATGAGGCCCCGGAGCTTTCCCTCGGCGTCCACCACCGGGAGCTTCTCGATCCGGTGCCGGGCCAGGATCCGCTCGGCCTCATCGAGGTTGGTGCCGACGGGGGCGGTGACCAGCCGGTCCTTGGTCATCACTTCGCGGACGGGCTGCTCGAAGTTTCGCTCGAACTGCAGGTCGCGGTTGGTGATGATGCCGACGAGCATGCCGCTCGCGTCCACGATCGGAACGCCCGAGATCCGGAACCGCTGCATGGCGGCGGCGGCTTCCTTGAGCGGGCGGTCGGGCGAGAGGGTGATCGGGTTCATGATCATCCCGCTCTCGCTGCGCTTCACGCGGTCGATCTCCTGCGCCTGCTTGTCGATCGACATGTTCTTGTGCA
The DNA here is from genome assembly GCA_964598655.1 of uncultured Gemmatimonadaceae bacterium. GTDB lineage: Bacteria > Gemmatimonadota > Gemmatimonadetes > Gemmatimonadales > GWC2-71-9 > JADJOM01. The sequence continues at coordinate 7,600 of CAZRCT010000078.1, forward strand.
CCACCCCGATGCCGCCGGCCCGCGCCATGGCGATGGCCATCTCCGCCTCGGTGACCGTGTCCATGGCGGCCGAGACGAGGGGGATGTTGAGCGTGATGGCGCGGGTGAACCGGGTCTGGGTCGAGACCTGGCGCGGGTGGACGCTGGAATGGCGCGGGACGAGGAGGACGTCGTCGAAGGTGAGCGCGACGCCGGGCCGGATGGTGCTCATGCGGGGGAGCCTGCGGTGGCCGCCGCCACCCGCCGCAGGGACGGGGACCGGAAGCCGGTGATGTACTGGAGTTCCATCCTCAAGTTTACGGCCCCGGCGAGGGGGGGCGCAAGTCTGGCGCCCGAGCGGCGCTCGGGCGCCACGGAGGTGCCCCCGGGGCTGCCTCAGGCCTTGCGGCGCCAGGCGAAATAGACCGGGACGCCGAGGGCCACGATGAGGAGGCCGGGCCAGGTGTAGAGGGGCTTCTTGAAGAGGAGGATGACCATGAGCACCACGACGGCGGCCATGTAGAGGGCCGGGACCACCGGGTAGCCGAAGGCCTTCACGGGGCGCGGCAGGTCGGGCTGGGTGATGCGGAAGCGGAACAGCGCCAGCACCGTGAAGAAGTAGAAGAGGAGCGAGGCGAAGATCACGTAGTCGAGCAGGTTGCCGTACGACCCGCTCAGGCAGAGCACCATGGCCCACGCCGCCTGCGTGATGAGGCCGAAGGTGGGCGTCTGGTACGACGGATGGAGCTGGCCGGCCTTCGCGAAGAAGAGCCCGTCGCGCGCCATGGCGTAGTACACGCGCGGGCCGGCGAGCACCAGGCCGTTCACGCAGCCGAAGGCGCTCACCATGATGGCGATGGCCATGAGGCTCCCGCCCACCGGGCCGAGGAGCGCCGCGGCCGCCGCCGAGCCGACGCGGTCCTGCTCCGCGTAGGCGATGCCGCGCGCCACCACGTCGGTGGCGGCCGGGTCGCCGGGGAAGGCCAGCACCTTGAGATAAGCCAGGTTCACGAGCAGGTAGGTGCCGCAGACGATCAGCGTCCCGAGGAAGAGCGCCCGCGGCAGGTTCTTCGTGGGCTCCCGCACCTCGGCCGCGGCGAAGGTCACGTTGTTCCACGCATCCGCCGAGAAGAGCGAGCCCACCATGGCGGCGCCGAGCACCGGGACCAGGGCAAGGGTCCAGGGCTCGACGCCGGTGAAGCCGGTCATGTTGCGGCTCCAGAGGCCCGGGTCCCGCGCGGCAAAGAGCCCGAGCGCCACCAGCACCGCGATCCCGCCGAGCTTGGCCACCGCGAAGATGGTCTGCACCCGGGCGCCGAACTTGACGCCGAGGAGGTTGACCCCCGTGAGGAAGACGATGAGGCCGAGCGCCACGACGCGCTGGTGCGAGAGGCCGAGCTCGATTTCGCCGCCCGGCATGGGGAGCTTGCCCAGACTCAGGTAGATGTCGGGTGTCACGCCCGGCAGCAGCACGGCCAGGAACTTGCCTGACGCCACCGCCACCGCGGCGATGGTGCCGCTCTGGATCACCGTGAACAGCGTCCAGCCGAAGAGGAAGCCGACGAGGGGATTGAGCCCCTCGCGCAGGAAGACGTACTGGCCGCCCGCGCGCGGCATCATGGCGGCGAGCTCGGCATAGGCCAGCGCGCCGGCCACCGTCATGAGCCCCGTGACCACCCAGACCAAGAGGAGCGCCGCCGGCCCCCATTGCAGGGTCTGCCGCGCGATGTCGGCGGACACGATGAAGATGCCGGAACCGATCATGGTGCCGACCACCATCGAGATGGCCGCGGTGGGCCCGATGCCCTGCACGAAGCCGGCGCGCGCCGGGGCGGGGGCCACGGAGTCCGTCATGACGGTCCTGGGAGGGGGAAGCGGCCGGGGACCTGCCCCGGCCGCGGCGCTGGACGCTCGGTTACTGCCCGCCCACTGCCGGCTTGGGCGGCTCCGGGGTGGCCGGGGGGATGGGGGCGGCGGTGCCTGGCGGGGGCGGCACCGGGTTGGCGGCCTTCATGGCCTCGTCCACGACGGCCTGCCCCGCCGCGGCGAGCCCGCGCATGATGCGGGAGGCGGTGTCCACCGCCGTGGCCGTGCCGCTGATGGCGCTCACCGGCAGCTTGGCCGCGCGGATGGTGTCCTCGACGGTGTCGGTGATCTTGGCCAGGATGCCCGTCGGCGCGGCGCGCTCGGCGTACTTGCTCTCCAGGAACTCGATGAAGTCCAGGATCTGGTAGGCGCGGTCGTCCGGCAGGTTCTCCATCCGCCGGAGGATGCGCTGGCGCAGCAGGTCGTTCATGCTCCCTCCATGATCGCCACGAGCTCGAGCACGGGCGTCGGCAGGTAGCGGCTCGTGGCCGCCCGGATGGTGCCGCGGATGAGGAGCTCCTTGAGGGCGGGGAGCTGCTCCAGCCGTGCCACCTGGTCGGGCGACACTACGACATAAACGAACCCGGGTTCCGGGAGGGGGCCCCGCATCAGGAGGTAGCGCCGGCCCACCGGGATCTCGGGGCGAAGCTCGTCGGCGGTCTGCAGTGCCACGAACTGGAGCCGCCACTCCACCACTTGGCCCACGAAGCGGGCGGGATTGGCGCGGATCTCCGCGGGGCTCACCCCCACCAGGACGCCGCTTTCCGCCGGGCGGAGGGTGCTGTCCGGCACCCAGGCCTCCACCTGGATGCGGCTCCAGCCCCCCGAGCGGGAGACGATCCGCACCGCGGCGCCCGAATCGAGTCCGCCCACCGCCGCGCCCTCGGGGACGATGGCGAGGGTGGCCTTCCGCGCCAGTTCCGCGCGGTCCACCTCGCTCGGCAGCACCGGCGCGGCGGGGGGGAGCGCGGCCTGCGGCGCGGGGGACGGCGTGGTCCCCGGCCGGGCCGCGGGGGTGGCCGGCTTGGCGAGCGCGCGAGTCTCCACCCACGCCTTCCGCCGCACCCGGGTCCAGCCGCCCCTGGTCTCCACCTTCACGAAGCCCGTGCCGGTGCCCAGGCGGGCCAGGACGGCGCCGTCCGGTTCGGCGCGGAGATTTTCCGAGGGGCGCCGGGTGACGATGAGATCGAAGCCGTCCCGGTTGAGGGAGCCGAGGGAGGCGGAGAACACCCAGCCCTCGAAGTCCACCTCGGTGTGACTGCCGGAGGTCTTGCCGGGGGTGACGCTGGCGCCCGGCAGCAGCGTGCCGAGCGCCTGGCCGCCGGCGGCCTTCAGGAACCGGGTCTCCTGCGCGAGGCGCACGGGCGCCTGCGCCGCGAGCGAACTCGCGACGAGCAGCAGGGCAAGGGCCGCGCAGACTGGTTGGCGGCACCGGCGGGGGGTAGATTGCGGCGCGTAACGCACAGTCCCGATTGTAGAAACGCTGGAGAGTCATGTCAAACGCGCGCGGGCCGGCCGGCCCGGTGGTGCTCCTGGTCCTGGACGGCTGGGGCTATCGCGAGGCCCGCGAGGGGAACGCGATCGAGCTCGCCAGCACCCCCGTCTGGCACCGGCTGTGGGACCGCTCCCCGCGCACCCTCCTCGAGGCCAGTGGCCTCGCCGTCGGCCTCCCCGAGGGGCAGATGGGGAACAGCGAGGTCGGGCACCTCAACCTCGGGGCCGGGCGGGTGGTGCCGCAGGACCTGGTCCGGATCTCCCAGAGCATCAAGGCCGGCCAGTTCTACCAGCTCGAGCCGCTCACCCACCTCTGCGCCGTCCTCAAGCACAATGGCGGGACCCTGCACCTCCTCGGCCTCCTCGGCCCGGGCGGGGTCCACGCCATCGACCAGCACCTGGTGGCCTGCCTCGAGCTCGGCATGCGCCTCGGCGTGCCGAGGATCGCCGTGCACGGCTTCCTGGACGGGCGCGACACGCTGCCCACCATCGGGGCGCAGGTGGTCCGTCAGCTCCAGCAGGACATCGACCGCATTGCGCCGGGCAGGGCGGTGATCGCGTCGCTGGTGGGGCGCTACTTCGCCATGGACCGGGACCGGCGCTGGGAGCGCACCCGGCAGGCGTATGACGTCATGGTGCGCGGCATCGGCCGGCCGGAGACCGACCCGGTGGCCGCCGTCGAGGCCGCGCTGGCGCGCGGCGAGACCGACGAGTTCGTGAAGCCGATCGTCCTGGTGAAGGACGGGGCGCCGGTGGCGCCCATCCGGGACGGCGACGGGATCTTCTGCTTCAATTACCGCAGCGACCGGATGCGCCAGATCGTGCGCACCCTGATGAGCCCCGGGTTCGACGGCTTCGACGTGAGCGACCGGCCGCGGGTGCGCATGGTCACCATGACGCAGTACGACCGCACCTTTCAGGTGCCGCAGGCCTTCCCGCCCTTCACCATGGCCCGGATCATGGCCGAGGTGCTGGCGGACCAGGGCCGCACCCAGCTGCGCACGGCCGAGACCGAGAAGTACCCGCACGTCACCTACTTCTTCAACGGCGGGTACGAGCCGCCGTACAAGGGGGAGGAACGGCAGCTGGTAGCCTCGCAGAAGGTGGCCACCTACGACCTGGCGCCGGAGATGAGCGCGGCCGGCATCACCGACGTGCTGGTCAACGCCATCGAGAAGCGCGCGCACGACTTCCTGCTCTGCAACTTCGCCAACGCCGACATGGTGGGGCACACGGGCGTGCTTCCCGCGGTGCTCAGGGCGGTGGAGACGGTGGACCAGTGCCTGGGCCGCATCCTGGCGGCCGCCGAGCGGGCGAAGGTCACGGTGCTCGTCACGGCCGACCACGGCAACTGCGAGCTGATGATTGATCCCGAGACCGGCGGCGCCCACACGGCGCACACCACCAACCCGGTCCCCTTCCTCGTGGCCCACGGCGACGTGGCCGGCCCGCTCCGCAGCGGCGGTGCGCTCTGCGACGTCGGTCCCACCGTGCTCGGCCTCCTCGGCATCACGCCGCCGCCGGAGATGACCGGCCGCGACCTCCGCCTTCCCTGAGCCCATGCCGGCGGCCGCTGGTGCCGTGCCGGTCCGAGGGTAGATTGCGCCCCATGTCCCGTGCCCTGCTCGTTGCCCTGGCCCTCGCCACGGCCGCCTCCCCGCTCGCCGCCCAGACCATCAGCTCCCCGTACCGTGACATCGTGCACGGCCGGTCCCTCACCGTCTTCTACGGCGACATGGCCGGCGACGGCGGCAAGGTGGGCGTGGGCCCGCACAACGGCCGCGTCTACGGCGTCCGGGGCGACCTCCGCCTCGGCGCGCCGCTGCAGTTCGGCCTGACGCTCTCGCATGCGGAGACGGAGCGCCTGGTGGTGAGCGCCGACGACAGCGTGGCCAATCGCGTGGACGGCCCGGTGCCGGAGCCGATCACCATGGTGGAGGCCGCCATGCAGCTCAACCTCACGGGCAAGAAGAGCTGGCACGGGCTCGCGCCCTTCGTGGGCGTGGGGCTGGGCCTGGCCATCTCGGGCGACGGACCGGGGACCGCGGTGGACTCGAGCGGCTACAAGTTCGGCACCAAGTTCTTCTTCAGCCCCTCGGTGGGCGCGCGGTTCTTCCTGGGGCAGTCGTTCAGCATCCGGGTGGAGGCGCGGCAGCTCTTCTGGAAGCTCAAGTACCCGCTGGTGTACACCGAGGAGCCCGCGGCCGAGCCGTCGACCGACCCCGACCGCCCCAACGCGGTGCTGCCGGACGGCAAGCGCGACGCCTGGTCGGGCGCGCGCGAACTGCGCGTGGGCGCGGCCTTCCACTTCTAGCGTGGCCACGAGCCTCACCCGCCGGGTCACCTTCCGGGCGCACCACCACCTCTGGCGCGCCGACTGGGGCGCGGAGCAGAACCGGGCGGCGTTCGGGGCGCTCAGCCAGTCGCACCCGCACGAGTACACCTGCGACGTGAGCGTGAGCGGGCCGGTGGACCCGGTGACGGGCATGCTGGTGGACCTGGGGGCGCTCGACGCGCTCCTGGCGCGCGAGGTGACCGGCGCGCTCGACGGGCGCGACCTCAATCGCGAGGTGGCCCCCTTCTCGAGCGGCCGGCCGATCCCCACCTGTGAGGCGCTGGCGGAGCACCTCTTCGGGCGGATCGCGGCGGGGCTGCCGGCCGGCGTGCGGCTGGCCCGGGTGCGGGTCGCCGAGGATGCGACGCTCGGCGCGGAGTGCACCGGCCCGGCCTGAGTGTGCGGGAGCCGGCCCACCGGGCCGTCTCCGGCTGCTGACGGACCCCATCCCGACGGCCGCGCGGCCGCCGGCGGCCGGGCGGTCCCGCGGATTCCCCTCACCCCGATGCCCATGCGCCGGACGACCCTGCTCGCCGCGAGCTGTGCCCTGTTCCTGCTGCCATCCCTGCTGGCCGCCCAGCGGACCAGCGACCAGTCCCGGCTGGTGATCTCCGTGGGGCTCGGGCAGACGCTCGGCGGGAAGAACCTCTGGTCGGTGGGCGCGCAGCCGCTGCAGATCTACCCCGGCCGCATCGACACCATCACGGTGCAGCGCGCCTTCCGGAGCACGCTCCACATCGACTTCAGCGCCACCTACTTCCCAACCCCGAACCTCGGCTTCAACGCCGCCGCCACCCTGCTCGGGCTCGGCACGGCGGACGCCTGCGCCACCGGGGGCTCGGACACGGGCGGGCCGGTGAGCGACTCCACCATCTACCTCTGCAAGCAGCTCGACCGGGGCGAGCGGAGCGCCACGTCCGGCGTCCTGTCCGCGGGGCTCATCTATCGCATCGCCCCGCACAACAAGCTCTATCCGTACGTGCGCGCCAATGCCGGCCTGGTGATCTCGCAGCAGAGCTTCATCCGGCTCCGCGGCACCTTTGCCGACAACAGCGAGAAGAGCATCTACAACGACCCCGAGCCCGACAACACCCAGCCTTACCTCGGCTTCGGGGGCGGGATCGTGGCGGTGCTCGGCGGCGGCTACCAGTTCCGCTTCGAGGTGCGCGACAACTGGGTGCCGATCCCCACGGTGACCGGCTCCACCGCCGGCTTCACGGGCGGGGAGCCGCCGAGCAAGACGGTGGGGCGGCACCTGGTGAGCGTGGTGGCCGCCTTCGACGTGGTGCTCGAGCGCAAGCGCGGCCGCCGCTACTGATGCAGGGGGCCATCCTCGCCGGCGGCGGGGCCACCCGCTTCGGCGGGGGACCCAAGGGCCTGGAGCGGGTCGGTGGCCTCCGCATCCTTGACCGCCTGGTGGCCGCCTTCGAGGCGGCCCTCGGCGCCCCGCCGCTGCTCGTGGCCAATGACCCCGCCGCCCCCACCTGGCTGCCCCGCCTCCGCGTGGTGCCGGACCTCCGCCCCGGTCTGGGCTCCGCCGGCGGCCTGTATACGGCCGTGCTGCAGGCGCCGGCGCCGGTGGTGTGCGTGGCGTGGGACCTGCCCTTCATCCCCCCCGCCCTGATCCGTGCCCTGGCCGACGGCCTGGCGGGCCACGATGTGTTCCTGCCGGCGAGCGGCAACCGCCGGGGCGTGGAGCCGCTGTGCGCCGCATACGGCCCCGCCGCGGGCCCGGCGATCGCCGCGGCGCTCGACGCGGGAGACCGCCGGGCGATCGGCTTCCATGATCGCCTGAATGTCGGTATCCTCCCCCTGTCCCGGGTGGCCGAGTTCGGCGACCCGGCCACCCTGTTCTTCAACGTCAACACGACCGACGACCTCGCGGAGGCCGACAGGCGGTGGCGACTCGCATCATCTCAGTGATCGGCCGGAAGAACGCGGGCAAGACCACGCTGCTCGTGGCGCTCGCCGCCGAGTACGTGCGCAAGGGGCGGCGCGTGATGACGATCAAGCAGGCCGCCGAGAGCCCCGAGCTGGACCCGCCGGGCAGCGACCGCTTCCGGCACTTCCACGAGGGCAAGGCCGAGCGCTCGCTGCTGGTGACGCCGGACCGGCGCCACCTCGTGGAGCGGGCGCAGGACCCGGGCGACCCGGTGGCGCTGGCGCGCCACTACCTCGACGGCGCGGACATCGTGCTGGTGGAGGGCTTCCAGGCGGCGAGCCTCCCGAAGATCGAGGTGTTCCGGAAGGAAGCCGGGGCCAAGCCGCTGTACGTGGCCGGGGCCCCGAACGCCGGCGAGTGGGTGGCGCTGGTCACCGACGACGACAAGCTCGAGGCCACCTGCCCCGTGCTCCGCTTCCGCGACACCATGTGGCTGCAGCTGCTGGCAAACCTGGCGTGGGAGAAGGCCCAGGTCCTCTGAGCCCGGGGGCCGTCCCCGCCCATGCGCCCTCCCCTTCCCGCCCGCGACGCCGCCCTCACCATCCAGGCCCACCTCCGCCGCCAGCCCGCGCTCCGCGTGCCGCTGGACGACGCGCTCGACGCCGTGCTGGCCGAGGACATCGTGGCCCCGATCGACATCCCCGCGTGGGCCAACTCGGCCATGGACGGCTACGCCGCCCGGAGCGCGGACGTGCGCGGAGCCACGGCGGACGCGCCGAGGCGGCTCGAGGTCCTGGAGCAGATCCCGGCGGGGCAGTTCCCCACCCGGCCGCTCACGCCCGGCACCTGCAGCCGGATCTTCACCGGCGCTCCCATCCCGGTGGGCGCCGACTGCGTGATCCGGCAGGAGGACACCGACGGCGGGCGCGCGGAAGTGCGGATCACCAGCGACCGCGACGCCGGCAGCAACATCCGCAAGGCGGGCGAGGACCTGCAGAAGGGCGCCACCGTCCTCACCGCCGGCTCCACGCTGGGGCCCGCGGCGCTGGGCCTGCTGGCCTCGGTGGCGGTGGCGACGCCCATGATCTACCGCCGCCCGCGCGTGGCCATCTTCGGCGGCGGCGACGAGATCGTGGACGTGGACCAGCCGGAGGAGATCCTGAGCGG
>CAZRCT010000079.1:0-15801 GCA_964598655.1 uncultured Gemmatimonadaceae bacterium
GACGGCAACGCCATCCCCGTGGCCAAGACCGACGCCGATGCCGCCATGGACGCCGCCGCCTGCATCGGCTGCGGGGCCTGCGTGGCCGCGTGCCCCAACGCCTCGGCCATGCTCTTCACCTCGGCCAAGGTGGGGCACCTCAAGATGCTGCCGCAGGGCCAGCCCGAGCGCGGGCGGCGGGTGCTCGCCATGGAGGCGCAGATGGAGGCCGAGGGCTTCGGCGGCTGCACCTGGCATGGGGAGTGCGAGGAGGCGTGCCCCAAGGAGATCTCCATCGACTGGATCGTGGAGCTGTACCGCGACTACATCTGGGCCACGGTGGTCCGCCGGGAGGAGCGCGCCGCCGAGGCGGCCATCTGACCGCTGGTCCTGTGCGGCACCCGCGCGGCCCGGGCGTCCCCAGTGCGCCGGGCCGCGTCCCGTTTCATTCCCAGCCCATTCCTGCGTGATCCAGCTTCCCGGAGGCCGGCTGCTGCCGCTCCTGCTCGCCGCCGCCGCGCCCCTCGCGGGGCAGGCGGGCGGGGGCGTGCACGTGGGGGCCCAGGCCATCGGGGCCGTCATCCACGCCGATCCCGTGCCGGGTGGTGGCAGCCTCACCGAGGCGCGGGTGTCGCAGCCCATGGTGATGGTGGATGCCGTTGCCTTGGGCGGCCACCTGGCGTTCCGGGGCACGCTCAACCTCGAGGGACAGACCATGCGCCGCGGCGAGCTCCTCCCCGGCGGCTGGGGGGAGGGCTACAACGACCGGCGCCATCCCCACACGTACGCGCACGAGCTCATGCTCACCGGCGCGGACCTGCTGGGGCGGCTCGACGGGCCGGTCCGGGTGATGGTCGGGGTGGGGAAGGGCTTCGTCCCGTACGGCTCGGACGACCCGATGACGCGGCCGGTCTTCCGCTACCCGGTGAACCATCACCTGGCCCAGCTGCTGGAGCGCGCCGTGGTCATGGCCGGCGTGCGCGCGGGGCCGGTGGCGGTCGAGGGTGCGGTCTTCAACGGCGACGAACCGGAGCATCCGGGGCAGTGGCCCAAGCTGGACCGGTTCGGCGACTCCTGGGCGGCGCGCCTGACGGTGCTGCCGGCGGCCGGCGTGGAGCTGGCGGTGTCGCGCGCGAGCGTCAAGTCGCCGGAGCACCGGCCGGGGGCGGGGTCCACCGCCTGGAAGTGGCACCTCTCGGCGCGGGCGACGCGGCCCGTGCTCGGCGGCGCGGGCTACGCCATGGTGGAGTGGGCGCGCACGGAGGAGGCGTGGGGCTTCTTCGTGTTCCGGAGCCTGCTCGCGGAGACGGCGTGGCGCCACGGGCCGCACCAGCCCTACTACCGCTTCGAGCGCACCGACCGGCCGGAGGACATGCGCACCCTGAACCTCTTCCGCTCGGTGCGCCCGCACCTCGAGAACTCGATCCTCGGCACCACCCGCTTCACGCTCCACACCGTGGGCTACGCCTACGAGCGGCGGCTGGGTGAGGGGGCGCTGGCCGTGAGTCCCTTCGTCGAGGCCACCCTGGGCACCGCGCGGGCCATCGACGGCGGCGTGCTGACGCCCAAGATCCTGTACGGCGCCACCTCGATCCGCGCCGTGGCGGGCGGGCTCCGGGTGGCGTTCGGGATGCGCGGGCACCGGATGGGCCGCTATGGTGCCCTGCTTGCGCCGGCCGCCGCGGCGCACGATCACGATGCGATGGACCACCCCACAGGAACGCTGCCATGACCCGAGCCTCGATCCGCCTGCTGGCCCTCGCCGCCGCCCTCCTCGCCTGCGGCGGGGATGGCGGGGGTGACCCGTCCGACGCGGGGACCATCGCCGTCGTGGCGGGGGATGGCCAGAGCGGGCTGGTCGGCTCCACGCTCGCGCCCTTCCAGGTCAAGGTGACCGACGTCAACGGCGCCCCCAAGTCGGGGGTGACCGTCAGCTGGGCCGTGCAGCTGGGCGGGGGGAGCGTGACCCCGAGCAGCAGCGTCAGCGATGCGGCCGGGATCGCGGAGGCGGTGGCCACGCTCGGCCTGTCGAGCGGCGCGCAGAATGTCCGGGCCAGCGCACAGGGGTATGCGGGGTCGCCACTCACCTTCTTCAGCGCCGGCCTGCCGGACGCGCCCGCCACGCTGGAGGTACGGGGCGGCAATGGCCAGACCGGGGGCTTCGGGGCCGGCCTGGCCCAGCCGCTCAAGGTCCGGGTGCTCGACCAATACGCCAACGCGGTTCCCGGCGTCACCGTGGACTGGGTCATCACCGCCGGCGGCGGCACGCTGAATGCCGCGACCAGCGTGACCTCGGCGCTCGGCGAGGCCACGATGAACCTGACGCTGCCGAACGGCCCGGCCGCCGTGGTCATCGAGGCCACGGTGGCAACTCTCGGTGGCCAGAAGGCGACCTTCACCGCCACCGCCGCCGGCGCCTTCGCGATCCTCGCCGGGGGCAACAACGTGCCGGAACGCTACGGCTCCGATCTCTGGGTGGCCAACGGCTACGCCTACACCGGTACCTGGGGCTTCCGCGGGCAGCAGGGCAACGCGGTGAAGATCTGGTCGCTCTCCCCGAGTGGGGCCCCGACGCTCGTCAACACCCTCACGGTGCCGAACGTGGGGACGATCAGCGACATTGAGGTCTCGCCGGACGGGGCGTGGCTGGTGTTCACCACCGAAGGCGGCGGCGCCGCCGGGCTCTACGTGTACAGCCTGGCCAACAAGGCCAATCCCACCTTCCTGGCGAGCAGCCCCAACTCCCTCCACACCGGGACGCTCGCGACAATCGCCGGGAAGCTGTACGCCTTCACCGCGAAGAACCCGTCCAATCCCGCGCTGGTGATCTACGACCTCTCCGCCGCGGCCTCGGGAACGATCACCCCGGTGGGCAGCTTTCCCATCCCGCCGTTCTACGGCATCCACGACACCTTCGTCCGCGACGGCCTGGCCTTCGTCTTCGCCTGGGACGAGGGGGTGTTCGTCCTCGACGTGGGGGACGGGCGGGCCGGCGGGTCGCCGACCACGCCGGTGCTCGTCAAGCAGCTGGGGACGCCGCAGGGCGGGGGCGGGGGCACGCCGCGCTTCGGCGGGCAGACCCACAACGGCTGGTGGTACCACAGCCCCACCGGCGAGAAGAAGTACCTGTTCCTGGGCGAGGAGGGCCCGGGCATCGTGGGCTCGTCGAGCTCGGGGGACATCCACGTGGTGGACATCTCCGACCTCAACAACGCCACCGAGGTGGCGACGTATCACCTCAACGGCGCCGGCACCCACAACTTCTGGGTGGACGAGCAGCGCCAGGTCCTCTACGCCGCCTACTACAACGGCGGCGTGGTGGCGCTCGACATCTCCGGCACCCTGAGCGGCAACCTGGCCAGCCGCGAGCTGGGCCGCCTGCAGCCGGGCGGGGCCGGGAACACCTATGTCTGGGGCGTGATGCTGTACAACGGGTCGCTCTACGTGAGCGACATGGTCTCGGGGTTCTGGCAGCTCCAGACCCCCTGACGCGGCCCGCCGCGTCCCGGACGGCAACGGTCCCCGCCTGACTGACGCCGGCCTGACGCGCCCCGATTATATCCGCACCGGCACCAGCCGGGGTGGGGCGGATGAGCCGCTGGGGAGACATCCTGAAGGCCCGCGCGGAGCGCGACGGGGGCATGGGCCCCTGGGGCGAGTGGCAGGGCGTGCCCGGCACGGCCGCGGTGCAGGTCCGGGTGCGCCGCTCCCACCCGCCGCCCCAGGCGGTGGGGTACCGCTGGGGGTACCAGTTCCGCTCGGTACTGCCCCGGGCGCTCAGCTTCGAGTTCCGGGTGGGCATGGTCCGGGACGGCCCGTTCGACCAGGTGGTGCGGGGGCTCGAGCCGGGCCGCGTGGTGAGCGGCTCCGTGGTCCTCCCCACCGCCGGCCCCATCTGGGTGGATGCCCGACTCCTGCCCGACCGGCCCGCCCCCCGCTAGGCGCCTGCCACGCTCGTCGCCCGCACCCCGGATGAGACCTTCCCGCCCGGGGGGACGTATGTTCCGGCATGACGACTCCCGCCGTCCGCCTCACGGAAGAGCCAAAGCCGCCCGCCCCCCCGCTCGAGCTGGTGGTGGGTGACGAGCGGTGGCCGCTCAGTGCCCGTCCCCTCGCGATTGGCCGGGGCATGGAAGCCGACCTCCTGCTCACCGACGTCGAGGTCTCCCGGCTCCATGCGTGGGTGGTGCCCGCGGCCACGGGCGCCCTGCTCGTGGACCAGAGCCGCCACGGCACCTGGGTGAATGGCCGCCGCATCGCCGACCCGGTCCTGCTGGCCGACGGCGACGAGGTGCGGATCGGTGAGACCACCCTCCGCGTGGGCCGCGCCAGCCCCTCCCGGCGGTCCCACTCGCTCCGGGCGATGGGGCGCCTGCGCCGCTGGGTGCGCCGCTACGGGCCGCCCGAAGCGGTGGCCACCATCACGGCGGTGGGCGCCACTCTCGCCGTGCGGGAGGCCACCGGGAGCCTCGTCGCCGCCGCCTATGCGGGGTCCATCGCCGAGGGCGTGGTGTTCTACGGGATCATGTTCCTGCGGGAGAGCCTGCAGGCTGCGCACGCGGCCGGGCGACGGGGCCAGGACTTCGGCAATGCGGACCTCCTGCCGGTGGCGCGCGGGCTCATGGTGGAGTTCGGGCTGGCGGAACTGCTCGATGCGCTCCTCCTGCGGCCGCTCTGCCTGGGCCTCGGGGTGCGCTACGTGGGCGGCGGCCTTGGGGCACTCCTCGGCAAGCTCGCCTCGGATGTGGCGTTCTATGGACCCGTGTTCTTCTTCTACGAGTGGCGCCTGAAACGCGGCGAGCGGCCGGCGGCAGCCGACCCGCGCCGCCGCACGACCGCCCGCACCCGCATCCTGGACCTGGAGTGAGCCCGGCTCAGCTGCCGGCCTTCCAGGTGTTGTTCCCGCGCGGCAGCTCCGGCAGGGACCCGTCCGCGTTCACCGCCACCGCGGTGACGTCCTTGTCCACCGGGATCTCGGCGGTGTAGCGGTCCCCCTTGTACCAGATCTCCACCGGGTACTTGAGCACCTGGGTGCTGCCGTCGGCAAAGGTGAGCGTCAGCTCCACCGGCATCACCATGGAGCCGCCGTTGCGGAGCACCACGGTCACCTCGCCCTTGCCGGGCGTCACCGATTCCACGGCCTGGTCGAGCGCCGCGGTGGTGAAGAACCAGCCCCGCCAGAACCAGTCGAGGTCGCGTCCCGACACGTCCTCCATGGTGCGGAAGAAGTCCGCCGGCTGCGGGTGCTTGAAGGCCCAGCGGCGGGTGTACTCGCGGAAGGCCTCGTCGAACACTTCGGGGCCCAGCACCTTGTGGCGCAGCGCGTAGAGCGCCATGCCCGGCTTCACGTACGCCAGCACGCCCAGGTTGTTGTCGGTCCGGTAGCGGTTGGCGTAGGTCATGATGGGCTGGGCGGTGGGCGCCTGGTCGGCCATGAGCGCGAAGGACCCCTCGCCGCGGCGGCGGCGGCTGTCGTCCCGCTGGAAGTAGCCTTCCTCGGAGTAGATGTTGATGAAGGTGTTGAAGCCCTCATCCATCCAGGCGTAGCGCCGCTCGTCGCTGCCCACGATCATCGGGTACCACATGTGCCCGATCTCGTGGGTCACCACCCCGAAGAGCCCCTCGCGCGACCCGCCGCCCGCTTCCATGGCCACCATCGGGTACTCCATCCCGGAGACCGGCCCTTCCACGGCCGAGATCTGCGGGTAGGGGTACTTGAACCAGCGGTCGCTGTACTCCTTGATGCTGAAGCGGCTCATCCGCGCCGCCTCCTGCCAGCGCGCCGCGGCCGCCGGGCGGTAGTACGCCTGGGCCACGATTCCGTCCCAGCCGGAGGCGTCCCACTGATACTCGGGGCTCGCGGCCCAGGCCACGTCGCGCACCCGCTGCGCCTTGAAGCGCCAAGTCAGCGTGCCGTCCTTCTTCGGCCGGGCGCTGCCGTCGGCGAGTTCCGCGGCGGTGATGATCGCGATGGTGGTGTCGCTCTTGACCGCCTGCGCCAGGCGGGCGCGCTGGGTGGCGGTGAGGACCTCGAGCGGGTTCTGCAGCACGCCGGTGCCGGCCACGATGTAGCCCGCGGGGACGGTGACCTCGTACTCGAAGTCGCCGTACTCAAGGTAGAACTCGCCCTGGCCCAGGTACTGGAGGGTGTTCCAGCCGTGCACGTCGTCGTAGACGGCCACGCGCGGATACCATTGCGCCAGCTCATAGAGGCTGCCGTCGCGGCCCATGCGGTCCGCACCGTGCTCGGGAATGTTGAAGGCGTACGCCATCTGGAAGACCGCCACGCGGCCCGGCGCGAGCGCAAAGGGCAGCGTGGCCTCCATCATGGTGTCGTCCACGCGGGTCTTCACCGGCTGCCCGGCGGCGGCCACGCCCGCGCGGCGGGCGGCCGGCTCGAGCCGGGCGGTGAAGCTCGCGATCTCGAAGCCGCCGTCGAAGTCGGCGCCCCCGAAGCGGCTCTCCTGCGCGTTCAGGTAGGAGCCGACGCTGCCCTGGCGGAAGAGATTCTGGTCCAGCTGCAGCCAGACCCGCGTCAGCGTGTCGGGCGAGTTGTTGGTGTAGCGGAGGGTAACCGTGCCGCTGAGCCGCTTGGCGGCCGTGTCCAGGGTGGCCTTGATCTGGTAGTCCGCCCGCTGCTGCCAGTAGCCGCTACCCGGGGCGCCGTTGGCACGCCGGATGCCGTTCGGGGCAGGCAGGTCGAGGGGGGCGAAGATCCCGGTGTCCGCCACGGGGGCGCGGAGCTCCCGGGTGACGGTGGCCGCGGGCCGCGGGGGGCCGGGCGGCGCGGGGGTCGGCGGGGTGGCCGGGTTCTGGGCCGCGAGCGGCAGGGCGACGAGCAGGCACGACAGCATGGCGCGCATGGTCCATCCTGATGAAGGGCAAGGGACAGCGAACCCCGGGAATCTAGCCGGGCGCCGGCGGGGACCGAGCCGGTCCGGCCCGGGTGGGATGCCCGGCCGCCGTGAGAGCGTTGCAGGGGGCGGGGCGTATATTGGGCATCCCGGGTGGGATGCCGGGTCCGCGCTCTCCCAAGATCTGTTGACCCCACGCCAAGGAGTCCCCCATGTCGGACAAGGCCAAGCCGTCCAAGACCCCGAAGGTCCCCGATCTGAAGAAGCCCGATCCCTCCGCCCTCGTCGCGGACAAGCTCAAGGGGGGCGGCATGCGCCGCGGTGGCGACGACGACCTCAAGGACCTCGAGGTCGAGCGCTAGGCGGCGGCGGGAAACGGCGACGGGGCCGGTGGGAGACTTCCCACCGGCCCCGTGTGCCGTTCCGGGGGCGCCTAGAGGCGGGGCAGGGTCACCCCGGTCTGGGCCTGGTACTTCCCGGCCTTGTCGCGGTAGCTCGTCTCGCAGATGTCGTCCTCGTCCGGCTCGAAGAACAGCACCTGGCAGATCCCCTCGTTGGCGTACACCTTGGCGGGCAGCGGCGTGGTGTTGGAGATCTCCAGCGTCACGTGGCCTTCCCACTCCGGCTCGAAGGGCGTCACGTTGGTGATGATGCCGCAGCGGGCATAGGTGGACTTCCCGACACAGATGGTGAGGCAGTTCCGGGGGATCCGGAAGTACTCCACCGACCGCGCCAGCGCGAAGCTGTTGGGCGGGACGATGCAGACGTCACCCTCGAACTCCACGAAGCTGCGGGAATCGAAGTCCTTCGGGTCCACGATGGCCGAGAGCACGTTGGTGAAGATCTTGAACTCGGGCGCCACCCGCATGTCGTAGCCGTAGGAGGAGACCCCGTAGGAGATCACCTTGCGGCCGGCCGCATCGACCTGGCGCACCTGCGCCTCGGTGAAGGGCTCGATCATGCCGTGCTCCCGGGCCATCCGGCGGATCCAGCGGTCGGACTTGATGGACATGCGGACTGTCTCGTGGTGGGGGAGGGACTGGAGGGCGGAATATACGAGCCCCGGCCGAAAGGGGAACGGCCGGCGGGGCCCAACCCGAACTGCCACTAAGGGTTCCCCACTCGGGGCGGGGGCCGGAGGGGTACCCATCGCCGGGTCCGGTCATTACTTTCCGCGCCGATCCGCCCCCCGGATCTGAAGAAAATTTTCCCGCACGAGGCTGGCCACATGCTGCAGCCGTACATCCCGGTCCTGCTGGTGATCGCGTTCGTGGTCGCGAACGCCATCCTCATGCTGGGCCTCTCCCACGTCCTCTCGTCCTACCGCCTCACCGCCGTCAAGCTGACACCGTACGAATCGGGGATGCCGGTCCTGGGGGATGCCCGGGAGCGCTTCAGCGTGAAGTTCTACCTGGTGGCGATGCTCTTCATCGTGTTCGACGTCGAGACGGTCTTCATGCTGCCGTGGGCGGCGGCCTATCACCAGCTCCGGGACATCCGCGGCCTCCTGCTCGTCGAGATGTTCGTCTTCGTGGCGATCCTCGCGGTGGGCTATCTCTACATCTGGAAGCGAGGGGCGCTCGAATGGGACTGACCCTGCCGGACGGCGGCGCCGGGACCGAAGTCTCCACCATGTCGCCCAACTGGGTGACGACCCGGCTCGACTTCCTCGCCAACTGGGCCCGCGCCAATTCCCTGTGGCCCATGCCCTTCGGCACCGCCTGCTGCGCCATCGAGTTCATGGCGAGTGCCGCCAGCCGCTTCGACATCTCCCGCTTCGGCATGGAGCGGATGAGCTTCTCCCCCCGCCAGGCCGACGTCCTCATCTGCGCCGGCCGCCTCCCCTTCAAGCTGGCCCCCGTCATCCGCAAGGTCTGGGACCAGATGCCGCAGCCCAAGTGGGCCATCAGCATGGGGGCCTGCGCCTCGACCGGCGGCATCTTCGACACCTACACGATGGTGCAGGGCATCGACACCATCATTCCCGTGGACGTCTACGTGCCCGGCTGCCCGCCGCGCCCCGAAGGCCTCATGTACGGGATCATGCTCCTCCAGAAGAAGATCAAGGGCGAGTCGTTCCTCGACGCCGACCTGCGCCAGGAGCACCTCCTCGGCCCCGACGGCCTGTTCCGGCCGGCCCGGGTGATCGACGAGGTCTCGGAGCCGTTCGGCAACTCGGTGCACCAGACGAGGTCGGCGTGAGCGAGCTCTCTCCGTCGGTGGCGGCCCTCCGGGGCCGCTTTGGCGAGGCCATCACCCGGGCCGTCACGTCCTGCGGCGACACCATCGTCCACGTCGCCGTGGAGCGGGTGCACGAGGTCCTGGCCTTCCTCCGCGACGATCCCGGGCAGCAGTTCAACTACCTCACCGACATCACCGCCGTCGAGTACCGGGACGCCGGGCGGCCGCTCGAGGTGGTCTGGCAGCTCCGCTCCCTGGGCCGCAAGGCGGACCTCCGGGTCAAGGTGGAGCTGCCGCCGGCCGGGCCGCTCGTGGTGCCGTCGGTCTTCGACCTCTGGAAGGGCGCCGACTGGCTGGAGCGGGAGGTGTACGACCTCTTCGGGATCACCTTCACCGGCCACCCCGACCTCCGCCGCCTCCTCATGTGGGAGACCTACGCCGAGGGCCATCCGCTCCGGAAGGACTTCCCGCTCCGCGGCCATTTCAGCCGCGCCGAGCAGACCCGGCAGGCCCTCGCCGCCAACCCGGAGGCGCACTACTCGCTCGAGGAGCTGTCCATCGCCGCCGCCTACGACGAGTTGCCCGCCGACATGAAGGACCGGCTCGCCCACGGCGAGCGGGGGAGCGTGAAATGAGCACCCGGACCATCGAGGTCGCCCTCAGCACGCCCGGGCTCGACGCCCGCGGCCGCGCGACCCAGGTGCCCCTCGGCCTGCCGGAGTATCACCCGGTGCAGGACGACCTGGGCGGCGAGCACATGCTGATCAACATCGGGCCCCAGCACCCGGCCACGCACGGCGTGCTGCGGCTGGTGGTGGAGCTCGACGGCGAGACCGTCATCCGGGTGGTGCCGCACATCGGCTACCTCCACTCCGGCTTCGAGAAGCTCGGCGAGTACCGCTTCTACAACCAGATCGTCCCCCTCACCGACCGCACCGACTACCTCAGCCCGATGGCGAACAACTGCGCCCTCGCGCTCGCGGCGGAGAAGCTGATGGGGATCACGATCACGGAGCGCTGCCAGGTGCTGCGAGTGATCGCCTTCGAGATCAGCCGCATCATCTCGCACCTGGTCTGGCTCGGCACCACCGGCATCGACCTCGGCGCGTACACGCCGTTCCTCTGGTGCTTCTACCAGCGCGAGCGGCTGTACAACCTGCAGGAGGCGTGGACCGGCGCCCGGCTCACCACCAGCGTGAGCCGCGTCGGCGGCATGATGGCCGACGTGCCGGAGGGATGGGAGGCGGGGCTGCGCGACTTCATCCGCACCTTCCCCAAGACGCTGGACGAGGTGGACGCCATGTTCACCCGCAACGCCATCTGGTGCGGCCGCACCCAGGGCGTGGGGGTGCTGAGCGCCGAGGACGCCATCAACTACTCGCTCTCGGGGCCGATGCTCCGGGCCAGCGGGGTGGACTACGACGTCCGCAAGGACCGCCCCTACCTGGGCTACGAGACCTACGACTTTGACGTCCCCATCGGCGAGCACGGCGACATCTACGACCGCTACCGGGTGCGGCTCGAGGAGATGTACCAGTCCACCCGCATCCTGGCGCAGGCCGTGGAGCGGCTGGAGCAGCTCAAGGGCGCGCCGGTCAACGTGAGCGATCCCCGCCTCATCCTCCCGCCCAAGCACCGGGCCATGAGCGACATGGAGGCGATGATCTTCCACTTCAAGCAGGTGATGGAAGGCGTGAAGGCGCCGGTGGGCGAGGCGTACTTCGGCGTGGAGAACCCCAAGGGCGAGCTGGGCTACTACTTCGTCTCCGACGGCACGGCGAAGCCGGTGCGCTGGCGCATCCGGCCGCCCTCGCTCATCAACCTGGCCTGCCTGCCCAAGCTGTGCGAGGGCGTCCTCCTGTCGGACGTCATCGCCATCAATGCCTCGATTGACATCGTGATGGGGGAGATCGACCGATGAGCGCCGGGCACAGCGCCACCGAGGCGCACCAGCCGGTCTTCGTGGGGGAGGTGCGCCAGAAGCTCGACGCGCTCTTCCCCAAGTACCCCACGAAGCAGGCCTGCCTGCTTCCCGCCCTCTGGCTGGTGCAGGAGGCGCGCGGCTGGATCAGCGAGGGGGCCATCCACGAGGTGGCCGAGGTGCTGTCGCTGACGCCGGCGTACGTGAAGGGCGTGGTGACGTTCTACACCATGTACCACACCCACCCGGTGGGCCGGCACTTCATCCAGGTGTGCACCACCTCGCCGTGCAACATCTGCGGCGCGGAGGACGTGGCCAAGGCGTTCCTGCAGCACACCGGCTGCGGGGAGCTCGGCGCCACGAGTCCCGATGGGCGCTTCACCGTCATCGAGGTGGAGTGTCTCGGCGCCTGCGGCTTCGCCACCCCGGTGCTGATCGACGACGACTTCATCGAGAACGTGACGCCGGAGCGCGTCCCCGGGATCCTGCAGGGGTACAAGTAATGGGCTACCCGCATCCGACGCACCCGAAGGAGCACGCGGTCCTCTCCCGGCACTTCGGCGACGCCGGCGCCCGCACCTTCGACGGCTGGGTGAAGCGCGGCGGCTACGAGGGGCTCAAGAAGGCCCTCGGCATGACGCGCGAGCAGGTGGTGGAGGAGGTGAAGGCGTCAGGGCTCCGCGGCCGCGGCGGCGCCGGCTTCCCCACGGGCCTGAAGTGGTCGTTCATGCCCAAGGAGGTGGTGAAGCCGCACTACCTGGTCTGCAACGCCGACGAGTCGGAGCCGGGGACCTTCAAGGACCGCGAGATCCTCCGCTGGACCCCGCACCAGCTCATCGAGGGCTGCGCGGTGGGCGCCTACGCCATCGGGGCGGAGCGGATCTACATCTACATCCGCGGCGAGTTCACCACCGAGCACAAGATCCTGGTGAAGGCGGTCGAGGAGGCGTACCAGGGCGGGGCGCTCGGCGGCAACGTCTTCGGCTCGGGGAAGCGGATCGATCTCGTGGTGCACCGGGGGGCCGGCGCGTACATCTGCGGCGAAGAGACCGCGATGATGAACTCCATCGAGGGCCGTCGCGGCAATCCCCGGATCAAGCCGCCCTTCCCGGCGGTGGCCGGCCTGTGGGCCTCGCCCACCACCATCAACAACGTCGAGACCCTCTCGGCCAGCGGCCACATCCTCCGCGAGGGCGCGGCCTGGTACAAGGCGCTCTGCCGGGGGAACCCGAAGAGCACCGGCACCAAGCTCTTCTCGGTGTGCGGCCACGTGCAGCGACCGGGGAACTACGAGGTCGTCATGGGCACGCCCATGACGGACCTCGTCTTCGACATGTGCGGCGGCATGCGGCCGGGGCGGACGCTCAAGGCGGTGATCCCGGGCGGCTCCTCGGTGCCCATCCTCACCGCCAGGGAGATCGAGGGCTGCCTCCTCGACTACGAGGGCGTGGTGGAGAAGGGCTCCATGCTCGGCTCGGGCGGCATGATCGTCATGGACGACTCCACCGACATCGTCTACCAGGTGATGCGGCTGGCGCGCTTCTACGCCCACGAGTCCTGCGCCCAGTGCACCCAGTGCCGCGAGGGCACGGCGTGGACCACCCGGATCCTGGAGCGGATCCTGGCGGGGCAGGGGAAGAAGGAAGACCTGAACCTCCTGCTGGACCTCGCCGACAACATGACGGGGAAGACCATCTGCGTGCTGTCCGATTCCTGCGCCGCGCCGGTGGTCAGCGCCATCAAGAAGTTCCCCGAGGAGTTCGACGCGTACATCAGCCGGGCCCGCACCTCGAGCCTGGTCACGGCCTGAGCCCCGACACGGGACACGCATGTCCGATTCAGTCACGGTCACCATCGACGGCATGACGGTGCAGGTGCCGAAGGGCACCAGCATCATCGAGGCCGCGAAGCAGGCGGGGGTGCTCATCCCCCACTACTGCTACCACCCGAGCCTCCCCGCGCCGGCGGTCTGCCGCATGTGCCTGGTGGAGGTGGAGAAGGCGCCGAAGCTCATGCCGGCGTGCGTCACCACCGTCGCCGACGGCCAGGTGGTGCACACCGACAGCCCGCAGGCCCGCAAGGCCCGCACCGGGGTGCTCGAGTTCCTGCTCATCAACCACCCGCTCGACTGCCCCATCTGCGACCAGGCCGGCGAGTGCGAGCTGCAGGATTACGTCTTCCAGGAGGGCCAGCCCGGGACGCGCTACGGCGACTACGCCAAGCGCTACAACCCGGTCGAGGACTTCGGGCCCGACGTGCTGTACGTGGTGAACCGCTGCATCCTCTGCACCCGCTGCGTCCGCTTCATGGACGACGTCGCCAAGACGCCGGTCCTGAACGTCACCGAGCGCGGCGACCGCGCCCA
Source organism: uncultured Gemmatimonadaceae bacterium (assembly GCA_964598655.1). Classification (GTDB taxonomy): domain Bacteria; phylum Gemmatimonadota; class Gemmatimonadetes; order Gemmatimonadales; family GWC2-71-9; genus JADJOM01. Next base: position 13,301 of record CAZRCT010000079.1, read on the forward strand.
CATCGGCATCGACGAGGCGCAGCTGCTGGACCACCCCTGGGCCGGCAACGTGGTGGACCTCTGCCCGGTGGGCTCGCTCATCTCCAAGGACTTCCTGCACAAGGCGCGGTCCTGGGACCTCGACAAGACGGCCAGCGTCTGCCCGAGTTGCAGCCAGGGCTGCAACATCATGGTGGACACCCGGGACAACACCGTGGTACGCCTCCGCCCGCGGCCCAACCTCGAGGTCAACCGGCACTTCATGTGTGACCACGGCCGGATGAACTACCGCTGGATGAACCGGGGCGACCGCATCGAGGCCCCGCTGGTCCGCGACGGCGGCCGGCACCAGGCCACCGACTGGGAGACGGCGCTGGAGCGCTTCGGCGCGCTGGTCGCGCCCGGCGGGACGGCGGCGATCCTGGCCTCCGGCGCCGCCTCGCTCGAGTCGCTCGGGCTCCTCAAGGCCGCGCTCGGCGCCATGCAGGTGAGCGCCACGGTGCAGGTGCCGGTCGTGGACGAGGAGGCGCCGCTCCCCGGCGTGCCCAACCTGGCCCTCCGCCGCGAGCGTGCCCCCAACGGCGACGGCGCCCGGCTCCTGGGCTACAGCGCCGACTGGACGGCCGGCGTCCGCGCCGCCGCCGGCGCCGACCTCGTGGTGCTCTTGGACGTCACCCTCACCGACGCGGAAGCGGTCCTCGTCGCCGGGGCCCGCGCGGTGGTGGTGCTCGGCACCATCCTGGCGCAGGAACTGCCGGCCGCCGCTCTCATCCTCCCCGTCACCACCATGGCGGAGGAAAACGGGGTGTACGTCAACCGCGACCTGCGCGCCCAGCGCTACCAGCAGGCGCGCCAGGCCGTCGGGATGGCGCGTCCGGCCTGGTGGGTGGCCGCCAACCTCGGCGGCGCCGAGGCGGGCACCCCCGATACGGCGCCGGAGGCGTTCAAGGCGGTGGCGGGCACGATCCCGGGCCTCGCCGGCCTCAGCTACGCCGACCTCGGCAGCATCGGCCGCCTGGCCGCCCCCGCGGAGGCCACGCGATGACGCCCGAGCTCAAGGGGTTCCTCCTCGTCTCCGCCATCAAGCTGGCGGTGGTCTTCACCGTCACCCTGATCGGCGTGGCGCTCCTGACGCTCATGGAGCGGAAGGTGTCGGCGTGGATGCAGTACCGCCGGGGCCCGAACCGCGTGGGCTTCGCCGGCCTGCTCCAGCCCGCGGCCGACGGGGTCAAGAACATCGTCAAGGAAGAGACGTTCCCCGGGCAGGCCAGCCGGGCGCTCTTCACCGTCGCCCCGGCGCTGGCCTTCATCCCGGCGCTCTGCCTGGGCTCGGTGATCCCCTGGGCGGCCCCGCTGCCGGTGGACTTCGACTTCACCCTCCCGTTCGTCGGCCGCTTCGTGCACCACGGTCTCACCGCCATGGCCGTGGCGGACCTGCCGGTGGGCTTCCTCTTCGTGCTCGCGGTGAGCTCGATGGGCGTGTACGGGATCGCGCTGGCGGGCTGGGCGTCGAACAACAAGTACTCGCTCCTCGGCGGGCTCCGCTCCAGCGGCCAGATGATCAGCTACGAGGTGGCCATGGGGCTCAGCGTCATCCCCGTGCTGCTCCTCACCGGCAACGTGGCCTTCGGCGAGATCATCAAGGCGCAGCAGCAGGGGCTCTTCGGCTGGTTCATCCTGCCGCTCTTCCTGGCCTTCCACAACTTCCTCGTCTCGGGCTTCGCGGAGACCAACCGCCTGCCGTTCGACCTGCCCGAGGCGGAATCGGAGCTCATCGCCGGTTACCACACCGAGTACAGCGCGATGAAGTTCTCGATGTTCTTCATCGCCGAGTATTCCAACATGGTCACCGTGGCGGCCATGGTGACCACGCTCTTCCTCGGCGGCTGGGACATCCCCTTCACTCACTGGGACGAGACCCCGGGCGTGCTGCAGACCATCGCCACGGGCGCGGTGATGTTCCTCAAGGTCTTCTTCTGGCTGTTCTTCTTCATGTGGATCCGGTGGACGCTGCCCCGGTTCCGCTACGACCAGCTCATGGCGCTCGGCTGGAAGGTGCTGATGCCCATCGGCCTGGCCTACGTCATGCTCATCGCCACCGCCATCTACCTCATCGAGGACGTGGCCGGCGTGACGACGTGGATGCCCAAGATGCTGGTGCTCACCGCCATCAACGTGGCGCTCGGCTACATCGTGTTCATCGTCCTCGACCGGGGACTCCTGATCAGCGGCTCGAGGGACTCCGCGGCCTCCCGCGGCGGCCTCGGCCGGGCGGCCTGAGGGCACTATGGCGATTGGCGTGAAGGTCCTGAAGCGGCCCGAGCGGGACGTGAGCTACGTCCGGGCCACCCTCAAGGGGATGGCGCTCACCTTCAAGAAGATGTTCGAGCCGAAGGTGACGATGCAGTACCCCGAGGAGAAGAGCGCCCCCGAGGCCGAGCGGGGCGCGTGGAGCCTGGCGCCGCGCTGGCGGGGCACCCACCGCATGCTCACCGACGAGCAGGGCCGCTCCAAGTGCGTGG
>CAZRCT010000080.1:0-15649 GCA_964598655.1 uncultured Gemmatimonadaceae bacterium
ACCAGGCCCGCGACGTGATCCTCTACATCGGCGAGACCTCCAACGGGGACGTGCCGCTGCGGCGGTTCTAGCGAGTGGGCGTGGTGCTTGTGTCACCGTCGAAGCCCGGATTGGCGTAACGGGAACTGCAAAACCACAGAGGCACGGAGGACACAGAGGTCACGGAGGGATCAAGCCCGGGTTGGCGTAACCGGAACTGCAAAACCACAGAGGCACAGAGGACACGGAGGGCACAGAGAACTGCCCTGGGATGGTGGGCTCATCGCAGGGTGAGTCCATGATGTTTTTGTGGGTGTGAGTTCGGGTCCGGCAACGCCCCCAACCAGTCGCGGAGCACCACCCAAGAACGTCAGGGCCCGGGCCGGCGACGCGCCGACCCGGGCTCGATTCCTCCGTGACCTCTGTGTCCTCTGTGCCTCTGTGGTTTCCCACGCCGAAGCCCCCCTACCACCAGGCTCACTTCTCCGAGCCCAGTACACCTTCGACCCGACCCGACTCCGCGGGACGTCGGCAGGGCCAGCCCACTGCTAGTTGGGCGCGTGCACCGTCGGGTGCCCGTAGTTGCGCTCGGAGCCGATCACCGGCCCGTTGATGCGGAAGCCGTAGTCGTTGTGCACCGGCGCGATCCACTGCCGCACCGAGCCCGGGAACGGGTCGCGCGCGGCGTTCCCGCCGAAGGGGTCGGTGTACCAGACCCGCGGCCCGTCGGCGTTGTCGATGTCGTTCTCGTTCACGTCGATGAACCGCCGCACCCCGTTGAAGCGCGAGCGCGCGTCGTCGAAGCCGAGGCCCGTGAGGGTGCCGTCGTTGGTGGAGAGGTCGCAGAGGTCGTTGCGGCGGTCGCGCGAGGGATCGAGGCTGTCGCACACGGCGATGGGCCGGCCCACCAGGTTCGGCGCCGCCGGGTCGTAGTAGCGGCTCGGGGTGAACACCTGGAAGTACGGGTTGAAGTGCGCCAGCGCGCGCCCGCTCGCGGTGCGGATCACGTTGGAGGTCTCCCAGCTCTCGTGCAGCGCGCGGCTGTAGTCGGCGTCCTGCCCGTTGGTCGCGGCGCGGATGTACTGGTCCACGCAGCTCTTGTCCGGGACCCGCCGCTGCCCGCCGCCGTCCGGCGAGTTGGCGGGCACCGGAGTCCCGACCTCCACCCGGACCCCGTCGCAGGAGCGGGTGAAGCCGCCGGCCGCGCCGATGGCCGTCAGCATGGTGACGTGGAGCTCGGTGTCGTCGCTGCAGCGGATGTGATAGACCAGCTCGTGCAGGTTGTTGGTGAAGGCGTCCTTGGAATGGGTGCCCTGGTGCAGCTTCGCCAGCACGTCGCACTTGACGGTGAAGATGGCGCCGGTGACGCCGTCCTCCCGCACCATCTCCACGTCGTTCTCCCAGTCCAGCTTGTGGCCGAAGTGGTCCTCGCGCCGCGGGTTCTGCGGGTCCCACGTCTCCAGCGCCTCGTTGGCCAGCCCGAACGGGATCGGCCCCACCTCGGCGTAGAGCCGCGAGCCGCGCGGGTCCCGCCCGTGCTCGTGCCCGAAGGTGCAGCCCGAGGGGTCCACCGCCGGGTGCCAGGTGGGATAGCGCTTGCCGTCGGGGCCCACGACCGAGTAAGCGTCGTGGACGGCCTTGGTGCAGGTGTCGTTGGGGCCCGGGTTCCAGAGCCCGTAGGCCACGCTCGGCCCCGTCTCCTCGGGTGGGCTCAGGCGGCTGAAGCCGGAGTCGCAGGCGGCGGCCAGGGTCAGGAGCGCGGTCAGGGACCGGCGCAGGAAGGGCGAGGAATGCATGGAAGTCCTCCGTCGGCCGGCGTCAGTGCAGCGTGACGCCGAGGCCGACCTGGATGAGGCTCGAGTTGGCGGAGAGGCTCGACGCGGTGGAGTTCACCGTGACGTCGGCGCCGGTGGTGGCCACGAAGTTGACGAACGGCGTCACCGAGATCCCCCGGCGCACCGGCACGTCCCAGCCCGCGCCCACCTGCATGGCGAAGGCCTGGGTGCTGATCTCGTTGTTGCTGTCCTGCGCGGTGTAGCGCGCCAGGCCGGCCCCGGTGGAGAAGTGCAGCGCCCGGGTGCGCCAGGGGTAGAGCACCAGGAGCCCCTGGGCCGAGGTCAGCGTGTAGTCGCCACCGCCCTGGTGGCGGCGCCAGCCCAGCACCTCCGCCCCGAGCAGCACCCGCGGGGAGAGCGCCACGCCGCCGCGCACGAAGCCGGAGAGGCCGCCGTCGCGGCCGCCGGCGCAGATGGCACAGGTGAGCTGGGCCGAGCCATGCCCGAGCCCGAGCCCGAGCCACACCCCGCGCCGGGCGTTGGCCTGGGCCGGCAGCAGGCCGGGCAGCATCATCAGCAGGCACGCGGCAAGCGCCGCGCGGAGGGCACCGCGCACGGAACCTCCAGGAAGTCACTGGGATCAGCGGGAGACCAACGACAGGGACAAACTGTAGCGAAACGATCGGGTTCGTCCGTGACGGGAGCTACCGGGGTTCCGTGAGGCGGGCCGGACGGGACGGCGGGGGCCCGCCCGGCGTGTGATGCAGGTCCCGAAATGGCCCGCGGGCGGGGAGCTCTCGCTCCCCGCCCGCGTGCCGGTCAACCCTGGCGCCCTGGGGTCAGGGCTTCGAGTACTGCGAGCGCCGGTGCCCCGTCGGGTCCACGGTCCAGCGCGGCAGCCGGATCACGTCGCGGGTGAGCGCCTTCGGCGGCGCGCCCGGGCGGACCAGCGTGGGCTGGGTGGTGATGTCGAACGGATCACCCTTGCTCGGGTCCACGGTGTAGCCGAGGTCCTCGAGGGAGCGGATGGTGGTGGCGCTGAGCGGGCGCACGGTGCCGCTGATGAAGCCGGTCATGAGCTCGCTTCGGAAGATGCTCTCCTCCCAGTGCGAGTCCCGCGTGCCGTCGCCATCGGGGCCCGTGCAGGTGCCGGAGTCCTCCACCGGGACCGACGTGGCGGTCGGCGCCCCGTTGGTCTTGTAGGCCGCCAGCGCCGCGGGGCCGTTGAACACCGGGGTGTTGGCCGGGCAGCCGCCCGAGAGCCAGGTCAGCGACCAGAAGCCCGGGATGGCCTCCCACAGCGTGCCGTAGCCCAGCACATGGCCCATCTCGTGGAGGATCACGTCGTTGAGCTCGCCGTCGGTCTGCAACTGCACCAGGTCGGCGGTGTCGAAGTTCATGACCCCGATGTACGGCAGCTTGCTGCCGCTCGGCCGGAGATCGCAGGGGCCGGCGGCGCCGAGGACGTTGCCGACACCGTCGATGGGGCTCAGCTCCACGTAGATGCGCACGTCGTCCACGGTGCCGCTGATGCTCTGCGCCACGCCGGCGCCGCAGTCCGTGGTGTTGAACGGCACCGGGATGGTGAAGTCGGTGACGTCCCCGGTGATGATCTGCTCCCAGCGCGCCTTGGCCGCGTCAAAGGCCTGCTGCTGCGCGGTGGTGGCGCTGGTGAGGTACACCAGCGTGATGGTGAAGTTGGAGATGCTGGTGGCGCCGGTGGCCGTGAAGGTGATCGGGCTTCCCGCCAGGCCGGCCGAGGTGGCCGTCATGGTGTTGGCGCCCACGGCGCCGCCCACGGTCCAGTTGCCCACGGTAGCCACGCCGGCGCCATCGCTGGTGGCGCTGGTGCCGGTGGCCGACCCGCCGCCCCCCGTCACCGCGAAGGTGACGCTCACACCGCCCACGCCGTTGCCATCGAGGTCCGCCACCTTCACCGACGGCTTGGTGCCCACCGCCGAGTTGAGGAGCGCCGTCTGCGACAGGGTGCTGTTGGCCAGCAGCTGGGCCGCCGCGCCCGCGGTGAGCGTGATGTTGCCGGAGTTGATCCCGGCAAAGCCCGTGGCGGTGAAGCGCAGCGTCTTGGTGCCGGTGGTGCCGGCGATGCTCAGGTTATTGAAGGTGGCCTGACCCTGGGCGTTGGTCTGCGCCGTGGTGGTGCCGAGGAGCGAGCCGCTGCCGGCCTGGAGCGTGGCGGTGACGGTGACGCCGGCCTGGGCCAGCGCGTTGCCGCTGGCATCAAAGAGCTGCACCACCGGCGCCGGCGAGAGCGTGGCGCGCGCCTGGGCGGTGGCGGGAGGCTGGGTCAGGAGGTCGAGCGCCTGCTGGCCGCTCGGATCCGAGCCGCCCCCACCGCAGCCGGCCACCACGGCCGCCGCCGCGAGGAGCAACACCGGAAAACGCCATGACCGCCGCAGGGATGCACGCAGGAGGGTGCCGCGGGACCGGGTCGGTTCCGACATCCTAATCATAGATCCAGCCTGTACTTAGGTGTGTGTGGGCGAGCCAGACGGCCGCCGGTTTGACCCCGAGGGGGCAAGGCCCGCGCCATCGGGCACCGGCCGTCGGGCCAGCAGATCGGCCTACAATAGTAATCAGGAATCCGGCCACAACATTGACAATGGTCCCCGGGACGCGCCAGACTCCCCTCCCGCATCCCGCGCTCCTGAGGAGCCCCCCGTGAAGTACCCCGACTGCACCCACGTCATCGGCGGCCAGCCCGTGGCCGGCGGCCCCCGGTACCTAGACGTACACAACCCGGCCGATGGCTCAGTGCTGGGGCGCGTGCCCCTCGGCGACGCCGCCACGGTGGACCGGGCGGTCGAGGCCGCGGAAGCGGCGTTCCCCGCCTGGAGCGCGCTGCCCATCAAGGAGCGGGTGCAGGTCTTCTTCCGCTACAAGACGCTGCTGGAGAAGCACCTCCGCGAGCTCTCCGCGCTCATCACCGAGGAGCACGGCAAGCTCCCCGGTGAGGCGGACGCCGAGATCCTCAAGGCCATCGAGCTCACCGAGTTTGCCTGCTCGCTGCCGCAGCTGGCGGGGGGCGAGGTGCTGGAGGTGAGCCGCGGCGTCGAGTGCCGCCTGGAGCGCGTCCCGCTCGGCGTGGTGGCGGCCATCAACCCGTTCAACTTCCCCTCGATGGTGCCGCACTGGAGCATCCCGAACGCCATCGCGCTCGGCAACTGCTTCATCATGAAGCCGTCGGAGACGGTGCCGTACTCGTCGCTGCGGATCGCGGCGCTGCTCAAGGAGGCCGGCCTCCCCGACGGCGTCTTCAACGTGGTCCAGGGCGACCGCGTGGTGGCCGAGGCGCTGTGCGACCACCCGCGAGTCCGCGCCCTCACGTTCGTGGGCTCCACCCGGGTGGCGCAGGCCGTCTATCGCCGCGCCACGGGGAACCTCAAGCGGGCCCTCTGCCTGGGCGGCGCCAAGAACCACGTGATCGTCATGCCGGACGCCGATCCCGAGATGGCGGCGGGCGGGGTGCTCGCGGCCATGTCCGGCTGCACCGGCCAGCGCTGCATGGCGGCGTCGGTGATGGTGGCCGTCTCCGCCACCGACCACATCGTGGACAAGCTGGCGCACCAGGCGCGGCGGCTGGTGGTGGGGAAGGACGTCGGCCCGGTGATCTCGGCGGCGGCCAAGGCGCGCATCGAGGGCTACATCACCGACGCGGTGGCGGAGGGCGCCACGCTCCTCGTGGACGGCCGCGGCGCCACGGTGCCCGGCAAGGCGGGCGGCTGGTACGTGGGCCCCACGGTGCTGGACCACGTGCGGCCCGAGATGAAGATTGCGCAGGAGGAGGTGTTCGGGCCGGTGCTGGCGATCGTCCGGACCCGGGACCTCGAGGGCGCCCTCGCGGTGGAGAACGCCTCGCCCTACGGCAACGCAGCCTCCATCTTCACCGAGTCGGGCGGCGCCGCGCGGAGCGCCATGGAGCGGGCGAGCGCCGGCATGGTGGGCGTCAACGTGGGCGTCCCGGTGCCGCGCGAGCCGTTCGGCTTCGGCGGGTGGAACGATTCCCGCTTCGGTGTGGGCGACATCACGGGGAAGGGCTCGCTCGAGTTCTGGACCCAGAGCCGCAAGATCACCACCAAGTGGAACCGCGACGCCGGCACCAACTGGATGAGCAAGTAGGCCCGGCTCCCGGGCCGCGCGCGCAGGAGGCGAGCGGGGATCTCGCCAGCACCGAGGTGGGGGCCATCCCTGGAGGTCCCCCGGCAGCGCCGCACCAAGGACAGCCCATGACCGCCACCGCCCCGAGCATCCCCGTGATGCCGCCGAGCGACCACCAGCCGCGTCGCTACACCGGCCCCTCCAAGGCGGAGATCCTCGCGCTCCGGCAGCGCTACACCAACCCCGCGATCTTCACGCTCTACAAGGAGCCGCTGCTGATCGTCGAGGGGCACATGCAGTACCTCTTCGACGAGACGGGGCGGCGCTACCTCGACCTCTTCGCCGGCATCGTGACGGTGAGCGTGGGCCACTGCCACCCGAAGGTGACGCAGGCCATCCAGGAGCAGGCCGGGCTGCTGGCGCACACCACCACTATCTACCTCCATCCCAACTTCCCGAAGTTCGCCGAGAAGCTGGCGTCCAAGATGCCGCCGGGCCTCGACGTCACCTACTTCGTGAACTCGGGGAGCGAGGCCAACGACCTGGCGGTGCTGCTGGCGCGGGCCTACACCGGGAACCAGGACGTCATCGCGGTGCGGAACAGCTACCACGGCGGCAGCTCCTCCATGATGGCGGCCACCAGCCACCACACCTGGAAGTTTCCGCAGCAGCTCAACTCGGGCTTCCACCACGCCATCTGCCCCGATCCCTACCGGAGCCCCTTCACGGGCACGCCGGAGGAGATCGCCAGCCGGAGCGCCGACGAGGTGCGGGAGATCGTCCGCTACTCGACGCCGGGCCGCATCGCCGCGTTCATGGCGGAGCCGATCCAGGGCGTGGGCGGCGCCACGGCCGGGGCGGCCAACTACCTGCGCGAGGCGTACGCGCACGCGCGCGCCGCCGGGGGCCTCTGCATCGCCGATGAGGTGCAGACCGGCTTTGGCCGGACGGGCGAGCACTACTGGGGCTTCCAGAACTACGGCGTGGTGCCGGACATCGTCACCATGGCCAAGGGGATCGGCAACGGGGCGCCGCTCGCCGCGGTGACCACCCGGCGGGAGATCGCCGAGAAGCTCACGCAGCGCATCCACTTCAACACCTTCGGCGGCAACCCGATCAGCATGGCGGCGGGGCTCGCCACCCTGCAGGTGATTGACGACGAGGGCATCCAGGCCAAGGCCCAGTCCGTCGGCGGCCGCTTCAAGGCCGGCCTGCTGGACCTGCAGCGCCGCCACCGCCTGATCGGCGACGTCCGCGGCAAGGGGCTCATGCTCGGCGTGGAGCTGGTGAAGGACCGCGGCACCAAGGCGCCGGCCAAGGAGGAGGCGCTCGCCATCATGGAGCACCTGCGCGAGTTCGGCATCCTGATCGGCAAGGGCGGCCTCGACGGCAACACCCTCCGCATCAAGCCGCCCATGTGCCTCACCGCGGCAGACGTGGACTTCGCCCTCGAGGCGCTCGATGCCGCGCTCAGCCGTGTCGAAGGGTGAGCTGGTGGGGACGGGCCGGGACTGAAAAACCACAGAGGCACAGAGGACGCGGAGGGCACGGAGGGATCGAGCCCGGATCGGCGCGTTGCCGACCCGGGCTCTGATGTTCCTGGGTGGGGCTCCGCGCAGGTTGGGGGCGTTGCCGGACCCGAAGTCACACCAACAAAAACATCATGGGCTCACCCTGCCGTGAGCCCACCATGAACGGGCAGTTCTCTGTGCCCTCCGTGTCCTCTGTGCCTCTGTGGTTCCCCTCACCCACCCAAAACCTACGACGAAAACCCGATCCCGAGCCGATCCAGCGCCCGCAGCATGAGGTTCGGCGGCCGCCCCTCGTCCACCTGGCGGAGGGCGCGGGTCACGGCGTTCACCGCCCAGCCGCGGATCGGCTCGGGCGGGTAGGGGAAGGGGGGCTTGGTCACGAGCGGGAGGGACAGCACGTCGCCGGGACGGTTGAGCGCCAGGTGCGCCAGGATGCGGCCGGCGATGCGGGTGCTGCCGAGGCCGTGGCCGGTGAAGCCCAGGCCGTAGGAGAGGCGGTTGTGGAAGGCGCGGCCGAAGAACGGCGTGAGCCGCGTGGTGGAGCAGATGGCGCCGCCCCACTTGTACTCCCAGCGGAGATCGGCCGCGTCGGGGAAGTGGCGCTTCCAGCCGGCCTCGAGGGACGCGTAGTGGCCGGGTGAGTGGTCGCAGGCCGGGTCCACCCGGTTGTTGCCGTGGTAGGCCGCCTCGCTGGTGCCCCAGAGCACGCGGCCGTCCGCGGTGGGGCGGTAGTAGTTGAAGAAGGTCCGGCCATCGGTGATGCCCTGGCGCTTCGTCCAGCCGATGGCCGCCCACTGGGCGGCGGTGAGCTTTTCGCTCACCATGATGTAGTCGTACAGCGGGATGAAGCGGCGCAGCACGCGCGGCAGCAGGTGGTGGGTGTAGGCGCTGGTAGCCAGGACCACGTGCCCCGCCAGGAGCGAGCCGCCGGCGGCACTCCGCACCCGGAGCTTGCCCCCCTCCTCCTCGATGGCGCGCACCGCCGAGCGCTCGTACACCCGCACCCCCTGGCGCACCGCCTCGCGCCGGAGGCCGTCGGTGAGCTTGGCGGGGTCGCAGATGCCGCCGCGCGTCACCTCCACCGCACCCCGGTAGAGCGGGCTGTGCACCTCGGCCCGCACCTCCTCGCCGGTGAGGTACCGGAAGCCCGTGATGCCGAGCTCCTGCGCAATGGCGATGTTCTTGTGGCACTCCTCGATGTGGCCGTCGGTGAGCGCCACCATGAGGCGCCCCGTCGGCTCCCAGTCGCAGGCGATGTTCCGCGCGGCCAGGAACGCCAGCATCTCGGCCACGTTCTCCTCGCCCACCCGCGCCAGGCGGCGCGCCTCGTCCATACCGAAGTGCTGGATGGCCAGCGCGTGGCTGTGGTCCACCGTCTCCGAGAGCATGCCGGCGTTCCGCCCGCTGGCGCCGTAGGCGGCGATGCCCTGCTCCACCACCGCGACCTCCCGCTCCGGCGCCATCTCCTTGAGGAAGAGCGCGCACCAGAGCCCCGTGAAGCCCGCGCCCACCACCACGATGTCGGCGGTGGTGGGCGCGGCCAGCGGGGTCACCTCGCGGGGCGCGAGCCCCGCGAGCCAGAAGCAGTCGCGCTCGATCGGGTCCACGTCAGCGCATGATCATCAGGTGGGCCCACGGCTTCCCGGGGTACATGAGCCACGGCCCCACGCCCGGCACCTCGGGGAAGCCCACCGACGCCGCCGTGGCGTACGGCACGTACACCACGTCCAGCCGCCGCGGGTTCCGCGCCGTGCCGGTGGCCGCGTCGATGCTGTCCTTGGGGGCGGAGAGGTTGATGAGGGCCCGCGGGCCGTCGGGGAACGGCAGGGTCTTCGCCGTGATCTCGGCCAGGCGCACGCTGTCGATGGCGGGGCGCTTGAGGCCCTGCGCCTCGAGCTCGCGGCCCCGCGCCATGAAGGGCTCGAGGTCCTTGTGGTAACAGGCCACGTGCCACGACTCGGCCGCGGGATCGTCCGCCAGGCAGACCATGCTGCCGGTCCCCTGGCGCAGCACGGTGAGGCGGCCGTAGTTCCGGTAGCCGATCACCGTCGCCGTGGCGCGGTCGGCCTCGGGAAGCGGCTGCACGGCGCCGGCAATCTGGAGGTCGGGACTCGGGACCTGCGCGGCGAGCGGCGCCGCCAGGAGGGCGGCGGCGAGCAGCGGGGAAAGACGCATGGGGAGGCTCCGGTGGGGAGAGGGGATCGGAGGAAAGATCCCCGCCGGGGCCCGTTTCTCAACCCCCCGTGCGCGGCGCCTCGAGCGCGAGGGTCTTGCGGCACGCGGGGCAGGACAGGTCGCGCGGCAGCCGCACCGGCGCGTGGGTGAGCCCCCAGCGCCCGTCCCGCCCGCAGAAGGGGCACGCCCCCACCACCCGGTGGAAGAGTTCCCCTTGCCCGAAGCGCCGCACGCCGAGCACCAGCCCGCCGACCAGCGCCACGAGGGGGAAGACGAAGTGCACGATGGGAATGGGCAGCGTCAGGATGGCGAGCAGCAGGCCGAGCGCGGCCGCGCCGACCCCCCGGCGCAGCCGCTCCCCCGCGCTCAGTTCGCGGATCTCGGCGCTGGCCACCGTGGGGGCCACCCCGAAGCCGGTGAGCGCCAGGGTGGTGGCGCGGATCGTGGACATGCCGGAGTGTGGGGAGGCGCGGCGGCCGCGGCAATTCCCCTCAGGAGGTAGCGCGCTCCTGCTCGAGCAACGCCCGCTTGCGCGGCAGCCCCCAGCGATAGCCGCCGAGCGACCCGTCGCTCCGCACCACGCGGTGGCAGGGCACCAGCACCGCCGCGCGGTTGGCGGCCACGGCGCTCGCCACCGCGCGCGTGCTGGAGGGCATGCCGAGCCGCGCCGCGAGTTCCTGGTAGCTCACCGTCTCGCCGGCCGGGATCTCGAGCAGGGCTTGCCACACCCGCCACTGGAAGGCGGTGCCCACGAGGTCGAGCGGCAGCGGCTCGCCGCCGAAGCTCCCCGGCCGCTCGATGCGGCGCGACACTTCCTTCACCAGCCCGCCGAGCCACTCCTCGGCGCCGTCGTCCACGCGCTCGCGGGCGGCGTTGGGGAACTTCTCCGCGAGCTCGGCCACGAGCGCGCGATCGTCCTCGCCGAGCAGCACCGCCGCCACGCCCCGCTCGGTGACGCCCACCAGCAGCCGCCCGAGCGGTGAGCCCACGATGGTGTACCGGATCTCCATGCCCGCCCCGCCTTTCTTGTATGCGCCCGGCGTCATGCCGAGCAGCAGGTGTGCCCGCTCGTAGAGGCGGCTCGAGGAGCCGAACCCCGTCTCGTAGGTGGCGCGGCTCACGCTCGGCTCCACCCGGAGCGCCGTGCGGAGCCGCTCCGCCCGCCGCGCCTCGGCGTACTCGCGCGGGGTGAGGCCGGTGAGCTTCTTGAAGGTGCGCTGCAGGTGCCAGGCGCTCATCCCGGTGGCCTTCGCCAGCTCGGCCAGCGACACCGGCGCCCCCGCCGCCGCGTCGAGCACCGCCCGCGCCCGGGCCACCGCCTGCGCCGCCGCGCTCACCCCGGCCGCCTGCTCCGGCTTGCACCGCTTGCACGCCCGGAACCCCGCCGCCCGCGCCTCGGCCGGGGTGCCGTAGAAGCGCACCCGCTCCCGCCGCGCCCGCCGCGAGGGGCACGAGGGCCGGCAGAAGATCCCGGTGCTCGTCACCGCGTAGACGAACCGGCCGTCGTACGCGGCATCGCGCCGGGTCACGGCCTCCCAGGCCGTCGCGTCGGGAATGGTGGGGTGCTGAGCCATGGGAACAGGATAAGGGCCGGGCCGGGCGGCGGCTATCCGGGACTTGCGGCCGAACCGGGACCGGGAATCATTCCGGCATGGCCTCCATCCTCGTGCTGTTTGCGCATCCCGCGCTCGAGAAGTCCCGGGTCCACCGGCGCCTGTTGCAGGCGGCCGCCGGCCTCCCCGGCATCTACGTCCACGACCTCTACGAGGCATACCCCGACTTCGACATCGACGTGCGGCGCGAGCAGGAACTGCTGCTCACCCACCAGCTCGTGGTGCTTCAGTACCCGCTCTACTGGTACAGCACGCCGGCCATCCTGAAGCAGTGGATGGACCTGGTGCTCGAGCACGGCTGGGCCTACGGCCGGAGCGGCACCCGCCTCCGCGGCAAGCAGCTGCAGGTGGTGACGAGCGCCGGCGGCGGCGAGCAGGCCTACCAGGTGGGCGGCTTCAACCAGCACCCGGTGGCGGACTTCCTCGTTCCCATTGAGCAGACGGCGCACCTCTGCGGCATGGCGTGGCTGCCGCCCTACGTGGTGCTCGGGAGCCATCGCATGAACCTGCCGGAGATTGATGCCGCCGCGGCCGCCTACCGCCGCCACCTCGAGCAGCTGCGCGACACCCTCCCCGTCCCGGCGGAGGCCCCATGAGCGGCGGCTTCCTCGGCCAGGCGTTCGTCTACCTCGCGGCCGCCTGCGTCGCCGTGCCGCTCGCCAAGCGGGCAGGGCTCGGCTCGGTGCTCGGGTACTTGCTGGCCGGCGTGATCATCGGGCCCTTCGGGCTGCACTTGGTGGGGCAGGAAGGCGCCGACGTGATGCACGTGGCCGAGTTCGGCGTGGTGATGATGCTGTTCCTGGTGGGCCTCGAGCTCGAGCCCGCGCTGCTCTGGCGCCTCCGCGCCCCGATCCTCGGGCTCGGCGGGCTCCAGGTGGTGGGGAGCGCGGCCGTGCTCGGCGCGCTGGCGCTGGCGTTCGGGCTCTCCTTCCCCGCGGCGGTGGCCGTCGGCCTCACGCTCTCCATGAGCTCCACGGCCATCGTGCTGCAGATGCTCGGCGAGAAGGGCCTGATGAAGACGGCCGCCGGGCAGAGCAGCTTCGCGGTGCTGCTCTTCCAGGACCTCGCCGTGATCCCCATGCTGGCGCTCTTCCCGCTGCTGGCGCCGGCGGGCGCCGTGGCCGCCGCCGCGCACGGCGGCTGGACCGACGGCCTCCCCGGCTGGGGCAAGACCCTCGTGGTGCTCGGCGCCGTGGCCGGCGTGGTGGCGCTCGGCCGCTTCGCGGTGCGGCCGGCGCTCCGCGCGGTGGCGGGCACCGGGCTCCGCGAGATGTTCACGGCGGCGGCCCTGGTCCTCGTCATCGGCATCGCGCTGCTCATGCAGTCGGTGGGGCTCTCCCCCGCGCTCGGGACCTTCCTGGCGGGCGTGGTGCTGGCGGACAGTGAGTACCGCCATGAGCTCGAGGGCGACATCGAGCCGTTCAAGGGCCTGCTGCTCGGCCTCTTCTTCATTGCGGTGGGCGCGTCCATCGACTTCCGGCTCATCGCCGAGCGGCCGGGGACCATCGTGGGGCTCGTGGGGCTCGTGCTCGTGGCCAAGCTGGTGGTGCTCGCGGTGCTCGGCCGGCTCTTCAAGCTCTCCACGGACCAGGGCCTGCTCTTTGCTTTTGCGCTGCCGCAGGTGGGGGAGTTTGCCTTCGTGCTGCTGGCCTTCGCGGCGAGCCTCGGCGTCCTCGGCAGCGAGGTGACGGGCCCGCTGGTGGCCGTCACCGCGCTCAGCATGGCCGTGACCCCGGTGCTTATGGTGGCCTACGAGCGGCTGGTGGCGCCGCGCCTGGCCGGCGCGCCGGGGGAGGCGCGCCCCGCCGACGCCATCGACGAGGAGGCGGGCGTCATCATCTGCGGCTTCGGCCGCTTCGGCAACACGGTGGGCCGCCTGCTCCGCGCCAACGGCCATCCCGCCGTGGTGCTCGACAACGACGGCGACCGCGTGGAGCTGCTCCGCCGCATGGGCCTCAAGGTCTTCTACGGCGACGCCACCCGCCTCGACCTCCTCCACGCCGCCGGCGCCCACAAGGCCAGGATCATCATCCTGGCGCTCGACAGCCCGGAGAAGAACCTCGAACTCGCGCGGCTGGTGCAGCGGCACTTCCCTCACCTCACCGTGCTGGCCCGCGCCAACGACCGGCCCGACACCTACGAGTTCATGGACCTGGGCCTCACCCACATCTACCGCGACACGCTCGACACGGCGCTCCGCGTGGGCGTGGACGCCCTCCGGCTGCTCGGCATGCGGGGCTACGCCGCGCACCGCGCGGCCCAGGTGTTCCGGAAGTACGACGAGGCCGCCCTCGCCGAGCTCGCCGCCACCCGCGGCGACCGCGCCGCCTACATCTCCCTGGCCCGCCAGCGCATCGCCGCGCTGGAGGAGCTGCTCCAGTCCGACCGCGGCGAGTTCGGCACCGAGCAGGACCGGGGCTGGGACCCCGAGAGCATCCGGGAGGAGGTCCGCGCCCTGGGCACCCTGCGGCTATCCTGAAGGAAGCCTTCAGCTTCCCCGGCCCGGGGCCGATAGCGAGGGAGACGGGGTGCGGACCCGCCCGCCCCGCCCGACCCCGAGGCCCCGTGACCGCACCCGCCGCCCGCCGCTACGCCATCCTGCCGCCCGCCGAGCGGGAGGCGGCCGTGGAGCGCCACCTCGAGGCCATCATGGGGGGCGAGGGCTTCCCGGCCATCGCCAAGCAGGTGTCCGCGATCCTGGCCTGGCTCAACGACGAGCGCACCTCGGTGAGCGAGGTGGCCGACGTGGTGCTCAAGGAGTACGGCCTCACCCTCAAGGTCCTCAAGACCGCCAACTCCACCTACTACAACCGCTGGGGCACCTCCGCCCTCACCGCCACGCACGCCATCGCGCTGATCGGCGCCAAGACGATCCGCGACCTCGTCGTCGGCCTCATGCTGTTCGAGCACTACCAGCGGAAGTCGCCGGGGCTCCGGGAGCTGATGCTGCTCTCCATGCTCTCGGCCAACCACGCGCGCGAGCTGGCCAACCGGCTCCACTACCCGAGCCCGGAGGAGGCCTACCTCTGCGGCATGTTCCGGAACCTCGGCGAGGTGCTGATTGCCTGCCACTTCCCCCGCGAGTACGCCGAGGTGCTGGCGCTCGCCGAGGAGGAGCGGATCCCCGCGGGCCTCGCCGCGCTCAAGGTGCTCGGCTTCCCCTTCGAGGAACTCGGCCAGGCGCTCTGCCGCCGCCTCGGCATGGCCAACATCGCCGCGGTGATGGCGCCCGGCGCCGCGCAGGCCTCGCCGCTCGGCGCCATCACGGCGCTCTCCCACGAGCTCACCATCATGGCCTACCGCCACACCGACGGCCGGCCGGACCCGGCGCTCGCGGGCCTGCTCGAGAAGTACCGGCCCACGCTGCCCGTCACCTCCGAGCAGTTCGCCGAGGTGGTGCAGGCGGGCCTGGCCGAGACGCGGCAGACGGCGAGCGACATGGGCGTGTCGCTCGACGCGCTCCGCTACGAGAACCAGGTGAGCGAGGCGCTCACCGTCCTCGGCCACCCGCTCGCCGCCCGGAAGGCGACACCCGCCGGGGGCGTTGCGCTCAATGGCACGACCGCCACCAGCCCGGCGGTGGTCCTCGAGGACGAGGCGGACCCGGACGGCGAGCCGAGCGACCTGCGGCTCGAGCCGGGCTTTGACTTCGATGCGGCGCTCGAGCAGGGGCTCCGGGGGCTCGCCCGGGCGGGGCGCTATGAGCGGGTGCTCTTCTCGCTGCTCACGCCGTCGCGGCACGAGGTGGTGGGCCGCCTGGGCTGGGGCGAGCGGATTGACGAGCTGGTGGGCCAGTTCCGCTTCCCGGCCACGAGCCGCACCAGCTCGCTCGGCGTGGCCATGCTGGACCGGCGCGACCTCTTCGTCACCGGCACCATGCGCGGCGACGACCGCCAGCTCGCCTCGACCCTCGGCGCCGGCGCCTTCGCGGTGCTGCCCATCGTGCTCGAGGACGCGCTGATCGGCTGCCTCTACGCCGACCGCCGGAGCGAGGGCGCCCTCGACGACCGCGCCCGCGCCCTGGTGCTCCACTGGCGCCGCCAGGTGGAGCGCGCGCTGGAGCGCCGGCACCTGGCCCGCCGGGCCCTCCCGCCGCCGCCGGCCCCCGAGGCCCCCACGGCGCCGGTCACCCCGCTGGCCCCGGACCCGCACAGCTGGAGCCCGGAGGAGCGCCGCCGCATCGTCCTCCGCCTCATGAGCGGCGAGCCCGCCGACGCCCTCGCCGCCTCCACCGGCCTCCCCGCGGAGCTGCTCACCCGCTGGCGCGACCAGGCGCTGGCGGCGGCGATGGGGGCGCTCGGCTAGCGCGCCGGGGTCCGTGGCCGGCCGTGCGCCGGCGGGCCCGGAAAGACGAGCGGGGCCCGTCCAACGACGGGCCCCGCTCTGTTCCCGGCACTCGTGGTACCTCAGCCGGCCTTGGTCCCCGGGCCGCCGATCAGCTTGGGCAGCGCCTTCGCCC
>CAZRCT010000081.1:0-15630 GCA_964598655.1 uncultured Gemmatimonadaceae bacterium
AGATCTCCTCCTGGAAGATGCGCATCTTGTTGTGGCCCTCGAAGATCGTCGGCTGCACGTAGTAGCCGCCCTCGAGCTCGCCCGGGTGCACCCGGCGCGCGCCGCCGGTGAGGACCTTGGCGCCCTCCTGCTTCCCGATGGCGATGTAGCTCAGGATCTTCTCAAGCTGGTCGTTCGAGGCCTGGGCGCCGATCATGGTCTTGCTGTCGAGCGGGCTGCCCTCGACGATGGCCTGCGTCCGCGCCACCGCGCGCTCCATGAACTTGTCGTAGATCGACTCCTGCACCAGCACGCGGCTCGGGCAGGTGCACACCTCGCCCTGGTTGAGCGCGAACATGGCGAAGCCCTCGAGCGCCTTGTCGAAGAAGTCGTCGTCCGCCTCCATGACGTCGGCGAAGAAGATGTTGGGCGACTTGCCACCCAGCTCGAGCGTCACCGGGATGAGGTTCTCGCTGGCGTACTGCATGATGAGGCGGCCCGTCGTGGTCTCCCCGGTGAACGCCACCTTCGCGATCCGCGGGCTCGAGGCCAGCGGCTTGCCCGCCTCGACGCCGAACCCCTGCACCACGTTCACCACCCCGCTCGGCAGGATGTCGGCGATGAGTTCCATCACCGCCATGATCGTCACCGGCGTCTGCTCCGCCGGCTTGAGCACCACGCAGTTCCCGGCCGCGAGCGCGGGCGCGAGCTTCCACGCCGCCATCAGGAACGGGAAGTTCCACGGGATGATCTGGCCCACCACGCCGAGGGGCTCCAGGAACTGGTACGACACGGTGTCGTGGTCCAGCTCGCCCATGGTCCCTTCCTGCGCCCGGATCACCCCCGCGAAGTAGCGGAAGTGGTCAATGGCGAGCGGCAGGTCCGCCGCCATGGTCTCGCGGATCGGCTTGCCGTTGTCGAGCGTCTCGATGAGCGCCAGCGCCTCGAGGTTCTGCTCCAGCTTGTCGGCGATCTTGTTGAGGATGTTGGCGCGGTACGTGGGGCTCGTGATGCCCCAGGAGAGGAAGGCGGCGTGGGCGGCGTCGAGCGCCTTGTCCACGTCCTCGTGGGTGGAGCGGGCCACTTCACACAGCGGCTGGCCGGTCACCGGCGTCACGTTGGTGAAGTACTGCCCGCGGGCCGGGGCGACGTACTCGCCCGCGATCCAGTTGTCGTACCGGGCCCGGATCGGGATCTGGGTCTTGAAGCTCTTCGCGCCGCTCGGAAGGGTAGCGGTGGCGCTCGGCGGTACCGTGGTAGCCATGGCGGGACTCCTCGGCTGGCTGGGTTGGAGAACGGGGGCGCTGCAGGATGGGTCCCCCTAGGGCATGCGGTGGGCCAGACCGACCAGCAATATCTGAGGGTCCGTCAAGCCGAGGCTGAAGAACGACTTAGCCGACACGTCCGTCACCGGAGCCAGCGGCCGTGTCGCGTCCCGCCGGGACGGCTGTCCCGGGCGGATGTCGCGCGGCGGGACAAATGTCGCGCCCGCCTTGCGGGACCCCCGTCCGGCGCCAACTTTGTCGGGTCGCCATGCGGCGGGACCTGCCCGGTCCCGCCCGGGACGGGTGCCAGCCCGGAGCTCCCCATGCAGACGTCCGATCTCCTGCCCTTTGACCACGACGCCCAGCGCACGCTGGAGCGCGCCTGGGCGTGGACCGTGGCCGAGCGGCGCGCGGCCGAGGGCATCCGGCCGGCGGTGCGGGCCTCGTGGGAGCGGAGCCTCTGGGCCTCCATCCGCCCCGACCTCCCCGCCGCCCCCCTGGTCTGGGACGACAACCAGCTGGCCGTGACCCTGGAGCGGAACGACTGGCTGGCGCTGGCCCGGCAGGCGGTCCGGCAGCACCAGGCGTCCTTCAGCGGCGTGGGCCACATCCTCACGCTGTTCGATCACGAGGCGCGCATGCTCGCCGCCGAGGGCGACCCGGCCGCGCTCGACGGCCTCGCCGCCATCAACTTCCGGCCCGGCGGCGACTGGTCCGAGGGCGTGGTGGGCACCAACGGCCCGGGCACGGCGCTCGCCACCGGGCTCGCCACCCACATCGTGGGGGCGGAGCATTTCTGCGAGGGCTGGCAGAAGTGGCACTGCGCCGCGGTGCCCGTCCGCGACCCGGCCACCGGCCAGGTCCTGGGCGTCCTCGACATCTCCGGCTTCCGTGAGTACGCCCACCCGCACACGCTGAACCTGGCCCTCGCGCTGGTGGTGGCCATCGAGCAGACCCTCGCCGCCCGCGAGACCGAGCGCCGCTTCCTGGCGCTCTCCCGCCTCACCGACCTCTCGCTCCGCTACCCGGGTGACGTGACGCTCGCCGTGGACCGCGCCGGCCGCGTGCTCTCCGCCTCGCCCTCGGCGCCGCCCGCCTTCACGCCGGGGCGGGACCACCCGGTGCTCCGGCGCACGGTGGACCAGCTGCTGCTCCAGAGCGCCGACGCCATGCCGCGCGAGGTGGCCGTCCCCGGCCTTCCCGGCGCCGGCGAGCGCGGCGTCTGGTATCCCGTGCTCGATGGCACCACCGTGGTGGGCGGCTGCCTTCTCGTGGAGCGGGCGGGCCACGCGCTCCCCGCCGCGCGCCCCGCGCCCCGGGCCACCAGGCCCGAGGCGGTGCGCTACACCATGGAGGACATCTGCGGCGACAGCCCGGTGCTCGCCTCGGCGCGCGCCACCGCGCTCGCGGCGGCGGGCACCGACCTGCCCGTGCTGTTGTTCGGTGAGTCCGGCACCGGCAAGGAGGTCTTTGCCCAGGCCATCCACGCCGCGAGCCCGCGGCGCGACAAGCCCTTCATCGCCGTGAACTGCGCCGCGCTGCCGCGGGAGCTGGTGGAGAGCGAGCTCTTCGGCTACGAGGGCGGCGCCTTCTCGGGCGCGCGGAAGGAAGGCACCATCGGCAAGCTCGAGGCGGCCGAAGGGGGCACCATCCTGCTCGACGAGGTGGCGGAACTGCCGCCGGCCGCGCAGGCCGCGCTGCTCCGGGCACTGCAGGAGAACGAGATCCAGCGCGTGGGCAGCATCAAGACGCGGCGGGTGGACGTGCGCATCATCGCCGCCACCAACCGCGACATCCAGGCCTCGCTGGCGAGCGGCGCCCTGCGGCAGGATCTCTACTACCGCCTCAACGTCATCCCCATCGAACTCCCGCCGCTCCGCGAGCGGCCGGGCGACGTTCGCCGCCTCGCGCGCCGCTTCTTCGAGGCCACCGCGCGCGAGCTCGGCGTCACCGAGGTCACCGTCGATGCGGAGGTGTTCGACGCCTTCTCGGCCTATCCCTGGCCCGGCAACGTGCGTGAGCTCAAGAACCTGGTGCGCCGCCTGGTGATGATGACGGGCGCGGTGGTCCGCTTCGGTGACCTGCCGCAGGCCATCCGCGCCGCCGCGAGCGGCGTGGCCCAGGGGCCGCACGCCGTGAAGGTGGCCGTGAACGCCGGCACGCCCTCCCCCATCGACCGCGAGGACGAGCGGCTCATGGCCGTCGTCAACAGCTCCGCCACCATGGCCGAGGCCGCCGCGCGGCTCGGCATCACCCGCTCCACGCTGTACCGGCGCATGGAACGCTACGGGCTCTCGCCCAAGCGGGTGGTGGAGCGGAAGTAGCCCCCGGGGCGCGCCGCGCCGCCGTGACCATGACTGTCATCGCCACGCTGGTCCTGAACGCCGTCCTCCTCATCGGCCTCTTCTTCTCCATCTACGTGGCCACCGCGTGGGGCGAGATGGCCGGCCACCTGCCCGGCGGCGACAAGTCGGGCCTCGGCGGCTTCGCCATGGTGTTCATCCTCATGGGGATCCGCTGGCTGGCGCTGGCCGCGGTGCTCGCGGCCGGCGTGATGCGCGGCGGGTTCGAGGCCCTGATCGATGGCGGCCGCGGGCGGCAGTCCCTCGTGGTGCTGGGGGCGCACGTGCTGCTCGGGATCGCCTCGGCGTGGCTCTTCAATACCCTGGCCAACGGCCTCACCGCCGACCGTGCCGCGCCGCGTGCCGCGACCGTCCTCGGCGCCGTGGTCCTCCCGCTCCCGGCCCTGCTCGCCGGCGCCTACGCCATCCAGCGCGACTGGGTCACCCGCCACGGCCGCCTCGCCACCCTCCTCGCCGTGGCCATCATCGCCCTCCACGCCTTCCTCTACCGGGACCGGCTCCGGGACATGGAACGCGCCCGCGCCCCACGGCCCCCGGCCGAGGCGGCAGCGTCCTGAGTCCTGCTAGATTGCGCGGGTGCGTCGCCGCCTGCCGCGTTGGCACTGGCGCCTGCGTTGGGGCACCCGGTCCGCCGGCCCCCTGACCGGCCCGGCGACGCGTCCTTCCCGAGGTGAGTGCATGACCGACATCGCCACCGACCCGCCCGCCACCGAGCCGGCCGCGCCGCCGCCGTGGCTGGAGGAACTGCCGCCGCGCCAGATCGTGGCGGAGCTCGACCGCTACATCGTGGGCCAGGACGCCGCCAAGCGCGCCGTGGCCATCGCCATCCGGAACCGCTGGCGCCGCGCGCAGGCGCCGGAGGAGATCCGTGACGAGATCACGCCCTACAACATCATCCTCATCGGCCCCACCGGCGTCGGCAAGACGGAGATCGCGCGCCGGCTGGCGCGGCTGGCGGGCGCGCCCTTCGTGAAGGTGGAGGCCACCAAGTTCACCGAGGTGGGCTACGTGGGCCGCGACGCCGAGTCCATGGTGCGCGAGCTCGTGGACGCCGCCATCAGCATGGTGCGCACCGAGCGCGAGGATGAGGTCTATCCCACCGCCGAGCAGCGCGCCGAGGAGCGGCTGCTCGACATCCTGCTGCCGCCCATGCCCGAGCCGCCGCCGGTGGAGGAAAAGAAGGAGAAGCGCGCCGGCATCTTCGTGGTGGGACCGGGCGGCCAGGCCAGGCCCGAGCCGGCCGAGGGCGAAGGGGAGCGCCGCAGCCGCTCGCGCGAGAAGCTGCGGCAGCTGCTGCGCGACGGGAAGCTCGACGACCGCGAGGTCGAGGTGGAGGTCACCCCGCAGGGCTACCCGATGCTGGAGCTGATGCAGCCACCGCAGGGCATGGAGGGCGAGAACATCAACTTCATGGAGATGATGCAGGAGATGCTCCCCAAGCGGAAGAAACGCCGCCTGGTGCGCGTCCCCGAGGCCCGCCGCATCCTCATCGACGAGGAGCTCAAGAAGCTGGTGGACATGGACGACGTGGTGAACGAGGCGCTCGACCGCACCGAGAACCACGGCATCCTCTTCATCGACGAGCTGGACAAGATCGCCGGCGAGCGCGGCCCGGCCACCGGCCCCGACGTCTCGCGCGAGGGGGTGCAGCGGGACCTGCTCCCCATCGTGGAGGGGAGCACCGTCCAGACCCGCTACGGCTACGTGCGCACCGACCACATCCTGTTCATCGCGGCCGGCGCCTTCCACGTGAGCAAGCCCGCGGACCTGATCCCCGAGCTCCAGGGCCGCTTCCCCATCCGCGTGGAGCTGACGCCGCTGACCGAGGCGGACTTCATCCGCATCATGACCGAGCCCGAGAACTCCCTCACCCGCCAGTACCAGGCGCTGGTGGCGGCCGAGGGCGCGGAGCTGGTGCTCACGCCCGACGGCATCGAGGAGGTGGCGCGGGTGGCGTGGCTCGCCAACGACCGGATGGAGAACATCGGCGCCCGCCGGCTCCACACCGTCATGAGCTCGCTCATGGACGAGGTGCTCTTCGAGCTGCCGGACTATCCCGAGAAGCTCATTCGCTTTGACCGCGCCGGGGTCCGCAAGCGGCTCGAGAAGATCGTGGACGACGACGACCTCCGGCGTTATATCCTGTAGGCATGACCCTTCGACAACTCGCAGCCCTCGCCGCGGCGGCGCTCCTGCCCGCCGCGGCCCTCGGCGCCCAGGCCCGGCCCCTCGTCATCACCAACGCGCTGGTCTATGACGGGAGCGGCGGCCCCGCGGTTCAGGGCGGCGTCCGCGTGGTGAACGGCCGCATCACGGCCGTCGGCGCCGTGACGCCGGTGCGCGGCGACTCGGTGGTGGATGCCAAGGGCCTGGCGCTGGCCCCCGGCTTCATCGACGCCCACAGCCACCACGACGGCGACCTCGACCGCCTCCCGGACGCCCTCGGCGCCGTGAGCCAGGGCATCACCACCATCATCGTGGGCCAGGACGGCGAGTCCCACTACCCGCTCGCGGCGTGGTTCCGCCACCTGGAGCAGGCGCCGGTCGCCATCAACGTCGCCAGCTACCTGGGCCACGGCACCGTGCGCGACCTGGTGCTGCGCAGCGACTTCCGCCGCCACGCCACCGCCGAGGAGGTGGGCCGCATGAAGGTGCTGGTGCGCCAGGAGATGGTGGCCGGCGCGCTCGGCCTCTCCAGCGGCCTCGAGTACGATCCCGGGATCTTCTCCGACCGCGCCGAGGTGCTGGCCCTGGCGCAGGTGGCCGCCAACCGCGGCGGCCGCTACATCAGCCACATCCGCAGTGAGGACCGCTTCTTCTGGGACGCCATCGACGAGATCCTCACGATCGGCCGGGTGACGGGGATGCCGGTGCAGGTCTCCCACGTGAAGCTGGCGATGCGCCCGCTCTGGGGGCACGCCGACTCGCTGCTCGCGCTCCTCGACGCGGCGCGTGCGCAGGGCGTCAACGTCACCGCCGACATCTACCCGTACCCGTACTGGCACTCCACCCTCACCGTCCTCTTCCCGGCCCGCGACTACACCGACCGGAAGGAGGCCGGGCTGGCCGTCACCGAGGTCTCGACGCCGGCCGGCATCCGGCTCGGCCGGTACCGCCCCAATCCGGAATTCGCGGGAAAGACGCTCGCCGAGATCGCGCCGATGCTCGGCATGGACTCGGTCTCGGCGCTGATCGAGCTCATCCGCCGCGCCGAGCAGCTCAAGGCCGAGGGGTATGACGACGTCGAGAGCGTCATCGCCACCAGCATGATGGAGCCGGACATCGAGCGGCTCATCGCCTGGCCCTACACCACCTTCTGCACCGACGGCGCGCTCGACGGCGCGCACCCCCGCGGCTTCGGCAGCTACCCGCGGTTCCTCGGCCGCTACGTGCGCGAGCGGAACGTCATTGGCCTCGCCGAGGCGGTGCGCCGCGCCTCGGCGCTCGCGGCGGACAACGCCGGCATCACCGGGCGCGGCCGCCTGGCCGCGGGGCAGGCGGGGGACCTCGTCCTCTTCGATCCCGCCACCATCCTGGACAACGCCACCCCGGCCGAGCCGCACGCCACGAGCACCGGCATCCGTGCCGTGTGGGTGAATGGTGCGCTGGTGTACGACGGCGCAGGGACCACGGGCGCCCGCCCCGGCCAGGTGATCCGCCGCGGGGTGCCGTGAGCGGGGTGCGCTAGCACAGGGTGGGGCTCGGCGCCGCACCGGAACGGAGAGCCACAAAAGCACTGCGGGGCTCGTCTTGCGACGGGCCCCGCTTCTCATGTGCAGTTCCGCTCCTGTCGTTCGCGCCCACCGCCCCGCGGCGCCTTACCCAGGCTGCTTCAGGCGGCGCCGCCGGCGGCGCTCACACCGTCCGCGTCGGCAGCCGCAGCAGCACCGCGATCCAGCCCACCCCGAGACCGCCGACCACCACCTTGCCCGCCGGGTGCGGAATGAAGAACAGGACGGAGCTCCCGATCGACACCAGGATGAACACGACCGCCATGACCTTGTGCCGGAGCGCCACCGAGCGATGGTCGCGCCAGTTGATGATCATGGGCCCGAAGGTCCGGGTGTTGAGCAGCCAGTTGTAGAACCGCGCCGAGGCCCGGACGTAGCAGGCGGCCGCCAGCAGCAGGAAGGGGGTGGTGGGCAGGAGCGGCAGGAAGGCGCCGAGGACGGCGAGTCCCACGGACAGGTGCCCTGCGGCCAGCAGCCAGAAGCGCACAGCCCCGCTTCGCACGAGCCGGAGCTCGTGGCTGTAGTCCTTCTTGCCGTCGGGGGGCTGGATACCTGAGTTCATATGTCGGAATTATGCCTCTTCCCTAGTTTCGGCGGTAGTCTCCCCAAACTTGCCCCCTCCCGGAAGGAGGCGGTAGTATCCGCTGCCATTGTGTGCCAATTTGGCCGACCCCGGAGCCCCGACACGATGACGCCCAAGCGTGACTTCCTGGCCCTCACCGACTTCACCCCGGCCGAACTCGAGGGGGTCCTGTCGCTGGCGCTGGCGATGAAGTCAGGCACGGACCGGCGCCAGCCGCTCGTGGGCAAGACGCTGGCGATGATCTTCGGGAAGAGCTCTACCCGGACGCGCGTCTCCTTCGAGGTGGGCACCCGCCAGCTGGGTGGTCACGCCCTCTTCCTCTCGGCGCGCGAGCTCCAGCTGGGCCGTGGGGAGCCGATCCGCGACACGGCGCGCGTCCTCTCGCGCTACGTGGACGGCATCATGATCCGCACCTACGCGCACGCCGAGGTGGCGGAGTTTGCCCGCTACGCGTCGGTGCCGGTGATCAACGGCCTCACCGACAAGGGCCATCCCTGCCAGATCCTGGCCGACCTCCTCACCATGCGCGAGGCCCTCGGCGGCTGGGCGGGGAAGGTGGTGGCGTGGATCGGCGACGGCAACAACATGGCCAACAGCTGGCTCGAGGCCGCGGGCCTGCTCGGCTTCGAGCTCCGCGTGGCCTGCCCGGAAGGCTACGAGCCGGATCACGCCATCTACGAGTGGGCCGCCGCGCGCACCCGGGTGCTCGTCACCGAGCTCCCGGAGGAGGCGGTGGCCGGCGCGCACGTGATCAACACCGACGTCTGGACCTCGATGGGCGACGAGGGCGAGCGCGAGGCCCGCCGCCTGGCCTTCACCGGCTATGCGGTGGACGACAAGCTCATGGCGCAGGCCCGTCCGGACGCCATCTTCCTGCACTGCCTCCCCGCCCACCGGGGCGAGGAGGTCACCGAGACGGTCCTCGAGGGCCCGCGGTCCCGGGTCTTCGACCAGGCCGAGAACCGCCTGCACGCGCAAAAGGCGCTCATGGCCACGCTGATGGGCTGACGGCCGCGCGCCTTCCTTCTCCTTCACCACACCCTGGAACCCGATGACCACGCTGCTTCGCACCCCGCTCTTCGACACCCACCGCGCCCTCGGCGCCAAGATGGTGCCCTTCGCCGGCTGGGAGATGCCGGTCCAGTATCCCGCCGGCATCCTGGCGGAGCACAAGGCGGTGCGCACCGGCGCGGGGCTGTTCGACGTGTGCCACATGGGCGAGTTCGAGATCACCGGCCCCGACCGGAACGCCTTCGTGCAGCGCATCACCTGCAACGACGTCGGCGCGCTGGAGGCGGGCGGGGTGCAGTACTCCGCCTTCCTCACCCCCGAGGGCACCATCGTGGACGACTGCACCGTGTACCGCTTCGAGGACAAGGTGATGCTCGTGGTCAACGCCTCGAACATCGCCAAGGACTGGGAGTACGTGGTGAGCCACAAGCAGGGCGCCAACGTGCGGATCCGGAACATCAGCGACGAGGTGGGCCTGCTGGCGCTCCAGGGCCCGCGCGCCGAGGCGGTGCTGCAGCCGCACACGGCGACGCCCCTCAAGGACATCGGGTACTACCACTTTGCCATCGGCCAGGTGTGCGGCGCGGGCTGCTTCATCTCGCGGACCGGCTACACCGGCGAGGACGGCTTCGAGCTCTACTGCCGGGCGCAGGACGTGAAGACCATCTGGGACGCGCTCGCCGCCCCGGGTGGTGCCCAGCCCATCGGCCTCGGCGCCCGGGACACGCTCCGCCTCGAGGTGGGCTACGCGCTCTACGGCAACGACATCGACGACACCACCACGGCGCTCGAGGCCGGGCTCGGCTGGATCGTCAAGCTCGACAAGGGCGCCACCTTCGTCGGCGAGGGCTCGCTCAAGCGGCAGAAGACCGAGGGCGTGCGGCGGCGGCTGGTGGGCTTCCGGATGGCGGGGAAGGGCATCCCGCGGCACGGGATGCCCACGCTGGTGGACGGCGTCCCCGTGGACGTCGTCCGCAGCGGCACCATGAGCCCCACCCTCGGCTACGCCATCGGGACGACGTACCTGCCGGTGTCGCACGCCAAGGTGGGCTCGACGTTCCAGGTGGAGATCCGCGGCGAGAAGCACGACGCCGAGGTGGTGAAGAAGCCGTTCTACACGGGCGGCTCGGTCCGCAAGTGAGAAGGGGCCGGCGCACGCCGGCCCCCTCAAGATCGTAGGGGGCGACCGTGGCCGGCCCCTACGGGACTCCGGGGGCGCGAACGCCCGCGGCGCGTGCCCCTTACTTCTGGAAGATCCCGAAGCCGAAGTAGCAGGGCTCGTCCGTGCACTCTTCCATGTGCACGGTGATCGTCAGGCGGCCATCGCTCTTGGGGCGGAAGGAAAGCACCGGGGTGTCGTCCTTCTTGTCGTCCTCGGCGATGGTCGTGTTGCTCTCGTCGGTGACCTTGAGGTCGATGTCCTTGCAGTCGTTGTCGCAGGCGGCGGTGATGATGACGTTCTGGTTCTTCTCGAAGTAGAAGGTCCAGGTGTCGTCCTTGTCGTCCTGCAGCTTGCCCATGACGTAGTTGCGGAGGTACCAGTCGCTGTCGTTCTTGGAGATCGTCTTGTAGTGGAGCTGGAGCTGGTCCCACACCTGCACGGCGTACGTCTGGGCCGAGAGGGTGCGGGGGGCGACGAGGGCCAGCACGAGGCCGGCGCCAGCGCACAGGACACGCTTGGTCATGGGCAGGGCTTCCTTGTGGATTGTTGGGGGGGCGACTCGGCCGTCGGCCGTTCGCCGGAAGTTTGCGACACTGGGGCCTCACTTAGCAAGCCACGGGCCAGATCCCCGGGCGGGGAAGGGTGGATTATGAAGGTCCGGGTGGCGGTCCTGACCATCTCGGATGCCGGGGCGCGGGGGGAGCGGGAGGACACCTCGGGGGCGGCCATCGCCGCCTGGGTGTCGGCCCGCGGCCACACTCTCGTGGCGCGCGACCTCGTGCCGGACGAGGCGCCGCGCATCGCCACGGCCCTCGCCGGCTGGGCGGATGGCGACGTGGCCGACCTGGTGCTCACCACGGGCGGCACCGGCCTCACCCCGCGCGACGTGACCCCCGAGGCCACGCGCGCGATCCTTGAACGGGAGGCGCCCGGCCTGGCCGAGGCGCTCCGCATGACGGTCTATCCGCGCTTCCACCGGGCGGCGCTGTCGCGCGGCGTGGCCGGCGTGCGGCGGCAGACCCTGATCATCAACCTCCCCGGGAGCCCGGGCGGCGTGCGGGACGGGCTCGCGGTGCTCGACGACCTGGTGGGGCACGCCGTGGAGCTGGTGCGCGGCGTGCGGACGGGACACTGAACCGACATGGCAGCCAAGATCCTCCTGACGATGGACGACCTCGAGGTGGCGGTGCGCGTCAATGCCGCCCTCGAGGCCGCGGGCCACCCCACGGCGATGGTGGCGGTGACCGATGACGCCCGGGGCGCCCTGCGCCGCGAGCAGCCGGACCTCGTGATCCTCACGGGCAACCTCTACGAGCCCCCCGCGCGCGCCCTCGCCGCCCAGGCGCGGGACACCGAGGTCTCGACGCTCGCCCTGCTCGAGCCCACCGACCCGAGCGCCGGCGAGCGCGAGCGGCGCCCGGTGGACGTCACGGAGGTCCTCCACAAGCCCGTGGCGCCGGCCGAGGTGGTGCACGTGGCCGAGCGGCTGCTGGAGCGGCGCGCGCTGCAGCAGCGCACGGGGATCATCGGCGAGAGCGCCGCGATCCAGGAACTGCTGATCCGCATCGAGCAGATGGCGCCCGTCTCGAGCACCGTGCTGGTGCAGGGCGAGTCGGGCACGGGCAAGGAGCTGGTGGCCAAGGCCATCCACGATCTCTCGCCTCGCCGGGGCAAGCCCTTCATTGCGATCAACTGCGCCGCGCTGCCCGAGACCCTGCTCGAGAGCGAGCTCTTCGGGCACGAGAAGGGCGCCTTCACCGGGGCGGCCGAGCGGCGGCTGGGACGGTTCGAGCTCGCCGACACGGGGACCATCTTCCTGGACGAGATCGGCGAGATCCCGGCCAGCGTGCAGGTGAAGCTGCTCCGGGTCCTCGAGACGCGGACCTTCTTCCGGCTGGGCGGGGCGTCCCCGATCAAGGTGGACGTCCGGGTGGTGGCGGCCACCAACCGGTCGCTGCGCGACTCGGTGGGCCTGGGCGAGTTCCGGGACGACCTCTACTACCGGCTCAACGTCCTCAACGTCTACCTGCCCCCGCTCCGCGAGCGTCGGGGCGACATCCCGCTCCTGGTGCGGCGGTTCATCCGGGAGTTCTCCCAGCTGCACGACCGGCCGTTCCGGGGGATCACCGCCGACGCCCTCCAGCTCCTCGTCGAGGCGCCCTGGCCGGGCAATGTGCGGCAGTTGCGCAACCTGGTGGAGTCCATGGTGGTGCTCGCGCCCGGCAGGGAGATACGGGCTTCGGACATCCCGGGGGACGTGCTGGAGGGGGCGGGGCGGCTGCTGCCGGTCCGGGTGGGGGGTGGCGGCGGTGCCACACCGGGGCCGGAGCTCGAGTTTATCCTCCGTAATATCATGGACTTACGGCTCCAGATCGAGGAACTCCGCCGCCGGCTGGACGAGCGACCCCAGCGGGTCCAGGTCATCGACCTGGGCGATGCCCATCCGGTGGCCGACGTTTTGCCTATGAGTGAGGCCGACGACAAGGGGGCGGTCGTCTTTCGGCCAGGGATGACGATGGCTGATGTCGAGAGGGAAGCCATCGTGGCGGCACTGACCCAGCATCGGGGGAACCGCCGGAAGGCGGCCGAGATGCTGGGGATCGGCGAGCGCACGCTGTATCGCAAGATCAAGGCTTACAAACTAGAATAGGTGAGCAGGCCTAAGTCCTGTAAACTCCGAGGTTTCGACCGGGAGGGTCAATTGACACCGCCCGGAGTTTTCCGCATATTGACCTCGGAGACCCGTACCCCCGATCGCTTGGGTCTTCTTCGGTGATATTCTCCGTTGATCCGTCGGCATGCGTGGCATGCCTCGCGTGCGTCCGGGTGTGTCCCACCGGCGCCGTCGAGGTGCAGGAGCCCGTGGTCCGCATCGCAGAGAGCGCCTGCATCCGGTGCGGGCTCTGCGTGCCGGCCTGCCCGCACGACGCCATCGAGGTCACCGGGGAACTGGGCCGGGCGGTGTCGGTGGCCGGCCGCGGGGGTGGGGTGCTGATCCTGTCGCCCGAGATGGCGGCGCACTTCTATCCCGCGTCGCCGGAGCAGGTGGTGAATGCCTGCTATGCCTCCGGCTTCCGGGTGGTGAACCGGGGCGTGCTGGGCGACGAGCTGGTGGCGGAGGAGTACCTCAAGCTCTGGGCGGACGACGGGTGGGGGACGCTGGTGCGCTCCACCGACCCGGTGGTGGTGGACACCATCCGGCGGGACTATCCCGAGCTGGTGCCCTACCTGGCGCCGGTGACGATTCCCGCGGTGGCGGAGGCGCGGTACCTGCGCGCCCTGCTGGGGGAGCAGCTGGAGATCGTCTTCGCGGGGGTCTGTCCCCCGGCGGGGCGGCCCGAGCTGGATGCGGCGATCACCTTCCGCGACCTGGACCAGCTGTTCCGGCTCCGCGGGGTGCGGCCGCTGGACCAGCCGGACTACTTCGTCCGGGTGCCGGGGGAGCGGCGGCGGCACCTGAGCACGGCGGGGGGGCTCCCCATCCGGATGCTCGAGGAAGTGCCGTATGCCTCGCGGCGGTTCCGGAAGGTGCGGGGGCTCAAGGAACTCCGGACCATCGCCCGGGCCGTGACGGTGGACCGGATCGACCTCGGCTTCGTGGACATCCTGTCGCACGAGGGGTGGCTGGACCACCCGCTCTCGGGGCCGCGGGAGGAGCTGTTCTGGCGGCGGATGGTGGTGGAGAGCACCGAGCCGCCGCGGGCCCACACCCCGGTGGTGGACCGCACGGTGGTGGCGAGCTACGGCGCCACCTTCCAGGTGGAGCCGCGGCTGGTGCAGGCCGATCCGACCAAGGTGCAGGAGGTCCTGGACGAGATCGGGCCGGGGCCCAACGGCAAGCCATGGGACTGCCGGGCGTGCGGCTTCGAGAGCTGCGCCCGGTTCGCGGAGGCGGCGGCGCTCGGGCGCGCGTCGCTCCGGCAGTGCCCGCCCTACCAGGCGCGGCGGGTGGAGGTGGCCGAGCGGGACGCGGCCGTGGACAGCCTGACGGGCCTGTCGGCCTACCGGGTGCTGCACGACCGGCTGAGCTACGAGATCGAGCGGAGCAAGCGGAGCCTGGAGGGGTTCGCGGTGCTCTTCATCGACCTGGACTACTTCAAGCAGGTGAACGACCAGTACGGCCACGAGGCGGGGAACCAGGTGCTTCGCGCGGTGGCGCAGGAGATCCGCCACGCGATCCGGGCCTCGGACCTTGCGGCCCGCTATGGCGGGGACGAGTTCGTGGTGCTGCTGACGCGCACCGAGCTCGCCGGCGCCAACCGGGTGGCCGAGGCGATCCGCGCCGGCATCGAGGGCGTGGGGCGCCGGCTGGGTTACCCCGTCGGGCTCGTGACCGCGAGCATCGGCGTGGCCGAGTACGACGTGCGCCGGCCGCACGAGGGCGACCTCCTCGTGGTGGCCGACCGGGCGCTGTACCAGGCGAAGTCCGCCGGACGGAACGCCGTCGCCTGAGCGGCGGCAGATCTTGGAGAGACCGTGACCGGACCCACCCCCCTTCGGCAGGCCGACCCCGGCGTTGCGCGTCCCGCGCCGCCGGCGGCCGGGCCGTTCGACAACGCCCCCGATCCCTGGGGCGTGCGCCGGGCCGAGAACCTGCTCACGAGCCTGGAGGGGGTGCTGTCGGCGCGGGTGGTGACCACGCCGCTCGGCGAGGTGAGCGAGGTGCACGTGCTGGCGCAGGCGGGGCTGGCGCCGAAGCAGCTGGTGCGGAACATCGAGTCGGCGCTGCTGGCGCAGCTCGGGCTCAAGGTGGACCACCGCAAGATCAGCATCGCCCAGACGGCGGAGGTGAAGCCGATCGAGGTGGTGGAGAAGGGGGTGGCGCGCGAGCGGGCCATGAAGCGGGCGGCGCTGTTCGAGTCGCTGTTCGTGGCGCCGGGGAAGCGGCCGCACCGGGTGAGCATCACGGTGACGCTCTCGTTCGCGGGGCGGACGGCCTCGGCGGAGGAGGAGTCGAGCGACACGCCGCGCAGCAAGGTGGAGGCGGCGGCGCGGGCGTCGATCGCGGTGCTGGACCAGCTGCTCTCGGACCACTCGGTGGCGCTCGAGGGGGCGAAGATCATGGAGGCCTTCGACCGCGAGTTCGTGATGGTGGCGGTGCAGGGCCTGGGCGGGCGCGAGGCGGTGCTGCTGGTGGGCACGGCCGAGATCAAGGAGAGCGCCGAGCGGGCGGCGGTGTTCGCCACGCTGGATGCGACGAACCGCTGGGCGGAAGCCCGGCGGCCGACCTGAGGCCGGGGGGCCTCGGCAGCTTCACCTCATAGCGCAAAGGAACCAACGGCAGCGACCCTGGTCTCCAGCAGGACCACAGCGAGCAGGATGCAGTAGCGGAGGCTAGCGGAACACAACAGAGCGGAGCGTCGGTCGAGCCATAGCGGGGCTTGACTCCTTCCCGAGGGAATCCCCCAACTCGAGTGAGGAGACGCTCACATGTACTCCAGTCTTTGGGCCGTTATCGCGGCGTTTGCCGTGCGGGCTGCGGTGAAGACTTTCACCACGTCCGAGGGTGCCACCTGGTAACCAGGTGACCCAATAA
>CAZRCT010000082.1:0-15187 GCA_964598655.1 uncultured Gemmatimonadaceae bacterium
CGTGCCCCACCACGATGACCGCCGCCCCCGTCTCCTTGGCGAAGCGCATGAGCCGGGCGCTGCACTCGCGCACCTGGCCCAC
Source organism: uncultured Gemmatimonadaceae bacterium (assembly GCA_964598655.1). Lineage (GTDB taxonomy): Bacteria > Gemmatimonadota > Gemmatimonadetes > Gemmatimonadales > GWC2-71-9 > JADJOM01. The sequence goes on from CAZRCT010000082.1 coordinate 83, forward strand.
GTTGCCCGGCGCGCCCTCGAGCGCGTCGGTGTACACGGTCTGGATGGAGTCGAGGATCAGCACGTCGGCGCCAAGCGCCTGGGTGGCATCGAGGACGGCCTCGAGGCGCGTCTCACCGAGGACGTGCACGGGGCCAGCGTCCTCCAGCAGGCGGCCCGCGCGGAGCCGCACCTGCTCGGGGCTCTCCTCGCCGCTGGCGTAGAGCACCGTGCGGCCCCCGGCCTCGAGCCGCGCGGCGGCCTGCAGCAGCAGCGTGGACTTGCCGATGCCCGGCTCCCCGCCCACCAGCGTCATGGAGCCCGGCACGATGCCGGAGCCGAGCACGAAGTCGAGCTCGGCGATCCCGGTGGTCCAGCGCACCAGCCGCGCCTCGGCGATGTCGCGCAGGCGCTGGGGCGGCGCCCCGCCCCCGGCGGCGCCCGCGGGCCGGCGCGCGCCCTTCCCCGTGGGGGTCGCCAGCGTGATCGGCTCCTCCGCCACGCTGTTCCAGGCGCCGCAGGCCTCGCAGCGGCCCACCCACTTGGGGTGGTCGTGGCCGCACTCGGTGCAGCGATAGACGCTCTTGGGCTTGGCCATCGGGGTGGGACGCTAGCCTCCGTTTTCCGACTCTTCCCGGTCGGAGAGGCTCGCAAACCGGGTGAACTGCTTGTGGAAATAGAGCTCGATGGTCCCGGTGGGACCATTGCGGTGCTTGGCGACGATGAGCTCCGCCTTGCCCTCGTTGCTGTTCCCTTCCTTGTCCATCTGCTCGTACATCTCCGGCCGGTGGATGAAGAGCACGATGTCGGCGTCCTGCTCGATGGCGCCCGAGTCGCGCAGGTCGGAGAGGATGGGCTTCCGCTCCCCGCCCCGCTGCTCGCTGGCGCGCGAGAGCTGGGACAGCGCAATGACCGGCACCTCGAGCTCCCGGGCCAGCGCCTTGAGGGAGCGGGAGATGTCGCTGATTTCCTGCACCCGGTTCTCCGCGTAGGCCGGGCTCCGCATCAGCTGGAGGTAGTCCACGATGATGAGCCCCACCTCGTTTTCCATCCGCAGCCGGCGCGCCTTGCTCCGCATCTCGAGCAGCGTGAGCGCCGGCGTGTCGTCGATCCAGATGGGGCAGCTGAGCAGCGACCCGGCCGCCCGCGCCATCATGGCGAAGTCCGCGTCCGACAGCGTCCCCCGCCGCACCCGCTGGCTGTCCACCCGCGCCTCCGCGCAGAGCAGGCGCTGCACCAGCGACTCCTTGCTCATTTCCAGCGAGAAGACCGCCACGCCCTTCTGTTCGTGCGCCGCATGCGCGGCCAGGTTCAAGCAGAAGGCCGTTTTCCCCATGGACGGGCGGGCCGCCACGATGATCAGGTCCGACGGCTGGAAGCCCGTCGTCATCTCATCCAAATCTCGGAACCCGCTCGGAACTCCGGTAACCTGTTTCCCCTGCTGGTGGAGCTTTTCGATGCGCTCCATCGTGGGCCACAGCATCTCCTTGATCCGGCTGAAGCCCTCGGCTTTCCGGTACTGGGAGATCTGGAAGATCTTGGACTCGGCCTCGTCCAGCAGCTCGTTGGCCGGCTGCGCCCCGCTGTACGCCTGGGACACGATGGCGGTGGACGCCTCGATCAGCTGGCGCAGCACCGCCTTCTCCCGCACGATGGCCGCGTGGGCCTCGAGGTTGGCCGTGGTGACCGCCGCATCCACCAGCTCGGCGAGGTAGCCCTCGCCGCCCACGCTGTCGAGCTCGCCCTTCCGCTCGAGTTCGTCGCGCAGCGTGATGTGGTCGATGTTGACCCGGCGCTCGATGAGCCGCCGCATGGCGCGGAAGACCCGCCGGTGCGCCTCACGATAGAACAGCGCGTCGTCGACGAGCTCCACCGCGCGCAGCGCCGCGTCGTTGTCGAGGAGCATCGCGCCGAGCACCGCCTGCTCGGCCTCGTTGCTCCACGGCGCGCCACGGACCTGCTGCTCGGCGACGCCGCCGCCGGGAGGACCGCCGTACTCGGGAGGAAATGCTGTCATGGGTGACGCCGGTGGCACGGGGAACGACGGATGGCGTGAGCGAGCACAACTGTATGTACCTGCCCGGGGCGCCGCAATCACTTGACGGGGGACCCGGGGCGCTTCCTCCAATCTTCCACACCGGGTGTGACGGCGCCCCCGGTTCCCCACAGCAAGATGGGTCCTCTCCACGAGGACCCACAGGCTATCCACCCCTGTTATCCACAGCTGTGGGGAACTGTCCCTAGCCGTCCAGCAACTGCCGCGCGATGCGGACGTCGTCCCAGGTGGGCTTCTTCCAGTTGGGGTTGCGGAGCAGCGCGGCCGGGTGGTAGGTGACCACGAGCGGGATGTCCCCGTAGCGGTGCACCTGGTTCCGGAGGTCGCCCAGGCTCTTCTTCACGCCGAGGAGGTGCTCGGCGGCGGTGCCGCCGAGGGCCAGCAGCACCTTCGGCTTCACCAGCGCGATCTGGCGATGCAGGTACGGCAGGCAGGCCGCCGCCTCGTCGGGCAGCGGCTTCCTGTTCTGCGGCGGCCGGCACTTCACGATGTTGGCGATGTACACCGACTGGCGCGGCAGGTCGATGGCGCCGAGGATCTGGTCGAGCAGCTGGCCCGCGGCGCCCACGAAGGGGCGCCCGGTCTCGTCTTCCGTGGCGCCGGGGCCCTCCCCCACGCACATGAACTCGGCCGCGGGGTTCCCTTCGCCCGGCACGGCCTGCGTGCGGGTCTCCGCCAGCCGGCAGCGGGTGCAGCTGCGGACCACGCCGGCGAGGGCGTCGAGCGTCGGGAGCGCGCTGATCCCGTCGTCCACGAGACCGACAGCCGGTGGGTGAACCACCAGGCCCGGGCCGGGGATCGGCGGGGCGTCCTTCCGCCACTTGGCGGGCTCCCCGCCGCCCGAGGGACGCGGGGGACTCGACTTCTTCGGCATCGGCTCGGCCTCCGCCACGGGGGACCCGGCGGCCGGCGGCGCCGGCGGCACGGGGACGACGGTCGGGGCGGGAGCGGCCACGGGCGTCGCCGTCCCCTCGGGGAGGCGCCCGGCGGGCGCGGGAGCTGCCGGGCGCGGCGCGGACGGGCGGCGCGCGCCGGTGCCCGGGAGGATCACCTCCCGCCCACCGAGCTCCGCCTGCTGGCGCAGGTATCGCTTCACGCTATCGTCCAAGCCGCGCCTCCACCGCGTCCAGGATGGCCTCGGCCACCACCCGCTTCGAGGCCATGGGCACCGGCACCTCCACCCCCTCCTGGCTCACGATGACGACGCGGTTGGTGTCCACCTCGAACCCGGCACCCGGCTCCAGCGCGTCGTTCACCACGATGAAGTCGAGGTGCTTCCGCTCCAGCTTGGCGCGGCCCTTCCGCATGGCGTCGCCCGTCTCCAGCGCGAAGCCCACGATGATGCTGCCCGCCTTCCGCGCGCCCTCGGTGGCCAGCAGGATGTCCTCGGTGGGGCCGAAGTCCACGGCCAGGCGCCCCTGCTGGCGCGGCCGCTTCTCGAGGAGCGGCTCCTCGGGGCGGTAGTCGGAGGGCGCCGCGGCCATGAGGAGGACGTCCGACGCGGGCAGCGCCGCCCGCACCGCGGCCTCCATCTCCTTGGTGGTCTCGATGCGCACGCACTCCACGCCGGTGGGCACTGGCAGCTGGGTGGGCCCGCTCACCAGCACCACCTCCGCGCCGCGCTCCCAGGCCACCTCGGCCAGGCGATAGCCCATCTTGCCGCTGGAGCGGTTGGTCACCACGCGCACCGGGTCGAGGGGCTCGCGGGTGGGGCCGGCGGTCACCACCACCACCTTGCCCGCCAGCGGCCCGCCGCGATGCAGCAGGCGCCCGGCGTGCGACAGGATCACGTCCGGCTCGCTCATGCGGCCGGGGCGGTCGGACGCGCCCTCGGCGAGGGGCCCCACGTCCGGGCCGACGGTGGCGACGCCCCGGGCCACCAGCGCCGCCAGGTTGGCGCGGGTGGCGGGGTGGGCGTACATCCCGTCGTTCATGGCGGGGGCCAGCAGCACGGGGCCCGAGCGGGCGAGGAGCAGGGTGGTGAGGAGGTCATCGCCGATCCCGGCGGCCATCCGCGCGATGGTGCTGGCGGTGGCCGGCGCCACGATGACGAGGTCCGCCTGCTGGGCGAGGCGCACATGCTCCAGCGCCGCCCCCGGCGCCCACAGCGACGTCAGGACCGGCCGGCCCGAGAGCGCCTCAAACGTGAGGGGCCGCACGAACTCGGCGGCCCCCTCCGTGAGGATCACGTCCACCCGTGCGCCGGCCTCGACGAGGCGCCGCACGAGGTAACAGCTCTTGTAGCTGGCGATCCCGCCCGTCACGCCCACCACGACGTGCCGGCCGGCCCACATGCTCAGGCCTCGCTGCGCCGCCGCCGGGAGATCTTGTACTGGAGGTCGCCGGTGCAGAGCGCCTCGAGGGCCTGGGTGGTGAGCTTCTGCGTCTTCTCGAGCAGGCGCTCCCGCGGCAGGTCGTTGATGTGCCGCGCGAACTTGGCCGCCACCAGCACGCCCAGGTACTTGTTGCCCGCCTGGCGGGCCGCGTCCGTCGGGGTGTAGATCTTCACGAGTCGGTCCTCTCCTGTCCTGGCTACCCTCTGCCGCCCGGCGGGCGGGTCAGTCCAGCCGCATTGCCTCCGCCGCCACCTCGCGACGGATCTGCTCCACCTGCTGGGCGAGCTCGCGACGGCGGCTCACCCGGTGGCCTTCCGCATCGAGGATCGCCGACACCTGGGCGATCGCCCGCTCGAGGTCGTCGTTGACGACCACGTAGTCGTACTCCATCACGGCCTTGAGCTCATCGTTGGCGATGGCCAGCCGGTGCTTGAGCACCGGGCCCGCTTCGGTGCCCCGCCCGCCCAGCCGCTTCACCAGCTCCGTGCCGCTCGGCGGCAGGATGAACACGAACACCGCGTCGGCCACCTGGCGCCGCACCTGCCGCGCGCCCTCGACCTCGATGTCCATCACCACGTGCTTCCCGAGAGCGAAGACCCGCTCCACTTCCCGCTTGAGCGTCCCGTAGCGGTTGGCGTTGTAGCGCGCATGCTCCACGAACGCGCCCGCCCGCACCTCCGCCTCGAACTCCACCTCGGACAGGAACCAGTAGCTCCGCCCGTGTTCCTCGCCGGGCCGCGGCGCCCGCGTGGTGGCGGACACCGAGTAGCCCACGTCGGTCCGCCGCTCCAGCAGCTGCCGCGCGATCGTGGTCTTCCCCACGCCGCTCGGCGACGACAGCACCAGCAGGAACGGGGTCACTCGAGGTTCTCGAGCTGTTCCCGGAACTTCTCCAGCTCCCCCTTCATGCCGATCACCTGCTGCTGGATCTCGGCGTGGTTGGCCTTGCTGCCCATGGTGTTCACTTCGCGGCCGAGCTCCTGCGCCAGGAAGCCGAGCTGCTTGCCCACCGGCTGGTCCTTGCCGAGCGCCTCGCGGCAGGCCGCGACGTGCGCGGTGAAGCGCACCAGCTCCTCGGTGATGTCCAGCTTGTCGGCCAGGAACGCCAGCTCCTGCGCCAGGCGCTGCTCATCCACGGTGCGGCCCTCGAGCAGTTGCGTCACCGACGCCCGCAGCCGGTCCCGCTCCTTCACCAGCCGCTCCGGCGCCCGCGCCGCGATCACCTGGGCGGCCTGGGCCATGAGGTCGAGCCGGTGCTGCAGCTCCCCGGCCAGCACCCCGCCCTCCCGCCGCCGCATCTCCTTGCAGCTGGCCACCGCCGCCGCCACCACCGGCTCCACCTCGGCCCACGGCACCTCGGGCGCCTCGGCGGCCTGCGTCACGAAGACGTCGGGCTGGCGGATCACCATGCCCAGGTCCACGTCGCCCGGCACGCCCAGGGCCTGCTTGAGCTCCCGCAGGGCCGCGAGCGCCGCCTGCGCCCGTTCCAGGTCCACCCGAACGGGAGGAGCCGCCGCCTCGGGCTCCTCCGTCCACCGCGCGGAGACCGCGATGTGACCGCGGTCGAAGTCCTTGCGGAGCCGTTCGCGCAGCTCGCCCTCGAGCGGCGCCAGGTCCCCGGCCAGCTTGAGCGCCGGGTTGAAGTGGCGATGGTTGACCGTCCGGATCTCCACCCGGAGCCGCCCCCCTGCAACCGGTCCCTCGGCGGCCCCGAAGCCCGTCATGCTGTACGGCACGTCTTGTCCGCCCGGGGTTCGGGAAAGTCGGGAACTATAACTGGGAAGGGGGTTTACGGCTAGGCTGGGAGGTCCGGCGGGGGACCGGCGCCGCTAGTTGGTGAACTCCCACCGCACCCCGAAGGTGCTGCCGAAATTCAGCATCCGGAAGCCGGGCACGTAGGTCTTCCGGCTGGCCTGCAGGTTGTAGCGGTCCCAGTAGAGCATGAACTGGTCGAGCCGGATCTCGATGTTGGTGCGCCAGAACGACGCCCCGTCCAGCGCGATGGCCGCGCCGGCGGAGTCCCGCCCGATGATCCCGTCGCCAAAGCTCTCGAAGGCCACCTGCGCCTTGAAGTCGAAGATCCCGCTCCGGAAGGTGCGCCAGAACTTGGAGCGGATGGTGGCGCTGGTGATCGAGTGGGTGGCCGGGAGCCCATCCGGCACGCGGGCGCCGGTCGGGTCGCTGTACCAGCCCTCAAACGTCAGCCACGACTTCGGCCGGAGCCGCCAGTTCACCGTCACCCAGTCCGAGGGGCCCGCCGGCGCCAGGGCGGCGATCTTCGGCAGGAATGGCCGGTAGGCGGTGGGAGCAAAGGCATCGCTGCGCGCGTAGCCCACCTCGAGGCCGGCCCAGGGGCGCTGCCAGCCGAGGGTGGCCTGCCAATCGGTGAGGGACTGCGCCTTCTGGCTCAGGATGGTCGGCGTGGCCACGACGGAGCCGGAACGCAGCGCGGCCGCCGCCGTGAAGCCGAGTGGCAATGCGAGTCCGCCCCGGATCCCCACCCAGCGGCTGGTGCGGCCGGCGTCGTGCGTCGTGAGGCCGGCTTCCGCGGCGGCGCTCACCCCGGCGAGCGGCGTCCAACCGGCCTCGGCGCGCGCATCCCACGGCGAGTAGCGCGAGCGGTTGAGCAGCCGCGCACTGGCCCCGAACGTCGGGGTCCGAAGACCCACCTGCACCCCACCCTGGCGGATCTCCTCGGAGAGCCCCTGCCCCTCCCAACGTGTGCGGCCAAGGAGGAGGTCCACCCGGAGCCCCTGATCGCCGGGCCGGCTGCGCCAGAAACCGCGCAGCTCCAGGTCCTGCCGCTTGCCGCGGAGCGCCAGTTCGAGGGTGTCGGGAATGCCGGTGGAGCCGTCGATGAAGCGCTTGCGGTCGGGGCTCGAGTTGAGCAGCTGCGCCTGCACCCCCAGCCGGTCGCTCGGCACGTAGCCGAGCTGGAGCCAGATGTTGGTGATGTCGAAGTCGCTCGAGGAGCCGGTGGCGGTGGGCGCCACCATGCGCTCGCCCCCCATCCCGAAGCCGAGGCCCGAGGCATAGCGCTTCTGCAGCGCCCCGATGTAGCGCGCGATCTGTTTGTCGCCCGAGCTGATGCCGATGCGGGAGCCGGGCGCCTTGAGGGCGTGCCGCCGGGTGAAGAGGTGCACCCGCAGCAGCCCCGGCCAGCGCTCGATCTCCACCCGCTCGAACAGGCTCAGCGAGAAGAACGACGGGTCCACCCCCACGCTGTCGCTGCCGATGGGCAGGTAGGGCATGCCGTCGAGCAGGTACTCCACGGACGCCGGGCCGCGGCCCTGGAAGTTCGGGTACTCGGTCCGGCCCACCCAGCCGCCGCGCAGCAGGTACACCCCGGGCACCCGCTGCAGCAGGTCGCCGAGCGTCTCGGCCATGGCCCAGTCGAGCGAGTCGCGATCCAGCACGATGCGGCTCATGGGCAGCCGCGGGGATGCGAGGTCGAGGTGCGGCAGCACCGGCAGGCGCACGGTGAGCGCCTGCTGGGCCTCGAGGTACTTCTCCGTGGTGTTGACGGTGTCGCGCGGCGGGAGCGTGTCGCGGACCAGGGTGTCCTGGGGGAACTGCGCGGCCAGCGGCCCGGCGACGAGCAGGACGCCTGCGCCCGCGAGGGCGGCCAGCGCGCGCGCGCGCCGGGCCGCCCCCGCGAGGTGGAGCCGGGCCAGCCGAACGCTCACGCGCTCCTGCCGAGCACGAACTCCGCGAAGAGTCGCATGCAGGTGCCGGTGGGGCCCTTCACGCGGGCGGCGTCCTCGCGGTCGCTGTAGGCGGTGCCCGCGATGTCCACGTGCACCCATGGATAGCCGCTCACGAACTCGCGGAGGAACCAGCCGGCCGAGATGGAGCCGGCGGGCCGGCCGCCGGAATTCTTCATGTCCGCGATGTCCGACTTGATGAGGTCGCGATACTCGTCCCAGAGCGGCAGCGGCCAGCCGCGCTCGCCCGCGCGCTCGCCCGCCTGGCGCACTTCCTCCACCAGCGCGTCGTCGGTGCCCATGAGGCCGCTGGCGAAGTGGCCCAGCGCCACCACCACGGCGCCGGTGAGCGTGGCGGCGTCGATGACGCAGGCGGGCTTGAACTTGCGCGCGTAGGACAGCGCATCACACAGGATGAGCCGGCCCTCCGCATCGGTGTTGACGATCTCGATGGTCTTGCCGAGGTGGCTGCGGATCACGTCGCCCGGCTTGAGGGCGGTGCCGCTCGGCATGTTCTCGGCACACGGCACCAGCCCCACGACGTTCACCTTGGGCTTGAGCCGGCCGAGCATCTCGAACGTGCCGAGCACCGAGGCGGCGCCCGACATGTCGAACTTCATGTCCTCCATCTTTTCCGCCGGCTTGATGGAGATGCCGCCGGTATCGAACGTGATGCCCTTGCCGATGAGCACGATGGGCGCGCCGGTCCCGCCCTGGTACTCGAGCACGATGAACTTGGGCTCCTCCGCGCTGCCCTGCGCCACGCCCAGCAGGCCGCCCATCTTCTCGGCCCTGATGGCCGCCAGGTCCAGCACCGTGCCCTTGAAGCCGTGGCGCCGCACCAGGTCGCCCGCCTGCTGGGCCAGGTAGCCCGGCGTGCAGGTGTTGCCCGGGAGCATCTGCAGCAGCCGGGTGTAGGCCTGCCCCGCCGCGATGGCAGCGCCCACCCCGTGGCCCGCCTCCACCTCCGCGGTGGCCTCGGGGGCCAGGATCACGGCGGACTCGAGTGCCGGTTTCTTCTCCTCGGGTGGCTGCTTCAGGTCCGGGTAGTGCCACGCCCCGTAGCCGAGGCCCTCGGCCATGACCTGCCCCGCCTCGCGCGCGCTGGCGCCGCCGGCCGCCTCGCGCGCCAGGTGGAAGGCAAGGGTGGGCACGCCGAGCACGCGGGCCCGCTTGGCGGCCGTGGCCGCGGCGCGGCGAATCGCCGTGCGGCCGGCTTCCTCCGCCTTCCCGAGGCCCACCAGCAGCACACGGGCAATGGCCCCGGCCGGGTGCACCAGCGCCTGTTCGTCCTTCTTGCCGGTGAAGTCACCGCTGGCGTAGACGCGCGTCAGGGCGCCGCCGGTCGCGGCATCCACCGCCGCGAGCGAGGCCGGCAGGCCGCCGGCCGGCACGGCGAGGGCAAGGAGCGGCGTCGCGTGGGTGGCGGGGGCCGCGGAGGCAACGGAAGTGGAAAACGGCATCGGTCGGCGAGTGAGGGAGGGGCCCAAGTTAGCGGCGTCGGCGGAGGGAACGATACTCCTGGTCCACGGGACCGATGTACTCGGCCCGCGGACGGAGCAGCCGCTCGTCCCCGTACTGCTCCAGGACGTGGGCCACCCAGCCGCACATGCGGCTCACGGCGAAGACGGCGGTGAACAGGTCGGCCGGGATCCCCACCGCGCGGTAGAGCGGCGCCAGGTAGAAGTCCACGATGGCGTGCTGGCCGGTCTCGCGGATCATCACCTGTTCCAGCTCGTGGGCGGTGCGGAACAGGGGCCAGAGCCCCGCGCGCTGGCACTCCTCACCCGCCAGGCCTCGGAGCAGGCCCGTGCGCGGGTCCTCCCCGTGATAGACCACGTGGCCGAACCCCGGCACCTTCTTCTTCTGCGCCAGCCGGTCCCGCACCCAGCCTGCCACCTGGTCGGGGCCGCCGATCTCCTCGAGGGCGGCCAGGACGTTGCGGGTGTGCCAGCCGTGCCGCGGGCCCGCGAGCGCCGACAGGCCGGCGAGCACCGAGCCATAGACGTCCGCCCCAGTCGCCGCCGTGACCCGCGCGGCGAAGGTGGACGGATTGAGCTCGTTGTCCGCCCGCACGATCAGGCCGCAGTCGAACGCCCGCTCGGCGCTCGGCTCGGGCGCGGTGCCCGTGACCATGGCCAGGAAGTTGGCGGCGAAGCTCAGGCTCTTCTTGGGGGTGACGGGCTTCTCGCCGCTGCGGAGCCGGTGCCACGCGGCCACGATCGTGGGCGTGAGGCCGAGGAGCCGGACGCCCTGGGCAAGCGCATCGTCCCGCGAGGGCGGGACCTTCACCGGCTGCTCGAGCGCGGCGATGGCGAGGACCGCGCGCAGGGCCCCCATGGCGTCGGTGCCGGGCGGCAGGACCTTGAGCGCGCGGATGCAGGCCGGCGAGAGCTTCTCCGCGCCCCGCACCTGGGCCGTGAAGAGCCGCAGCTCCGCCCCGGTCGGCAGGTGCCCGTGCACCAGGAGGAAGGCGGTCTCCTCGGCGCTCGAGTGCTCGCCGAGCTCCCGGACGTCGAAGCCGCGGTAAGCCAGCCGGCCGTCCTCCGCGGAGAGCCGGCAGACCGAGGACTGGAGGGCGATGACGTTGTCGAGGCCGCGCACCGGCGCGGGGGTGGTGCCGTGGGTCATGCGGAAGTGGTGAGGATGCGGAAGGTTAGCCCGCCCTCGGCAGGCGGGCAACCGGGCACCCTAGCGGGGGAAGAGGCGGGCGCTCCGCGGCTTCACGTAGACCCGTTCCCCGCGCCCCACGCCCAGTTCCTCGAACCGCGCGCGCGGCACCTCGGCCTCGATCACCTGGCCGTCCTCCACCCGGTCCAGCTCCAGCCGCACCATGGGCCCGAAGCGCCGCACGTGGCGGAGGACGGTCTCGATGGCCGGGCTGCCGTTGGGGGCCGTCGCCAGCTCCACCTCGTAGGTGCGCACGTAGGCCACCGCGTCGCGCTCCGCCCCGGCGGCCCAGTCCGGCACGGCCACCTCCTGGCCGGCCACCTCCGCGCGGCCCTCCGCCACCCGGCCGTGGAACAGGTTCACGTTCCCGAGGAAACTGTAGACAAACGGCGTGGCGGGGTGCTCATAGACCGCCTCGGGATGGCCCACCTGCTCGATGCGGCCTTCGTTCATCACCACGATCCGGTCGGCCACCTCCATGGCCTCCTCCTGGTCGTGGGTGACGAAGACCGTGGTGACGTGCACCTCCTCATGGAGCCGGCGGAGCCAGCGGCGGAGTTCCTTCCGCACCTTGGCATCGAGCGCGCCGAACGGCTCGTCGAGGAGCAGCACCTCGGGCTTGACGGCCAGCGCGCGCGCCAGGGCCACCCGCTGCCGCTGGCCCCCGGAGAGCTGCGAGGGCTGCCGGTCCGCCAGCCAGTCGAGCTGCACCAGCTTGAGCAGGTCGGTGACCGTGGCGCGGATCTCGGCCTCGGACGGCCGCAGGTGGCGCGGGCGCACCCGGAGGCCGAAGGCCACGTTCTCGAAGACACTCATGTGCCGGAACAGCGCGTAGTGCTGGAACACGAAGCCCACCCGCCGCTCCCGCACGTCGCGCCGGGTGGCGTCCTGCCCATGGAACAGGATGGTGCCCGCGTCCGGCCGCTCGAGGCCGGCAATGAGCCGGAGCAGCGTGGTCTTCCCGGAGCCCGAGGGGCCGAGCAGCGCCACGAGCTCGCCCGCGGGGATTTCGAGGCTCACGTTCTTGAGCGCCTCGAAGCTGCCGAAGCGCTTGGCGAGGCCCTGCACGGCGATGCTCATGCCCCTCCTCCCGCACGCGCCGCGTCCCGCGCCTGCCGCCACTCCACCGCCGTCTTGGCCACCAGCGTCACGAGGCCGAGCAGCGCGAGGAGCGACGCGACGGCGAAGGCGGCCGCGAAGTTGTACTCGTTGTAGAGGATCTCGATGTGGAGCGGGAGCGTGTTGGTGAGGCCGCGGATGTGCCCCGACACCACGGATACCGCGCCGAACTCGCCCATCGCGCGGGCGTTGCACAGGATGACGCCGTAGAGGAGCCCCCACTTGATGTTGGGGAGGGTCACCCGCCAGAAGATCTGCCAGCCGCTGGCGCCGAGCACCCGGGCGGCCTCCTCCTCCTCAGGGCCCTGCTCCTGCATCAGCGGGATCAGCTCGCGGGCCACGAACGGGAAGGTCACGAAGGTGGTGGCGAGCACGATGCCCGGCACGGCGAAGACGATCTTGAGGTCGTGGTCGAAGAGCCACCCGCCAAACCACCCCTGCGCGCCGAACAGCAGCACGAAGATCATCCCGGCGATCACCGGCGACACCGCGAACGGCAGGTCGATCAGCGTGAGCAGCAGGCTCCGGCCCGGGAAGCGGAACTTGGCCAGGCACCACGCCGCCGCCACGCCGAACACGGTGTTGAGCGGCACGGCGATGGCGGCCGTCAGCAGCGTGAGCCGCACCGCCGCCAGCGCATCCGGCTCCACCAGCGCGGCGAGGTAGGCATGCCACCCCTTCCGGAGCCCTTCGGCGAACACCGCCACGAGCGGGATGAAGAGGAAGAGGACCAGGAACCCCAGCGCCACCCCGGTGAGGGCCCAGCGGACCGGCCGGGGCTCGGTCAGCGCGGAGGTGCGATCCGGCGGCGCGGCTGCGAGCCGCGCGGTGACGGTGCCCGCCACCTCAGGCCGCCTGCCGCCGGCTCCACCACTGGAGCACGTTGATGAAGAGGAGCAGCGCGAACGACATGAGCAGGAGCACGACCGCGATCGCCGTGGCGCCCGCATAGTCGAACTGCTCCAGCTTGGTCATGATGAGCAGCGGCGCGATCTCCGTGCGCATCGGCATGTTGCCGGAGATGAACACCACCGAGCCGTACTCTCCGATGGCTCGTGCGAACGCCAGCGCGAAGCCGGTCAGGAGCGCCGGCAGGAGCGCCGGGAGCAGCACGCGGCGGAAGGTCTGCCAGCGCGTGGCGCCGAGGCTCGCCGCGGCCTCCTCCACCTCCGCCTCGAGGTCCTGCAGCACCGGCTGCAGCGTCCGCACCACGAACGGCAGTCCGATGAACACCAGCGCCACCGTGATGCCGAGCGTCGTGTAGCTGACCTTGATCCCGAGCGGCGCCAGCCGCGCGCCGAGCCAGCCGTTCTCGGCGTAGAGCGTGGTGAGGGCGATGCCGGCCACCGCCGTGGGCAGCGCGAAGGGCAGGTCCACCAGCGCGTCCACCACGCGGCGCCCGGGGAAGCGATAGCGCACCAGCACCCACGCCACCAGCAACCCGAAGACCGCATTGAGCCCCGCCGCCGCGAGCGAGGTCACGAGACTCACCCGGTAGGCGGCCAGCACGCGCGGCGCCAGCGTCGCCTCCCAGAAGCCGTGCCAGCCCAGGCCCACGCTCCGCGCGAAGAGCGTCGAGAGAGGGAGCAGCACCAGCACGCCCAAATAGGCGAGCGTCACGCCGAGGGAGAGCCCGAAGCCGGGAATCGCGGCGCGGCCGGCGGTCCTCACCCCGTCACCTCCACGGCCACGCGGTGCCACGCGTTGTTGGCGTAGCCCTTCACGTTCCACACCTCGGCCAGCGAGGCCGGCATCACGTGGCCGGCCTGGTCCGTGGCCCGGGCCATGATGGTCAGCAGGCCCGGCGCGGCTGCCACCGTCGCCCGCCAGAAGCGCCAGGTCCATGCCTCCCCGCCCCCCTCGAGCGCGACCGGCTGCCAGCTGGCCCCGTGGTCCACCGACAGCTCCACGCCTCGCAGCGGGGCGCTGCCGTGGCCCATGGCCCACCCACGCACCTCGAGCGGCCCCGCGGCCACGCGGGCGAACGGTTCGGGGCTCACGATCACCGCATTGAGCGGCACCTCCCCCAGCTCGTCCCCGGCGCGCACGCTTCGGGGGTCGGCCACCGCCGGTTCGCGGAGCACCCGGTAGGCGTCGCGCTGGAAGTAGTTCTCCGAGGGCGTGGCCCGGAGCGTCACCCGTGCCAGCCATTTCACGCTCCGGGCGCCGATGTAGCCGGGCACCACAAGGCGCAGCGGCCCGCCGTGCAGCGGGGGGAGCGGCTCGGCGTTCATGCCCCAGGCGAGGAGCACCTCGTCGGCGCGGGCCTTGGCCAGCGGGATGGAGCCGCCGAAGCCGAAGTGGCGGCCCTGCCGTTCCACATCGTCGGCGCCGGTCAGTTCCACGTGGGCCGCATCCGGCGCCACGCCGGCGGCGGCCAGCAGGTCCGCCAGCCGCACGCCGGTCCAGGTGCCGGTGCCCACCGGCTCGAGGCCCCAGCCGAGTTCGCCGGGCACCTCGCGATGCTCCATCAGCTCCGTGCGCCGGAGCCCGGCACAGACCAGCGTGGCGGCCACCGTGTGCACCGGGAAGCGGCCGTCCATCAGCTCGGCCACCGTCAGCGCCAGCTGCCGGGCCACCAGCCCGTCCACCGTCACCCGCCAGGTGGCCGGCTCCCCCGCCGGGATCACGCCGTGGTTCCGCGCAAAGAACCGTGCCACCGGGGTCACCGGCGCCGCCACCAGCGTGGCAGGCTCGGGCCCGGCGTTGAACCAGACGGGATCGAGGACCCGGTATCCCGGCTCCTTGGTGGCGGCGTGCTCGGCGGGGGTGTCCATGCGGCGATGCCTCAGCGGTTGAGGTAGATCTGGTCGAAGATACCGCCGTCGGCAAAGTGCGTGGACTGGGCCTTCTGCCAGCCGCCGAAGACCTCGTCCACCGTGATGAGGTTCACCTTCGGGAACTGCGCGGCGTAGCGCGCGGCGATCACGGCGTTGCGCGGCCGGTAATAGTGCTTCGCGGCCAGCTCCTGCCCGGCGTCGGCGTAGAGGTACTCGAGGTACGCCTGCGCCACGGCCTGGGTGCCGTGCTTCCGCGCCACCCGGTCCACCACCGCCACCGGCGGCTCGGCCAGGATGCTGAGCGAGGGCGCCACGATCTCGAACTTGTCCGGCCCGAGCTCCTTGATGGCCAGCAGCGCCTCATTCTCCCACGCCAGCAGCACGTCGCCGATGCCGCGCTCCACGAACGTCGTGGTGGAGCCGCGGGCGCCGGCATCGAGCACCGGGACGTTCCTGAAGAGG
>CAZRCT010000083.1:0-2812 GCA_964598655.1 uncultured Gemmatimonadaceae bacterium
GAGGACACGACCCTGGTCTTCCTCCCCCGGCTGGCGCCGGTGGCGACCGAACGGCTCGCCGCGCGGCAGGTGGTTGCCGGCCAGCGGGGCGGCGGGGGCACCGGCGGGGTGCTGACCATCTCGGAGAACCCGCCGGCCCGCGGTTTCCAGACGGTGATCGCCGTCGGCGACGTGCCCACCACGATCCCGCCGATCGACCCCAACGCCCGCATCATCGACCCGCGCGACTTCACGGGCCGGGGCGTCGAGGGCGGCACCGGCTGGGGTGTGGTGGGCGGCATCGGCCCCGCCGACCAGGCGCCGGGCGACCCGACGCTCCGCGAGGAGCTGTACGAGGCCACCTCGGAGGAGGCGAGCTTCCTGCCCGCGCAGGTGCTGCAGGCCCCGGTGTTCCGGTACCCGGTGGTGCTGCGCGGCGCGGGGATCGAGGGCCGGACGGTGCTGCAGTTCGTGATCGACACCTCGGGGCGGGTGGAGCCCCGGTCGGTGAAGGTGCTGGAGACCACGCACGCGGCCTTCGCCGAGTCGGCCCGGGAGGGGATCCTGGAGGCGCGCTTCGAGCCGGCGCACGTCGGCGCGCGGGCGGTGCGGCAGCTCACCCGGGTGCCGGTGCGGTTCGCGCTGCAGGCCACGACGGCCGGGTAACCCCCCGCCGGCGCCGGCGCACCAACGGCATCGGGCCGCGGCCAGTCACTGGCCGCGGCCCGCGTCGTTGGTGCGGCCGCCAGCGCGGGCGGCTGGTGACCGCCTAGGGGCGCCGGTGAAGGGAATCCAGCAGGGCCTGCGCCTCCGCCACGAGGGGCAGGAGTGCGGGATCGGCGTGCTGCCACGCCGCCACGAAGCGCTCGAGGTGGGCGATGGCGCGGGTGGTGTCGCCGCGGGCCGCGTGGAGCTGGCCGCGCCGCAGGCTGCTGAGCGGCACGAACGGGGTGTCGAGCGGCTGGAGGAACGACTCGTACACCGCGAGCGCCTCGTCGCTGCGCCCGAGGGCGCGCAGGATCTCGGCCCGGGCAAAGCGCTCGCGCTGGCCCCAGTGGAGGAGCGAGAACCCGAGGGTGGGCCGCACGGTGCCGTCGAACCGGGCGTACTCGGCGAGCGCGGTGCGGAGGTCGCCACGGCCGCGCGCGAGCTCGCCGCGGAGCGCGTGGCCGAGCTGGGTGGCGGCTTCCTTCCGGAGGCTGTCGGTGGTGGCCACGAGCTCGTCGGCGGCGCGGCGGGCGCTTACGCTGTCGCCGAGGCGGAGGTCGAGGAGGCCAAGGAGATAGCGCTGCATCACCGGCCCGAGGGCGGGCGGGGGCGGCGGCCCGACGCTGCGGCCGAGCACGGGATAGGGCTGCCGCGCGGCGATGGCCCGGCGGAGCGCCACGAGCTCGGCGCGCGGCACGGGGAGCAGCGGTTCCGCCACGAGCAGCGCCTCCGATTCGCGCCACCAGTCCTCGTCGAGGCCGTCGCGGAGCCAGGCATGGAGCGAGTCCGTCCCGAGGCGCCCCGCCATGAGGTCCACCACGCTGAGGGTGCGCCGGGCGTAGGTGGCGAGGTAGGGATAGGTGATGGTGGCGAGCAGCGCCGGCGCGAGCGCGCGGGCCGCCGCCGCGTCGGGGGCGACGTTGGTGGCGCCCTGGGCCAGGCTCCAGAGCACCAGCCCATCGGTGCCGCGCGCCTCCGCGAGGACGCCGGCGCGGCGCGCCGGGTCGCGGTGCGCAAAGGCCTGCAGCGCGCGCACCTCGATGAGGCGCGTGGCGTCGGGGGTGAGCTCGGCGGCGCGCGCCGCCAGCGAGTCGAGGGTCGTGAGCCGCGCGTCCGCCGCCGCGATGCGGATCAGGTGCAGGAGGGCGTGGAGGTTGGCGGGCTCGAGCGCCAGCACGCGCGCAAAGGCCGGCCACGCGGCCAGCGGGCTCTCCCCGGCGTAGGGCCCATAGTGGAAGCGCGCCTCGCCGAGCATGAACCAGGCCTCGACGTAGTCGGGATAGGCCTCGGTGATGGCGCGGTAGCGCCCCTCCGCCTCGCGCGCGCGGATCCCCTTGTAGGCGCTGTAGGCCTCGAGCAGGTCGCGCGCGAGCGGTGTGAGGCGGGCGGCGTGCCGCGCGGCCCGGTCGGCCCAGAGGGCGGGATCGACCATGTCGGGCACGGAGACCCAGGTGCCGGCCATGGCGAGCCGGTACTCCGCCAGCGCAAACCCGGTGTCCAGCTCGGCGGCCGTCCGGAACGCGGCAGCGGCCTCGACGTCGCGGCCGGCGCGGAAGGCGCGTTCCCCCTCGAGGAAGGCCTTGAGCGCGGGCAGCGAGTGGGTGGTGGTGGCGGCGAGGCGGGTGATGGTGGTGTCGCGCCCGCGGGTGAGGCCGGCGAGCATGCGGCCGGCCAGGTCGTCCACCAGCTCGAAGAGGGCCGTGGTGTCCCCCACCACGCTGCCCGTGGCGACGGGATCGGCGCCGCTGGCGAGGTCGTGCAGGGCGGCGCTGAACTGGACCCGGCCTCCCACCGCGGTGACGTCGCCCGTGAGGTACCAGCCCGCCCCGAGACTCCGTGACAGCTTCTCCGCGTCGGCGGCCGGCAGGGCCGCTCCGCGACCCGCGAGCGCGGCGACGATGCTCCGGGGATCGATGACGTGGAGGCCCGCGCTGCCGCCGAGCTTGGCGGCGAGCAGGTCCATCATCCCCTCGTGCAGGTAGCCGAGGGCGCTGTCGCCGCGCACCGCGAAGGGAAAGACGGCCACGGTCCGCACCGCCTGGTCGCGCGGCCGCCAGAAGGCGCCCACCAGCGTGAACGCCGCGATCCCCGCGGCCACGAGGAGCAGGAGCGCCCCCGCCACCAG
>CAZRCT010000083.1:2912-15067 GCA_964598655.1 uncultured Gemmatimonadaceae bacterium
GCGGCGTCGAGGGCGGTGAGGCAGTCGCGGAGGTCGGCCTCGTCGTCGGGCTGGAGGGCGAGGGTGCGGCGGGCGGCCTCGGCGAGCGCGGCGGGGTCGCCGGCCTGGCGCGCCGCGCGCAGGTGGCGGTGTCCCGCCTCGAGGGCGAGGGTCCGCAGCCGCTGCCGCTCGGCGTCGAGCCAGCGCTCCACCTCGGGCGAGTTGGCAAAGAGCCCGGGGCAGAACTCCCCCGCGTAGCGCGCCAGCGCCGCGGCGGGGTCGCCCCGCTCCACGGCGTCGAGGAAGGCGAGCGCGTCGCAGGCCAGGTGCCCGGGATTGACGGCGAGCCCGCTCCCGATGCTCTCGATGGCCTCCGCGCCGAGCGCCTGCCGGAGCTGGTGCAGCGCCTGGGACAGGCCGTTGCGGGCGCGGCCCTCCTCGGAGTCCGGCCAGAAGAGGCCGAGGAGGCGGTCGCGCGGGACGGGGCCGCGCCGGCTCTCGAGCGCCAGGTAGGCGAGCAGGGCCACGCGCTTGGGCTGCGCGAGGACCTCCCGGACGGGGCGGTCCTCGCGGTCGCGCAGGTTGATCGCGCCGAGCGTGGTGAGGCGGAAGGGCGTGGGCACCGGGGGGAGGTGGTGGCGGCCGGGGCGCGGGGCACGAATGCCGTACAACTCCGGCGGCGCGGGGGCCGCCGCGCCGTCCTACTGCCGCGCGATGTGGCTCATCCAGGCGTCCCCGTGGGGCGTGCGCTCCACGAGGGCGATGCGCTTCAGGTCCCGCGAGACGCTCACGTCGGCGACGACGCGCGGGATGGTGCCCACCTGGTGCGCCACGCCGGGGCCGGGGAGATGCTCGAGGGCGACGGTCTCCTGGGTCGGGTACCGGTAGAAGACGATGGCCCCGTCGCCGAGGAAGCGCGCCGTGCCGCCCTCGGCGAAGTCCTTGCGCCAGAGGGTCCACTCGCCGCCGGCCACCGGCGCCACCACGATCCCGAGGGAGTCGAAGCTGCCGGCGTTCCAGCCGATGGCCAGGAGGCGGGTGCCCGTCGGGTCCACGTCGAGGTCGAAGAAGCCGCTGAACCAGGCCGGCTTCGGGAGCTCGCGGCGGGCGCCGCCCTGCTCCACGACGATGCGGTCGCGCCCGGGCGGCAGCCAGGCCCAGCCGCCCGGCACCGGCACCACGCCGCGGATCAGCGAGTCGGCCAGCTCCACGCCGCCCACGGCCTTGCCGCTCCGGACGTCGAGCAGCCCGATGCGGGCACCGGTGGCGGTCTGCAGGCCGTAGATCACCGTGAGCGAGTCCACCCAGCGCGCGCCGCGCACCGAGGTGGGGATGTTGAGTGGCGCCTCGGCCCCGCCGCCGAAGGGCTGGACGGTGAAACGGAGCTCCACCTTTCCCCCGGCCACCGGCGTCTGCCGGCCGATGAGGATGCGCTGCCCGTCGGGCGAGAGGTCCACGCCCATCCGCGTCGAGCCGCGGGAGAGGCGGCGGTCGTCGGGGAACTTGCCGCCGAGGGCGCCGGCGAGGTCGGTGGCCCACAGCTGGTCGTCGCTGGTGCCGTCGTCGTAGACCAGGGTGCCGCCGTCGGCGGTGACGCTGAAGGTGTGGAAGAGGCCGGAGAGGAGCGTGTCCTGCCGCTCCGAGAGCTTGCCGGTGGCGGAGTCGAGGCCGATGCGGATGATGGACTCGAAGCCCGCGCCCGAGCGCGCGAGCCAGAGGCCGTTGTCGCTCAGGCGGCCGCCGCAGGTGCAGGAGTTGAGCACCTCGCTGGCGACGGTGCCCTGGCGGTCGAGCACGCGCCACAGGCCGCGGCCGCGCTTCACCACGTTGGCCACGATCCAGCGCCCGTTCGGCATGACGCCCACGGCGCCGATGCTGGTGCCCTCGCCGAAGTCGGGGTCCCGGACGGCGATGCTGTCGCCGACGGCGCCCGTGAGGCTGGTGACCTTGAGCCAGTAGACCGAGTCGTTGGCCGTGGACGGGCCCACGATGAGCGAGTCGCCGCCGGCCCAGAACATCGCGGAGCTGGCGGTGAGGTAGCGGGGCGCCTCCCCGAGGGCGGAGACCAGGTAGATGCCCCAGCGGCCCTTCACCGTGCCATAGAAGATCAGGTTCCGCCGGTCGGGGCTCCATTCGAGGCCGTAGGCCGAGGTGGCGCCCTCGAGCACGCGGTGGGTGGCGGTGCCGCCGACGTCCTGGATCTCGACGGCGTAGGTGCAGCCCGCGGTGGCGCACTGGCGGGTGATGTAGGCGAGCTGCTTCCCGTCCGGCGTGATGGCGGAGGAGAAGACCTGGCCGGTGTAGGTGAGCTGGGTGCGGTCCTTGAGGACGAAGGGGCCGCCGCGCTCGCCGCCGCCGCCGAGCTTGCCGGTGGCGAAGAGGCCGCCGAGGGCGGCGACCACCAGCACCAGGGCGCCGGCCAGCACCTTCGTCGCGCCCGAGCGGCGCTCGGGCGCCACGGGCTGGGAGGACGTGACGGTGCGGAGATCGAGGGCGCGGGCGAAGTCGCCGGCGGAGGGGAAGCGGTCGGCGGGGGTCTTGTCGAGGGCCTTCTGGACGGCGAGGTCGATGGCCTCGGGCGTCGAGGGGCGCACCACGCGGAGCGAGACGGGCTTCTCCGTCATCAGCTTGGCGATCATCGCCTGCGAGGTGGGGCCGGTGACGGGGGGCTCGCCGGCGAGCATCTCGTAGAGCACGGCGCCGAGGGAGTAGACGTCGCTCCGGGCGGAGAGGAGGCGGTCGCCGGTGGCCTGCTCGGGGCTCATGTACTGCGGGGTGCCGAGGGAGAGGCCGGTCTCGGTGAGGCGATCCCCGCCGGCTTCACTCACCGCGAGCGCGATGCCGAAGTCGGTGAGCATCGCCTCGCCTTCCTGGATCAGGATGTTCTCCGGCTTGATGTCGCGGTGCACCACGCCGTGGCGGTGGGCGTGGTCGAGGGCGCCGGCCACCTGCTTCGTCAGGGTCACGGCCTCCTCGACGCCGAGCTGCTTCTCGCGGTTCAGCTTGTCGCGCAGCGACTCGCCGCGCACCAGCGGCAGCACATAATAGAGGTAGCCCTCCGCCACGCCCGAGTCGATCAGCGTGAGGATGTGCGGGTGGTCCAGCTTGGCCGTGATCTTGATCTCCGCCAGGAAGCGCTCGTCGCCGAGGACGGCGCCGAGCTCGGGGCGGAGCACCTTGAGCGCCACCTCGCGATCGTGCTTGAGGTCGATGGCCAGGTACACGGTGGCCATGCCGCCGGCGCCGAGCTGGCGCTCGATGCGGTAGCGGTCGGCGAGGGCGGTGGCGAGGCGGCTGGTGTCGGCGGGCATGAAGGGAAGATGAAGGCCGGGGGCGGGAATTGCCAGAGGAACGGCGGCCCCGCGCCGGCGGGGAACCGCGGCAGCGCAGCTGCCTCGGCGGACCGGACTTCGCGCGGGGTTCACGGCCGCTTCATTCGCGTCGCCCAATTTCACGCCCTCCCTCCCCGCGCGGCCGGCCGGTCGCGTTCGCCGGGGGGGGCTGGCGTCCCGGCAGTCGCACTCCCAACCACGGAGCACACGATGTCCCCGTTCAATGTCGGAGCCCTGGGCTCCCGCATTGGTGCGCCGCGCGTGGAGGGCCCGAGCCCCCGCTACGGCTCGGGCCACGGCAGCGCACCCCGCCTCTCGCTCGACCAGGTTGCCTTGAGCCTCGGCGCCATCTTCCGCGCGGTGGAGGACGGCGACATCGACAGCGCGCAGGGGGCGCTGGCCGCGCTGCACGAGGAGGCGGTGGTGAGCCTGGCCTACCGGCCGAGCCACCGCGGCCCCGGGGCGCGGCCGGGGCTCGGGTTTGCGGCGATGGAGGAGCTCTTCGCCGCCGTGGAGGCGGGCGACGCCGACGCCGCGCAGGCGGCGCTGGCGCGGATGCGGCAGGGGCGGGGGGCGGGCGAGGCCTGAGCCGGGCGGGCCCGGCGTTATACTTGTGCCCGCTTCCCCCCAGCCTGGAGCCGGACCCTGATCCCCCACCCCGCCGCCGTGGCCTGCGACATGGACGGCCTGCTCGTGGACAGCGAGCGGCTGGAGCGCCGCATCTGGCGCGCCGCGGGGGAGGCGATGGGCGTGGAGCTGACGGACGAACAGTTTGCCACGTTCATCGGGCACCCGGCGGACCATGGGGACCGGCTGCTGCGGACGTACTTCGGCGCGGGCTTCGACGTGCCCGGCTTCCGGGCGGCGTGCCGCGCGCGCATGGAGCAGGTCGTGGCCACGGAGGGGGTGCCGCTCCGGGCGGGGGCGCTGGCGTGGCTGGCGTTCCTAGCGGCGCAGGGGATCCCCTACGCGCTGGCCACCTCGAGTCCCCGTGCCATCGTGGAGGAGCGGCTCGGCCCGCACCTGCCCGGCTTTGCCGCCGTGGTGACCCGCGCGGACGTGCCGCGCGGGAAGCCCCACCCCGACATCTACCTCGAGGCGGCCACCCGGCTCGGCGTGGCACCCGCACGCTGCCTCGCGGTGGAGGACTCGCCCGCGGGGGCGGAGGCGGCGCTGGCCGCCGGGATGCCGCTGGTGGTGGTGCCGGACCTGGTGCCCGTCCCGGCCGCGGTCGCGGCGCGCGCGGTGGCGGTGTTTGCCTCGCTCGAGGAGCTGCGCGAGACGGCCACCCGGGCCTGGCCCGCCGCCCGGGCCGCAGGGACCTGAGCCCTCCCGACGGCGGGCTGGACGCCACGCCCGGGTCACGGCATCTTCGGGAAACGGTCGCCACGCGGGCGGCCCGGCCGCCCTCGCTCCCACCGGCATGACACCCAGCCGCATTGAGTTCCTCTTCCTCCTGGCCACCCTCAGCCTCTTGCCGGCGCTCCTGCGCGCGGCGCGCGTCTGGGGACGCCTGGACACGGGAGCCCGCCGCTTCGCGGCGTGGCTCGGGCTCGACCTGCTGGTGAGCCTGGCGTTCGTGCTGCTGCAGGCGGTGGACCTGCACCTCAACGCGCAGCGGTTCGCCGCCTTCGCCATCCCGGTGGAGAAGCTGGTGCTGTTCCTGGCGCTAGCGGCGTGGCAGGTGGACGCCGGCATGCGCGCGGTGGTGACGGGGCTGGCCGTGGCGTCGCTCGCGTTCTGGGTGCCGGGCCTGGGCAGCTGGCGCGCCAGCGAGAGCCTGGGCGTCGGACTGGTGACGGTGCAGGCGCTGCTCGTGGTGGCGGTGGCCACCTTCCTGCTGGCGCGGCGCTGGCTCGAGGGGGCGCCGGCGCCGCGGGCGCAGCCGTGGTTCTGGGCGGGGTCGGGCCTGGTGCTCTTCTACGGGCTCTTCGCGCTGGTGCCGCCGCTCACCGGCTACTTCCTCGCCGTCCAGCAGGCGCAGCACGCCGAGCTGGTGCTGGCGATCCGCTCGGGGGTGCAGGTGGTGGCGGCGGCGTGCTTCTGGCAGGCGTTCCGGTGCGTGCCGCTGCCGGACGGGGCCGGCCGGGCGCCGCTCCCGCGGGATACCGCCATCGCCTGACGGAGGTCAACGCCCCGGGAACGATGAGGCCCCGCGTGCCGGTGCGCACGCGGGGCCTCGCCCGTTCCCGGCCCCCGGCGTCAGGGCGCGCCGGTGAAGGTGTAGATCTGCTGGAAGGTGTAGCGCACCCGGAAGCTGCCGAGGAAGGTGCGGTGGGCGGTGGTGTCGGGGCGGGTGGCGGCCGTGAAGCTGAAGCGGCCGGTGGCCACGCTGTCGCCGCGGCTCAGCTCGGCCACGTGGAGGCGGCCCGGCTCCTCGTCGCGGCTGGTGTACATGAGGAAGGGGCGCGCCAGCGAGTCGATGTTCGGGATCACCTGGTAGACGCCGTTCCCGGCCGTGGCGAAGTGCCCGAGCGCCACGTCGCCGCGCCGGGGGAAGGGCACGGAGAAGGTGAGCGTCTCCTGCCGGAGGCCCTCGGACTTCCCCGCGATGATCACCAGGTAGCCGCTGTCGGGCGTGGTGCCGTACATGATGCCGGCGACGGTGTCCGGCACCCAGGCCTGGCCGTCGATGGTGGCGTCGAGGTACGGCGTGCCGGCGACACTGGGGCCACCGGGGGCGTCGTCGCCGCAGGCAAGGGTGGCGGCCAGCGCGACGGTGAGCAGAATGGGGCGAAGCTGCATGGGGGCCTCCACGGCCAGGGGACTCGGCGCCACGCTCACCCTGCCCGCTCCTCGAGGTAGCCGGGACCGTTGGTGAGGTAGAGCGCCAGCGCGGCCACCGTGACGGTGGCCGGGTAGTAGGAGCCGGTGAGGAGCGTCCCCACCGCGCCGATCATGCCGGCACCCTCCCAGAGCACCCAGAGGATGAGCGCCTTGCCGACGGTGGCCTGGTCCCGCCAGTAGGCCTCCACGTCCTGCTCCGTCGGCTTCACGGGAACGCGGGGGCGGGCCCAGAAGTAGGCGGCGAGCACGGGGCCCATGCCCACCACCGCCATGACCGTGGCGATGAGCGTGGCCTGGTCGCCGGGGGGCAGCAGCGGGGCGGTGCCGAGCAGGAAGAGCACGCTGAAGACGACGCCCACACTGAGGAGGCCCGCCAGGAGCGCGACGTAGAGGATGCGGACGGTGCCGCGGGTGGGCTGCTGCGCGGTGGTGCCCATGGGGCTCCGGGAAAGGGCGGATGCGGTGGGCGCGACCGGGTCAGGGCGCCGGCGCGCGGAAGCGGCGGGACTGCGCCTCGTAGGCGTAGGCCAGCGCCAGGACGCGGGCGTCGTCGCCGGGGAGGCCGACGACCGACAGGTTCATGCCGGGCATGCCGTCGGCGCCGTAGCCGGCGGGCACCGAGACCTCGGGGAGGCCGAGCCAGTTGCCGTAGCCGAGGGTGGTGCGGACGTCGGGCCAGGGATCGGCGGCCCGGGGTGCGGGGAAGGGCATGGTGGGATAGATCATGGCCACGATGCCCTGGCGGCGCATGGCGGCGGCGAGCATGGCGACCACCTCGGCGCGGGAGCGCGCGAAGGAGCGGCCGGCCGGGTCGTCCACCTGCGACGTGGCGAAGAGCGGCTCGCACTCCTCGTAGGTGGCGGGGAGGACATCGTAGAAGCTGCGGTACGCGGCGTAGCCGAGGCGCACGGCGGCGCGGGGGTCGGCGGTGCGGCCGCTGAAGTACTGGAGCAGCGCCGCGGCGGTGACGCCGGGGGAGCGGGAATCGGGCCGGACGTCGCCCCGGGCGCGGGCCAGGTCGGCGAAGTGGTCGCGGTAGTTCCACAGGGTCACCGGCGGGTCGAACGCCACCACCTCGGCGCCCGCCAGCTTCACGTCGGCCACGGCGCGGTCCCAGAGGGCCACGGCCTCGTCGCCCATGCTGCCGCGGGGGACGTGCCAGTCCACGTGGCCCACGCGCACGCCGGCGAGCGCATCGTCCCGGAGCGCGGCGAGGCGCTCGCCGTGCCAGGTGGTGCGGAGGGCGAGCGGGTCGCCGGCGTCGGCGCCGGCCTGGGCCGCGAGAAGCAGTGCCGCGTCGGCCACGGAGCGGGCCAGGGGGCCGTGGGTGTCGAGGTACGGCCAGGTGGGGATGACGCCGGTGCGCGGCACCAGCCCGAACGTCGGTTTCATGCCGACGACGCCGGTGAACTGCGCGGGGATGCGGTTGGAGCCGCCGTCGTCGGTGCCGAAGCCGGCGAAGGCCATGCCGCACGCGACGGCCACGGCGGTGCCGGCGCTCGAGCCGCCGGGCGTCTTCGTCCCACTGGGATCGTACGGGTTCAGCACCTGGCCGGTGTGGCTGCTGGTGCCGTTGCCGCGGTAGGCGAAGTCATCGGCGGCGGTCTTGCCGAGGACGATGGCGCCGGCGGCGCGGAGGCGGCGGATCTCGAGCGCGTCGCGCGGCACGGGATCGGGGAAGAGGCGCGCCCACTCGGCGCTCGAGCCGGTGGTGGGGGTGCCGGCCATGTCGTAGATGGACTTGGCGAAGACCGGGACGCCGTCGAGCGGGCCGCGGGGGCGGCCGGCCGCGAGCCGCGCGTCGGCGTCGCGCGCCTCGGCGAGGGCGGCGGCGGAGAGGACGTCGATGGCGCGGAGCCGGGCGCCCGCGTCGCGGCAGCGCTCGAGGGCGCGCGCGGTGACCTCGGCCGCGGTCCACTGCTTCCGGCGGCGGCCGGCCTGGTAGGCGGCGATGGTGCCGTCGAGCGGGTCGGCGGCGGGGGGCAGGCGCATGAAGGGAGCCACCGCAGTGAGCGCGGCCAGCTGGGCGAGGACGTCGCGCCGGGTGGGAGCCATGGAGTTCTCGCGGGAGACGGCGGCGCGCGGCGGTGCGCGCCTGGGTGCCCGTAATCTCACGCGCCGGGCACGGGCGTCAATGCGGGGCGGCGGCGCGGGAGGTGTGCGGGGAGGCTGGACGGGGAGGTGATCCGGGACACGGGTGGCGGCCCGATGGATCGTTTCCTGCCGCCGGGGAGGCGGGCCCCCGCCCGGAGGCATGGCGGCAGGGCGAACAAGGCGGTAGGTTGCCTCTGCGTGCCCTGCCCTGACAACCGAGGTCCAATGCCCCACGTGCTCCTGGTTTACCCGGAATTCCGCTCGCAGTCCTTCTGGAACTACCGCGACACCTGCGCCCTCATCGACGCCCGCTATCCGGCGGCGCCGCTCGGCCTCGTGACCGTGGCGGCGATGCTCCCCACGGACTGGGAGCTCCGCCTGGTGGACCGGAACGTGGACACGCTGACGGACGCCGACCTCGGCTGGGCCGACATGGTGTTCACGGGCGGCATGCTGCCGCAGCAGCTCGACTGCCTGGCGCTCATCCGGAAGGCGCGCGCCCTGGGGAAGACCGTGGTGGTGGGCGGCCCCGACGCCACCTCGAGCCCGCACCTCTATAATGAAGCGCATCACCTGATCCTCGGGGAGGCGGAGGTGACGCTGCCGCCGTTCCTCACGGACCTGGCGGCCGGCGAGGCGCAGCACATCTACCAGAGCGAGCAGAAGGCCGACGTCACCACCAGCCCCCTGCCCCGCTTCGACCTGCTCAAGTTTGACCGCTACAACCATATCGGCGTGCAGTGGTGCCGCGGCTGCCCGTTCAACTGCGAATTCTGCGACATCATCGAGCTCTTCGGCCGGGTGCCGCGCGCCAAGGGCACGCCGCAGATGCTGGCGGAGCTGCAGCGCCTCTACGACCTCGGGTACCGCGGCCACGTGGACCTGGTGGACGACAACTTCATCGGCAACAAGAAGCTGGTGAAGCAGTTCCTGCCGCACCTCAAGACGTGGCTGGAGGAGCGGAACTGGCCGTTCGAGTTCACCACCGAGGCGTCGGTGAACCTGGCGGACGACGAGGAGCTGATGCGGCTCATGCAGGAGGTGGGCTTCTTCGCGGTGTTCGTGGGGATCGAGAGCCCGGACGAGGAGACGCTCAAGCAGACGCAGAAGAAGCAGAACACCCGCCGGTCGCTCGCCGAGAGCATCCAGAAGATGTACGCGCACGGCTTCTTCGTGAACGCGGGGTTCATCCTGGGCTTCGACTCCGAGAAGAGCGGGGTGGCCAAGGGGATCATCGGGTGCATCGAGGACACGAGCATCCCGGCGGCGATGGTGGGCCTGCTGTACGCGCTCCCCAACACGCAGCTCACCCGGCGGCTCAAGAGCGAGGGACGGCTGCACGAGGGCGCCGACATGCAGCCCGACGGCGAGGGCGACCAGTGCACGGCCGGCATCAACTACGACTCGCTGCGGCCCAAGGTGGACATCCTGCGGGACTACCTGCAGGTGATCGAGACGGTGTACGAGCCGAACGCCTACTTCGGGCGGGTGGCGCGCGTCGCCCGGCAGCTCGACAGCTCCAAGCGGAAGTTCAAGCCGAGCTTCTCGCGCTGGGCGCTCGAGTTCAAGGGGTTCCTGCGGATGGCGTGGATCTTCACCAAGGACGGCGCGACGCGGGGGCCGTTCTGGCGGACCTTCGTGGGCGGGCTGATCGCCAATCCCCGTTCCATCCGGCTCACCGGCGACATGATCGGGCTGTACGTGCACTTCGGGCCGTTCAGCAAGTTCGTGGCGACGAGGATCCGGGCGGCGATCGCGCGGGAGGAGGCGGCGGGCGCCCACGGGCTAAAGCCCGGGCTCGGCCATAACCCCGCTGAAGCGGGTACGGCGATCTCGGCGTAGGACCGGGCGCGGCAGGACGGATGGCAACGCGGGGACCAGGCATCGCGCCTGGTCCCCGCGTGGCGTTGGGGGGCACGCCGGGACTGCGGTGCCCGCTTCAGCGGGGTTGCGGCCGAGCCCGCGCTTCAGCGCGTGGGCGCCCGAGCCCGCGCTTCAGCGCGTGGGCGCGGCTACTTGAAGAGGACGTTGAGGGCGTGGATGATGAGCCCCACGAGCCCGCCCACGAGCGTGCCGTTGATGCGGATGTACTGGAGGTCGCTGCCGATGGCGAGCTCGAGGCGGCGCGAGGCCACGGCCGGGTCCCAGGCGCTGATGGTGCGGGCGATGAGGTCGGCCACCTTCTGGCGGTTCTGCTCGGCGGCGGAGGCGATGAGGCCCGTGAGGAACTCGTCCAGTTCCTGGCGCTGCTGGTCGTTGTCGAGGAGGGACTGGCCGGCGGCGCTGATGGCGCGGGCGAGCGCCTCCGGGGCGTCGGCGCCCGGCTCCTCGCGGTAGCGCGCCACCGAGCGGTGGAGCGAGCCCCAGACGTCGGCGATGAACTCCTCCACCACGGCGTCGTTCAGGATCTGGGACTTGATGGCGTCGGCCCGGGCGCCCATCTCGGGGGAGGTGCGCAGTTTCTCGATGTAGTCCGCCACCGCCGTGTCGAACTTGAGCCGGAGCGGGTGGGCCGGGTCCGCCTGGATCTCGCGGAGGAGGGCCTCGAGCGCCTTGATGAGCTGGCGCACGACGGCCTGGTCCACGGGGCCCGGCACCCACCAGGGGCTCCGCTCGCGGATGCTGGCGCCGATCAGGTCCCGGTTCTCCTGGAGGCCCTTCACCAGCATCCGCATCACCTCGTCGAGCAGCTCCTGGTGGCGGCGGTCGTTGGTGACGAGGGCCAGGAGGTTGCCGACGATCGGCGCCACCTTGGTGCGCTCGAGGCCGCTGATGGCGTTGCGGCGGATCAGGTCCTTCACCTCCTGCTCGGGGATGCCCTCGAGCGCGGTGGCGAGGCCGGTGGCCATCTGGCGGGCGATGCGGCGGCTGTTGTCGAGGTCGCTCATCCAGCGCGCGATCCGTTCGGACAGCTGGAGGCGGCGCACCTCGAGGATCACCACCTCGCGGGCGAGGAAGTGGTTCTGGAAGAAGTTGCCGAGCACGCGGCCGATCCGTTCCTTCTGGTTCGGGATGATGGCCGTGTGCGGGATGGGGATGCCGAGGGGGTGGCGGAAGAGCGCCGTCACGGCGAACCAGTCGGCGAGGCCGCCGACGACGGAGGCCTCCGCCATGGCGCGGACGAAGCCGAGCCAGGGATACGCCGCCTCGTACCAGCGCGCGGCGACGTAGACGACCACGGCGCCCACGAGGAGCCCGGTGGCGCGCCGCCGCATGACGGCGAGCCGCGCCTCGCGCTCGGCCTCGTTGGGCGAGGGGCGGAGGGCGGGCACGGGGAGCGGCGGCGCGGGCGCGGCCGGCGCGGGCGCCGCGGGCGGGGCGTCGTCAGTCATGGCGGGGGAAGCGTATCACGGGGGTGGCGGCGCGGGAAGTGAGCCGCGCCCCCCCGCGTGCTCAGCGCGCGATGCGGTGCGCTTCCATGGTCCAGTAGTCGCGGATCCAGGTCTGGCCGCGGTCGAAGGTGGCGTCGGCGCGCCAGAGGAAGTGGTCGGGCTCGATGGCGAAGTAGCGGAAGCGGACGAGCATGGGACCGTACCACTCGGTGAGCAGGCGGTCGGCGCCGGCGCTCCACATGAGGCCGGGTTGCCAGGCACCGACGTTGGTGTTGATGCCCTGCATCTCCCAGAGCTTCCGCCCGGGGTTCCAGGCGCGGTAGGTCCAGGTGCCGGCGTCCCAAGTGGAGCCGGGGTTGTCGGGGCGCCAGTGGTCCTCGATCAGCACCCCCTCGTTGCCGGTGGCCTTCCGGGTGAAGACCCAGTGGCCGGTGAACGGCGCGGTGAAGGCGCCGTTCCGCTGGCGGGCCTGGAAGGTGAAGCGCCACATGCCGACGAGGAAATCGTAGTCGCCGGGGGCGCTCGTGGCGGTGAGCGTGTCGGTGACGGGGAAGTTGGCGCCGAGGGTGTCGGGGAGCGGGATGGCGCGGGGGACGGCGGTGCCCTGCGCGAGCGCGGGCGTGGCGGCGAG
>CAZRCT010000084.1:0-14608 GCA_964598655.1 uncultured Gemmatimonadaceae bacterium
AGCGCTGGCCGATCCACCGCGAGACCCCGAAGTTCGTGGACCTCGAGCCCAAGACGGCCGTCTTCGAGACGGGCATCAAGGTCATCGACCTGATCGCCCCGTTCGTGAAGGGCGGCAAGATCGGCCTCTTCGGCGGCGCCGGCGTCGGCAAGACGGTCGTCATCATGGAGCTCATCAACAACGTGCAGAAGGGCCACGGCGGCAAGTCGGTCTTCTGCGGCGTGGGCGAGCGCACCCGCGAGGGCAACGACCTCTACCTCGAGATGGAGGAGAGCGGCGTCATCAAGAGCTGCGCCCTCATCTACGGCCAGATGAACGAGCCGCCCGGCGCGCGGCTCCGCGTGGGCCTCTCGGGCCTGACGGTCGCGGAGTACTTCCGCGACGTCGAGGGCCAGGACGTGCTGCTCTTCATCGACAACATCTTCCGCTTCACCCAGGCGGGCTCGGAGGTGTCGGCGCTCCTCGGCCGCATGCCGAGCGCGGTGGGCTACCAGCCGACGCTGGCCACCGAGATGGGCGACCTGCAGGAGCGCATCACGTCCACCAAGAAGGGCTCGATCACCTCGGTGCAGGCCATCTACGTGCCCGCCGACGACCTCACCGACCCGGCGCCGGCCACCGCGTTCGCGCACCTCGACGCCACGGTGGTGCTCTCGCGTTCCATCGCCGAGCTCGGTATTTACC
Source organism: uncultured Gemmatimonadaceae bacterium (assembly GCA_964598655.1). Lineage (GTDB taxonomy): Bacteria > Gemmatimonadota > Gemmatimonadetes > Gemmatimonadales > GWC2-71-9 > JADJOM01. The sequence goes on from CAZRCT010000084.1 coordinate 685, forward strand.
CCGCCGTGGACCCGCTCGACAGCTCGAGCCGCATCCTCGACCCGCAGTACCTGGGCGCCCGCCACTACAACGTGGCCATCGGCGTGCAGCGGACCCTCCAGAAGTACAAGAGCCTCCAGGACATCATCGCGATCCTGGGCATGGACGAGCTCAGCGAGGAGGACAAGCTGGTCGTGGCGCGCGCGCGCCGCATCCAGCGCTTCCTGTCGCAGCCGTTCTTCGTGGCCGAGCAGTTCACCGGGTTCCCCGGCAAGTACGTGAAGCTGCAGGACACCATCGAGAGCTTCGAGCGGGTGCTCTCGGGCGAGTTCGACGACCTGCCGGAGCAGGCCTTCTACATGGTGGGTGGCATCGAGGAGGCCCTCGAGAAGGCCCGCAAGCTGGCGAGCGCGTGATGCGCGTCACCGTCATCTCGCCGGAAGCCGCCATCTTCGATGGCGACGCCGACGCGGTCGTCGCGCCGGCCTACGACGGGCAGGTGGGGATCCTCCCCCGCCACGCCCCGTTCATGACCCTGCTGGGACGGGGTACCCTGGCGGTCACCGCCGGCGGCACCACCCACCGATTCCAGGTGGATGGCGGCTTCCTGCAGGCGGTGCACGACACGGTCCGCGTCGTGGCGGAACAGGTGAAAGGACTTCCCAATGCGTCGTAGTGCCCTGTTTGGCGGCCTCCTGGCCGCGCTCCTCGCCACCCCCGTCGTGGCCCAGACCATCGGGACCCCGGTGTTCCATAGCCCTTACCGGGCGTTCCAGCGGTCCGAGCTGAGCGGCTACCTCTCCGACCCGGGCGAGGGCGTGAGCCTGGCCATCCAGGGTGAGTACCGCATGGCTCGTCCCACCTTCGACTGGGGCGTCACCCTCGGCTACATCGATCCCGAAGGCAGCGGCAAGGGCGTGATCGGCGCCGGCCTCGACGGCCGCATCAAGCTGGCCCGCCACACCCAGGACTTCCCGCTCGACCTCTCCGGCATCGCCGGCGTCGGCGTGCTGTTCCGCGACGGCGACGTGGGCTTCGGCATCCCTCTCGGGGTGAGCCTGGGCCGCCAGGTGCAGCTGGAGAACTCGAAGGTCACCTTCACCCCGTACGTGGCCCCGACCATCATCCCGGTCTTCGGCGACGACAACGTGGTGGGCAACGACGCCCAGTTCGGCCTGGGCCTCGGCGTGGACATCGGCCTCTCGCCGCGGCTCGACGCGCGGATCAGCGGCTCCCTCGGCGACATCGAGGGTGTGGGCATCGGCCTGGCCTGGCACCGTTAGGCCGTCCGGCCGCACTTCGGTGCGCCACGAGGGGGAATCGCCCGGCCGGGCGGTTCCCCCTCGGATTTTCCCCCGCGCGGCCGCGTTGACGGTGCCCGGGGCGCCTCGGTAGCTTCCGGCCTCCCCGTGCCCCTGACCATTGCTGGAGGTTCCATCATGCGCACTGCCCGTTCGCTCGTCGTCCTTGCCCTCGTGGCCCTGGCGGGCCGGGCCGAGGCCCAGGTCACCGGCCTCCCGGTGCACAACGGAGGGGTGGCGAGCGGGCTCACCCTCGGCGCCGAGGTGGGCTTCCCCGGCGCGGACTACGGCAAGGGCACGGCCTACGGCGCCCGGGCGGCGCTCGGGCTCGGGCCCGTTGGCATCAGCGCGGTGGCCTCCAGCTGGAACCCGAAGGGGGCGGTGGAAGGGGCCACGGCGGTGGGGGGCTACCTGAACCTCAAGGTGTTCGGCGGCCCGCTCATCCCGCTGTCGGTGACCCTGCAGGGCGGGGCCGAGTATGCGGAGCGCAACGGCCTCAAGGCGGTCCACGCCCCGGTGGGCCTCGGCATTGCGCTCAAGATCCCGAACCCGGCGCTGGCCATCAAGCCGTGGCTCGCGCCGCGACTCGACATCGTCCGGACCTCGGGCGCCATCGACGACACCGAATACAACTTTGCCCTGAGCGGCGGCGTGGACTTCAGCCTGCTCGGGGGCATCGGCTTCAGTGCCGCGTACGACCGGGTCTGGGCCGGCCACGGCGTGAACCCCTCGGTGTTCAGCCTCGGCGCCAACTACGCCATCAAGATCCCGGGCCTCTGAGCCCCGCCCGCGCCCGGCCGTCCCCGCGGGGGCGGCCGGGTGCCGGCCTTCCCGTCCCCGTCCCAGGGTCCTGCCCGTGCCCCGTCTGCTTCGTGTTGTCGCCGCCCTCGTCCTGCTCGCCGGGACGAGCGCCTGCAGCCTGACCATCGACGCCACCACCCTCGGCGTGCCGGCCACCCTGGCGAGTGATGCCGCGCAGCCGGCGCAGGGCACCCCCTTCAAGGTGCGCGCCCACGCCACCTACGCCTTCTGGGGCGTGCTCAAGGTGGGGCAGCCGTCGGTGGGGAAGATGCTGGCGCAGCAGCTGGTGGGCGGGAAGTCGGTGGCCGACGTGCGGGTGCGGGTGCGGAGCCGCTTCTCCGACCTGCTCTTCACGGTGCTCACGGCGGGCGTGCTGGTGCCGCGCACGGTCGAGGTGGAGGGCGTGGTGGTCGGTCAGTAGCCGGCCAGGACCGCCTCCACCAATCCCGCCGTCCGGTCGGCGGCGCCCGCCGCCGCATCGACCACCGACCGCGCCGCCGCTCCTGCGACGGCGCGGTCGTTTTCCGTCGTGAGCCATCGTGCCCAGTGCTCCACCAGGGCGGCCGTTGCGCCCCCGGCCGGGAGGCCGACGAGGCCGCCCGCCGCGGCCAGCCGCTCGGCGTCGGCATGGCCTCGCCAGCGCGGCCCCACGAGCACCGGGAGGCTCCACGCCGCGGGCTCCAGCACCGAGTGGAGCCCGCGCCCGAAACCGCCTCCCACGTAGGCCATGAGGCCCGCGCCATACAGCAGGCCGAGGGGGCCCACCTGGTCCAGCACGAGGAGGGGCGCATCGGCCGGCGCCTCCGCGACGGGTTGCGGCGCGGGCAGGCCCAGTGCCCGCGCGTCGCGGGCCATGGCCGCCAGCGCGGACGGCTCGGGCCGGTGCGGGGCCAGCAGCAGCCGGGCCGCGGGATGGAGCTGGCGGACCTCCCGGAACGCCGCCAGCAGCACCTGCTCGTCCGGGGGCCAGGTGGAGCCGGCCACGAGGAGAGGGCCGCCGGCCACGAGCGCGGGCCAGCGCCGGGCGGGCTCGTCGCGCGCCACCCGTTCGCGCACCTGGTCGGCGCGCGGGTCGCCGAGCACGTGGATGCGGTCCCGCGGGATGCCGAGGCGCTCGAGGCGGCGCACGTCCTCGTCGGCGACCGCCGCCGCCGCCGCCACCGAGGCGTACGCCGGCCCGAGCGCGTGCCGGCCCAGCACGCCCAGGCGACCGCTGTCGGCCCGCATGCCGGCGGCGATGAGAATGACGGGAATCCGCCGGCGGGCGGCCTGTGCGGCGAACTCGGGCCAGAGGTCGAGCCGCGACACGAGGCTGGCGGTGAGCGGCAGGGTCCCGAGGAAGGGCGCCACCTCGGCCGGGGTGTCCCACGGCAGGTGGCCATGGAGGTCCGGGGCCAGCTCCGCCGCGAACGGGGCGGCCGAGGGACTGAAGTAGGTGATCACCCAGCGCCACGCCGGATGCGCGCGCCGGAGCCGGGCGATGACCGGCTCCGCGTAGCGCAGCTCGCCGGCCGAGGCGGCGTGGACGTGAAGCACGGTGCTGCCGGCCAGGCGCCGGGCGGCGTCGGGGAGGGCCGACTGGAAGGCCCGGCGGCCCGCGAGCCCCTGTGCCAGCTTCACGTCGAACGACGCCGCCAGCGGCAGGAGCGGGCGCAGGAGCCGGGTGGCGGCGCGGTAGCCGAAGGGCGGGCGGGGCATCGGGCCCCAATCTAGGGCCTCGGCGCCGGGAGGTGGTGTCCGGCCTCGCGCCCTTGCCGGGCGGCGGGGACCGTCCTAGGATTCTGGCGTCCGCCCGATGTTCCACCGCCAACGAAGGAGGTGATCCATTGTCTAGTGACAGTTGCATCCGTGGCTCGAACAGGGCAAGCGATCGCCTGGTGAGCTGCTGATCCTCCCGGATCTGCTGGACCCGGGGATCGCCTCGAGTCCGATGCCAACAGCAGGGGCCCGGCCGCCGATGGGCGGACCGGGCCCCTGTCACGTTCGCGGGGCGGCCCCGCTGCAACGTCGTGGCGCCACCCCCGGCGCGCGATTACGATACCGGCCATGGCCGGCTACTGGTCCGACACGCGCGCGCCGCGCTACAGCTTCGTCTTCGCCTTCCCGCTGCTCCTCCTCTACGAGGCGCTGGCGCACCTGATCAGCGGCGCCAGCGGCGTCCGGAACGGCGCCGACGTCCTCCTCAAGAGCCTGTTCACCCTGCTCGGCGGGGCGCACGGGCTCACGGCGTTCGCGGTGGTGGTGCTCGGGAGCGGGCTCGCGCTCGTGATCCACGACTGGCGCAAGCGCGGCGCTCCGCAGGGGAGCTACTTCGCGGGCATGGCCGTGGAGTCGGTGCTGTACGCGCTCCTCTTCGGGGGCGTCACGAGTACCCTCACGGCGCTGGTGCTCCAGGGGCCCTCGGCGCTCTCGCGGGCGGCGGTGGCGCCGCCCGGGCTCGACATGGGCACCGAACTCATGGTGTCACTCGGGGCGGGGTTCTACGAGGAGCTCGTCTTCCGGGTGCTCATCGTCGCCGCGCTCGCCAAACTGGCGACGGGCGGCTTCGGCTGGCGGCCGTGGGTGGGCGGGGCGTTCGCCACGGTGCTCGGGGCGTTCATCTTCAGTGCCTTCCACTACATTGGCCCGCTCGGCGACGACCTGCAGCTCACCTCGTTCGTCTTCCGGATGATCGCGGGACTGCTGCTCAGCGCCCTCTTCCTCCTCCGCGGCTTCGGCGTCGCGGCGTGGACGCATGCGTTGTACGACGTGTTCCTCACGGTGCGCGGGCTCGGGTGAGGGGGGCGTCGCCGGAGGCGGTGAGCGGGGTGGGTGCTGGTGTGACTCGGCGCAGCGGTGCGGACGGCGCGGAGAGATCGAGATCGGGTGGCGTCGCGAGGGAAACCACAGAGGCACAGAGGACACGGAGGTCACGGAGCACTGCCCGTGCATGGTAGGCTCACCGCAGGGTCAGCCCGTGGCGTTTTTGTGGGTGTGGGTTTGGGTACCGCAACGCTCCTCGTCCTTCGTGGGACCCCACCAAGAAACAACCGAGCCCGGAGTCGGCAACGCGCCGATCCGGGCTCGATCCCTCCGTGAACTCCGTGACCTCCGTGCCTCTGTGGTTCTGCAGTTCCTTGGCAGCGCTGCGGGCTCCTGCGGTGCGCCGCGCCGGGCCCCGCCGGTCCGGTGTCCTCAGCGCCGCCGGCTCAGCGCCCCGCCGTCCGCTCCTTGTAGAGCGAGTCGAAGATCTGCCGGTAGAGCGCCACGGGCTGGGCGCCGGGGATGAGGCCGGCGCGGTCCACGTAGAGCGTGGGGGTGCTGGCCACCCCCGAGCGCGCGGCACCCTCGGCCTCGCCCTGGATGAGGCCCCGGGTCTCGTTGCCCTGGAGGCAGGAGACGAGGTCGGCCCGCGGCACCCCCATGGAGTCCGCGAGGGTGAGTAGGAACGGCGCCGGGTCCTTGAGCGGGGCCCACTTGGGCTGGAGCTGGAAGAGCAGGTCGTGTGCCGGCCAGAACTTGCCGAGGCGCGCCGAGCACATGGCAAATTCCGCGGCGGCGAGCGCGTTCGGGTGGATCTGGGTGAGCGGCAGGTTCACGAAGATCCAGCGCACCTTGCCGGTCTGGACGTAGTCGCGGTCGAGTTCCGGGACCACCTCGAGGGTCAGCTTGCGGCAGAAGGGGCACTGGAAGTCGGAGAGCTCGTACACCGTGATCGGCGCGTCGGCCTTGCCCTTGGTGCGCTGGGCGAGCATCGGGTCGAGCTGTGCGGAGGCCGGGGCCGGCGCCAGCAGGGCCAGGCCGGCGAGGACGGCCAGGGCGGAGAGGAAGCGCATGACGGGTCTCAGTAGCGGGGCACGCGGCGGCCGGTGGTCTTGTCGAGGATGACGCGCTCCCCGCGCACCTTCACGTTCCAGTACCACTGGCTGTTGGGGTCCCACGCGTCCCAGGAGCGGGCGTAGATCCACCAGTCGCCGGGGGGGAGGCGGAAGCTGGCGCGGCCCTCGGCGTCGGTGGAGTCGGAGACCTGCTCGCGGCCGATCCCCTCCGCCAGCTTCTTGGTGAGGGTGTCGTACCCCGCGTAGGTGCTATCTTCCCAGCGCACCATGGCGATGCGCAGCGAGTCCATCCGCGGCTTGAGGGCATCGTTGGTGCGGGCGAGGCGGCGCTGCGCGTCGTCCCGGGCGGCCCGGAGCGCGGTGAGGCTGTCGCCGAGGGCGGCGAACGCGCGGTAGCCGGTCTCGTACGCCGCCGCGCCGCGGGGCAGGCTGTCGAGGCGGGCGCGCTCGCGAGCGAGGCGGCGTTCGGCCGCCTGCAGCCGGTAGGCGGCCACCGCGTACGTGGTGAACGGCGCGCGGTAGGCCTGGAACAGACTGTCGAGTTGCTGCGTAAGAGCGGCCGGCCGCGGGTTCCTTGCCTCGAAGGTGGCGAGGAGGCTGTCGCGGTCGTAAGGGAGGGCGACGAGGCCGAGCCGGGCCACCGGCGCGTCCACCGAATCCGGACCGGGAATGGCAACTTGGACCACGACGTCGCGCGGCTTGCAGGCCACCAGCGCGACGAGCAGCATCGACCCCCAGCGGAGCACGGGCACCCGGCTTTGGCAGAGACGGGGGAAAGCTACCCGCCTGCTCGGGGTCCTACAACTCGCGCTGCCGCTCGCGCTCGCCGCGCAGGATGCGCGGGTGGAGCGGCTCTTTCCCGCCCAGCCCACCAACTACCTGACGGACGTGGCGGGGGTGGTGTCCCCCGACGTGGCCGGCCAGATCAACGACCTCGCCGCGCGGCTGCGCGCCGCGACGGGCGCGGAACTCGCCGTCGTCACCCTCCCCACCATCGAGGACCAGGCCCCGGGAAACGTGGCGCTCGCCATCGGGCGGCGCTGGGGCGTCGGCGCCAAGGCCGAGATCGGTGACTCGACCCGCAATGCCGGGATGGTGCTCCTGCTGGTGCCCAAGACCGCCGACCACAAGGGCGAGATCTACCTCTCCACGGGGCGGGGCATCGAGGGGATCATCACCGACGCCGAGTCGGGGCGGATCCTGGACGAGATGCTGCCGGCCCTCCGGCAGGGCGAGTGGGGGCCGGCGCTGCTCACCGGCACCCAGGTCATCGCCGAAACGGTGGCGCAGGGCTTCGGGGTCACGGACTCGGCGCTCGTGCACGCCCGCCCGTTCCAGGGGTCGGGCGGCAGCATGGGCGGCGGCACGATCCTCACCATCATCCTGCTCGTGATCGTGGTGCTGATCATCATCTCCATCATCAGCGACGCCAGCGGCGGCGGGACGCGAAGCGGGCGCCCTCGCGGGGGCCGGCGCGGGGGGGGCTGGGGCGGCGGGCTGGGCGGGGGCGGCTGGAGCAGTGGCGGGTTCGGCGGCGGTGGCTGGGGCGGCGGCAGTGGCGGCGGGTTCGGCGGCTTCGGTGGCGGTGGCGGCTTCAGCGGCGGCGGTGCCGGCCGCAGCTTCTAGCGGGAGGCAGCAATGACCCAGGTGAACGACGCGATCACCCGCTTCCTGGCCGACCTCGACCAGGCGGGCCTCGGCGCCTACAGCGCCGTGCTGCATGGCTCGGCGGCGCGGGGCGAGTGGATCGCCGGCCAGTCGGACATCAACGTGGTGCTGGTGCTCGAGGCCATCGACACCAGCGTCCTGGCGCGGCTGCAGGCGCCGCTCCGGAAGTGGGAGGAGCTGGGCGGCGCGCTGCCGCTCCTCCTCACGCGGGCGGAGTGGCTCCGTTCGGCCGATTCCTACCCGCTCGAGATCGCCGAGATGCGCACCGGCTACACGGTGCTCCGCGGCGAGGACCCGGTGGCCGGCCTCACCGTGCGCCCGGCCGACCTGCGCCAGGCCCTCGAGCGCGACTGGCGCGGCAAGCTGCTCCGGCTCCGCCAGGGCTACGCCCTGCTCCACGACGACCCGGCGATGCTCGGGGAGTTCGTGCGGCGGAGCCTGCCGGCCATCCTCTTCCTGGCGCGGGGCACGCTGGTGCTGGCGGGGCGCACCCCGCCCCGGGACAGCGTGACGCTGGCCCAGGTGCTCGGCACGCTCGCGGGGTTCGATCCGGACCCCGTCACCCGCATCGTCACCCACCGGGCGGACGCCGCCTGGCGCTGCACCGAGGGGGAGATGCGGGGCTATCTTGCGGCCGTCGAGGCGGCTGCACGCTACGTGGACCATCATCAGATTGGAGACCGGGGATGACGCGTCGTTTCGCTCTCGCACTGCTCGCAACGCTGGCGCTGGGCTCGAGCGGCTGCGGCTACAACACGATCCAGACGCTCGACGAGCAGGTGGGTCGCGCGCAGGGCCAGATCCAGGCCCAGCTGCAGCGCCGCGCCGACCTCGTCCCGAACCTCGTGGCCACGGTGAAGGGGTACGCGGCCCACGAGGAGGGCGTCTTCACGGCGGTCGCCGAGGCCCGGTCGCGCCTGGCGGGCGCGGTGCAGTCCAACAACCTGGAGCAGATGGCCGAGGCCAACCAGGCCCTCAACGCGCCGCTCGGGCGGCTGCTGGCCATTTCGGAGGCGTACCCCGAGCTCAAGGCGGACCAGAACTTCCGGGCGCTGCAGGATGAGCTGACGGGCACGGAGAACCGGATCGCCACGGCGCGGCAGGACTACAACGACGCGGTGAACTCGTACAACGGGTACATCCGCAAGTTCCCCTACAACCTCACCGCCAAGATGTTCGGCGCGAGCGGGCCCAAACCCTACTTCCAGGCGCGCGAGGGCGCGGAGGCGGCGCCCGAGGTCAAGTTCTAGCCGGGCCTGGGTGAACTGCTGGGCACGGGGCCGCTCCTTCGGGGGCGGCCTCTGTGCGTTGGGGGGCTGGTTATCGGGTCCTACCGCGGCGGTGGATCGGGCCGCGGAGGACTCGGGCTCGGAGAGGAGATGGCGTTGGCTGGGCGGAGGGCTCGCCCGGGAACCACAAAGGCACAGAGGACGCGGAGGGCACAGAGAACCGCGGGTGATGGGGCCGTGTGTTCGGGTCCGGCAACGCCCCCTGCTTATCGTGGAGCCCCACCAAGAAATGCCGGAGCCCGGGTTGGCGTTGCGCCAACCCGGGCTCGATGCCTCCGTGCCCTCTGTGTTCTCTGTGCCTCTGTGGTTCCTGCAGTTCCCCGCATGCCCCGGTGCTGAGCGGCACAGGAGCGGACCGGCAATGCCGCCGGATTCAGTCCACCACCGCCTCCGGCAGCACGTAGCGCATCGGGTCCACCGGCTTGCCGTTGACGTGCACCTCGTAGTGGAGGTGCGGGCCGGTGGCCAGGCCGGTGCTGCCCACCTCGGCGATGAGCTGGCCGCGCTCCACGTGCTGGCCCTTCTTCGCCAGCAGCTTCGAGGCGTGGGCAAAGCGGGTGGTGATGCCGAAGCCGTGGTCGATCTCGATGACGTTGCCGTAGCCCGCTTCCCAGCCGGCCGAGATCACCGTGCCCCCGGCGGGCGCCTGGATCGGCGAGCCCATCGGCGCGGTGACGTCGATGCCTTCGTGCGGCCGGTTGATGTGCAGGATCGGGTGCGCGCGCATGCGGGCGAAGGCGCTGGTGAGCCAGCCCGTGGTGGGCATGATGGACGGGGTGGCCGCCAGGCGCTCGCGGTGCTGGAGGAGGCTGTCCTTGGCCTCGTCGAAGGACGCGGCCAGCAGGTTGGCGCGCCGGATGAGGGCGCCCAGGTCCACGCGGATGTCCGCCGCGCGCTGCCCCAGAACCCCCAGCCGGCTCAGTGAATCGATGCCGGCGTTCGGGTCCGCCGGGCCGCCGATGCCGGCCTGCTGCACCGACGGGTCGTTGGGCTCGAGGTTGGCCAGCAGGCGGATGCGGGCGTCCCGCGTCGCGATGTTCTTGAGGGTGTCGGCCAGCTGGGCGACCTGGCTGTGCATCTGCCCCAGTTCCTCGGCCAGGCGGGCATTCTCCCGCTCCAGCCGCGCCGCCCGCCCCAGGTCCACGGAGCGGGAGACCGTGCCGTAGCCGAGGAGCAGGGCCAGCAGCGCCACGATCCCGCCGGAGGCCGCCGCGCCCTTCGCCAGGCGCTGCGATACCTCAATGGCCCGGCTCGCCCCGGAGCCCGGGGGCACGAGCACGATCGTCCATTTCTTCGGTGCGGACATGGGCATCCCTGCGCTGGAGGCCGGTGGATACCGGTGACCCAAGGAAATCTCGTGCCTGAGGAGTTATCGGCGGGTCGGAGCTTCAACCGGAGGCTAACGTACCCCCGGGGCAGGGAGCGTCAAGTGCGGTAAATCACTGGCAAATCCTTGACTGTCAAGGATTTGCCACCGGGGGCTTGGGGAAGAGCCCGTCCGGCTTCCGGACGGTGAGGCCGGTCACCTCCGGCTGGGTGGCCGCATTCCACGCGCGGGTCGGGCGGTCCGCCTGTCCAAGAAGCTGCCAGAGGCTGCCGGCCTTGCCCGGCATGAACGGCCAGGCCAGGACCGCCAGCCGGAGCAGGCAGCGGGCCAGCGAGGCCAGCGCCTGATCCAGCTCCTGGGCCTTTCCCTGCTTGGCGAGGGACCAGGGCGCCACCTGCACGATGTACTGGTTGGCGGCGGTGACGAGCTCCCAGGCGGCCTCGGCCCCGCCCCGGAGGTCCAGGGCGTCCATCGCTTCGGCGTAGCCCGCCACGGCCTCGGCGCCGGCCTCGTCGAGGGGGCTCGGGCCGCCGGCGGGGACCACCCCGGCACGGTACTTCTCGATCATGGCCAGCGAGCGGCTGGCCAGGTTGCCGAGGCCGTCTGCGAGGTCCGCCGTGTAGCGCTCGTCGAAGCGCTCCCAGGTGAAGTTGCCGTCGTTGGCAAACCCCACCTCGCGCAGCAGGAAGTAGCGGAGCGCGTCGGGGCCGTGGCGGCTGATGGCCTCGCGCAGGTCGAGGCGCACGCCGGCGCTCTTCGAGAAGCGGTCCCCGCCGTAATAAATGAAGCCGTGGGCCCACACCCGCTCGGGCACCGGCTCGCCGGCGGCGTGCAGCATGGCGGGCCAGATCACGCAGTGGAAGCGGGTGATGTCCTTGCCGATGACGTGGAGCTGCGCCGGCCAGGTGGCGCCGGAGCCCGCGAAGCGGCGCGCCGTCCAGTAGTTGGGCAGCGCGTCGAACCAGACGTAGGTGGTCTGCTGCTCGCCGGTGCTGAGGGGACGGGGGAAGGGAATGCCCCAGGAGAAGCGGCTCCGGCTGGCCGAGACGTCCTCGAGCCCCTGGCGCAAGAGGCCCAGGATCTCGTTGCGGCGGATCTCGGGCTGGATGAAGTGCGGGTTCTCGCTCACGAGCCGCTCGAGGAAGCCCTGGTAGCGCGAGAGGCGGAAGAACCAGTTCCGCTCGGTCACCTCCTCCAGCGTGCGGGTGGGATGCAGCACGCACTTGCCGTCCACGATGTCCGCGTCGGTCTTGAAGGCCTCGCAGCCCACACAGTAGAGGCCGGTGTAGGCGCGCTCGTAGAAGTCGTCGGGGTTGCGGGCAAAGATCTGCTCGATCAGCGCCTGGACGCCGGCGTGGTGCTCGGGCCGGGTGGTGCGGATGAACTGGTCGCGGGAGATGAGCAGCTCATCCCAGGTCCGCTCGAAGGTGGCGGCCACCTCGTCCACCAGCGCCTGCGGGGTGGTGCCCCGGTCGGCGGCGGTCTGGGCCACCTTCTGGCCGTGCTCGTCCATGCCGATCAGAAACCAGACATCGTCCCCGCGGAGCCGGCGGTAGCGGGCAATGCAGTCGGCGCCGACCTTCTCGAAGGCGTGCCCCATGTGGGGATCGCCGTTGGCGTAGTCGATGGCCGTGGTGAGGAAGAACGACGCCACTCAGGCCTCGGGAGACGGTGTGGAGGGGCCGCCGGGCGCGTCGCCGCCGCGCCCGCCCCGGCCGCGGCGGCCGCGCCGCCGGCGGCGCCGGGCGGGCTGGCCGTCGGGGGAGGTGGTTGCTGCGCTCTCACCACCGGGCTCGGGCGTGGCGTGGGGCGGGGGCGGCGGCTCGGGCACGCCCGCCCGGGGGCGCTCGGGGCGCTCGCCGGGCTTCCCCTTGGGGCGCGGCGCGTCGCTCTGGGGCGGGCGCTGCTCGGGGCGCGCCGGTTTTCCGGCGGATGGCTGCGGCGGGCGGCCTGGCTGCTGTGGGCGCTCGGACCGGCTGCCCTCCCTGACCGGGGCCGCGGGCGCGGCCGGGCGCGCCTCGGGGCGCTTGCCCTCCGGCGGCCGGCGCTCCATCCCGGGGCGGGATGGCACCGCGGGCGCGGCCAGCGGCTCGGCCCCCGCCTCGCGTTCGGCCTGCTCCTCGCGCAGCTGCACCAGCGGGATGATCCGTGGCCCGTGCCCCTCGCTCCGCAGGAAGACGCGCTCGCGGAAGATGTCCACCGCCACCACCTTCTCGGCGCCGTGGCGGGTCTGCAGCGTCTTGCCCTCGCGCGGGAAGCGCTTGCGCGCGGCGACGTAGAACTCGTGCTCGTACTTGAGGCAGCAGAGCAGCCGCCCGCAGCCGCCCGAGATCTGCGCCGGGTTGAGCGAAAGGTGCTGGTCCTTGGCGAGGGCCAGGCTCACCGGGTTGAGGTCCTTGAGCCAGGTGCTGCAGCAGAATTCGCGGCCGCAGCGGCCCACGCCGCCCAGGCGCGCCGCCTCGTCGCGGACGCCGATCTGCCGCAGCTCGATGCGCGCCTTGAAGGCCGCGGCCAGCTCGCGGACCAGCGCGCGGAAGTCCACCCGCTTCTCGGCCGTGAAGTAGATGGTGAGCCGGGAGCGGTCGAACTGCCACTCGGTGTCGCTCACCCGCATCTCGAGCTTGTGCTGGCGCACCTTGGCGATGGCCTGCTGGCGGAGCTCGTCCTCCTGCTTGCGGAGCTCGTTGGCCTGCCGGATATCCTCGGGCGTGGCGCGGCGGATGACCTGCCGGAGCCGGGGCCCGCGCTTGCCGTCGGCCTTGGGCGCCGGCGGCTCCGGCTCGGGGGCCGGCGGGGGCTCGGCGGCCGGTTCCGTCTCCGGTGGGGCCTCGCCCGCCACCGCCACCGCGCTCCCCTCGTCGGCGCTGCCCGGGTCCTCGCCGGTCTCCACCGCCCGGCCGCCGGCGCGCGCCTCCGCCACTCCCGCGCCGACGGCGCAGGCGCTGCACGCCCCGCACTTCTTCTCGGCCGAGGGCCCGGTGGTGAGCACGCGCCCCAGGTCCTGGCCGCGCTCCGCCGGGACCACGACGGCCTCGTGGAGCCGCAGCGGCTCCCGGTCGTCGGGCCAGGCGAAGAACTCGCGGCGCGTGCCCTTGAAGCGGACTTCGACGGTCTGGGGCATCAGGCCTCGGTGAAGGCCCCCATCGCGGCGAACTTGTCGCCGCGGCGGCGCACCAGCTTCTCGGGACGGATCTTGCGCAGCTCGTTGACGTGGCGGATGAGCGCCTCCCGGAGCGCCTCACCCGTGGCGTCCGGGTCGAGGTGCGCGCCGCCCATGGGCTCGGGCAGCACCTCGTCGATGAGCTTGCTCGTGAGCAGGTCCTGCGCCGTCAGCTTGAGGGCGTCGGCGGCGCGCTCGCGCTGGCTCGCGTCCTTCCAGAGGATCGCGGCGCAGCCCTCGGGGGAGATCACGGAGTACACCGAATTCTCGAACATGAGGATCCGGTCGGCGGTCCCGAGGGCCAGCGCGCCGCCCGAGCCGCCCTCGCCGATCACCACGGCCACGATGGGCGTGGGCAGCGCCGCCATCTCGAGGATGTTCCGCGCCAGCGCCTCGGACTGGCCGCGCTCCTCGGCGCCGAGGCCGGGATAGGCGCCGGGGGTGTCGATGAGCGTGATGACGGGCGCGCCGAACTTGGCCGCCATCTTCATGAGCCGGAGCGCCTTCCGGTAGCCCTCGGGGTGGGCCATGCCGAAGTTGCGCTTGAGGTTCTCCTTGGTGTCCCGCCCCTTCTGGTGCCC
>CAZRCT010000085.1:0-5192 GCA_964598655.1 uncultured Gemmatimonadaceae bacterium
CGTAGCCGATGTTGGTGGCGGTCCGCGCGATCCGGCTCACCAGCAGCATCTCGCGCCCCAGCATGCCGTTCGGAATCGAGAAGAGCGTGCTGTCACCCTGGGTGTAGACCACGAAGAGGCCGCTGTCCGCCTTGGCGCGGTCGGTGATCAGGTCCTTGAAGGCCTTGATCTTGGGCTTGGGCGCGCGCTGGGTGCTGTCGGCTCGGCCACCGGGGGCGGCCGCCGCCTGGGTGCCCGCGGCGGGCTTCGGGGCCGGCGTGGAGCCGGCGGGCTGGCCGGCGCAGGCCGGGAGGAGCAGGGCCGCGCCCAAGGCGGTGGCCCGGAAGAGGTGCCGGGAAAGCATGCAGGTCCTTGTGGGAGTGCGTGGTACGGGAAGAGGCGCTGAACTTACCCCTTACGGCCGAGGGGGCAAGTTCGTTGACGCGATTTCCGGGCAGGCCCGGACCTGGCGAGCACCGAGGTCTCAGGACCCCCGCCGCCCCCGCCGCACCGCCCGCCCGGGCATCGCCCCGGTGTGCTCGCCGTCTCGGATCACCCGGGTCCCGTTGACGAAGACCTGCTGCACGCCCGTGGCGTACTGGTGCGGCGCATCGAACGTCGCGTGGTCCTGGATCGTCGCCGGGTCGAAGACCACCACGTCCGCGTAGGAGCCCGGCACGAGCCGCCCCCGCCGGGCCAGCCCCAGGTTCTCCGCCGGAAACGCCGACAGCCGCCGGATCGCCTCCTCGAGCGGGACCAGCTTCTCCTCCCGCACGTACTTCGCCAGCACCCGCGCAAAGCTGCCGTAGGTGCGCGGATGGGGGTTGGACTTGAGGAACACCCCTTCCGGCGCAATGGACGACGCGTCCGACGAGAACGCCATCCACGGCAGCACCACTTCCTTCCGCAGGTTGTCCTCCAGCATCGTGAAGTACACGCAGCCCACCCGGCTGCCGTCCTGCGCCACGAGGTCCATGGCGGTCTCCTCGGGCGTGGTGCCGCGGATCGCCGCCACCTCGCTCAGCCGCTTGCCGGTGTACTTCCTGAGCGAGTCGTTCTTGAAGTCCACGAGCAGCACGCCCTCGGGGCCGCCCGGCCCGCGGAAGGCGCCGCCCCGCTCCCGCCAGTAGGCGAGGAGCTTGCGCCGATCCGCCGGGTTGAGGAGCCGCGCGCGCCACGCCTCGTAGCCGCCCTCGCGCACCCAGCCGGGCATAATGGCGTCGAGGCCCGTGCTGCTGGCCGGGTAGCTGTACATGTCGGCGGTGACCTTGAGGCCCTCCGCGCGCGCCGCCTCGAGCAGCGCCAGCAGGCTGTCGAGCTTGCCCCAGTTGTCGCGCCCCGCCGCCTTCAGGTGATAGACCTCCCCGCGCGCGCCCGAGCGCCGCACGATGTCGAGGAACTCCCGCGCGGCGTCGAGCAGCGAGTCGTTCTCGTTCCGGATGTGGGAGATGTACATCCCGCCCGAGTCGGCGGCGGCGCGGGCCAGGGCCACCAGTTCGTCGGTGGTGGCGAACATCCCCGGTTCATAGATCAGCGACGAGCCGACGCCGAGCGCGCCCTCGCCCATGGCCTGGCGCACCAGCGCCACCATCTGCGCCAGCTCCCCGGGCGTCGCCGCCCGCGCCGCGTGCCCGAGCACGTGCTGCCGCACCGTGGCCGCGCCGACGAACGAGGCCACGTTGGTGGCGATGCCCCGCGCCGCCAGCGTGTCGAGGTAGCCGCCCAGGGTGGTCCAGGTGATCTCGTAGCGCAGGTCGCCCTGCGCGGCCTTCGCCTCGACCGTCATGCTGTCGGACCAGGGGCCCATGGACTCCCCCTCGCCGAACACTTCGAGGGTGACGCCCTGGCGGAGGTCGCTCTGCGACCGGCCGTCGATCAGCAGGGCCTCGTTGGCCCAGCTCAGCATGTTGATGAACCCCGGCGCCACGGCGAGGCCCGTCGCATCCACCTCGTCTTTCCCCCTGGCGTTCGACAGGTCCCCGACCGCCGCGACGCTGTCCCCGCGGATGCCGACGTCCGCCACCACGCCGGGCCGGCCGCTGCCGTCGTACACGGTGCCGTGGCGGATCACTACGTCATACGTCGCCCCGCCACAGGCGGTGAGCAGGGCGAGGGCAGCGAGTGCGGGGCTGGTGCGCATGGCGAGTGTGGAGTGGGGGTGAGAGACACGGCGCCGATCCGGTCAGCATGGCCACGACTGCCTAGTCCCGGGCCGGATGACGCGATAGAATGCGGGCCGTCCCGCAACCCCGCAACCCGAGCCGGAGTCCCCCCAATGGCGATCCGCGATGCCCTGCTGCCCGAGTTCCACCACGAGATGGCCGTGACGCGGAAGCTCCTGGAGCGCGTGCCGAGCGGCAAGAACGACTGGCGCCCGCACCCCAAGTCCATGCCGCTCGGCCGGCTCGCGAGTCACCTGGCCGAACTCCCGGGCTGGGCCGTGAACACGCTGACCCAGACCGAGCTGGACCTCGCCCCGCCCGCCGGCCAGGAGTGGAAGCCGCTCATCCTCGACTCCGCGGCCGAGATGGTGGCGCTCTTCGACAAGGGGGTGAAGGAGGCGCAGGCGGCGCTCGCCGCCGCGGAGGACAAGGACTTCGGCGTGAGCTGGTCGCTCAAGATGGGCCCGCGCGTGGTGATGACCCAGCCCCGCGCCGCCGTGTACCGGAGCTTCGTGATGAACCACATGATCCATCACCGCGCCCAGCTCGGCGTGTACCTCCGCATGCTCGAGATCCCGCTGCCCTCGAGCTACGGGCCGACGGCGGATGAGCGGGGGATGTAGGACCCCCGCCCCCGGGGGCCGGCCCGGCGGGTGCTACGACGGCCGGCGGTCCGCGAGATACTGCTGCCAGAGCATCCGCGCCCCCACGCTGCGCCACGGCGCCCACGCCGCCGCGATGGCCTGCTGCTCCAGGCGGCCCGGGACGTGGGCCAGGCCCTTCACCCGCGCCATCGCCGCGGCGAGCGCCAGGTCCCCGTCGGGCCAGATGTCGGGGCGGCGGAGCGCCATGAGCTGGTAGATGGCCACGCTCCACGGCCCAATCCCCGGCAGCGCCAGCAAGGCCTGGTGCGCCTCGTGGTCCGGCAGCCGCGCCACCCGCCCTAGGTCCAGGTGCCCGTCCCGCACCGCCACGGCGAGCGCGTGCACGTAGCGCGCCTTCTGCCGGGTCAGGCCAAAGGCGCGGAGGCCGGCCTCGCGGCAGCCCGTCACCGTGGCCGGCGTGATCTCCCCCAGGTGCGCGCGCAGGCGGCGGTTCAGGGTGCGCGCCCCCGCTAGCGACACCTGCTGCTCCAGGATGATGTGCACCAGCGTGGCGAAACCCGTCCGCCGGCCCCACATGGGCGGCAGCCCGTGCGCGGCGAGCAGGCGGGCCAGGTCCCGGTCGCGGGCGGCCAGGGCGCGCGCGGCGCGGTGCAGGGTGGCGGTGGTGAGGCGGCGGGGCGGGGCGCGGCGGGACACGGGCGCGGGCGCGTGGCTCACGCCGGCGACGACAGCTGCCGCTGGTGATGCCGGTTGTGGGCCGCCAGGAGCCGCAGCGCGTCCTCCCGCCCGATGCGGCCGAAGATGTGGTGGCTGAGCCGCGCCCCGGGGCGCGAAGCGAGCAGCTCCTCGACCCGGCCCGCGCACGCGGTGAGCGCGGACAGCGCCTCCCCGCGCATCGAGGGCGTCAGGGTGCGTGCGCCGGGAGCGCCGGCCTTGGGGCGGAGTTCGGAGGGCGCCTTCGCGCCCTCGGGGAAGCGGCCATTGCGCAGGATCCGGCGCATCACCGTCAGGCGGAACACCGGCTGGAGCAGGCGCGGCACCCGGGGCCGGATCCGGCGGCCCGGGGCACGCGGGTCGGGCTCGAGTTCGTTCAGGGCGGTGCTGTAGGTGAGCCAGAGATGCTGCGTGATGTCCTCGGGGCTCCACTTGCCGGGCGCCAGCGCCGCCTGCCAGGCCGCCTCCGGCAGCGCCGCCGCGGTGCGCGCGTAATCGAGGACCGAGTCATGGTGCCCTGCGCGAAGCGTCTCGAGACTCATGGGGGAGGCAGCGGGGATGGGGGTCGCCGGCGTCGGGAGCGTCCTCACCAAGATAGGCCCCCGGAAGCTCAGCCGCCCGGGGATTCCCCCTCCACCTCCCACGGCCCCTCGTCCTCCCGCCGTCCGTACACCGGCGTGTACCCCAGCCGCCGCATCTCCGCCGCGAACTCGTCCACCCCGTCCGGCACCGAGCTCGTCACCCGGACATAGCCGTCCCAGGTGAGGCGCGCCCAGCGGAGCGGCACCCGGTCGTCGGCGTGCGCGGGGAGGAAGTATACGAACCAGGGGATGTCGCACGCGGCGAGGAGGATGCGCCGGAAGGTGAGCACGTCGTCGGGCGTGAGGAGGGTCCCGAAGAGCTCCTCCCGGGACCGGTCCTCGCCGGCCAGCTCGAGCGCGCTCTCCATGTCGTAGATCTCGTCGCGGTGGCCGTACACCCAGGTCTGGGCCACCCAGACCAGCATCTCGTCCCAGCTGCCGAGGGCCCGCTGGAGCGCCGCCGCCATGGCGCGACTCGGCGGGTCCTCCTTCGGCATCCGCACGGTGGCGCGGACCACGCCGCGCGCCTCCGGCAACGGCAGGTCGCGCCGGAGGCCGTAGCCGTGGGCCACGGACCATTCCTGGCATTCGTCGAGGTCGAGGAACTGCATGCGGGACGGTAGCCTCGTGTGGCAGGGCACAACCTGAAACAGGGCGAGGGCGCAGGAAGGGCCGGTGCACGGGCCGTGCCAGAATCGGGCGGGGCCGTCACGATGGCTCCGCTCGCCTCGTCTTCCCGATAGATTGCAGGACACACCGCCCCGGATCAACCGAAGCCACCCGATGGCCGCCCCGACCGACCCCGATCACCTCGACCGCCTGCGCCTCCACCTGATGCGGGTGCACCAGGCGCTGCTGCAGAACGAGCGCCGCCGCTACGAGCGCCTGCACGGGCGGGTGGAGGACGGCTTCGCCCTGCTCCAGCTCGCCGCGCACGACCCCTGGTTTGCCTGGCTCCGGCCGCTGGCCCAGCTCATCGTCCAGTTCGACGAGCGGCTGGAGCAGGACGAGCCCCTCACCGCCGCCGACGGCCGCCTCCTCGTGGACGAGCTCCGCGCCCTCGTGGCCCCCACCGGCGAGACCGACGAGTTCCACGTCCAGTACCGGGAGGCGCTCCAGGCCAGCCCCGAGGTCGTGATGCTGCACGCGGC
>CAZRCT010000085.1:5292-14365 GCA_964598655.1 uncultured Gemmatimonadaceae bacterium
GACCGTCGTCATCTCCGCGAGGATCGCCAGCGCGGTCTCCGCCGGCCCGCGCCCGCCGAGCGGGAGCCCAATGGGCCCGTGCACCCGCGCGATGTCCTGCTCCGAGAACCCGGCGCGCCGGAGCCGTTCCCGCCGCCCCGCCTGCGTGCGCTTCGAGCCGATGGCGCCGATGTAGCGTGCCGGTGACCGGAGGGCCAGGTCGAGCGCGGGTTCGTCGAACTTGGGATCGTGGGACAGGACGCACACGTACGTCGCCGGCCCGAGGCCCGCGCGGGCAAAGGCCTCCTCGGGCCAGGCCAGGATCAGCTCATCGGCCTCGGGGAAGCGCTCGGGGGTGAGGAACGCGGCGCGCCCGTCGGCCACCACGGTGCGGTAGCCGAGCATCCGGGCCATGGGCACCAGCGCCATGGCGATGTGGACGCCGCCGAAGATCACGAGCGTGGGCCGCCGCGGGAACACCTCGAGGAACACCGTGGCGAGCGTGCCGTCGGGGGCCCCGGTCTCGATGGTGGTGCTGGCCTCGAGGCGGAGCGCCTCCCGGGCCGGGGTCGCGATCGCATCGCGCAGCCAGGCGTCGGCCGGCGTGGCGTCGTCGCTGCCATCTTCCTTAAAGGCGATGGCGGTGCCGGGGGCCGTGCCGTCCACCACCGTGGCCACCACCGCCCCCGCCTCGCCGCGCGCGGCCGCGAGGACGCGCGGGCTCACCGTCGGCTCCACGTACACCTTGATGGTCCCGCCGCAGGCCAGGCCCACCTCCCAGGCCTTTTCATCGCTCACGCCATAGGTGACGTGCCGCGGGGCGTTCCGGGCCTGCGCCTCGCCGATCTCCCGCACCGCCGCCCCCTCGACACACCCGCCCGACACCGACCCGAACACCTGCCCCCCGCTCCCGGCGAGCAGCGTGGCCCCCGCCGGCCGCGGCGCCGATCCCCACACGCTCGTCACCACCGCCCGGCCCACCCGCGCGCCGGCGGCGATCATCCGTTCGTACTCAGGCAGGACGTCCCGCATGTTCACCTCGGTGAGGGCTCTCGGCCTGAAGGATAGCAACGCGGCGTGGTGGCGTCGCCGCCCCCGGCGCGGGGGACGGCCGAGCGGGACGCTGCGCCGAGACACACCGGTCCCACGCCACCGACGCCCTCGGCCGTGGCTCCGTAGCCCCCACCCCCCGGCCTCGGTAGATTACGCGCGGTCATCACCCGCCCCATCGTCGTTGGAGGACCCTCCGTGCCCACCTCCCAGACTCCCGTGTCCGCCGCCGCGCTCACCGCCGCCGTTGAGGCCCGGCGGGGGGAGATCACGGCGCTGCTGCAGCGCTTCGTGCAGACCCCCTCCATCACCGGCACCGAGGGCGACATGGGCCGCGTGGCCGCCGAGGCGTTCCGCGCGCGCGGCCTGCGCACTGAGACCTTCTGGGCCACGCCCGAGTCCATGAAGGATCACCTCGAGCACGTCGGCGACCAGCCGAGCTGGGAGGGCCGCCTCAACGTGGTGGGCACCCGGAAGGGCGCCGGGGGCGGGCGCTCCATCCTCCTCAACGCCCACATCGACACCGTCCCCGAGGGCGACCACGCGCTCTGGAGCCAGCCTCCCTTCGCCGCCAACGTCGTGGACGGAAAGGTTTACGGCCGCGGCAGCTGCGACATGAAGGGCGGCCTGGTGACGCACCTCGCCGCGCTCGAGGTGCTCGACGCCATGGGCCTTCGCCTCAAGGGCGACGTGACCGTGGCCGCCACCGTCGGCGAGGAGGACGGCGGCCTCGGCGCCCTCGCCGTGGTACTCCGCGGCCACCGGGCCGATGCGGCCGTGGTCACCGAGCCCACCGAGCTCCAGCTGGTCACGGCGTGCGAGGGCTCGCTCGTCTTCCGGATCACCGTCACCGGCCGCTCCGCCCACGCCGCCACCCGCGACGAGGGCGTGAGCGCGCTCGAGAAGTTCCTCCCCCTCCTGGCCGACCTGCAGGCGCTCGAGGTGGAGCGCAACAGCCTGCTCCGCCACCCGCTGTACGACGTGTTCGCCAACAAGGTCCCGGTGAACATCGGCGTGGTGCGTGCGGGGAACTGGGCCTCGACGGTGCCGGAGAAGCTCGAGGCCGAGGTGCGGGTGGGCTTCCTGCCGGGCGAGGAGATGCAGGCGTTCAAGCGGATGGTCGTCGAGCGACTCATGGCCGTCGCTGCGCGCGACCCCTGGCTCCGCGACCACCCGCCCGAGATCACCTTCTTCGGCGGCCAGTTCCTCGCGGCCGAGACGCCGTCCGACTCGCCGCTGTGCGACGCCCTCCGCCGCGCCCACCAGGCGGTGACGGGCAAGTACCTCCCCACCGAGGGCGTCACCTACGGCGCCGACATGCGCCACTTCATCGAGTTCGGCAAGATGCCCTGCGTCATGTACGGCGCCGGCGACATCCGCCTGGCCCACGCCCCCGACGAGTATCTCCCCGTGGACGAACTCCTCACCGCCGTCACCGTGATGGCGGCATTCCTCGCGGAGTGGTGCGGGGTTGAGGGGGCGGCGTAGGACGGGGCTCGTCTCCCGGCGAGTCCCCCTCCTCACATCGAGCCCGTAGCGGCGGAGCGATGCTCCGCCGCCTCGATCTCAATCATCGTGCACGATCCCGAAAATCGAGGCGGCGGAGCTTCGCTCCGCCGCTACGGGCGTACGGGCCGGCTCATCTCGGAAATCAGGGTGCCGAGTTCCCCTCAGTCCTCCATCCGGCTCATCGCATACTCCGCCAGCGCCGTGATGGTGAGGCTCGGATTGACGCCCGGGTTGCCGGGCATGATGGAGCCGTCAATGACATAGAGCCCCGGATGCCCGTGCACCTGCGCGTCCGGCCCCACCACGCCCTCCGCCGCCGTGGCGCCCACGGGGCAGCCGCCCAGGATGTGGGCGGTGATGGGGATGTTGAAGAGGCTCTCGTTCATCGAGCCCATGGCGATCCCGCCCGTCCGCTCCGCGAAGGTCCGCGTCACCTGGTGCCCGATCTCGATCTTGCCCGGCACCGGCTGACCCTCCACCCGCTCCGACACCAGGTCGTCTCGGAAGCCGGTGAACACGCTCCGCCCCGGCCGCATCCGGAGGTGCGTGTCCTCGTACTGCATCGCCAGGATGATCGTGGTGCGCTCGGCCCAGCCGGGCAGCACGTGGGTGCGGAGGAAGTCGCCGGGCCGGCGGACCATCTCGAAGAGCGAGCGGCCGAGCCGCGAGGCGAACCCGCCGCCGTCGATCATCGGCCCGCCGAGCAGCCGCATCATGGAGCTGCCGGCGGGGTAGCGCACCGGCTCGATGGTGGTGGTCCGGTCGGCGTGGAAGATCGAGGTGATCGCCAGGCCCTTGGAGTAGTCCGTGGCCGCGGTCCGCGCCACGCTGCCGAGCAGCGCCTCGTTGTTGGTCCGCACCTGGGTGCCGAGCGTGGGCGAGAGCTGGCCAAGGGAGCCCTGCGCACGGCAGCGGAAGAGCAGCCGCTGGGTGCCGAGCGCGCCGGCCGAGACGATCACGTTGCGGGCGCGGATCGGCGGCAGCCGCCGCGGCCCGACGCCCCTGGTGGAGCGCGCGTGCACCTCGTAGCGCGCTCCCTCGGGACCATCGACCGGCCGGATGTCCGTGACGGTGGTGAACGGCTGGATCTCGGTGCCCGCCTTCTCCGCCAGCCAGAGGTAGTTCTTGGGGAGGGTGTTCTTGGCGCCGTGGCGGCAGCCCACCATGCAGCCGCCGCAGTGGTGGCAGCTCCGTCGCGTGGGGCCGGCGCCCCCGAAATACGGATCGGGGTAGTCCGTGCCCTCGTGCCCCGGCTCCCCGAAGAACGTGCCCACGGGCACGGGCTGGAAGCTCGCCTCGCGGCCGAGCTCGCGCGCGATGCCGCGGAGCGTCTCGTCGGCGGGCCCCAGGCGCGGGTTGGTGGCCACGCCGAGCATGCGGCGCGCGGTGGCGTAATGCGGCTCGAGGGCCTCGCCCCAGTGCACGGGCCGCCGCCAGCTCTCCTGCTCGAACGCCTCCGCGGTGGGCTGCATCAGCACGTTGGCGTACCCGAGGCTCCCGCCGCCCACGCCCGCGCCGTGCAGCACGAACACGTCGCGGAACGCGCTGATCTGCAGGATCCCGTAGCAGCCCACGCTTGGCGCCCAGAGGTAGCGCGGCAGGTCCCAGCTCGAGCGGGCAAAGTCCTGGTCGTCGAACCGCCGGCCGCGCTCCAGCACCAGCACGCTCCGCCCGCGCTCCGCGAGCCGCAGCGCCGACACGCTCCCGCCGAAGCCGGAGCCGATGATCACGAAGTCCCAGGTGCGAGTCACGCGCGTACGCTACCGCCCGACCATGAAGGATGGCAAGCCATTTCTCTGAAGTCTGGACAGAGGTTGGCCGGCCTCGCGCGCCCCGCTAGAATGTCCCCGACCTCCCCCGTCGGCAGACGGGCCCCCGCGTCCCGCGTCCCGAGCTTCCGTGCTGACCCAACTCGCAACCCGCCAGCTGATCGTGGTGACCGGCAAGGGCGGGGTCGGGAAGACGACGCTCACGGCCGCCCTCGGCCGGCTGCTCGCCGCGGCGGGCCGGAAGACGCTCCTCCTGGAAACCGACCCGCGCGAGAGCCTGCACCAGCTCCTCAACACCCCGCCCTCGGCGGGGCAGGTGCTCACCGCGGGCCCCAGGCTCCACCTCCAGAACCTGAGCCCCAAGGCGGTGGTGGAGAACCTGACGCGGGAGAAGATCCCCATCCCGCCGCTCGCCAACTCCATCATCCACCATCCGGTGTACCAGCAGTTCATCGACGGCGCGCCTGGCATGAAGGAGATGGCGGTCCTCGGCTATGCGCTGCGGACCGTCACGGGCGAGGCCCGCTTCAAGGCCGACGTGGTGGTGCTCGACGCGCCCGCCACCGGCCACAGCGCCTCGATGCTGCAGGCCCCGCTGCTCCTCGCCGACCTCCTCGGCGGTGGCCAGCTCGGCGAGATGGCCAAGGACCTCGCCCGCTTCATCGCGAACCCGAAGCGCTGCGGCGTGGTGCTCGCCACGCTTGCCGAGGAGATGCCGGTGCAGGAGACGCTGGAACTGGTGCAGTTCCTCCGCGAGAAGCTGAGCCGGCCGCCGGAGAAGATCGTCGTCAACGCGCTCTACCCGCCCGTCACCGGCCCCGGCGTGCGCGGCACCGATCCGCTGGCCCGGCTCTGGCGCGATCGGCGCGCCGTGAACGAGCAGGAACTGGCCCGCCTCAGGGCCGCGTGGGACGGCCCGGTGGTGGAGCTGCCGCTCCTCCCCATGGACCGTGGCCCGGCGCTGCTCGCGGCACTCGCCGCGCGGCTCGAGGAGCAGGTGACATGAGCCTCGGTCCCTTCGAGTCGCCGCTCCTCGTGGTGGTGGGCGCCGGCGGCGTGGGCAAGACGACGCTTGCCGCCGCGCTCGGCCTCGCCTCCGCCGACCAGGGGGCCCGGACGCTCGTCATGACGTTCGATCCATCGCTCCGCCTCAAGGACGCCCTCGGCGCCGGCGAGGAGGCGAAGGATCACGCGATCCCGGTGCCGGCGGGGACCAAGGCGCCGCTCGACGTGGCGCTGCTCGACGCCCGCACCACCTTTGACCGGCTGATCCGCCGCCACGCGCCCACCTCGGCGGCGGCCGAGCGGATCTTCAAGAACCGCTTCTACGCCAACCTGGCCGGAAACCTGGCCGGTATCCTCGAGTACATGGCGGTGGAGCGCCTCTTCGAGGTGGCGAGCGGCCGGACCTACGACCGCATCATCCTCGACACCCCGCCCACGCGCCAGGCGCTCGACTTCCTCGGCGCCCCCGACCGCATCGTGGGCTTCCTCGACTCGGGCGCCGTGAAGCTGGCGCTCAAGCCCTGGTGGGACGAGGGCGGGGGGATCGGGGCCATGGGGCTCCGCCTCGCCGCGCGCGGCGCCGAGGAGGTGGCCGACCGGGTGGTGGGCAAGCGCCTGCTGCGCGACGTGGTGGAGTTCTTCCGCGCCTTCGCGCCGCTGTACGACGGCTTCCGCGGCCGGGCCCAGGAGGTGCGCAAGCTCCTGCGCGCCGACTCCACGATGTTCACGCTCGTCACCGGCCCCGGCGCCGACCGGATTCCCGACGCCATGTTCTTTGCGCGGAAGCTCGCCGAGTCGGGACATCACCTGGGCCCGGTGGTGGTGAACCAGGTGCACCCCGCCGCGACGGCCCCCACCGCCACGCCCGATCCCGCCGACGGCCTGGCGCTCCTCGCCTACCTCGGCGACCGGGATGCCCGCGGCGTGGCGGCGTTCGGGCGGCTCCTCGCGGGGAAACACCCGCTGGTGACGGTGCCGCTGGAGCCGGCGCCTCCCGGCTCCCTCGGCGACCTCAAGCGGCTCGGGGCGCGGCTGGTCGCGTAGCGCGGGCCCCACCGGGGTGGCGGAATGCGGACACGGGCGGTCGCCGGGCCATCGGCGACCGCCCGTGTCGCGTTGCGGCAATCGGGGGTTGCCTTTTTGCCGCAGTGCGGTAAATTAGTCTCCGTCATGCAGGACCCGGGACCCAGACGGGAGGCCCAGCAGATGATCCGGCTCATCAAGCGGTACGGCGGCGGCAGCCGCAAGCTGTACGACACGGAGGAGAGCCGGTACGTCTCGCTGGACGAGATCGCCGCCTGGATCCGCGCGGGGCAGGAGCTCCGGGTGGTCGACAGCGGCAGCGACGAGGACGTCACCGCGCAGACGTTGGCGCAGGTCATCTACGAGGACCACCGGAAGGGCAACGCCTTCCTGCCGAGCACGCTCCTGCATGACGTGATCCGGCGGGGCAGCGATGCCATCGCCGGGAGCGTGGAGCAGGTGCAGGCCACGGCCGGGCGGGTGGTGCGGGGCGCGGTGGAGAAGCTGACCCCCACCACCGGAATGCAGCAGGAACTCGCAGTGCTGCGGGAGCGGCTGGCGGACCTCGAGGCCTCGCTCGGCGACCTCGAGGCGGCGCCCCCGCGGCGGAGGAAGGGCAGCAAGCGGCGGCAGGCCCGCCGGTAAGGCGCAGTCGGCGATCACAGAACGTCGCACACGGACCCGGCCGGCGGCCGGCACCACGAGGAGGACACCATGGCACGGAAGACTTTCAAGACCCCGAAGGCGGTTCCCATGCTCAAGGACACCGCTCATGAGATCTGGCTGGCGGGCCTCGGCGCCTTCGCGCTTGCGGGCGAGGGGGGCGGCCGGCTCTTCAAGGACCTGGTGAAGAAGGGCCAGGGCATGGAGAAGACCAACAAGGCGCGCATCGGCCACCAGATCGACAAGCTCCAGGCCCGCGCCGAGCGCATGCAGGGTGATGCGCGGCATGCGATGGCCCGCGTGGCGCAGCCGATCGAGGACGGCATGACCGGCGCCATGCACAAGCTGGGCATCCCCAGCCGACGCGAGATCCACGCGCTCACCAAGAAGGTGGAGGAGCTGACCCGCGTGGTGGCCAAGACCCGGACCACCGCCCGGAAGCGGGCGAAGGGCGTGAGGGTCCCGGTCCCGGGCGCCTGAGGTTCCCGTGACCACCGCGCGGCGTCCGCGCCGCGGCCGCCGGCTGGGGCTCGCCCTGGCCGGCGGTGGGCCCGAGGGCGCGGTGTACGAGCTTGGCGCGCTCCGGGCATTGGAGGAGGCCATCGAGGGCCTCGACCTCACCTCGGCCGACACCTTCGTCGGGGTGAGCGCCGGGGCCTTCATTGCGTCCATGCTGGCCAACGGGATGACGGTCGCCGAGCTGGTGCGCGGCCTCGTCGCCGACACGCCCGGCGAGGAGCCGTTTGACCCCGGCCACTTCTTCGTCCCGGCGTACAAGGAGTGGGCGCGGCGGAGCGGCCGGCTCCCGGTGCTCGTGGCCGAGGCGCTGCTGCAGTTCACGCGGGCGCCGCGGGACCAGACGCTGTTCGAGTCGCTGGCCCGCCTGGGTGAGGCGCTGCCGCCCGGCGTGTTCGACAACGAGCCGATCCGCCGCTACCTGACGGCGTTCTTCGACCGGCCGGGGCGCACCAACGACTTCCGCGAGCTCTCCCGCCGCCTCTTCGTGGTGGCCGCCGACCTCGAGTCGGGCCGCCCGATCGTCTTCGGGGGTGAGGGCGCGGACCACGTCCCCATCGCGCGCGCGGTGCAGGCCAGCACGGCGCTGCCCGGGCTCTACCCGCCGGTGGAGATCGAGGGCCGGTTGTGCGTGGACGGCGTGCTGCTCAAGACGGTCCACGCCTCGGTGGCGCTGGACCAGGGCGTGGACCTGCTGCTCTGCGTGAATCCCCTGGTCCCGGTGGACGTGCCCGCCGCCGAGCGGACCGGCCAGCTTGCACCCGGGGCGCTGCTCCGGGGCGGGCTGCCGCTCCTCCTGTCCCAGACGTTCCGGACCCTGATCCACTCGCGGATGGTGGTGGGCATGGCCCACTACGAGGGCCGGTATCCGCGGCAGGACGTCCTGTTGTTCGAGCCGGCGCGGGCGGAGCACCGGCTCTTCTTCCGGAACATCTTCTCGTTCCGAGCGCGGCGGGAGATGTGCGAGATCGCCTATGAGGCGACCCGGAAGGATCTCTGGCTGCGGCGCCACACCCTGGGGCCGGCGCTCAAGCGCCACGGCCTCGCGCTCCGCGAGGACGTGCTGCGCGACCCGGACCGCACCATCTGGCCCGGCGTCGGCCTCGACACCCCGCGCCCCGCCACCTCCCTGACGCGCCGCCTCGCCGGCGCCCTCGAGCGCATCGAGGCGGCCACGGCGCCGGTGCCGCCCACGCGAGGCAAGCGGAAGTCTGCACGGCGCGTGGGAGCATGAGGGCCATGTCGCCGTCGGTGGTGGTGGGGTGAGGTCCGGTGTGCCTCAACGCAGAGGCGCAGAGGAATCCAGCCGGGGCTGATCAGGGCGAGGGAAACCACAGAGACACAGAGGGCACAGAGGTCACGGAGGAATCGAGCCCGGATCGGCGCATTGCCGACCCGGGCTCGGCTGTCTTGGGTGGGTCTCCGCGAGAGGAGTGGAACGCTGCCGGACCCAACTCAACACCCACAAGAACATTACGGGCCCACCCCCCGGTGAGCCCACCACGTTCGGGCAGTGCTCTGTGCCCTCCGTGTCCTCTGTGTCTCTGTGGTTTCCCGCA
>CAZRCT010000086.1:0-14289 GCA_964598655.1 uncultured Gemmatimonadaceae bacterium
AAGGGCTACGAGGTGGTGGGAGTGGTCCGGCGGACCAGCCACCACAGCTACGAGCGCATCGACCACCTGCTCGACCGGGTCACCATCCTCCCGGCCGACCTGCTCGACCAGCACTCCCTGACCACGGTCCTCAAGGAAACGGAGCCGGACGAGGTCTACAACCTCGCCGCCCAGTCCTACGTCCCGACCAGCTGGTCGCAGCCCGTGCTCACGGGTGAGTTCACGGCGCTCGGGGTCACCCGCATCCTCGAGGCCATCCGGCTGGCCTGGCCCCGGGCGCGGTTCTACCAGGCCTCGAGCTCGGAGATGTTCGGCCGGGCCATGGAGACGCCCCAGAAGGAGAGCACCCCGTTCTACCCGCGCTCGCCCTATGGCGTGGCCAAGTGCTACGGGCACTGGATCACGGTCAACTACCGCGAGTCGTACAATCTCTACGCCGTGAGCGGGATCCTCTTCAACCACGAGTCGCCCCGGCGCGGGATCGAGTTCGTGACGCGGAAGGTCACCGACGGGGTGGCGCGCATCAGGGCGGGCCTCACCACGGAACTCCGCCTCGGCAACCTCGACGCCCGGCGCGACTGGGGCTTCGCCGGCGACTACGTCGACGCCATGTGGCGCATGCTGCAGCAGCCCGAGCCGGAGGATTACGTGATCGGCACGGGCGAGACCCACACCGTGCGGGAGCTGGTGGAGATCGCCTTCCAGCACGCGGGGCTCGACTGGCAGCGGTACGTGAAGATCGACCCGCGGTTCGTGCGGCCGGCCGAGGTGGACATCCTGCTGGCCGATCCGTCCAAGGCGGCCCGGGACCTCGGCTGGCGGCCCACGGTCACCTTCGAGGGGCTGGTCCGCATGATGGTGGACGCGGACCTGGCCCGGCTCGGAGTGGCCCGGTGAAGGTGCTCGTCACGGGGGCCGGCGGCTTCGTCGGCCGGTGGCTGCTGCCGGCGTTGCTCGACGCCGGGCACGAGGTGCTCGGCACCCGCCTCCCGGGCGAGGCCCCGCCCGAGTTCCTCTCGCCCCCGCAGCGCGCGTGGACCCGCTGGTACCCCCTCGACCTGCGCGACCCGGTCTCGGTGAAGGCGCTGGTGGACGAGGTGCCGGACGCCGTGATTCACCTGGCGGCCATCGCCTCCGGCGCCGAGGCGCGGCGGGACCCGGGCCTGGCGTGGGAGGTGAACGCGGGCGGCACCGCGCGGCTCGCCGACGCCCTGGGCCAGGCCCGGTCCGAGGGGCGCGGGGACCCGCTCCTCCTCCTCGTGTCCACGGCCGAGGTGTATGGCGTGGCCGGGCCGCATGCGCGCACTGAGGACGAGCCGCTGGCGCCCATCTCGCCGTACGCCGCGAGCAAGCTCGGCGCGGAGGTGGCGGCAGAGGAGGTGGCGCGGCGGACGGGGCTCCGGGTGGTGATCGCGCGCTCCTTCCCGCACACCGGCCCCGGCCAGACCGACCGCTACGTGGTGCCCGCCTTCGCCAAGCGGCTCAAGGCGGCGCGCCGGATCGGCGCGCCGGTGGTGAAGACCGGCAACCTCGAGCCCGTCCGGGACTTCCTCGATGTCCGGGACGTGGTCCGCGCCTACGTGGCGCTGCTCGGCGCCGGCGCGCCGGGGACCGTGTACAATGTGGCCTCGGGCCATGGCTGGAGCCTCCAGGAGGTCTTCACCATGCTGAGTGCGCACCTCGGGGTGCGGGCCATCCCCGAGGTCGACCCGCAGTTTGCCCGCACCGCCGACCTGCCGCACCTCGTGGGCGACGCCGCCCGGCTGACGCGGGCCACCGGCTGGACCCCGACCATTCCCTTCGCGCAGACACTCCAGGACCTCGTCGATGCCCAAACGGACTGACCTCCGCTCCATCCTCCTGCTCGGCTCGGGCCCGATCATCATCGGGCAGGGGGCCGAGTTCGACTACTCCGGCACGCAGGCGGTGCGGGCGCTCAAGGAGGAGGGCTACCGGGTCATCCTCGTCAATTCCAACCCGGCGACGATCATGACGGACCCGGAGATCGCCGATGCCACCTACATCGAGCCGGTGACGCCGGAGTGGGTGGCGCGGGTGATCGAGCGGGAGCGGCCCGACGCGCTGCTGCCCACCATGGGCGGCCAGACGGCGCTCAACGTCGCGATGGCGCTGACGCGCGACGGCACCCTCGCCAAGTACGGCGTGGAGCTGATCGGCGCCAACGAGCGCGCCATCCGGGTGGCGGAGGACCGCGAGGAGTTTGCGCAGGCGATGAAGCGCATCGGCCTCGCCACCCCGCCCGGCCGCACCATCCGCTCCCTCGAGGAGGGACTCGCGGCGGTGGAGCAGACGGGCTACCCGGCGATCATCCGGCCCTCGTTCACGCTCGGTGGCACGGGAGGCGGCATTGCCTACAACCGCGAGGAGTTCATCGCCATCGTGGAGCGGGGGCTCGACCTCTCGCCCGTGGGCTCGGTGCTGGTGGAGCGGAGCATCATGGGCTGGAAGGAGTACGAGCTCGAGGTGATGCGCGACGGGGCGGACAACGTGGTGATCGTCTGCTCCATCGAGAACCTCGACCCGATGGGCGTCCACACCGGCGACTCGATCACGGTGGCGCCGGCCATGACGCTCACCGACCGCGAGTACCAGGTGATGCGGGACAGCGCCATCAAGATCATCCGCGAGGTGGGCGTGGCCGCCGGCGGCTGCAACATCCAGTTCGCGGTGAGCCCCACCACGGGCGAGCAGTTCGTGATCGAGATGAACCCGCGCGTGTCGCGCTCCTCGGCGCTGGCCTCCAAGGCCACCGGGTTCCCCATCGCGCGGATCGGCACCAAGGTGGCCGTCGGCTACACGCTCGACGAGCTGCCCAACGACATCACTAAGACCACGCCGGCCTCCTTTGAGCCGGTGCTCGACTACGTGGTGGTGAAGGTCCCGCGCTTCGCCTTCGAGAAGTTCCCGACCGCCGACCCGAAGCTCGGCACCCAGATGAAGGCCGTGGGCGAGGCGATGGCCATCGGCCGGACCTTCAAGGAGGCCTTCCAGAAGGGCTTCCGCGCCCTCGAGGCGGACCGCTCCGGCTGGGAGCTGGGGCGCGCCCCGGTCGACGACCGGCTGACGGACACCTCGCTCGAGGCCATCAAGGCGGCCATCCGCACGCCCACCGCCGAGCGGATCTACCAGGTCAAGCGCGCCATCCTGCTCGGCGTCCCGCTCGAGGAGATCCACGAGCGCACCGGGATCGACCTGTGGTTCCTCGACCAGATGCTCGAGCTGGTGGAGGCGGAGCGGGCCTGGTCGGCCGCCGGGCGCGCCGAGATCTACGGCGACGCCGGGCTGGTGCGGCGGATGAAGCGGATGGGCTTCTCCGACCGCCAGCTGGCCGAGATGCGGAACGTCCCCGAGGCCGAGATTCGCAACCTCCGCCACGACCTGGGCGTCCGCCCGGTCTACAAGACGGTCGACACCTGCGCCGGCGAGTTCCCGTCCCAGACGCCCTACCTCTACTCCTGCTACGACGAGGAGACCGAGTCGCCGCCGCGCTCGGACAAGACGGTCATCATCCTGGGGAGCGGCCCCAACCGCATCGGGCAGGGCGTCGAGTTCGACTACTGCTGCGTCCGCGCCACCCTCGCCTTCCGGGAGATGGGCTACCGCACGGTGATGGTGAACTCCAACCCCGAGACGGTCTCCACCGACTACGACATCAGCGACACGCTGTACTTCGAGCCGCTCACGCTCGAGGACGTGCTCGAGATCGTGCACGCGGAGCAGCCGCTCGGCGTGGTGGTGCAGCTCGGCGGGCAGACGCCGCTCAAGCTGGCGCGCGGGCTCGAGGCGGCCGGGGTCCGGATCCTCGGCACTACACCGGACGCGATCGACGCGGCCGAGGACCGCAAGCGCTTCGAGGCGCTGGCGCGCGAGTTGGGGGTGGCGCAGCCGCCCGCCGGCACGGCGCTCTCGCTCGACGAGGCGGTCCGGGTGGCGGAGCGGGTGGGGTATCCCTGCCTGGTGCGTCCCTCGTACGTGCTGGGCGGGCGCGGCATGGAGATCGTGTACGACGAGCCCTCGCTCCGCGACTACTTCGGCCGCGCGGTGCGGGTGGCGCCGGGGCACCCGGTGCTGATCGACCGCTTCCTCGAGGACGCCTTCGAGGCGGACGTGGACGCCATCGCGGACGGCCAGCGGTGCGCCATCGGCGGCGTGATGCAGCACATCGAGGACGCCGGCATCCACTCGGGCGACTCCGCCTGCGTGCTGCCGCCCTACCTCATCACCCCGCCGCAGGTGGAGCAGATGAAGGCCTACACCAAGGCCTTCGCGCTCAAGCTCGGCGTGGTGGGGCTCATCAACGTGCAGTATGCCATCAAGGACGGCGTGGTGTACGTGCTCGAGGTGAACCCGCGGGCCTCCCGGACCGTCCCCTTCGTGTCGAAGACCACGGGGGTGCCGCTGGCGAGCGTCGCCGCGGCCGTGATGGTCGGCAAGACCCTCGACCAGCTCGGGGTCCAGGACGAGGTGCGCCAGCCGTACGTGGCGGTGAAGGAGGCGGTCTTCCCCTTCAACAAGCTGCATGGCGTGGACCTGATCCTCGGCCCCGAGATGCGCTCCACCGGCGAGGTGATGGGCATCAGCGAGTCGTTCGGCATGGCCTTCGCCAAGGCGCAGCACGCCGCCGACGGGGCGTTGCCCATCGCCGGCGCCGTGTTCATCACGGTCAACGACCACGACAAGAACACGGTGACGCCGATCGCGGAGAAGCTCCACGCGCTCGGGTTCAAGATCTACGCCACCGAGGGCACGGCCAGGCACCTGCGCGGCAAGGGCATCCCGGCCGAGCGCGTGCTCAAGGTGTACGAGGGGCGGCCCAACGTGATGGACCTGCTGGTGTCGGGCACCGTGCAGCTGCTCATCAACACGCCGCTCGGCAAGCTCACGCAGCAGGACGACTACACCATCCGCGCGGCGGCGCTGGCCCATCGCGTCCCCTACACCACGACGCTCTCCGCCGCCTCGGCGGCGCTCGATGCCATCCAGGCGCTCCGCAACCAGGAGCGCGGCGTCCGCTCGGTGCAGGAGTGGCACCGCCTGGCGCGCGAGCAGCGCGCCGCGGGCTGACCCGCATGGCCGACGCGCGCGACCCCGCCTTCGCCGCCGCGCTCCGCGCCCGGGTGCGCGGCACGGTGAAGGAGCAGGAGGGCCTCGCGCGCTACAGCACGTACCGGATCGGCGGGCCCGCCACGGTGCTGCTGCCGGAGGTGGCGGAGGACGTGGGGCACGCGCTCGCCTTCGCGGCCGGGGCGGGCGTGCCCTGGTTTGCGCTCGGCCTCGGGAGCAACCTCCTGCTGCCCGACGAGGGGATGACGGCCCTCGTGATCCGCCTCGGCAAGGGCCTCGACGCCCTCGAGCCGCTCGGCGGCGGGCGCTACCGGATCGGCGCCGGGCTGCCCCAGCCGCTCGCGGCCCGGCGCACCAGCGAGGCCGGCTGGCGCGGGCTGCATCGCTTCGTGGGCGTCCCCGGCAGCGTTGGCGGGGGCGTGTACATGAATGCCGGCTGCCACGGCGGGGAGTGGGCGGAGGTGGTCACCCACGTCACCGTGGTGGATGCCGCGGGGCGGGACCGGGTGCTCCCCCGTGCCGAGGTGCCGTTCCGCTACCGCGAGAGCGGGCTCCAGGGCCAGGTGGTGCTCGCCACCACCGTCCAGCTTGCGGCCGAGGATCCCGCCGTGATCCAGGCCGAGGTGGCGGAGCTGTACCGCTGGCGGCAGGAGGGCACGCCCTTCAACCAGCCCTGCTGCGGCAGCGTGTTCAAGAACCCGGGCGGGCCGAGCTGGCGGAAGACCGACGGGCCCCGCACCGCGGGCCAGCTCATCGAGGCCGCCGGCCTCAAGGGGACACGGGTGGGCGCGGCGGAGGTGTCGCCGATGCACGCCAATTACTTCGTGAACACCGGTGGGGCGACGGCGGCCGACGTGCGGGGGCTCATCGCGCTGGCGCGGCGGACCGTGCGGGAGCGCTTCGGCGCGGCGCTCGAGACCGAGGTGAAGATCGTGCGGCCCGACGGCAGCTTCGCCGATTCCACGCAGGACTGACGGGGAGGCGGGCGGTGGCGGACTATTTCGTGCACGAGTCGAGCTACGTCGATGACGGCGCCGTGATCGGGGCCGGCAGCAAGGTCTGGCATTTCTGCCACGTGATGGCGGGCGCGGTCATCGGCGAGCGCTGCAACCTGGGCCAGAACGTGGTGGTCATGCCCGGCACGCGGCTCGGCAACAACGTGAAGGTCCAGAACAACGTCTCCATCTATGAGGGCGTGACCCTCGAGGACGACGTGTTCTGCGGGCCGAGCTGCGTCTTCACCAACGTCACCAACCCGCGCAGCCACGTCTCCCGGAAGCATGAGTACCGGCCGACGCTGGTCCGGCGCGGGACCTCGATCGGCGCCAACGCCACCATCGTCTGCGGGGTGACGCTTGGGGAGTATGCCTTCATCGGGGCCGGCGCCGTGGTGACCAGCGACGTGCCGGCCTTTGCCCTGATGGTGGGGGTCCCGGCCCGGCGGGTGGGGTGGATGTGCCGGTGCGGCGAGCGGTTGCAGCTGCGCGACAGGCGGGCGGCCTGCAGTGCCTGCGGGGCCACCTATCGTGAAGAGCAGGGCGCACTTAGCCTCGTTGACCCGCCGGGAGGCGGCCGCTAGACTTCGCCCGCCGGCTGGCCCCGGAGTTGCTTGGGGCAGGGCCGTTCCTGGGCCCGCCGGGCCCCCTCATCGTGGGTGGTGCTTCCCCGGAGCCTCGTGCCCGTTCCGCTGCTCGACCTCGTTGCCCAGTACCGGTCCATCCAGGCCGAGGTGCAGGCCGCGCTCCAGCGCGTGATCGAGCGCCAGGCGTTCATCCTGGGGCCGGAAGTCGCCGAGCTCGAGGCGCAGGTGGCAGCACTCTCGCATGCGAAGCATGGCATCGGCTGCGCCAGCGGGACCGACGCGCTGCTCCTGCCGCTGCGGGCGCTCGAGCTCCAGCCCGGGGACGAGGTGATCTGTCCCGCCTTCACGTTCTTCGCCACGGCGGGCACCATCCACAACACCGGCGGCCGCCCGGTGTTCGTGGACATCGACCCGACCACGTTCAACATGACGCCGGCGGCGGTGGAGGCGGCCATCACGCCGCGGACCCGCGGCATCGTGGTGGTGCACCTGTTCGGGCAGATGGCGGACATGGCGGGCATCCTGGCCGTGGCCCGCCGCCACCAGCTGCCGGTGATCGAGGATGCGGCGCAGTCGATCGGCGCCCGGCAGCGCGTCGAGGGAACCTGGCGCATGGCGGGCGAGCTGGGCCAGGTGGGGGCCTTCTCGTTCTTCCCGAGCAAGAACCTCGGCGCCTGGGGCGACGGCGGGATGATGGTCACGCAGGACGACGCGCTGGCGGCGCGCCTGCGGCGCCTGCGCACCCACGGGGGCGCCAAGCAGTATCACCACGACGAGGTGGGCTACAACAGCCGGCTCGACACGCTGCAGGCCGCGGTGCTGCTCGCCAAGCTGCCCCACCTGGCCGGCTGGAGCGCCGCGCGGCGCGCGCGGGCCGAGCGGTACACGCAGGCGTTCGCGGGCCATCCGGCCCTCTGTCCCCCCCGGGTGGCCGCCGGCAACGAGCACATCTTCCACCAGTACGTGGTGCGCGCCGAGCGGCGCGACGGGCTGGTGGAGCACCTGAAGGCGCGCGGCATCGGCTGCGCGGTGTACTACCCCCTCGGCCTGCACCTGCAGCCGTGCTTCGCCTACCTGGGGTACGGGCGGGGGAGCCTGCCGGTGACCGAGGCGGCCATGGAGAGCGTGGTGGCGCTGCCGATCTATCCCGAGCTGGCCGACGCGCAGCAGGACGAGGTGGTCGCGGCGGTCCTGGAATTCTACCGTTAGGCGTCTGGAGGCGGGCGGATGAAAGTCGCGGTGGTGGGGAGCGGGTACGTCGGGCTGGTGACCGGCGCCTGCCTGGCGGAGACCGGCAACGACGTGATCTGCGCGGACATCGATGCGCGCAAGATCGAGCGCCTGAAGCAGAACGACATCCCGATCTACGAGCCGGGCCTCGAGGAGATCGTCCGCCGCAACCAGGCCGAGGGGCGCCTCAGCTTCACCACCGAGGTGGGGCAGGCGGTCGAGGCCTCCAAGGTGATCTTCATCGCCGTTGGCACGCCGCCCGGCGAGGACGGCTCGGCCGACCTCCAGCACGTCCTCGCGGTGGCGCGGACGGTGGGCCGCCACCTGAACGACCACAAGGTCGTCGTCA
Organism: uncultured Gemmatimonadaceae bacterium; assembly: GCA_964598655.1. Classification (GTDB taxonomy): domain Bacteria; phylum Gemmatimonadota; class Gemmatimonadetes; order Gemmatimonadales; family GWC2-71-9; genus JADJOM01. Next base: position 8,247 of record CAZRCT010000086.1, read on the forward strand.
CCAAGTCCACCGTGCCGGTGGGGACGGCCGAGAAGGTCCGCGCCGCCATCAAGGCGGAGACCAAGGGCGCCTTCAGCGTCTGCTCCAACCCGGAGTTCCTCAAGGAAGGCGCGGCGATCGACGACTTCATGAAGCCGGACCGCATCGTGGTGGGCGTGGACACCCCCGAGGCCCGCGAGGCGATGGCCGAGCTCTACGCGCCGTTCGTGCGCACCGGCAACCCGGTCCTCTTCATGGACATCCCCTCGGCCGAGGTCACCAAGTACGCGGCCAACGCGATGCTCGCCACGCGCATCTCGTTCATGAACTCGATCGCGATGTTCTGCGAGAAGGTCGGCGCCGACGTCAACGACGTGCGGAAGGGCATCGGCACCGACAAGCGCATCGGCACCGCGTTCCTGTTCCCCGGCCCCGGCTACGGCGGCAGCTGCTTCCCGAAGGACGTGAAGGCCCTCATCCGCACCGGGCGCGAGGTGGGGCAGGGCTTCGACATCCTCGAGGCGGTCGAGGAGGTCAACGAGCGGCAGAAGCTGGTGGTGTTCGAGAAGCTCAAGGCGGCCATGGGCGGGGACCTCAAGGGCAAGACCGTGGGCGTCTGGGGCCTGGCCTTCAAGGCCGAGACCGACGACGTGCGCGAAAGCCCGGCGCTCACCCTGTGCGAGAAGCTCCTGGAGCACGGCGCCCGGGTGCAGGCGCACGATCCCAAGGCCATGGAGACGACGCGCGCCGTGCTCGGCGACCGCATCGTGTACGTCCATGACCCCTACAGCGCGGCGCACGGCGCGGACGCGCTGGCGATCGTCACCGAGTGGCTCGTGTACCGGAACCCCGACTTCGACCGGCTGAAGGGGCTCCTCAAGCGGCCCCTCCTGGTGGACGGGCGGAACCTGTACGATCCGGCCCGGCTCCGCGCCAAGGGTTTCGAGTACCACGGCATCGGCCGGCGCCTCGCATGAGGGTCCTCATCACCGGTGCCGCGGGGTTCCTCGGCTCCCACCTGACCGACCGCTTCCTCGCCGAGGGGCACGAGGTCGTCGGGATGGACAACCTGATCACCGGCTCGCGCGAGAACCTCGCGCACCTGCAGCACGAGCGGCGGTTCCAGTTCGTCTTCCACGACGTGAGCCGCTACATCCAGGTGGATGGCCCCCTCGACGGGGTGCTCCACTTCGCGTCGCCGGCGAGCCCCATCGACTACCTCGAGCTCCCCATCCAGACGCTCAAGGTGGGCTCCCTCGGCACCCACAACGCCCTGGGCGTGGCCAAGGCCAAGGGGGCGCGCTTCTTCCTGGCCTCCACCTCGGAGGTGTACGGCGACCCGCAGGTCCACCCCCAGCCCGAGAGCTACTGGGGCCACGTGAACCCGGTGGGCCCCCGCGGCGTGTATGACGAAGCCAAGCGCTTCGCCGAGGCCATGACCATGGCCTACCACCGCTACCACGGGGTGGACACCCGCATCGTCCGCATCTTCAACACCTACGGCCCGCGCATGCGCGCCCGCGACGGGCGGGTGGTGTCCAACTTCATCGTCCAGGCGCTCAAGGGCGAGCCGCTCACCGTCTACGGCGAGGGGCAGCAGACGCGCTCGTTCTGCTACGTCTCCGACCTGGTGGACGGCATCTACCGGCTGTTCATGAGCAGCCACGTGGAGCCGACCAACATCGGCAACCCGCACGAGTTCACCGTGCAGCAGCTGGCGGAGCGGGTGCTGGCGCTCACGGGCTCCAAGTCGCCCATCGAACGCCGGCCGCTTCCCACCGACGACCCCAAGGTGCGCCAGCCCGACATCACCAAGGCCCGCACCCTGCTCGGCTGGGAGCCCAAGGTGCCGCTGGAGGAAGGGCTGCAGCGCACCATCGCCTACTTCCGCGAGCACCTGGACTGATGCGCGTCCTGCTCACCGGGGCCGCGGGATTCATCGGCTCGAGCCTCGCGGAACGCCTGGTGGCCCGGGGCGACGAGGTGGTCGGCGTGGACAACTTCGACCCCTTCTATCCCCGGGCCGTGAAGGAGCGGAACCTCGCCTCGTTGCGGCAGCAGCGCGGGTTCTCGTTCCACGAGCTCGACCTCGCCGATCCCGCCGCGCCGCTCGCGTCGCTGCTCACCGCCGACACCGCCGTGGTGCACCTCGCGGCCAAGGCCGGGGTGCGGCCCTCCCTCCAGGACCCCGCGGGCTACCTCCGCGCCAACCTGACCGCCACCCAGGCCCTGGTGGACGCCATGCGCGCGGCGGGCGCCACGCGGCTCGCGTTCGGCTCCTCCTCCTCGGTCTACGGCGACGACACCCCGGCCCCGTTCCGCGAGGACCACGCCGCCATCCACCCGATCTCCCCTTATGCCGCCACCAAGCGGGCCGGGGAGCTGGTGCTCGAGGCGCTGGCCCCCCACTGGGGGCTCCGGGTTGCCTCCCTCCGGTTTTTCACGGTCTATGGCCCGCGGCAGCGCCCGGACCTGGCCATCCACAGCTTCACCCGCCGTATCGCGGCCGGCGAGGCCATCACGATGTTCGGGACCGGTTCCGAGGGGCGGGACTACACCTATATTGATGACATCGTGAGCGGGGTCGTGGCGGCGCTCGACTGGACCGCCACCGCGCCCGTCGGGGTGGACATCTTCAACCTGGGCGGCAACGAGGTCATCGAGCTCCGGCGCATGATCGCCGAGATCGGGGCCGCGCTCGGGGTGGAGCCCCGCGTGGAGCGCGCCGGCCGCCAGCCCGGCGACGTCCTCCTCACCTCCGCGGACATCACCAAGTCCGGGCGGGTCCTGGGGTATGCACCCCGGACCCCCTTCCCTGAGGGCATCCGCCGCTTCGTGGCATGGTACCGGGAGCAGCATGCGCGTCAGTGACGAACCCCTGATCAACCAGGCCCGGGAGCGCTTCGCGCTCCAGGACTATTACGGCGCCGTCCACCTCCTGCAGGAACTGGTGGACGCGGGCCGGAGCTTCGCCGACTGCCACCACCTCCTGGGCCTCTGCTACGCCATGCTCGGGCAGCCCCAGCGCGCCCTGGACCATTTCGGCCGCGCGCTGGAGCTCAACCCGCGCTACATCGAGGCCCACATCCACCGCGGCATCCTCCTCAACGACCTCGGCCGCACCGAGGACGCCGCCGAGGCCTTCCGCCGCGCCGCGGACCAGAACCAGCGGCACGCCTCCGGCTTCCCCGCGCACGTGGCGGCCAACCTGGCCAACCACCACGCGCTGCTCGGCGCGGCCTACGCCGAGGCGGGCGCCCTGCCGCTCGCGGTGGAGCAGTACCGCCGCGCCGTGGCGCTCGGGCCCGCCTTCGCGGACATCCGCTACCGGCTGGCCCGCGTCCTCCTCGAGATGGGCGACGTGCTCACCGCCCGCGAGGAGCTGGAACGCGTGGTGGCCGACCGCCCCAACTTCGTGGACGCCCTCGCCTCCCTCGGCCTGGCCCGCTACCTCTCCGGCGACGCGGCCGGCGCGCAGCAGGTCTGGCGGGAGTGTCTCCTCACGCGGCCCAAGAACGCCCGCGTCGAGGCCTACCTCGCGATGCTGGAGCGGGCGGCCGAGTGATTCGCCGGCTCGCCCCGCTGCTCCTGCTGGCTGCCTGCGCCGGGTCCGCCGCCGACCACGAACGACTCGGCGACAATGCCTATGCCGAGGGCGAGTACGCCACCGCGCTCGAGGAGTACCGCACGGCGGCCCGCGGGGCCACGGAGCCCGGCGTCTACGCCAAGCTCGGCAACGTGGCGCTCAAGACCGGCAACCTGAACGAGGCCGGCGAGGCCTATCGCCGGCTGGCGGAGGCGGACAAGAGCCGCGCCACCGAGGCGGCGAGGGGCCTGGAGCTGGTGGCCCGCGAGGCCGAACGGGCCGACGCGGGGGCTGCGCTGGAGACGGCCGTGTCCGCCCTCCGTCAGGTGGCGCCGGAACGGGTCACGCCCAGGCAGACCATCGCCCTGCTGCGCAGCGGACGGCTGGAGGCGGGGGAGGTCGCCGCCCTCGGCCCGCTGGCGCTCGCGGCGGCCGGCGACGCGGCCGCGGTGGACCAGATGCTGGTGCAGTACGGCGCCGCCCTGCAGAAGACCACGGCCTGCGCCGAGGCGGCCGAGCTCTTCCAGGCAGCGCTCCGCCGGTCCCGCGACCTGGCCGTGCGCCAGCGTTCCAGCGAGGGCCTCGGCGCCTGCGGCCTCCAGCTCGGCCGCGAGGCGCTGCTGGTGGCGCAGCCGGACAAGGCGGTGGAGTGGTTCACGAAGGTGATCGCGGCGGACCCCGCGAGCGACTACGGCCGGCTGGCCCTCGTGGGCCTGGGCGATGCACGGCTGGCCCAGGACGACCTGCTCGGCGCCGCGCTGGCCTGGCAGGACGCCATGGCGGCGGACCCCAGCGACTCGGTGAGCAGCGAAGCCAAGATGCGCCTGGCCCGGGTGGCCGACGCGACGGCGGCCCCGGACTCGGAGTGAGGTGACGTGAGGATTCTTGCGAGGTGGGGCGGCCGCGGGGCCGTGCTGGCACTGGTGGCCGTCCTCGGGGCCTGCGGGGGTGGTGGCAGTGCCGCAACGGTGGGGGTGGAGCCCGTCGGGCTGGCGCGCGCGGAGGTGGACTCCCTGTGGGCCCGGGCGGACCGGCTCTACCGCAGCGGCAAGTGGTCCAAGGCCCTCACGCTGTACGAGCGCGTGGGGCTCGAGGTCCCGGCCAACGACACGCTGGCCATCGAGGCGCGCTTTCGCGTGGCGGAGTGCCATCTCGGGATGCGGAACCAGCTCGAGGCCGCCCGGGAGTTCCGCCGCGTGTCCGACGAGACCCCGAGTGCCAGGCTGGCGCCGATGGCGCTGCTCCGCGCCGGCGATGCTTACGCCGAGCTGTGGCGCCGTCCCGAGCTCGACCCGACCTACGGGCAGACTGCGGTGGCGACCTACCAGGAGCTCCTGAGCCGCTACCCGGACGCCCCGGTCACCGCGCGGGCCCGCGCGCGGATTGCTGCGCTCGAGGAAGCCTTCGCGCTCAAGGAGTACAAGGCGGCCCTGTACTACCTCCGGCTCAAGGCTTACGACTCGGCCATCCTGTACCTGAAGGACCTTGCCGCGACGTACCCGCGCGCCCAGGTCACGCCGTCGGCCCTGCTCCACCTCACCAAGGCCTACAAGGCGCTGGGCTACCAGGAAGACCTGCAGGAGACCTGCGGCTACATCCGCCGCTTCCACCCCACCACGCCCGGCCTGGAGCTGAGCTGCCCGGTCCCGGCGGCGGCCCCCGACTCGTCGTCCTGATGCCGGGCCCGCGCGGGCGGGCCCCCTCCCGATGATCGGCCTCTTCGGCGGCACTTTCGATCCCATCCATCACGGCCACCTGATCACCGCGCAGGTGGTCCTCGAGGCCCTCGGGCTCGAGGAGATGTGGTTCGTCCCGGCCCGCCAGCAGCCGTTCAAGACCGGCCAGCGCCACGCCCCTCCCGAGGCCCGCGCCCGCATGGTCGCGGCGGCGATCGCGGGCGAGCCGCGCTTCCGGCTGGAACGGCTGGAGCTCGAGCGGCCTGGACCGTCGTACACCGTGGATACCTTGCGGGCGCTCCAGGCCCGGGAACCGGGGCGCCAGTTCGCCTTGCTGGTCGGGGCCGACGCGGCCGCGGACCTGCCCAAGTGGCGGGAAGCCGCCGAGGTGGCGGCCCGGGCGCGGCTGGTCCTGTTTGCGCGGCCGGGAATCGCGGTCCCGGAGTTGCCTTGGCCCGCCGCCGTGGTGCCCATCCCGGCGGTCGAGATCTCGGCCACGGCCATCCGCGCGCGGGTGGCGGCGCACCGCCCGATCCGGTTCTGGGTACCGGACCCGGTGGCCCGGATCATCGAGTCGGAAGGGTTATATTCCTCGGATGCTTAAGAACCTCCTCACCAAGGTCATCGGGACCCGGTACGACCGCGAGCGGAAGAAGCTCGACCCCGTCGTGGCCGAGATCAAGAAGCAGGAAGCGGTCCTGAAGGGCTTCAGCGACGAGCAGCTGCAGGCGCAGACCGCCACGTTCCGCGCCCGCCTCGCGGAGCGGACCGGCGCCGTGAAGGCCGAGTGGGACCAGGTGCG
>CAZRCT010000087.1:0-14104 GCA_964598655.1 uncultured Gemmatimonadaceae bacterium
GGCCGTTACATTCCCGCCGTCCGTAACACCCCCGTCACGGCCACCCGGGAGTCATCGTGGGCCTCCTGCCACGCGACCAGCGCTTCTTCGACCTGTTCACCACCGTCTCGGAGCGGACCCTCGAGGCCGCCCGGGCGCTCGAGGAGCTGCTCAAGGCCAACCCCGATCGCCGGGGACCGATCGTGGACTCGATCAAGCGCCTCGAGCACGAGTGCGACACGCTGACCCACGAGGTGATCACCCGGCTGGACCGGAGCTTCATCACCCCGCTCGACCGCGAGGACATCCACGCGCTGGCCTCGGGCCTCGACGACGTGATGGACCTGATTGACGGCCTGTCGCGCCGCACCCAGATGTTCCGCGTCGGCGCGGCGCCCGAGGGCGCCATCCTGATCGCCAACGTCCTCAGCCGCGCCTGCGAGCAGCTCCTCACCGGGGTGCGGAACCTCTCCAAGCCCGGCAGCCCGGGCGTGCTCGAGGCCTGCATCGTGGTGAAGCGCATGGAGGAGGAGGGCGACTCGGTGTACCACGAGTGGATGGGCAAGCTCTTCGCCTCCCCGCCCGACCCCGTGGAGCTCATCAAGTGGAAGGAGCTCTACGACACGCTGGAGAAGACGCTCGACTACTGCGAGGACGCCGCCAACGTGCTCGAGTCCATCGCGATCAAGCACGGCTGAGCGATGGACAGCGCCGTCGTCTACGTCCTGGTCATCATCGCGGTCGCGCTGGCGTTCGACTTCATCAACGGCTTCCACGACAGCGCCAACTCGATCGCCACGGTGGTGGCCACCCGGGTGCTCACCCCGGGGTGGGCGGTGCTCTGGGCCGCCTTCTTCAACTTCGTCGCGGCCTTCGTCGTCGGCACCGCCGTGGCCAAGACCATCTCCAAGGGCCTCATCGACCCGGCGGCGGTGGACGCCAACGTGATCCTGGCCGGCCTGCTCGGCGCCATCGCCTGGAACCTGCTCACCTGGTGGCTCGGCCTGCCGAGCAGCTCGTCGCACGCGCTCATCGGGGGGTACGGCGGGGCGGCGGTGGCCAAGGGGGGGTTCGGCACGCTGATCCTGTCGGGCTGGGTCCGGCCCGTCAGCTTCATCTTCATCTCGCCCGTCATCGGCGTGATCCTGGGGCTCACGCTGAGCGCCGCGCTCTCCTGGGCGCTGCAGAGCCAGCCGCGCGCGCCCATGGAACGGCTGTTCCGCCGGCTCCAGCTCGTCTCCTCGGCCCTCTTCTCGCTGAGCCACGGCGCCAACGACGCCCAGAAGACCATGGGCATCATCGTGGGCCTGCTGGTGGCCACGCAGGCGCATTTCGCCGGCGCCACCGGCTGGATGAGCCACCTCTACCTGCAGAACGCCGACCACGTCCCCTTCTGGATCGAGCTCAGCGCCTACACCGCCATCGGCTTCGGCACCGCGCTCGGCGGCTGGCGCATCGTCAAGACCATGGGCTCGAAGATCACCCGCCTGCAGCCCTTCGGCGGCTTCTGCGCCGAGACCTCGGGGGGCCTCACCATCCTCATGGCCAGCGCGTGGGGCATCCCGGTGAGCACCACCCACACCATCACCGGCGCCATCGTGGGCGTCGGCGCCAGCCACCGCGTCTCGGCCGTGCGCTGGGGCGTGGCGGGGCGGATCACCTGGGCGTGGGTGCTCACCATCCCCATGAGCGCCGCCATCGCCGCGCTGAGCTACCTGCTGCTGCGCTGAGCGCCCGCCGGCAGTTGACCGGGGCTGGAGACGCCCGTAGGCTCGGGCATCTCCAGCCCCGGTCTGCGTTGATGCTCCGTCGCCTCCTCCCGCTCCTCCTCGCGGTTCCCCTCGCGGCGCAGGCCCCGCTGCCGGCCCCCGTCCAGTCCGCCCTCCAGCGCCTCGAGCGCGACAACGCCTGGCTCCTCGACCGGCAGGTGGCGCTGTGCGAGATCCCGGCGCCGAGTTTCCAGGAGGGGCCGCGGGGGCGGGCGTTCGCGGCGGAGCTCGCGGCGCTCGGCCTCACGGCCCGCGTGGACGCCGTGGGCAACGTCATCGCGGAGCGGCGCGGCCGGGGCCACGGCGCCACCGTGGTGCTGGCCGCGCACCTCGACACCGTCTTCCCGGAGGGCACCGACGTCCGGGTGCGCCGCGACGGGGGCACCTTCCGCGGCCCCGGCATCGCCGACGACTGCCGCGGGCTCGCCATCCTGCTCGCCGTGGCGCGCGCGCTCGGGCAGGCGCGGGTGGAGACCGAGGGCACCATCATCTTCGTGGCCACCGTCGGCGAGGAGGGCCTCGGCAACCTGCGCGGCGTGCGGCACCTGTTCGAGCGGGAGCTGGCGGGCCGGGTGGACGCGTTCATCACCGTGGACGTGGCGCAGTTCCAGGTGGTGCGGCAGGCGCCGGGCAGCCATCGCTACGCCGTGACGTTCCGCGGCCCGGGCGGGCACAGCTTCCAGCAGTTCGGCATGCCGAACCCCATCCACGCCGCCGGCCGCGCGCTGGCGCGCATCGCGGACTTCCAGGTGCCGGCCACGCCGAAGACCACCTTCAACGTGGGCACCATCGTGGGTGGACGCTCGGTGAACGCCATCCCGGACAGCGCGGCCTTCACGGTGGAGTGGCGCTCGGAGTCGGCGGCGGCGCTGGCCGCGCTCGACGCCGAGCTCGCGGCCGTGCTCGACTCGGCCGTGGCGGCGGAGCGCGCCCGCTGGCCCGCCTCCACGGCGCCGCTCACCGTCACGCTCGACACCCTGGGCCTCCGCCCCGCCGGCGCCACCAGCGACACCAGCCGCCTGGTGCGCACCGCGCTCGCCACGGCACGGCGGCTCGGGGCCGAACCCGGCTTCGGCCTGGCCAGCACGGACGCCAACCTGCCCATGAGCCTCGGCATCCCCGCCATCGCCATCGGGCACGGCGGGGAGACGGAGGGTGCGCACTCGCTGGGGGAGAGTTACACGGAGGGGCCCACGTCCTTCCGCGGGCCCCAGTGGGCGCTGCTGCTGGTGACGGAGCTGGCGGGCGCCGCGCGGGGGCGCCCGTGAGGCGGGGCTAGGCGGCGGCGATCCCGGGCGGGAGTTCGGAGGCGGCGGCGTACTGGGCCAGGAGCCCGTCGAAGATGGCGTCCCACCCGCGCGCCTCCGCGGTGCGGCGGCCCCCCTCGGCCAGCCGGGCGCGGAGGCCGGGATTGGCGAGGAGCCCGGCGAGCGCCTCGCCGAGGGCGGCGGTGTCGTGCGGCGGGGCGAGCCAGGCGTTGGTGTCGTGCTCGGCAAACTCCATCACGCCGCCCGCCCGCACGCCGAGCGCCGGCACCCCCGACGCCATGGCCTCGAGCAGCGAGTTCCCGAAGGTCTCGGTGGGCGAGGGAAAGGCGAAGAGGTCGGCGCTGGCATAGGCCTCCGCCAGCTCCACCCCCGTGCGGAGCCCCGCCAGGTGCACACCCGGCAGCTGCTGCTGGCGGATCTGCTCCTCGAGCGGCCCCTGCCCCACCAGCACCAGCTGCGCGCCACGGCGGCGCTCGCCGAGGTGCGCCCAGGCGGCGAGCAGCCGGTCGAGGTCCTTCTCCCGCGCCAGGCGGCCCACGTAGGTCACCAGCAGGTCGTCGGGGCCCACGCCAAACCGGGCACGCCACCCGGCGCTCCGGCGGCCCGGCGCAAACAGCCCGGTGTCCACGCCTCGCGTCCAGAGCCCCGTGTGGTGCACCCCGCGCGCATGCAGGTGCCGTTCGTACACCCGCGAGGGCGCCAGCACCCGCCCGGCGTGCCCGTAGAGCCAGCGCAGGTACACCCACCCCACCTGGGTCACGAACGCCACGCCGTAGCGGCGCGCGTACTTCTCGTAGTCGGTGTGCGCGGAGGCGATGATCGGCAGGCCGAGCCGCGAGGCGGCCTTGGTGCCCACCAGCCCCATGGCGAACTCGGTGGCCACGTGCACCACGTCGGGGCGGAAGCGGGCGAGGTCGTCCTCGATGTCCCGCTGGCGCGGGAAGGCCCACTGCACGTCGGGGTAGAGGAAGAGCGGGACGCTCGGGCTCCGGTGCACCTCAGGCCGGTCGGGCTGGCCTGCGGGGAGCGGGTAGCTCGCGGTGTACACGCGCACCGTGTGCCCCCGCGCCGCCAGCGATTCTGTCAGGCGCTGGAGCGTGACGCCGACGCCGCTGACCATGGGCCAGTAGACCTCGGAGAAGAGCGCGATCCGCATGGGGCGGAGAGTAAGGCGTCCCGGCGGGCGGAACAAGAGCCGGGGCGTCCCGTTACTCCCGCACGACGTCCGAGATACCGGCGAAGTCGTAGCCGTGACGTCCCGTGGCGGCGAGCCGGTCGAGCCGGGCGGCCACCAGCTCCGCGATCGGCAGGGCGAGGCCCGCGGCCCGCGCGGCATCGAGCACCAGCCCGAAGTCCTTCCGCGCCAGCGGCACCGCGAAGCCCGCCGGCGTGAACTTCCGCTCCACGATCCGCGGCCCGTACCCCTGCACCACGCGCGAGCCGAAGAGCGTCTCGGTGAACATCGCCAGCAGCGCCTTCGGGTCCACCCCGCCCCGCTCCCCGAGCGCCAGCGCCTCGGCCAGCGCCTCGATGGTGGCGCCGAGGAGGAAGTTGCCCGCCAGCTTCACCTGGGCCGCCTGCTCCGCCGAGGGGTACCGGTAGGTCCCCTGGCCGAGCGCCCGGAAGAGCGGCGCGCAGCGGTCGAGCAGCGCCGCCGGGCCGCCCGCCACGATCCACAGCTTCCCCGCCGCCGCGGCGTCCGGCCGCCCGAACACCGGGGCGGCCACGAATCCCTGCCCGGCCCCCGCATGCAGCGCGGCCAGCCGCCCCACCAGCGCCGGCGACACGGTGCTCATGCTCACGTGCACCGCGCCCGGCCCCATCACGGCGCTGCAGTCCGTCGCCAGCGGCTCGAGCGCCGCGTCGTCGGCGACCATCGTCAGGACAAACTCCGCGCCCCGCACCGCATCCGCCGGCGTGGGCGACTGGAAGGCCCCCTCGATGCCGCGCGCCTTGGCGCTGGTGCGGTTCCACACGCGGACCGGGAAGCCCGCCGTCACCAGGTTCTGCGCCATCGGCGCCCCCATCGCGCCGAGCCCGAGGAAGGCCACCGTCGTCATGCCACGCGCTCCAGTTTCCTGAGGTCCGGGATCCGCCATGCGACCAGGGCCACCACCACGATGGGCACCACCCCGCCCGCCACCACCGCCGTGACCGGCCCGAGGAGCCGCGCCGCCACCCCCGACTCGAACGCCCCGATCTCGTTGGACGAGCCGATGAACACCGCGTTCACCGCCGCCACCCGCCCGAGCAGGTGCCGCGGCGTGAGCGTCTGCAGCAACGTGGAGCGGAGCACCACCGAGACGTTGTCGAACATCCCCGAGAGCGCCAGCAGCGCCACCGACAGCAGGAAGCTCCGGGACAGCCCGAAGCCGCTGATGCAGAGCCCGTAGAGCGCCACCGAGAGCAGGAGCCAGAACCCCTGGCGCCCTTGCAGCGGCTTGTGCGAGAGGTACACCGACATGAGCACCGACCCCGCCGCCGGCGCCGCCCGCAGGATCCCGAGCCCGGTGGCGCCGACGTGGAGGATCTCCGCCGCGAAGATCGGCAGCAGCGCCTCGGCGCCCGCGAAGAGCACCGAGAAGAGGTCCAGCGACAGCGCCCCGAGCAGCACCGGCTGGGTGCGCATGAAGCGCACGCCGGCCAGCAGTTCCGCCACGCCGCCCTCGCCCGGGGTGCTGGCCGCCGCCGGCCGGGCGGCCACGCGGAACAGCGCGAGCCACGCGCCGAGCAGCAGCACGGTGGCCGTGGCGTAGGCGGCGGTGACGCCCGCGAAGCCGAGGATGAGCCCGCCCGCCGCCGGGCCCGCCACCGCCGCGAACTGCCAGGTGCTGCTCCGCCACGTGATGGAGTTGATGTACAGCTCGCGCGGCACCAGGTCGGCGGCCAGCGCCGTGCGCGTGGGCTGCAGGTAGCTCCGCGCGATGCCGCTCACGAAGATGGTGACGTACACCACCCACGCCGTGTCATGCGTCACCCGGCCCGTGACCGTGAGCCAGGTCAGCACGGCGTAGCAGCCCGTCAGCACCAGCATCGCCGCGAGGCACAGCCGCCGGCGGTCCACCCGGTCGGCCAGGTGCCCGGCGGGAAGCGCGAACCCGATGAACGGGATGGCCTCCGCCAGTCCGACGAGGCCGAGCGCCAGCGGGTCCCGCGTCACGTCGTAGAGCTGCCAGCCCACCACCACCGCCACGATCATCGTGGCGAAGGTCTGGGTGAGCAGGAACAGGATGAACCGACGGAAGTCGGGGATGCGGAGCGCGGCGTAGGGATCGTGGGCGGGCGCGGTCATCCGGGTCGGGACACCCCATGGCTGGCGGACGGAGCGTTATCTTGGCGGGAGGCGGCCGTCCCCCGGTCGCCGGAAGGTAATGCCTTCACCCCGGGTCCCCATGCCTCCCCACCTGACCCTCACCCAGCCCGCCGGCCCCGGCGCCGAGCAGATCCTGACGCCCGAGGCGCTGGCCTTCGTCACCGAGCTGGAGCGCCGCTTCGGCGCCCGCCGCCGCGCCCTGCTGGCCACCCGGCTGGAGCGCCGGGCCCGCTTCCGCCAGGGCGAGCTGCCCGACTTCCTCCCCGACACCCTCGAGGTCCGCGAGGCCCCGTGGCGCGTGGCCCCCACCCCCGCCGACCTCAACGACCGGCGCGTCGAGATCACCGGTCCCGTCGAGCGGAAGATGATGATCAACGCCCTGAACTCCGGCGCGAAGGTCTTCATGGCCGACTTCGAGGACGCCCTCTCGCCGAGCTGGGAAAACGTGGTGGCCGGCCAGGAGAACTGCATCGCGGCCGTCCGCCGCACCCTCACCTACGACTCACCCGAGGGCAAGGCGTACCGGCTGAATCCCGAGGTCGCCACGCTGCTGGTCCGGCCGCGCGGCTGGCACCTGGTGGAGAAGCACGCCCTGCTCGACGGTGAGCCCGTGTCCGGCAGCCTCTTCGACTTCGGGCTCTACTTCTTCCACAACGCGCACGAACTGCTCCGCCGCGGCAGCGGCCCCTACTTCTACCTCCCCAAGCTCGAGAGCCATCACGAGGCCCGGCTCTGGAACGAGGTCTTCTGCTTCGCGCAGGAGGCGCTGCGCGTCCCGCACGGGACCATCCGCGCCACGGTGCTCATCGAGACCATCCTCGCCGCGTTCGAGATGGAGGAGATCCTTTTCGAGCTCAAGGACCACGTCGCCGGCCTCAACGCCGGGCGCTGGGACTACATCTTCTCGGTGCTCAAGAATTTCGGGCACCGGCCGGAGTTCCTGCTGCCCGACCGCGCGGCCGTCACCATGGCGGTGCCGTTCATGCGCACCTACACCGACATGCTGGTGCGCGCCTGCCACCGCCGCGGCGCGCACGCCATCGGCGGGATGGCCGCCTACATCCCCTCGCGCAAGGACAAGGCCGCCAACGAGCGCGCCATGATGAAGGTGCGGGAGGACAAGGGCCGCGAGGCCGCGAACGGCTTCGACGGCTCGTGGGTGGCGCACCCCGACCTGGTGCCCGTCGCGCGCGCCTGCTTCGATGCGGTGCTCGGCGACCGGCCCAACCAGAAGGAACGCCTGCGCGAGGAGGTCCACCCCTCGCGCCAGGGGCTGCTGAACGTGGCCATCCCCGGCGCGCAGGTGACGGAGCACGGCGTCCGCACCAACATCCGCGTGGCACTCGAATACGTGGAGAACTGGCTCGACGGCCGCGGGGCCGTCGGCATCGACAACCTGATGGAAGACTCGGCCACCGCCGAGATCTCGCGCACCCAGCTGCAGCAGTGGCTGCGCCATGGCGCACCGCTCGCGGAGGGGGGTGTGCTGACGCGGGAACGCTATGCGACGCTGGCCCGGGAGGAACTGGCGGCCCTCGAGGCGGCGGGCCACGGGGGGCTCCGGCTCGCCGAGGCGAGCGCGCTGCTGGACCGGCTGGTGCACGAGGCGGTGCCGGAGGAGTTCCTGACGCTCGGGGCCTACCGCTACCTCGCCTGAGGGGGTGGGACGGAGCGGCGAGCGCATCGCCCTCCTGGAATCGTCCCGGCGCCGCGCCCCCGGCGGCAACTGCGGGATGGCGCGAAAACAGGAACGCGCGACCGTGAGGTCGCGCGTTCCTGTCTGGTCCGCTTCGAAGCTGGGGCGGCAGGTTTCGAACCTGCAACCTCCCGGTTAACAGCCGGGCGCTCTGCCAGTTGAGCTACACCCCAAGGGTTCTCCCCGTCTCATGGTCCTGCACCAGCACCCCTTCATACCCAGGCCGCAAAAGCGAAACGACCTGCCGGAACCGGGCAGGTCGTTGGCGATGCGGCGACGAATACGCCGGCTACGCCCGACCCGCCTCCAGGCGGTTCGAGTTTCGATTATTGAGCCGGTTCGTGCGCAGGGTCTGCATGGGAGGGAGAGGATAGCCATCCGCCCCGCCCCGGGTCAAGGGTGTTCGGTCAGGCTGGGGTCGGTGGGCCGGGATGATGAGTCCTTCAGTCTTGCGCCCCCTTCCGGCGCACGGTACGCTAGCGGGCGCCGGATCCGCGGGGCCGACACCCCGGCGCCCCAGTGCCGGCCGCTGCCAGCCGGCCTGCTCGCCTGAATTCCATGCCCGAGGCGCACATCCCCATGCCCCGCTCCATCCTCCGGCGCCCGGGCGCGTCCTGTCACGCCGTCGCCGTGGCCGCCCGACGAGGACGTGGCGTGTGGGGGCGAGTGCCATGAGCACGGGCGCCTGGGCGGTGGTCCTCGCCGCGGGGTCCAGCCACCGGTTCGGCGGCGGGAAGCTCACCTCGACCTTCCGCGGCCGGCCCCTCGCCAGCCACGTGGCCACCACCCTCGCCGACGCGCTGGCCTCAGGCATCCTCGGCGGCGGCGTGGCCGTGATCCCGGCCGGGGATACCGCGCTGGCGTGGATGTTCGATACCGCGGGACTGCGGCTGGTGGAGAACTCCGGGGCGGCGACCGGCATCGCGGGCTCGGTGCAGCGCGGCCTGGCCGCCCTGGCGGGTGAGCCCGGGGCGGGCGCGGCCCTGATGGTCCTGGCCGACCAGCCGCTGCTCCGCCTCGAGGTGGTCGCCCGCCTGGTGGCGGAGTGGCGCGGGGGGGCCGCGCTGGTCCGCCCGCGGTACGCCGACGACCCTGCCCCGGGCCACCCGGTGCTCCTGGCCCGCGCCCTCTGGCCGCACGCCTCGGCCCTTCGGGGCGACCAGGGCTTGTCCGCCCTGTTGGGGGGCGCCCTCGGGGAGGTGCGCGAGGTCCCGGTGCCGGGCAGGAATCCCGACGTTGACACCCCGGCTGACCTCGCCCGCCTCGAAGCCACGGGCGGATGAGCGGCGTACACCAGCTCGTCGCGCGCCGCTCTTTCGGCCCGTCCCGCACGGTGCCACCTTTCCCCCTCGATCCCTCCCCTCCGGGCCAGCCATGAAGATCCCGCAGCTGCTCCTCCGCCAGCTCTACACCTTCGGCTCGCTGACCAACGAGCCGTCGGGGTTCCGTTTCAGCCTCAAGAACCGGCTGAGCGACGTCACCCTCACCCGCATCGTGAAGGTGAAGTTCGACCACGTCGAATACCCGGCGAAGGCCCTCGAGGTGGACCTGGGCGACGGCACCTGGCGCCCCGCCACCGCCCTGAGCCCGGACCAGCCGAGACCGTTCCCGCTCCGGAGCATCGCGCACCTCCGGGCGCCCGGGCACCAGGTGCCCGAGGGGACGCACCAGATCGAGATCGCCATCGAGGTGCAGGGGATCGGGGGGCTCAGCTTCACGGTGAAGGACCACGTGGCCGCCCCGGTGGCCCGGCCCACGTCGGTGCCGTACTCCAAGGAAGACAACTACACCCCCGAGGTCATCGCCGAGCGGCAGCGGTGGATCGCAGAGGTGAGCGGCGCCACCATCAAGCACCTCGACAAGTACTCCTTCGACCCGGCGGTCACCAAGGGCAACATCGAGAACTTCACGGGGGTGGCGCAGATCCCGCTCGGCTTCGCGGGGCCGCTCCACGTCAACGGCGAGCACGCCAAGGGGGAATTCATCATCCCGCTGGCCACCACGGAGGGGACGCTGGTGGCGAGCTACAACCGCGGGATGAAGGTGCTCAACCTCTCGGGCGGCGTGACCTGCACCGTGCAGGCGGACCACATGCAGCGCGCCCCGGTGTTCGTCTTCGACACGGCGCGCGAGGCCCGTGCCTTCCGCGACTGGGTGGACGAGCACCTGGCGGACCTCCGCCGCGAGGCGGAATCCACCACCCGGGTGGGCAAGCTGCAGTACATCGACACCTACCTGGCCAGCAAGTTTGCCTACCTGCGCTTCAACTATTCCACCGGCGACGCCGCGGGCCAGAACATGGTGGGCCGCGCCACCTTTGCCGCGTGCAGCTGGATCCTGGAGCAGAACAAGACGATCCGCCGCTTCTACCTCGAGAGCAACCTGGCCACCGACAAGAAGGCGAGCCAGGTGAACCTGATGCGCACCCGCGGCAAGCGGGTCACGGCCGAGTGCGTCATCAAGCGCGAGGTGCTGCTGGACGTGATGCGGGTGGAGCCGGAGAGCCTCCACTACCACTGGGGCGTGGCCAACGTCGGGGCCATCCTCTCCGGCGCCAACAACAACGGCCTCCACTCGCCCAACGCCATCACCGCCATGTTCATCGCCACGGGGCAGGACGTGGCCAACGTCGCGGAAGGCTCGGCCGGCATCGTGTACACGGAGCTGACGCCGTCGAAGGACCTCTACCTGTCGATCACCATCCCCTCGCTCATCGTGGCCACGCACGGCGGCGGCACGGGGCTCCCCACCCAGCGCGAGTGCCTGGAGATCCTGGGCTGCGTCGGCAAGGGCAAGGTGAACAAGTTCGCGGAGATCGTGGCGGGCGTGGTGCTGGCGGGCGAGATCTCGCTGGCGGCGGCCATCAGCTCGCTCGAGTGGGTGTCGTCGCACGAGGAGTATGGGCGCAATCGCTGAGCCGGCCACCGAGGAGGAGCTCCGCGCGCGCGGCTTCGAGCTGGCGCGCGTCACGTCGCCGCCCGGGATCCTGTCGCGCATCTATGCCACCTACCGGCACTTCCTCGGCCTGCTCTTCGGCGGGACCGCCGCGTGGGTGCGCGGCCGGAAGGCCGACGGCACGGCGCACGGGGCCCGGTACTGGGTGGCGTGGCTGGTGGCGCTCCTCACCTGGCCCTTCGTGGACAAGGAGCTCCGCGCCCAGCGCTTCGAGGTGCAGCTCCGCCGCCGCCTCGAGCGGCTCGGCCCCACCTACATCAAGCTCGGCCAGATCCTGAGCCTGCGGGAGGACCTGCTCCCGAAGCACGTCACCACCGAGCTCAAGGCGCTGCTCAACCGCCTGCCCGTGGTGCCGCTCCCGGTGCTCGCGAAGATCATCGAGCAGGACCTCAAGCGCCCGCTCGACGAGTGCTTCCTCGACATCGACGCCATCCCGCTCGGCAGCGCCTCCATCGGCCAGACCCACCGCGCCACCACGCTCGACGGCGAGCCGGTGATCATCAAGGTGGTGAAGCCCGGCATCCGCGAGACGCTGGAGCGCGACGCCCGCCTCCTCCGCGTCATCGGCTCGCTGGCCGAGCTCATCATCCCGCGCTTCCAGCCGAAGCAGCTGGTCACCGAGTTCACCGAGTACACGCTCCGTGAGGTGGACCTCCGCCGCGAGGCGGACAACGCCGAGAGCTTCGCCGCCAACTTCACCGACGTGCCGGACGTGGTCTTCCCCGCGATCCACCGGCACCTCTCGGGGCGCAGCGTCCTCACCATGGAGTTCTTCGACGGCGTGCGCCCCGACAGCGAGGAGGCGCAGGCGCTGCCCGAGGAGGCGCGCCGCCACCTCACCGACATGGGGGCGCAGGCCATCATCCGGATGCTCTACAAGGACGGCTTCTTCCATGCCGACCTGCATCCGGGCAACCTGATCATCCTCCCCGGCCCGAAGATCGGCTTCATCGACCTCGGCATGGTGGGCCGCCTCGACGAGGACCTGCGCCGGGCGCTCCTCTATTACTACTTCGCCCTGGTGATGGGCGACGCCGAGAACTCGGCCCGCTACCTCGCCGGCATCGCGCAGCCGGGGCCCGGCGCCAACCCGGCCGGCTTCCGCCGTGAGGCCATGGAGATCGCCAACCGCTGGAAGCGCGCCTCGAGCTTCGAGGAGTACTCCCTCGGCCAGCTCATCCTCGATTCGCTGGCGCGCGGGGCGCAGTACGGGATGTACTTCCCGGTGGAGCTGGTGCTCATGGTCAAGGCGCTGGTCACCTTCGAGGGCGTGGGGCACGTGCTGCTCCCCGGCTTCGACGTGGCCGAGGTGAGCAAGCGCCACATCCGCACCATCTTCATCCACCAGTTCTCGCCGCTCCGGCTGCTCGCCGAGGGCATGAAGGGCGCGCCCGACCTGGTGGACGCCATGGCCAAGATGCCGCTCCTCGTCACCGACGGCATCCGCGTCCTCGAGAAGGTGGCGCGGACCCCGCAGGAGAACCCGCTCTCGGGGCTCCGGGGCACGCTCATCGCCGGCTCCTGTCTCGTGGCCGCGGCCATCTCCATGGGCTTCGGCGCGCCATGGCCCGTGTGGGCGGCACTCTTCGTCATCGCGTTCTTCCTGGCGATCCGGAGGAGCTGACCGTCGCCGCTGCGGTGAGCCACACCCACGCCCCCCAGACCAGGGAGCCCGATGCGCGTTCCGGTGGCGAGCAATGATGCGATGTGGCTGCAGGACTCCGCGACCAACCTCATGGTCATCAACGCGGTGTTCGTCACGGAGCAGCTCGATCTCGCCACGTTGCGGGAGGCGTTTCGCGTGCGGGTGCTGGAGGCCGAGGGCGGGGCGCGCTTCGGGCGGTTCCGGCAGCGGGTGGTGTGGGAGGGGGGACGGCCGTACTGGGAGGAGGATCCGGCGTTCGCGCTGGAGCGCATGATCGTGCCCGCCTCGGTGCCGAGCCTCGAGACCGCCGAGGCGCTGCAGGCCTACGTCGCCGCCGAGGCCGGGCGCCCGCTCCCGGCCGACCGCCCGGCCTGGCAGATCCAGTGCATCGAGCGGTGCGAGCCGGGGACGAGCGCGTTCATCGTGCGGGTGCATCACTCCATCGGCGACGGGATGGCGCTCCTCACCGTCATCTTCACGCTGATGGAGGAGATGACGGCGGAACACCCGGCCGCGCCCCCGCGCGGCGGCATCCGTCCCGCCGCCGGCGCCCCCGGCGCCGGCCTCCTCACCAAGCTCCTCATCCCCCTCGCCGCCCCCGGCATCCTCCTGCGGCGCCTCCTCTGGCGACCCGACCGCCACAGCCTCCACGGCCCGCGGGTCTCCGGCACCAAGCGGGTGGCGTGGACGCGCCCGCTCGACATCGCCGTGGTGAAGGCCGCCAAGGACCGCCTCGGCGCCACCGTGAACGACGTGCTGATGGCCACCGTCTCCGGCGCCATCAGCCGCTACCTGACGGAGCGGGGCGAGGCGGCGCCGGCGAGGATCCGCGTGTCCATGCCGGTCAACGTGCGCCGCCCCACCTCGCGGATCGGGCTCGAGAACAAGTTCGCGGCGGTGCCCCTCGAGCTCCCCGCCGGCATCCCCCACCTGGCCGACCGCGTCACCGCCGTGAAGGCGAGCCTCGACGCGCTCAAGCGCTCCGTGGTGCCCATCGTGGTGTACGGCATCCAGCGGCTCCTCCTCTTCGCGCTGCCGCAGGCCGTGAGCCGTCTCCTGATCGACTTCCTGGCCAACAAGTGCACGGCCGTGGTCACCAACGTGCCCGGGCCGCAGCGCGAGGTCACCATCGCGGGGCGCCGCATCCGGCAGATGGTCTTCTGGGTGCCCCAGCGCGCCAACATCGGCGTCGGCCTCTCCATCCTCTCCTTCGCCGGCAAGGTGCAGGTGGGCATCCTCACCGACGCCGCCGTGGCGCCCGATCCGGGCGCGCTCGCGCGGGCGTTCGAAGCGGAGTTCGAGGAGCTGCGGGTGCTGGGAGGTGGGTCGGGGGCGTCGCCGTCGGTGGTGGCGGGGTGAGGCCCGGTGTGTCTCAACGCAGAGGCGCGGAGGGCGCAGAGGGATCCAGCACGGGGTGATGGCGGTGCGGGAAACCACAGAGACACAGAGGACACGGAGGGCACAGAGCACTGCCCGAAC
>CAZRCT010000088.1:0-13848 GCA_964598655.1 uncultured Gemmatimonadaceae bacterium
GGGTCGTGAAGTTGACGAGGGACATGTTACCGTCCGAAGAGGGCCCGCAGGCTCGCGTTGAGTTCGCGTTCGAAGTCGGCGGCCAGCACCTCGCGGCGCGGCTCCTCCTCCGGCGGCGCCGCGGCCGCCAGGTCCTCCACCAGCTGCTCGAAGAACACCCGCACCAGCCCGAGCTTGGTCTCGCTCCCGAACACCACCAGGGCGATCCAGCGCCCGCGCGGCGTGTCGAACCAGGCCAGGAAATGCGCCTGTTCCTTCCCCTGGTGCGCCACCACCCGGAAGGGCTCCCACCCCACCGTCACCGCCAGCTCCGAGCTCGACGCCACGATCCCCGCGCCGAGCGCCGCCACCGACATGAGGTCGAGCGCGCCCACGAAGCCGTGCTGCGCCACCACCTGCCCCGACGACGTCATGAGCAGCGCCACCCGGGCGGAGCTTTCCGCCACGAAGGTGCGCAGCGGCGCGAGGACCCAGGGCTCGACGGCGCGCATCAGCCCAGGCGCTCCGCGGTGCGCAGCATCTCCAGGCGGAGCATGCCGATGGGCACGTCCCGCCCGGCCAGCGCCACCAGGGCCAGGTCGCGCCCCGGGGCCACGAGGAGGGCGCCGTCGTCGCCCTGCAGGTGCAGGAAGCGGGGGCGCCCGAAGCCGCCCCGGCCCGACAGCTCCATGGCGCGCCCGGCCAGCGTGGCCCCGATGGCCGCCAGCGCCCCGCCCTTGAGCCCGCCCATCACCGACTCGGCCACCACCAGCCCGTCCTCGAGCGACACCACCAGCGCGCCCCGCACGCCGCGCAGCCGGGTGAGCCCGTCGAGCATCGCCTGGAACTGGCCGCTCATTGGACACGCTCCAGCCAGGCGCGGGCCGCCTTCGCGGCGCGCTCGGCGAAGTAGGTGAGCTGCCCGGCCGGCAGCGCCGTGTCCATGGCCGCGAGCAGGCTGGTCCCCGGCGACGGGGTGAGCAGGCAGGCGCCCAGCGCCTCCCCCTCCAGCGTGAGGTGGGCCCAGCCGCCGAGCTCGAGGAGCCGCGCGGCGCGGGCCGCCTCGCGCGTGGTGGCGGCCAGCAGCGCCGCCGCCTCGTCGCTCACGTTCCGGCCATCCGGCGCCGCCAGGCCCCCGCCCAGGCGCAGCCCGTCGGCGTCCACCAGCAGCAGCCGGTCGTGGCCGCCCTCCATGCCCGCGAAGGGATCGGCCGGGTTCGGGGCGCCGGCCGCCGCTGGGGCCCCGTCCGGCTCGGCCGCCCCGCGCGGCGGGGGCGCCTCCGGCATGGGCAGGTCCCAGATCTCGGCCCCGCCGCCCACCCGCTCCACGGCCTGGCGCAGCCCGGCGTCATCGGGGTCCAGGGAGGCGGCGATGCGCAGGTGGTAGAGCGCCTGCTCCCGCTCCCCCGCACGGTAGTAAAGGAAGCCGATCCCCTTGTGGGCCCCGATGTGGTGCGGCGCGTGGCGAAGGGCGGTGTCCCACTCGTCGAACGCGGTGGCGTAGTCGTGACGGTCGGTGAGGATGCGGGCGTAGAGGTCGTGCGCGTCGGGAAGGTGCGGGTAGCGGCCCAGCCCCTGCAGGGCCACCTTGAGCGCCGCATCGGTCTGGCCGCGCTGCCGCAGCGCCTCGCCGAGCCGCAGGAACACGAGGCTCGCCGGGTCGGCGGCGTACTGGGCGCTGAGCGTGCGGATGTCCTCAGTCACGGGACCCCCTGAGCGCAAGGTCGAGCGCGAGCGCGGCCTGCCGCACCCGGTCCACCGCGGCGGCCTGCGCGTCCTCCTCCGGTGGCTTGTCGGCCAGTCGCCGCCACTGGTCCCACACCTGCGCGGCCTCACGGAACCGGCCCGTGGCCGCGAGCGAGAGCCCGAACAGCCGCTGGGCCGGCGCCGAGTGGGCGTCGAGCTGCACCGCCTGCCACAGCGCCTCGGACGCCTCCAGCGGCCGCGCCGCCGCCAGCAACGCCCGCCCGTGCGCCAGGTGCGCCAGCGGCTCGTCGGGATGCCCCGACACCGCCTGCTCCGCCGCCTGCGCCGCCGCCTCCGGATCGCCGGCGCCGAGCAGCTGGTCCACCTCGCCGAGGAGGATCGGCAGGTCGGCGGAGCCGATCGCCTCCATGGCGCGGCGCGCCGGGTCCTCGAGGAGGATAATGCCGGCGGTGGCCAACCCGAAGAGCGTGCGCGCCACCTCGAATTCCGGCCGGCCCAGCACGTTGGCGAGGTCGCGCACGGTGCGGGTGCCGTCCACCACCGCGAGCAGCTCCCACTCCGGCGGCAGCAGGTCCAGGGGCGTCCCGGTTTCCACCACGGGGGCGAGCTTGGGGACCACGCCGAGGTGGGGGATGATCTTCTCGATTCGGGACCACTCGTCGGTGCGCCGCGCGGCTTCCATCAGGAGGGCGCCGGTCGGGATCCGCGTCTCGGCCTCGGTGGGCCAGTCGCCGCGCTTGCCGTCCTCGAAGGCGAAGTAGCCCTCGGACCAGCCCACCATCTCGAAGACCACTTCCTCGATCTGCTGCCGCACCACGCGCGCGAGCTCGCGCGCCGTCACCACGCCGTCGGCCAGCAGGATCTCGCCCAGGCGCCGGGCATCGCCGCCCTCCTGCTTGGCGCGCGCGGCCGTGAGGCCCGCCTCGGAGAGCCGGCCTGCATGGATCAGCAGCCGCCCCAGCGGGTGCGGGTTGCTGCGGATGTCGGCCCCGACCACGGCGCCGTCCTCGAAGAAGACCGTGCCGGCGTTCTGGCGCAGGTCGGAGACCACCTTGAGCGTCCCGGTCTTCCGGCTCAGGTCCAGCAGCTGGAAGACGTCATGGATGCTCAGCTCCTTGAGCGGGCCTTCGATGGGCATGACTCAGGCCGCTCCGGCGAAAATGTGCGCCAGGTCGCGCGCGGAGCGCGCATGGGTCCGCGCGGCCTGCGCGAACGGCCCCGCGGCGTCCACCTGCACCACCCGCTCCCAGGCGCGCACCGCGTCCGCATAGCGCCGCGCGCGCGCCAGGGCCACACCCCGGTGGAACAGGGCCGCCTCGTTCTCGGGGTCGAACTTGAGCAGCCGGTCGAGCGCCTCCAGCGCCTCCCCGGCGCGGCCGTCGTCCAGCAGCGCGCGGCCCAGCAGCAGGAGGGCCTCGAGGTCGTACGGCTCGCCCAGCAGGAGGTCGATCAGGAAGTCCACCGCCACCCGCGGCGACTCGGTGCGGCGGATGAGGTCGGCGAGCGGGAGCGCGGCTTCCATGTAGGTCGGCAGCAGGTCCAGCGCGCGCTCGTACGCCATCCGCGCCGCCGCGGGATTGTCCCGGCGCTCCTCGAGCCGCCCCAGGTCGCGCCACACCTGCGCCACGCCGCCATCGAGCTGCAGCGCGGCATGGTAGGCCTCGATGGCCCCATCGAGGTCGCCGAGCTGCTCCGCCACGCCGGCCTCGAGCTCGAGCAGGTCGGGGCGGCCGGGCTCCAGGGCGCGGGCCTGGCGCAGTACGTCGCGCGCGGACCCGGCGTCGCCGGCGGCCAGCCAGGCGCGCGCGGTGGCCACCAGGGCCTCGACGTCGTCCGGGGCGGCGCGGGCGAGCAGGTCGGCGGCGTCGGCCGCCTCGCGATGGCGGCCCAGCGCCAGCAGCGCCCGCGTCTCGCCGAGGAGGGCGCGCGCCATGGTGGGCTCCAGCTGGAGCGCCGCATGGAAGCGCTCCAGCGCCTCGCCGTGGAGCCCCCGCCGCGCATACACCTCGCCGAGGAGCGTGGTCGCGCGCGCGGGCTCGGCGCCGCGCTGGAGCGCCCGCTCGATCTCCCCCGCCGCGTGCTCCAGGAAGCCCTTGGCGATGTAGTCCGACGCCAGGGCCAGCGGATCCTCGGCCGGGGTCACCCCGGCCGGCTCCGCCGGCTCCAGCTCGTCGAAGATCTGGTCCAGCAGGCGGCTGTCGAAGTGGAAGTCGCCGCCGACCTGGTCCGCGAGCACGTCAGCGGAGATCTCCGGCACGATGGCGATCTCGGGGTGCTCGTACTGCAGGTCGAGCGTGAGGCTGTACTTCTGCGCCACGTAGAGCGGCTCCAGCTCGAGCGCGCGCTTGGTGGCCCGCAGCGCGCCGTCGAAGTCGCCGAGGTGGCTGAGGGTGAAGCTCAGGTTGTAGTGCGCGGAGGCGTTGGTGGCGTCGGCCTCGATGGCGCGGGAGAAGGCATGGCGCGCGTCGTCGAAGCGCCGGAGCTCCACGAGCACCAGGCCCACGCCGTTCCAGGCCACGGACTGGTGGGTGGCGTCGGCCAGGACCTGGCGGTAGGCCTCGAGCGCCAGCTGGAGGCGGCGGCGCTGGAACAGGGCCAGCGCCAGGTTGAGCCGTGCGGCGTCGAGCCCGGGCGCCTGCTGCAGCGCCTCCTGGAAGGCCTCGAGCGCGCCCTCGTGCTCGGGATCCTGGGTGCGCAGCACGCCGAGGTTGTTCCATGCCAGGGCGTAGTGGGGGTCGATGCCCACGGCCTGCTCGTAGGAGAGCGCCGCGTCGTCGCGCCGGCCCATCTGGTGGAGGCAGACGCCGCGCTCGTTCCAGAGCTTGGGGCTCGAGTTGTCCTGCGCCAGCAGCTCGTCGTAGAGCTCGAGCGCCGCTGCCAGGTCCCGTCGCAGCAGGTACACCTCGGCCATGGCCTGGCGCACCAGCTTGGTGTCCTCGCCCGCCTCGAGCGCCAGCCGGTACTCGCGCAGCGCCTCGGCATAGTACCCCTTCTGCCGGAAGGCGAGGCCGAGGTTGTAGTGGGCCAGGCTCGAGCCCTCGACGATCTGGGGGCGGGGGGCGGAGAGGCGCGGCAGCGGGCCGCTGCTGCGGTCCTGGAGCCCGGCCAGCCGCGCGAGCGCGAGGTTGTTGTGGGCCCGGCCCAGGGTGGGATTGAGCTGGGTGGCGCGGGTGGTGGCGGCGCGCGCCTCCTCGTGACGGCCCACGTCCCCGTACACGAACGCCAGCAGGAAGCAGGCGTCGGCGTAGTCGGGGTTCCGCGCCACCGCCTCCTCGAGGCACTCGAGCGCCTGCTCCGCCAGGCCCTTGTTGTAGAGGGACTCGCCGAGGTGGAAGAGGATCACCGGGCTTTCGGGATCCACCGCGTGGGCCGACTCGAAGGCGGCCAGCGCCATGTCCATGTCGCCGCGGCCGCGCTCGGCCAGGCCGAGCTGGAGCAGGGTGGGCACGTCCCGGGGACGCTGCTCCAGCAGGCCCCGGAAGGCCTCCGCCGCCTCGTCCCACTGCCCGAGGGCCGCGGCGGAGCGGCCGAGCTGCCAGCGGGCCTCGGCATCGCCGGGGTCGCGCCGGAGGCGCTCGCGCAGCTCGGCCATGTGGCGGTCATAGTAGCCGCTCGAGTGGTAGGCAATCTCGAGGTTCTGGCGCGCCACCTCCATCCGCGCGTCCAGCTCGAGCGCGCGGAGGAACTCGTCGATGGCCTCGGCCACGAGGCCCTTCTGGTAGTAGAGGACGCCGAGGTTGTTGTGCGCGCCCGCGTCCGCCTGGTCGATCCGGCGGGCGAAGGAGCGGAGGACCGCGAGGTCGCGCTCGGAGAGGGCGGGCGCGGACATCGCGTCCTCAGCCGAGGCGGATGGCGTCGAAGATGGCCCGGAGGCTGGCCAGGTCGGGAAGCAGGAGGAAGTGCCCCCGCAGGCGGAGCCCCGGGTCCTCGAAGAGGAACTGCGTCTCCACGCAGAAGACGTAGTCCCGGTCGTAGCCGAAGTTCATGTAGATGGAGGTCAGCACGGCCCCCATCATGTCGATCGACAGGCTCGGCACCGAGGGCACCAGCATCATCCCCATGAAGTCGGAGAGCGCGTTCATGTAGGCGCTCGAGAGGATGTTGCCCACTTCCTTGAGGCCCGACTGCTCCATCTCGCTGAACGCGGTGGTGGTCCCCGGGGGGCGGCGCAGCAGGATGTCGCAGAGCGTCTTGGCGCACGACTCCGGGAAGAGCACCAGCGTGCGGCCGGTGAGGTCGCCCATCATGTGCATCAGGACGGCGGCCACCACCTCGTCGGCGGTGCCGAGGATCTCCGGCACCTCCTCGAGCCGGGTGATGTTCACCTCGGGCACCGAGATCATGATGCGCCGGTTGACCAGCTGCGACAGCGCCGTGGCCGCGTGGCCGGCCCCGATGTTGGCCACCTCGCGGAGTGCGTCGCGCTGCAGCGCGTGGAGTTCCCTCACGTCGTCCATGATGCGGGCCTCCCTAGACCAGGGCTGCGGGATCCACGATGAGCGCCGGGACCCCATCCCCGAGGATGGTGGCGCCGCTGAAGACCGGGAGCATGCCCCGCGGGGCGTCGAACGGCTCCACCACGATCTCCTGCTGCCCCACCAGCGCATCCACCACCAGCACGGCCTTCCGTTCCCCCACTTCCACAATGACCGCCGGCGACCGGCCCACCGGGCGGATCCCGCGCGCGCCCAGGGCCTCCCGCAGGCGCACCGTGGGCACCAGGGTGTCGCGCAGCACGTAGGCCTCGCGCCCCTCGAGCGCCGCCACCCGGTCCGGGTGGTACTCCACCGTCTCCGCCACGCCCGCCAGCGGGATCGCGTAGCGCTCGCCCCCCACCTCCGCGAGGAGCACCCGCACGATGGCCAGCGTCATCGGCAGCCGGAGCGTGAACTGGCTGCCCCGCCCCGCGATGGTCGTCAGCTCCACCGCGCCGCCGATGGCCCGCAGCTTCGAGACCACCGCGTCCATGCCCATCCCGCGGCCGGACACGTCGGTGACCACCGCGGCGGTGGAGAACCCGGGCCGCGCCAGCACCCGGAGCAGCTGCTCGTCGGTCAGCTCCCGGGTGTCGGCCGGGAGGAGCCCGCGATCGATGGCCTGCCGGAGCACCTTGCCGCGGTCGATCCCCGCGCCGTCATCGCCCACCCGGATCAGGACCGTGGTGCGGTCGCTCGTGGCCCCCACCCGGATCAGCCCTTCCTCCGCCTTGCCCGCGGCCTTCCGCGCGGCGGGCGCCTCGATGCCGTGGTCCACCGCGTTGCGGAGCAGGTGGATGAGCGGCTCGCCCAGTTCCTCGAGGAGCGCCCGGTCGAGCTGGGTGTCCTCGCCCTCCACCTCGAAGCGGACCCGCTTGCCGAGCTGGCGCGCCAGGTCCCGCACCACCCGCGGGAAGCGGTCGAACACCTGCCACACCGGCGTCAGCCGCGCCTGCATCACCTCGCCGTGGAGGTCGCTCGTGACGCGCCCGATCCGCGCCGCCACCGCCTTGAGTTCGGGCGAGTCGCTCGCCTCCGACAGCTCCAGCAGCCGGCCCCGCGCCACCACCAGCTCGCCCACCTGGTTCATCATGGCGTCGAGCCGCCGGAGGTCGATGCGGATCTGCCGGGTCCGCTCCGAGGCCACCTTGGCCCCGCCCGCCGGCTCCGCCTCCCCGAAACGCACCGCGTGCACGTCGCCGGCGGCGCGGAGGGCCTCGATGATGGCCTCGTCCGGGGCGCGCGTGGCCAGGGTGAAGCGGAACTTCCCGTCGAACTCCTCGCGCTCGAAGGCGGCGGGCGGCGGCACCACCCCGCTCACCGTGCCGAGCGCCTCGGCCTTCCGGAGCGCGATGAGCGCCCGGGCGCCGCGCATCATGGCGTCGGGCCGGATCTCCACCCGCACCTCGCGCCCCGCCGCGGGCTCGATGGCCGGGGCCGGCGCGGGCGCCGGGATGGCCCAGCTGCCCGTGGGCGCCGTGTCCACCGACGCCTCGTCCAGCTCGGCCAGGAGCGCGGTGAAGCTCAGGCCCGCGTCCCCGCCCTCCACCGCCTGCGAGGCCCCGTGCTCCAGCGCGTCCACCACGCGGAAGAACAGGTCGATGAGCGGCTCCCCCGCGCCGGGGTCGCTGCGCAGGAGGTCCAGCACCGACTCGCTGCGGTGGGCCAGCTCCGTGAGGTTCGAGTACCCCATGGCCGCCGCCATGCCCTTGAAGGTGTGCATGGCGCGGTACAGGCTCACCACCGGTTCCACCGCCGCCGGCTGCCGCTCCCACTCCAGCAGCGCCTGCCCGCAGGCCCCGAGCTGCTCGCGGCTCTCGGTCAGGAAAAGGGCGGCGTACCGCGACAGGTCCATCCGGGCCTAGCCCAGGACGCGCTGGACGGCCTCGAGCACCCGGGAGGGCTGGAAGGGCTTGACCACGAAGTCCTTGGCGCCGGCCTGGATGGCCTCCACCACCAGCGCCTGCTGGCCCATGGCGCTGCACATGAGGATGCGGGCCTCGGGGTGGTCCTTGCAGATCTCGCGGACCGCCTCGATGCCCCCCATGTCCGGCATCACGATGTCCATGGTGACGAGGTCGGGCTTGAGGGCGCGGAACTTCTCGACCGCCTCACGACCGGTCTCGGCCTCCCCCACGACCTCGAAGCCGGCCTGTGACAGGATATCCGAGATCATGGTCCGCATGAAGATCGCGTCATCGCAGACCAGCACCGTGTGGCTCACGCCGACCTCCCGAGATGTCGAGCAGCGACCGTGCGCAGGCGGGCCGTGCGGCGGCCCGCGGGCTGACTAGTCCAGCGCCGGGGCCAGCAGCGCCGCGGCGTCCAGCACCGCAAACACCTGCCCCCCCTGGCGTCCCACCCCTGCCACTAGTTTCGGATCGACCCCCGGCAGACTTTCGCCCGGGGCCAGGTCCTCGGCCGGGACCTCCACGAGGTCCACGACCTCGTCCACGGCGAGCCCGAACTGCCGGGCGCCGCGGTCCACCACCAGCACCGACTCCGCCTCCGGATGCGGCGGGGCCGCCCCAAGGGCGCGCCGCCCATCGACCACGGTCAGGAGCGCCCCCCGGAGGTTGACCAAGCCCGCCACGGCGGCCGCCGCCCCGGGGATCCGGGTGGGCAGGCCGGCCGGGATCACCTCACGCACCACGCTGGCCGGCATCGCACAAGGCAGCCCGGCCAGGCGGAAGAGCACGAAGCGGCGTGAGGTGAGGTCAGCCATGTCCTTCAAAGAAGCCAAGATAGCGGAGCATTTCGGGCTCGGCAACGGAGCCGACGGCCCGCCGGAGGAGGGGGGCCAGATCCGTCGGCCATTCTGACCGGAACTCGAGGTCGGCGCCGGTGGCAGGGTGCCGGAAGCGGAGCCACGCCGCATGGAGCGCCTGCCGCGGCGCCAGCCGCTCCAGCGCCTCCGCCTCCACCCGCGCCGGCCCCGTGATCCGGCGGCTTCCGCCAGCTCCATAGACCGGATCGCCCACCACGGGGTGGCCGATGTGGGCGAGGTGCACCCGGATCTGGTGCGTGCGGCCGCTGTGGAGCTCGAGCCGCAGCAGGTCCGTCTGCCCGAGCCGCGCCACCACGTAGGCGTCGGTGCGGGACGGGCGGCCCTCGGCCTGGACCGTGACCTTCTTGCGGTCCCGCGGATGGCGCGCGAGCGGCGCCTCGATGACCGTGGGACTCTCGTCCAGGTGCCCCCACGCCAGCGCTGCGTAGCGCCGCGTCACCCGCCGGGCGGCGAGCATGGCGCCGAGCTTCCGGTGCGCCAGGTCGGTCTTGGCCACCACCATGAGGCCCGAGGTGTCCCGGTCCAGCCGGTGCACGATGCCGGGCCGCCCCTCCGCCCCGCCGGCCAGGGTGGTGCCCCGCGCCACGAGCGCATTCACCAGCGTGTCGTCCCAGTGGCCCGGCGCCGGGTGCACCACCAGTCCCGCCGGCTTGTCGATCACCACCAGGTGCTCGTCCTCGAACACGACCACCAGCGGGATCGGCGCGGGCACCAGCTGGCGCGGCGGCTCCTCGTCGGGAATCGTCACCTGCACCTGCTCGCCCCGGAGCAGCGTCCGGGACGCACGCGCCACCTGCCCGCCCACCGTCACCCGCGCCTCGGCCACCAGGCGCGCGGCCTGGGTGCGGGAGAGCTGGAGCTGGTCGGCGAGAAAACGGTCGAGGCGTTCGGTCTGGGGGGAGAGGACGGAGAGTTCGACGAGGGGCATGGCCGGCGCGATCAGTCCTTGGGGACTGCCGCCGGCTCGGGCGGCGTCTCGGGAGGCAGCGGCCGGCCGGGCTCGGCGGCGGCCTGCTCCCGCCGCGCGTCTTCCTGCCACAGCGAGATGGCGAGCGCCACGGCGCCGCAGCTCACCGCCATGTCGGCCACGTTGAACGTGGGCCAGCGCCAGGCGCCGACGCCCAGGTCCAGGAAGTCCACCACGCCGAGCGGCGAGCGCAGCCGGTCCACGAGGTTGCCGAGGGCGCCCCCGCTCACCAGGCCCACCGCGAGCTGGCGGAACCAGTCCCCCGGCTCCGCGTCGCGCGACATCCGGAAGAGCACGACCGTGGCGAGGACGGCCACGCCCATGAAGATCCAGCGGGAGAGCGGCCCGAGGTCCAGCCCGAACGCGGCCCCCGGGTTGTAGACCAGCCGCAGCTGGAACCAGTCCCCGAGGATGGCGCGCCCCGCCGAGCGCAGCAGGTGCCGCTCGGCGAGGAACTTCGTCACGGCGTCGAGCGCCACGACGACGAGCAGGCTGCCCCAGTAGAGGCGCCGCTCAGCGCCGCTTGGCATTCTCTTCTTTTTCCTTGCACTCGATGCACAGCCGCGCGTGCGGCAGCGCGTCGAGCCGCTCGAAGTTGATCTCCTTGCCGCAGGTGTGGCAGAGCCCGAAGCGGTCCGGCGTCTTGTACAGCCGGCGGAGCGCCTCGTTGACGTGCCAGAGGTAGCGGCCCTCCTGCGAGGCGAAGAGGAACTGCTTCTCGCGCTCCATGGCGTCGGTGCCCTGGTCCGCCATGTGGAAGGAGTACGACGAGAGGTCGCCGTCCGAGTTCTGGAGGGTGGCGTTGAAGGACTCGTCGTAGTAGCCGAGCTCCTTCATGACGCGGGCCCGCTCCTCCAGGAGGCGCTTCTCGAAATGTGTCAGGTTCTTCTTGTTCATGCCCCAATCCTTCAGTTGGGCGATCCGTGCCCGGGGGTTCAGGCGGTGGCCGAGTGCCGCCGCACGCTCAAGGTGACGGAATGTCCGTCGAGGTCCACCTGCTGGGTCAGCGCCGCACTGGCCACGGCGCCGCCGATCACCACCTCACGGGCCAGGACGTCGCCCGCGATCATGGCCTGGTGGGCCCGCGCCGCGTCCAGCACGGCTGCCGGCCCCTCGATGCCCAGCGCGATGCGGTCGCTCACCTGGAAGCCCGCCTCACGCCGAAGCCGCTGCACGTGGTGGATCACCTCCCGCGCCAGCCCCTCGGCCACGAGGGCCGGGGAGAGCGCCGGGTCGAGCGCGGCCACGTAGGGACCATCGCTCTCCACCAGCCAGCCGGTGGCCACCACTTCCCGCTCGACGGTCACGTCGCCGGAAAGGTAAACCACCGGCTGGCCATCCACATGGATGGTGGCCTCCTGCCCTGCCTCCAGCGCCCGGAGCTGCTGCGCCGTCAGCTGCTCCGCCGCCGCCGCGATGGCGGGCGTCTGCTTCCCGAAGCGCTTGCCGAGGGCGCGGAAGTTGGGCTTGGCCTTGAGGCGCACCAGCTCGGTGTCCGACGCCGCGACGAGGATCTCCTGGACGTTCACCTCGTCCTGCAGGATGCCGAGCAGCCGCGCGAACACCGGCCCCGCCACACCCGCCGGCACCGCCACCTGCATCCGTCCGAGCGGCTGGCGCACCCGGAGCTTGCCCGACTCGCGCGCCGCCCGTGCCAGCGACGCCAGCCGCCGGACGGCATCCATGGCCCGCTCGAGCTCCGCCTCCGCGCCGGGGACGCGGTCGGGCGCGGGCCAGCCCGCCAGGTGCACCGTCCGGCCGCTGAGCGCCCGGTGCAGCCAGTCGCTCGCGAAGGGGGCGGCCGGCGCCATCAGGCGGCTCACCGTCACCAGGCACTCCTGCAGCGTGGCCACGGCCGCCGGGTCGGCGGAACTGTCGGGGGCCCAGAAGCGCCCGCGGGTCACGCGCACGTACCAGTTCGAGAGATCATCGACGACGAAATCCATGAGCGCGCGCACACCCGCCGTGGGCTCGTAGCTCCCCCACGCGGCGGTCACCGTCGCCACGGTGGCGTCGAGCCGCGCCAGGATCCAGCGGTCGGCGTCGGGCCGGCCGGCGACCGGCGGCGGGGTGCCGCCCTCATCGGCGTAGAGCCGGAAGAACTCGTAGGTGTTCCGGAGCGCCCGCAGGAAGTCGCCCGTGACCTGCGGGATCTGCCGCCGGTCGAACCGCTTGGGGAGCCAGACCTGGCTGCTCACCAGGAGGTAGAGCCGCACGGTGTCGGCGCCGAACTCCCGGATCATGTCCCACGGGTTGACGACGTTCCCCTTGGACTTGGACATCTTCTGGCCCTCGGCGTCGAGGACCAGCTCGTTGACGATGACGTTCCGGTATGCCTGGCTGTCGAACGCCGTGGTGGCGATGGCGAGCAGCGAGTAGAACCACCCGCGCGTCTGGTCCACCCCCTCGCAGATGTAGTCCGCCGGGAAGTGCTCGGCGAACTGCTCGGCGTGCTCGAAGGGGTAATGCCACTGGGCATAGGGCATCGCCCCGGAGTCAAACCAGGTGTCGATGACCTCGGGCGCCCGGCGCATGGTGCCGCCGCAGTCGCAGGCCCAGGTGTAGCCGTCGATGTAGGGCTTGTGCGGGTCGAAGGTGCTCGGGAGCTTCTGCCCCCAGCGGGCAGCCAGCTGGTCGTAGCTGCCGATCACCTCGACGTGCGCCGGGGCCTGGTCGCACACCCACACCGGCAGCGGCGTGCCCCAGTAGCGGTCGCGTGACAGGGCCCAGTCCACGTTGTTCTCGAGCCAGGCGCCGAAGCGCCCCGCCCCGACCTCGGGCGGCTGCCAGTTGACCTGGGCGTTGAGCTCCAGCATCCGCTGCTTCACCGACGACGTGCGGACGAACCACGAGTCGCGGGCGTAGTAGATCAGCTTGCTGCTGCAGCGCCAGCAGTGGGGATAGGTGTGGACGTACTGCTCCGTCCGGAGCCAGCGCCCCTCCGCCTTGAGCCGCTTGATGATCGTGTCGTTGGTCTCGTCCGCGGTGACCAGCTGCCCCTCGATCTCGGGCCAGCGGGTGCCGTGGAAGGTGCCGTCCGCCGCCACCGGGCGCACCAGCGCCAGGTTGTGCGCCTGCCCCGCGCCGTAGTCGTCGGCGCCGAAGGCCGGGGCCATGTGGACGATGCCGGAGCCGTCGTCCGCGGTGACGAAGTCGCCCGGGATGATCACCGAGTGCCGCTTCCCCTCGGGCATCGCCACGACGTCGAAGGGGCGGGTGTAGCCGAGGCCCACGAGCGCCGCACCCGGGAAGGAATCGCCCTCGCGGGTGACGGGGCCGCCCAGGATCTCCTCGAGCTTGGCCACCCGCGCCTCCGCCACCACGAAGCCGCGCTGCGGGTGCTTCGCGCTCCGGTACACGCCGTAGCGGAGCTCGGGGTGCACCGCCGCGGCCACGTTGGAGGGGAGGGTCCAGGGCGTCGTGGTCCAGACCACGAGCTCCCGGTCCGTGCCGTCGGTGAGGGGGAAGGTGACGTAGATGGACCGGTCCCGCACCTCCTGGTAGCCGAGCGCCAGCTCGTGCGAGGAGAGCACGGTGCCGCAGCGGGGGCAGTACGGCAGCACCCGGTGGCCGCGGTACAGCAGGTCCTTCTCGAAGAGCCGGTGCAGCAGCCACCACACCGTCTCCACGTACTCGTTGGTGTAGGTGACGTAGGCGTGCTCGTAGTCGAGCCAGTAGCCCACGCGGTTGGAGAGCTCCTCCCAGTCCTTCTTGTAGGTGAAGACACTCTCGCGGCAGAGGCGGTTGAAGGCCTCGACGCCGTAGGCCTCGATGGCCTTCTTGCCGTTCAGCTTGAGCTGCTTCTCGACCTCGATCTCGACCGGCAGGCCGTGGGTGTCCCAGCCGGCGATGCGGGTGACCCGCTTCCCCTGCATGGCCTGGAAGCGGCAGATCAGGTCCTTGATGGTCCGGGCGAAGACGTGATGGATGCC
>CAZRCT010000089.1:0-13640 GCA_964598655.1 uncultured Gemmatimonadaceae bacterium
TGGCGGGGCACCCACCGCATGCTCACCGACGAGCAGGGCCGCTCCAAGTGCGTGGCCTGCGGCCTCTGCCCGCAGATCTGCCCGGCCAACTGCATCAAGCTGGTCCCGGGCGAGGACGAGGGCGGCAACCGCTACCCGCTGATCTACGAGATCGACGAGTTCCGCTGCATCTTTTGCGGCTACTGCCAGGAGGTGTGCCCGGAGGAGGCGATCCACGTGGGCGTGCACTACGAGAACGCCGAGTACAGCCGCGACCGCTTCGTGTACGACCTGGAGCGCCTCTCGGCCCAGACCCACCAGGTCTCGACGCTCTGGGACCCGACCGACCCGAAGGGCGAGTGATGACCCAGCAGATCTTCTGGTTCTTCGCGGTCCTGGCCGTCGGCTGCGCGCTGCTGGTGGTCACCATGCGCAACCCGATCGCCTCGGCCTTCTGGCTGGTGCAGACCATGCTCTGCCTGGCCGCCATCTTCTTCCTGCTCCAGGCCCAGTTCATCGGGGCCATCCAGGTGCTGGTGTACGCCGGCGCCGTGATGGTGCTGTTCCTCTTCGTCATCATGCTCCTCAACCTGGGGCACGAGAAGGGGGACATCCGCGGCATCGCGGGGTGGCTGGTGGCGCTGGTGCTCATCGGGCTCTTCGGGAGCCAGGTGGGGCCGCTGGCGGGCTACAGCCTGGAGCGCATCGCGCTCGAGTACACGGGGAGCACCTCGCTCGCCGATCCCCGGGTGGTGTTCGACTCCACCCAGGCGGCGGCCGCCGCCACCCTCGCCCGCGGCGTCCCCGGCGACATCGCCAAGCCGCTCTTCGAGCAGTACCTGGTGCCCTTCGAGCTCACCTCGCTCCTGCTGCTCGCGGCGATCGTCGGGGCCGTGGTCCTGGCCAAGCGGAGGATCTGATGCTCATCGGGCCGGCCCTCGCGCTCTCCGCGCTGCTCTTCGCCATCGGCGTCACCGGCGTCCTGGTGCGGCGCAACGCCATCGTGATCTACATGTGCGTCGAGCTCATGCTCAACGCCGTCAACCTGAGCTTCGTGGCGCTGTCCACCGCGCACGGCATCTCGGGGCAGGTCTTCGTCTTCTTCGTGATGACGGTGGCCGCGGCCGAGGCCGCGGTCGGGCTCGCGATCATCCTCGCGATCTTCCGCCACCACAAGTCGGTGAACCTGTCGAACATCAACCTGCTCAAGGGCTGATGCCGCACGCGCTCCTTGCCCTCGCCGCCCTGCCGGCCGAGGCTCACGACGTGATGGCGCTCGGCCAGGAACTCCGGCTGCCAATCGCCCTCATCCTGGGCCTGCCGCTGCTCGGCTTCCTGCTGAACGGCGCGCTGGCCCTGTGGAAGCCCGGCGCCAAGGGCGCCGTGTCGCTCATCGGGCCCGGCGTGCTGCTGGCCGCCTTCGGCGTCGCCGTGGCCCAGTACCTCCGGCTCAGCCACCTCTGGCACGACCAGCCCGAGCTCGCGCCGGTGGCCACGCTCTGGAACTGGCTGCCGGTCGGCACGCTGCAGGTGCCCTTCGCCTTCCAGCTGGACCAGCTCTCGATGGTGATGCTGCTCATCGTCACCGGCGTCGGGAGCCTGATCCACCTCTTCAGCGTGGGGTACATGAAGGCGGACGCGGGCTATGCCCGGTACTTCGCCTACCTCAACCTGTTCGTGATGTTCATGCTCGTGCTGGTCCTCGGCGCGAGCTTCCCGATGATGTTCATCGGGTGGGAAGGGGTGGGGCTCTGCTCCTACCTGCTGATCGGCTTCTGGTTCACCGAGAAGGCCAACGCCGACGCCGGCAAGAAGGCCTTCATCGTCAACCGGATCGGCGACTTCGGCTTCCTGATCGCCATGTTCCTGATCTGGCAGGCCTTCGGGAGCCTCAGCTACGCCGACGTCTTCGGCAAGGCCGCCGACGCCGCGCCGCACCTGGCGGGCGGCGCCACCATCACGGCCATCACGCTGTTCCTCTTCCTGGGCTGCACCGGCAAGAGCGCCCAGATCCCGCTCTACACCTGGCTCCCCGACGCCATGGCCGGCCCGACGCCGGTCTCGGCGCTGATCCACGCGGCCACCATGGTGACCGCGGGTGTCTACCTCGTGGCCCGCGCCAACGTGCTCTTCGCGCTGGCCCCGATGACGCAGGCGGTGGTGGCCGGCGTCGGCGCGCTCACCGCGCTCTTCGCCGCCACGATCGGCCTCCGCCAGTACGACATCAAGAAGGTGCTGGCGTACTCCACCGTCTCGCAGCTCGGCTACATGTTCGTCGGCGTGGGCACCGGCGCCATCACGGCCGGCGTCTTCCACCTGGCCACGCACGCCTTCTTCAAGGCGCTGCTGTTCCTGGGCTCGGGCAGCGTGATCCACGCCATGCACCACGCGTATCACGCCAGCCACAGCCACGACGACCCGCAGGACATGCGCAACATGGGCGGCCTCGCCAAGTACATGCCCATCACCGCCACCCTGATGGGCATCGCGACGCTCGCCATCGCCGGCATCCCGCCGTTCGCCGGGTTCTTCTCCAAGGACGAGATCCTGGCCTTTGCCTTCGGCCGGGGCGAGCACACGCCGATCTTCCGGGTCTACTGGGCCATGGGCGCCACGGCGGCGCTGCTCACCGCCTTTTACATGGCCCGCCTCATGGCCATGACCTTCTTCGGCGAGAACCGCACCGGCGAAGAGGAGCGGCACCACCTGCACGAGGCGCCCTGGATCATGACGGGGCCCCTCGTGGTGCTCGGCGTGCTGAGCATCGCGGGTGGCTGGCTCAACCTGCCGGAGTTCGCCGCCTCCCTCGGCACCCCCGAGCTGCTGCACCACTGGCTGCACCCCATCCTCGCCGCCGGCGACCGGGTGGCGGAGACCCTCGGCACCGCGCCGGCGCTGCCGGAGGGCGGGGCGGAGCACATGCTGATCGGGCTGGCCATCGCCCTCGCGGTCATCGGGCTGGTGGCGGGCTTCGTCACCACGGTGAAGGCGCGGACGGTGCCGGCGCACGATGCGCCCGCGGAGCACGGCTTCTGGAAGGTGCTCTACCACAAGTACTACGTCGACGAGCTCTACGACGCCGTGATCGTCCGGCCCCTCGAGGCGCTCTCGCGCGTGGTTCTCTGGAAGCAGGTGGACCAGGGGCTGATCGACGGCTCCGGGGTCAACGGGGCCGCCTGGGCCGCGCGCTCGCTGGGCTGGCTCGGCAGCCGGCTCCAGAGCGGCCTGGTGGGGGGCTACGTGGTCCTCTTCCTGGTGGGCGCGCTGTACATCCTCGGCATGGTCGTCTGGCGGTAACGGAGAGACTGGATGCGCGACTTCCTGTTGTCCCTCGGCTACGGCCAGTGGATCCTCACGGCGCTCCTGGTGCTGCCGCTCGCCGGCATCCTCCCGGTGGCGCTCGCGCCCGCGTCGCGCGCCAGGCAGGTGGCCCTGGTGGTGACGCTCGTCGAGTTCGTGGTCTCGCTCGGGCTCTGGTGGGCCTTTGACCCCACCGACCCGCTGATGCAATTCTCGGTGGACGCCGCCTGGCTGCCGGCCTGGGGCATCCACTACACGCTCGGGCTCGACGGCCTCTCGCTCTTCATGGTGCTCCTCTCCACGGGCATCATGCCGCTCGCGGTGCTGGCCAGCTTCAGCTACATCACCGAGCGCGAGAAGCTCTACTACGGCCTGCTCCTCACCCTCACCACCGGCATGCTCGGGGTGTTCCTGGCCCTCGACATGTTCCTGTTCTACGTGATGTGGGAGCTGATGCTCATCCCGATGTACTTCATCATCGGGATCTGGGGCGGGAAGAACCGCCTCTACGCGGCCATCAAGTTCTTCATCTACACCATGGCCGGCTCGCTGCTCATGCTGGTGGCCATCGTGGTGATGATGTTCAAGGCCTTCGCGATCACCGGGGCCCCGACCTTCAGCTACGAGGCCTTCCTCCAGGCCTCGCACCAGATGGGCGGCGCCGCGCCCTGGCTCTTCCTGGCCTTTGCGCTGGCCTTCGCCATCAAGGTCCCGCTCTTCCCGTTCCACACCTGGCTGCCCGATGCCCACGTCGAGGCCCCCACGGCGGGCTCGGTGATCCTGGCCAGCGTGCTGCTCAAGATGGGCACCTACGGCTTCCTGCGCTTCGCGGTGCCCTTCTTCCCCGAGGTGGCGCTTTCGCCGCTCGTGACGGGCATCGTGGTCACCTGCGCCGTCATCGGCATCATCTACGGCGCGCTGGTGGCGCTGGTGCAGCCGGACGTGAAGAAACTCGTGGCCTATTCCTCGGTGAGCCACCTGGGCTTCGTCATGCTCGGCATCTGGGCCGCCACGCAGCAGAGCGTGCAGGGCGCGCTGATGATCATGATCGGCCACGGCCTCTCCACCGGGGCCCTGTTCCTCCTCATCGGCATGATCTACGAGCGCCGCCACACCCGCGAGATCGCCGACTACGGCGGCCTGGCCCGGGTGGTGCCGGTCTTCAGCCTCATCTTCGTGGTCACGGTGCTCGCCTCGGCGGGCCTGCCGGGGCTCAACGGCTTCGTGGGCGAGTTCCTGGTGCTGCTCGGCAGCTTCGGGCGCTACCCGTGGGCCACGGGCCTCGCCACCACCGGCGTGATCTTCGCGGCGGCCTACCTCCTCTGGGCCACGCAGCGGATCCTCTTCAACAAGCTCGACAAGCTCGAGAACGAGCACCTGCACGACCTCACGCCCCGTGAGCTGTGGGTGGTCCTCCCGCTCGTCGCCGGCATGATCTGGATGGGCCTCTACCCGCAGCCCGTGCTGAGCCGCATGGACGAGGCCGCCAAGCGCTACGTGCAGCTCGTGGAGCCCGGCTTCGCCCGCCCGGCGACGGCGCTCACCATCCCCGAGGCCCGGCCGTGAACCCGACCACCATCGATCTCTCGACCCCGCTCGGCCTCACCCTCGGCCTGCTCCCCGAGGTGGTGCTGAGCCTCGCCGTGCTGGGGGTGGTCCTCCTCGTGGCCTGGCGCCACGCCGGTCCCGCGGACAGCCGCCTCGCCGGCTGGGCCAGCCTCGTGGCCCTCGGCGCCACGGCCGCGGCGCTGGCCTGGCTCGCCAGCCGGGCCCCGGACGACCCCGGGATCGGCCAGATGCTGGCGCTCGATGCCTTCCGCTTCGTCGGCAGCGCCCTCCTCCTCCTCTTCGCCGCCGGGTCGGTGCTCGCCTCCCTCGGCTACCTGGAACGGGAGCGGCTGGTGGCGCCGGAGTACTACGTGCTCCTGCTGCTGGCCACCATCGGCATGCTCTTCATGGTCAACGCCCAGGACCTGATCCTCGTGGTGCTCGGCCTCGAGACCATGTCGGTGTCGGTGTACGTGCTCGCGGGCTACAACCGGGGCAACGCCTACTCCGCCGAGGCGGCCCTCAAGTACTTCCTGATCGGCTCGTTCGCCGCCGGGTTCCTGCTCTACGGCATCGCGCTCACCTACGGCTCGGCCGGCACCACCAACCTGGTGATGATCGGCGCCCAGTTCTCCCGCGGCGACCTGCCGCTCATGGCGCGCCTCGGCCTCGGGTTCATGCTGGTGGGCTTCTGCTTCAAGGTGGCCGCCGTCCCGTTCCACAACTGGGCGCCGGACGTCTACGACGGCGCCCCCACGCCGGTCACCGGCTTCATGGCCACCGCCGTGAAGACCGCGGGCTTCGTGGCGCTGGCGCGCGTGCTGTACACCTGCTTCGGCGCCAGCATCCCGGAGTGGCGGCCCATCCTCGGCCTCCTTGGCGTGCTCTCCATGGTGCTCGGCAACGTGGTGGCGCTCACCCAGCGCTCGCTCAAGCGGATGATGGCGTACAGCTCCATCGCCCACGCCGGCTACCTGCTCGCCGCCCTCTGGACCGGCACGCCCCTTGGCCTCTCGGCCATGACCTTCTACCTGCTGGGCTACGGCGTCACCAGTATCGCCACCTTCGCCCTGCTCGGCGCGCTCGGGCGCAACGGCGAGCGGGACCTCGACAACGCCGACATCGCCGGCCTCGCGCAGGGCCGGCCGTGGATGGCGGCCGCCCTCGCGGTGTGCGCCCTCTCGCTGCTCGGCTTCCCGGGCACCGTCGGCTTCATGGGGAAGTGGTACATCCTCTCGTCCCTGGTGTCCTCGGGCGGGGGGTGGCTGGCCACCGTCCTCGTGCTCACCAGCGTGGTGTCCGCGGGCTACTACCTGCCCATGATCATGGCCATGTACATGCGCCCGGCGCGCGCGCCCCTGGTGTTCTGGGACAAGGCGCTCGCCGGCTCGGCCCGCCTCGCGGTGGCCGTGGCGGTGTTCCTCATCCTGGTCCTCGGCTTCGTGCCCACCTCGGCGCTGTCGCTGAGCGACGCGGCCGCCACCTCCCTGGCCCAGACGCTCGGGCCGGTCGCGAGCGGCCAGTAACCGTTTCCGCGCCCCTGGGCCCCCGGCGTCCGCGCCGGGGGCCCGCGCTCATCCCGGACCCCGAGCCGCCACGCCCCCGTGAACGTTCCGCGCTCCATCTTCCGCCAGTATGACGTCCGCGGCCTTGTGGGCACCGAGCTCACGCCGGCCTTCGCGGAGGCGCTCGGCCGCGCCTACGCCACCCTCGCCTGGGAGCGCCTCGGCCGGGCTCCCCGGATCGCCGTGGGCTGCGACAACCGGCCCAGCGGGGCAGGGCTGGCCGGCGGCGTGCGCCGGGGCATCGTCCGCGCGGGC
The DNA here is from genome assembly GCA_964598655.1 of uncultured Gemmatimonadaceae bacterium. Lineage (GTDB taxonomy): Bacteria > Gemmatimonadota > Gemmatimonadetes > Gemmatimonadales > GWC2-71-9 > JADJOM01. Next base: position 6,648 of record CAZRCT010000089.1, read on the forward strand.
GGCAGCGCCGTGGACGTGGGCCAGGTCCCCACGCCCGCGCTCTACTTTGCGGTGCACGCCCTCGAGACCGACGGCGGCGTGCAGGTCACCGGCTCCCACAATCCGCCCGAGTTCAACGGCTTCAAGATGGTGCTGGCCGGCGATGCCCTCCACGGCGAGGACGTCCTGCGGCTCTACGAGATCATCATGCTGGAGCAGTGGCGCGACGAGGCGGGCGGCGGCGAGTCGGCCGACGGCTCCATCCTCCGCCGCTACCGCGAGGCCATCGTGGCCCACCACCGCCTCGCCCGCCCGGTGAAGGTGGCGGTGGACTGCGGCAACGGCGTGGCCAGCCTCATCGCGGTGGAGACCCTCGAGGCCCTCGGCTGCGAGGTGGTCCCGCTCTTCTGCGACTCCGACGGCACCTTCCCCAACCACCACCCCGATCCCACGGTCCTCGAGAACCTCGTGGACCTTCAGGCCGCCGTGCGCCGGAGCGGCGCCGAGCTCGGCATCGCCTTCGACGGCGACGCCGACCGCATCGGCGCCGTGGACGAGACCGGCGGCGTGGTCTTCGGCGACCAGCTGCTCGTGCTCTACGGCCGCGATGCCGTGCGCCGCTTCGGCCCGGGCGTGCCGGTGATCTTCGACGTCAAGTGCTCCGAGGTCCTGCCGCAGGCGCTCACCGCCGCCGGCGCGCGCCCGGAGATGTGGCGCACCGGCCACTCGCTCATCAAGGCGCGGATGAAGGAGCTCCGCAGCCCGCTGGCCGGCGAGATGAGCGGCCACATGTTCTTCGGGGGCGACTGGTACGGCTTTGACGACGCGCTCTTCGCCGCCGCCCGCCTGCTCGAGATCGTCGCCGCGGGGCGGGGCGGGCTGGCCCCGCTCCTCGCCGACCTCCCCGCCACCCACGCCACCCCCGAGCTCCGCGTGGACTGCCCCGAGGACAAGAAGTTCCCCGTGGTGGCCGAGGCAGCGGCCTACTTCGCCGCCCGGTATCCGGTCAACACCATCGACGGCGTCCGCATGACCTTCCCCAAGGGCTGGGGCCTCGTGCGCGCCTCCAACACCCAGCCGATCCTGGTCCTCCGCTTCGAGGCCACCGATCCTGCGGCCCTCGCCGCGTATCAGGCGGAGGTCATGGGCTGGGTGGAAGCGCGGATCGCCGCCGCCTAGCCGCCCGCTGGCTTCCGCCCCGGCCGCCGTTACCTTCTCCGCATGTCCCAGCGCGGCCTCCGCATCACCCTCGTGGTCGTGGTCGCGGTCCTGCTCCTCTTCGCGGGGCGCTGGGCCGCGGGGCTCGCCGCTGATCGCTGGTGGGCCGCCTCCCTCTCCACCGCCGCCGCCGAGTTCGTCACCGACTGGGCTGTCCTGCAGCTCGCGCTCGAGCTGGCGGGCATCCTCCTCGCGTCCGCCTGGTTCGTCGGGAACCTGCTGGTGGTCTACCGCGCCATCGGCTCGGTCCAGGTGCATCGCCGCCTGGCCAACCTCGAGATCCGTGAGGCCGTGAACCTGCAGGCGCTCGCGGCGCTGAGCGTGGCGGGCGGGTTGTTCCTTGGGGTCGTCACCGGCCGTGGCACCGGCGGGTGGACCGCCGACGTGGTCCTGGCCTGGTCCGGCTTCCAGATGGGCGAGGTGGAGCCATTTCTCGGCCGCGACGTGGGCTACTACCTGGCCGAGTTGCCGCTGTGGCGGAAGCTGCACGGCTTCACGCTGCTGCTCCTCCTGCTGGCCCTCGGCGGGGCCGCCATCCTCTACGCCCTGATTGGCGCCATGCGCTGGCTGGACCGGCGCCTGGCCCTGAACGACCACGCCCGGATGCACCTCGGTGCCCTGCTGGTCCTCCTCGGGCTGGTGCTGGCGTGGGGCTACGCGCGGGAGCCCGCCGAACTCGTGGCCGGCGTCATCGGCACCGTGCACACCGGGCTGTTCGGCTTCCGCACCACCGTGGCCTTCGTGCTGACGGCGCTGGCCCTCGGCACGGCCATCCTGAGCGCGCTCTGGGCGGTGCGTGGCCGGCACACGCTGGTGCTCAGTTCGTGGCTCGTCCTCGGGGCGGCGTCCCTCCTTGGGCACCACATCATCCCCGCGCTCATCGGCACCTCGCCCCGCTCCACGCTGGAGCCGTCGGTCCGCCGCAAGCTCGACCAGCTGGCCTACGGCATGATGACGCTGCGCGACTCGACCCTCACCCGGCTGCCCGAGCCCGCCACGCCACCGGCTCCCTTTGCCGTCTGGCAGCCCACCCTCGCGGCCGACGCCATCCCCGGCGACTCCGGACGCGTGGTGGCCGTCGATCGCGCCGTCCTCCCCATCGGCGGGCGCCAGCGGCCCGGCTGGCTGGTGGTGCGCGTCCAAGCCGGTGGGGGCGCCCAGGTGGCGGCGCTGCTCGACGACCGGACCACCGGAGACGGCCACCCGCTCGCCTACACCGACCCCGACAGCCTCCGCTCCGCGGCGGGCCTGCCGGACCTCCACCTTCCGCGCCGGGGGCTCTGGCCCGGCGTCCGGGGCACCGTGGTGGACACCGTGCCCGGCGGGGTGAAGGTGGGCACGGGCCTCCGTCGCCTGGCGCTCGCCTGGGCGCTCCAGTCCGGAGACCTGCTCGAGCCCGAGGTGGCCGAGCGCTACGCCTACTGGTACCTCGACCCGGTCGATCGCCTCCGGCGCCTCGCGCCCTATGTGGCGTGGGGCACCCCGACCCCGCGGCTTCTCGATGGCGAGCTGCTCTGGGTCGTGGACGGCTACCTGCCGAGCTTCACCTTCCCGGCCTCTACCCGCATCCGGTACCACGGCGAGTGGGTCGGCGCGCTCCGGGCCGGTTTCCTCGGGGTCATCCGCGGCGAGTCGGGCACCACGGCGATCTACCTGCGCCACGGCTCCGACGAACTGGCCAAGGAGTGGCAGGCCCTCTTCCCGGGCATCATCCAGCCCGCCTCCGCCATCCCGCCCGATGTCCTCCGGTCGCTCGCCTACCCGCGGGAGGCGCTCGAGGCGCAGCTTCGCGTCCTCGGCCAGCCGCACTGGGGCCTCGGCGAGCCCGTCGGCCACAGCGACCAGGTCACCGGCGAGGCGCCGCCCGAGGCCGCTCTCTGGGAGGCGGACACGTCCGGGGTGGAGCAGGTGGTGCCCTTCCAGCGCTCGCCCCAGCGGTTCGTCTCCGCGGTGGCGCGCGCCCGGTCCACCGACGGCTGGGCCATGCTCACGGTACTCCGGGTGGACAGCCTGTTGGCCCTCCCCGACCCGGCGGCCCTCCAGACCCGCTGGGGCCGCTTCCCCACCTTCCAGCAACTCAAGGACTCCGTCGAGAAGGCCGGTGCCCGGCTCGAGGCTGGGGCCGTCCGCTACTGGCCCAGCTCGGACGGGCTCGGGGCCTACCAGACCTACTTTGCCCGCCGGGACAACGAGCCGCCGGTCCTGGCCTGGGTGAGCCTGGCGGTGGGAGAGCGGGGCGGGGCCGGGCACGACGTCGATGAGGCCTGGGCCAACATGCTCGGCCTATCGGCGCCCAATGTTTCTGCCGGCGTGCGCGGCACCCAGCTCATCGAAGCCCGGCGCCAGCTCGATGCCGCTGACCAGGCCCTCCGCCGCGGCGATCTGGAGGCGTTTGGCCGCGCGTGGGAGTCCCTCAAGCGCACCCTTCGGTCGCCATAAGTCCCACCGTTGCCAACGGTTAGCCCGCCCGCTACCTTCCGCCCCGCCAGTGACCCTACCGGGTCCGAAGCAGGTTCCCCAGGGGAGAGGACAGCGTGAATCTTCACGAATATCAGGGTCGGCAGATCTTCCGGTCGGCCGGCATTCCCATGCCCGACGGCGACGTCGCCTCCACCCCCTCCGAGGCGGAATCCATCGCCCGGCGGGTGGGCGGGACGGTGGTCGTGAAGGCGCAGGTGCACGCGGGCGGGCGCGGGAAAGCGGGCGGGGTCAAGCTCGCCAAGAACCCCGCCGAGGCCGCCGAGGCCGCCGAGAAGATCCTCGGCATGACCATCAAGGGCCTCGTGGTCCAGAAGGTCCTCGTGGTCCCTGCGGCGGACATCGTCACCGAGGCGTACGTGGGCCTGATCATGGACCGCGGCAGCCAGCGCCCGGTGTTCATGGTGAGTCCCGCCGGTGGCATCGACATCGAGGAAGTGGCCGCCAAGACCCCGGACAAGATCCGCCGCCTCGCCGTCGATCCCCGGTACGGCATCCTGCCGCACCAGGCCCTGGGGCTCGCCCTGTTCCTGTACAAGGACATTGCCCAGGCCCGCCAGGCCGCGAAGATCATGGAGCAGCTCTACGCCGTCTTCACCGCCAACGGCTGCTCGCTCGCCGAGATCAACCCGCTCGTCACCACCCCGGACGGCAAGGTGCTGGCGCTCGACGCCAAGGTGTCGATCGACGACAACGAGCTCGACCGCCGTCCCGACCTCGCGGTGCTCCGGGACGAGACGGCCGAGGAGCCGAGCGAGGTGCAGGCGCGGCGCGCCAACCTCACGTTCATCAAGCTCTCGGGCAACGTGGGCTGCGTGGTGAACGGGGCCGGCCTGGCCATGGCCACCATGGACCTCGTGAAGTACTACGGCGGCGATCCGGCCAACTTCCTGGACATCGGCGGCAGCTCCAACCCCGACAAGGTCGTCAACGCCCTCCGCATCATCACGGCCGATCCGGCGGTGAAGGCCATCCTGTTCAACATCTTCGGCGGCATCACCCGCACCGACGACGTGGCCAACGGCATCAAGACCGCGCTGGCCCAGTTCCCGGTGAAGGTGCCCATCGTGGTCCGCCTCACCGGCACCAACGAGGCCGAGGCGGTGAAGATCCTGCAGGGCATCGGCATGACCGCGCTCTCCGACATGGACGAGGCCGTCCAGAAGGTCGTGGCGCTGGTGAAGGAGGCCGCATGAGCATCTTCGCTAACAAGACCACGCGCCTCCTGGTCCAGGGCATCACGGGCCGCGACGGCTCGTTCCATGCCAAGCAGATGCTCGAGTACGGCACCCAGCTCGTCGCCGGCGTCACGCCGGGGAAGGGCGGGCAGCGGTTCGAGGGGAAGGTCCCCGTCTTCAATACCGTGGCCGAGGCCGTCGAGGCCACTGGGGCCACCGCCTCGGTGATCTACGTGCCGCCGGTGGGCGCCGCGGGTGCCATCTTCGAGGCGGTGGATGCCGGGCTCCCCTTCGTGGTCTGCATCACCGAGGGCGTCCCGGTCATGGACATGGCGCGGGTGCTGCCTTTCGTGCGCGAGAAGGGCGCCCGCCTCCTCGGCCCGAACTGCCCCGGCCTCATCACCCCGGGCGAGTGCAAGATCGGCATCATCCCGGGCAACATCTGCAAGCCCGGCCGCGTGGGCCTCGTGTCGCGGAGCGGCACGCTCACCTATGAGGTGGTGAACCACCTCACCCGCAACGGCATCGGCCAGAGCACCTGCGTCGGCATCGGCGGCGACCCGCTGAACGGCACCTCGTTCATCGACTGCCTCCGCGCCTTCCAGGACGACCCCGGCACCGACGCCATCGTCATGATGGGCGAGATCGGCGGCACCGACGAGCAGAACGCCGCCGAGTTCGTGAAGCAGCACGTCACCAAGCCGGTGGTCGGCTTCATCGCCGGCCAGACCGCGCCGCCGGGCCGCCGCATGGGCCACGCCGGCGCCATCATCTCCGGCAGTTCCGGCACCGCGGCGGAGAAGATCGCGGCCTTCGAGGCGGCCGGCATCGCCGTCATGAAGCGCCCGGTGGATGTCGTGAACCTGGTCAAGGCCAGGCTCAAGTAGGCCCGCGGCGGCCCGACCGGCCGCCGCTCCGTATCGCGGGCGCCGCCCCCGGGCCCCGCCCTCCAACTCACTTGAAGGGGAAGTCCTGTGGCCAAGCAGATCACCCTCGGCATGCTCAAGCCCGACGCCATCCAGAGTGGCAAGGCGGGCCTCATCATTGCCCACCTCCAGAAGGAGGGCTTCACCATCCGGGCGGCGAAGCTCACGCGGCTGTCCAAGGCGCAGGCCGGGAAGTTCTACGAGGTCCACAAGGACCGGCCGTTCTACGCCGACCTCTGCGGCTTCATGACCTCGGGGCCGGTGCTGCCGATGGCGCTGGAGCGGGACGACGCGGTGGCGCACTTCCGCAAGGTCATCGGGGCCACCGACCCGGCCGAGGCGGCCGAGGGCACCATCCGGAAGCTGTACGCCCAGTCCAAGGGGATGAACGCCATCCACGGCTCCGACAGCGTGGAAAACGGGCTGCGCGAGGTCGCCTTCTTCTTCACCGAGAGCGAGCTGGCCGACCTCTGGGGCTGAGGAAGGGCCGGGGGCGGGGCGGGGCGGCTTCACGGTCCCGTCCCTTGACCCAAGTCCATGTCCTGACTAGGTTTTGGGGCTATGCTTCAGGTCGATGCCCGGGAGCTTCAGCGCGGCCCGGTGGAAACCGTCGGCCGGCTCGAGGCCGATGACGCCACGTTCGAGGGACTCGGTCTCGACCTCGACGGGCCGGTGCAGATCACGGGGCGCCTCACCCAGTCGGGCGACCAGGATTTCTTCTGGAAGGCCCGCGTCAGTGGGCGGCTTCGCGGCAATTGCCGCCGGTGCCTCACCGACATGACCTATCCCCTCGACACGGACGTCGAGGTGCTCTTCAGCGCCGATCCCGAGGCGGCCGACGATCCGTCGGTCTACCCTCTCGAGGCGCCCGTCACCCGCGTGGACGTCCGTCCGGCGGTGCGCGAGGAACTCGCGCTCGCCGTGTCCGCGTATCCGCTCTGCCGAGAAGACTGCGCCGGGCTCTGTCCCCGGTGCGGAGCGGACCTGAACGCCGGGCCGTGCCGCTGCACGGCCCCTGAACGCTGAGGCCCCGATGGCTGTCCCGAAGCGAAAGCTCTCCAAGTCCCGCAAGCGGCTCCGCCGCGGTCACGACAAGGCCACGGTGATCCCGGCCCAGGCCTGCCCGCGCTGCTCGAGCCCCAAGTTGCCGCACCGCGTCTGCCCCACCTGCGGGAACTATCGCGGCAAGAAGATGGTCGAGCTCGAGGACGCCG
>CAZRCT010000090.1:0-13025 GCA_964598655.1 uncultured Gemmatimonadaceae bacterium
ATCGAGGTCTGGCGGCGCCCCGGCCTCCGGGTGGACCTCCTCCTCACCGACCTCGTGATGCCGGGGGGCCTCTCGGGCCGCCAGCTGGCGGAGATGCTCCTGGCCGAGCGGCCGGGCCTGCGGGTGCTGTACTCGACGGGCTACAGCCCCGATGTGGTGCACCAGATGCTCCAGCTCAGCGGCGACCCGCCGCTGGTGCAGAAGCCGTACGCGCCGCAGGAACTGGCGCGCCGGGTGCGCCGCGCCCTCGACGAGCCCCCGGCACGGCCCGCCTAGGCGAGGCCCCGCCCCGGCCCGGACCTCGCCACCGGGATCCGAGGCGGCGCCCGCCGTGAATCTTCGGACATCGACAGCCGTAGTTGCCGGCACGCCCGAGCAAACCCGCGGGGGCCCGGCAGCATCAGATGGGCTGTCCGCCCCAATCGTCGTTCCTCGCCGTCCGGAGGCCCGTGGTGTCCCGTATTCGGCCAGCGCTCCTGCCCCTGCTGCTGCTCGCCGCACCGCTCGCCGCGCAGGTGCAGTCCGCCGCCGTGCCGCTTCCCGAGCCCAAGGCCTTCCACGCTGGCCGCCGCGCGAGCGCCAGCCAGATTCACGTGGATGGGCGCCCCGACGACGAGGCCTGGGCCACGGCCCAGTGGCGCAGCGATTTCCGGCAGAAGGACCCGGTGGAGAACGGCGCCCCGTCGGTGGCCACCGAGGTGGCCTTCCTCTACGACGACGAGGCGCTCTACGTGGCCGCCCGCCTGCACGGCGGCGGCAAGCGGCTCCCCGCCAGCGTCACCCGCCGCGACCAGCTCGGCAACGCCGAGCACCTGGTCATCGCGCTCGACACGTACCACGACCGCCGCACCAGCTACAGCTTCGTCATCTCCTCCGGCGGCGTCCGCAGCGACTATTACCACCCGAGCGACGCCGAGTACGACCGCGACTACACCTGGGATCCCGTCTGGCAGGCGCGCGCCGTCCTCACCGACGACGGCTGGACCGCCGAGGCGCGCATCCCCTTCTCGCAGCTCCGCTTCTCGGCGGCGGGCGCGCAGGAGTGGGGCATCCAGATCAACCGCTGGCGCCCGCAGGAGAACGAGGACATCTACTGGGTGGTGGTGCCGCGGAACGCCAACGGCTGGGCCTCGCGCTTCGGGACGCTGGAGGGGATCGACGGGGTGCGCCCCTCGCGCCGCATGGAGCTGCTCCCCTACGTGGCGGCCAACGGCACCTTCGAGGACGCCACCCCGGGCGACCCCTTCCACGACGGCAGCGACCTCACCGCCCGCGCCGGCGCCGACTTCAAGATGGGGCTCGGCCCCAACCTGACCCTCGACGCCACCGTGAACCCCGACTTCGGCCAGGTCGAGGCCGACCCGGCGGAGGTGAACCTCTCCGCCTTCGAGACGTTCTTCAGCGAGCGCCGGCCCTTCTTCACCGAGGGGGCGCAGCTGCTCCGGGGCGGCGGGCCCAACTACTTCTACTCCCGCCGCATCGGCCAGGCGCCGCGCGGCCCCGCCGCGGGCGACTTCGTGGACCGTCCCCGGAACGCCACCATCCTCGGCGCCGCCAAGGTCACCGGGCGGCTGCGGAGCGGCACCTCGATCGGCGCCCTCACCGCCCTCACCGGCCGGGAGGCGGCGCGCACCTACGACGTGGCCACCGACCGGTTCCGCCGGCGCGAGATCGAGCCGTTCACCGCCTACGCCGTCTCCCGCGTGCAGCAGGAGTTCGGCGCCAGCCAGTCCACCGTCGGCCTCACGCTCACCGGGATGCACCGGAGCCTCGGCGACTCCACCCTCGCCGCCCTCCTCCCCGGCACCGCCGTGAGCGGCGGCGGCGACTGGAACCTCCGCTTCAAGGGCGGCGCCTACGAGCTCGGCGGCCACGTCGGCTTCAGCCACGTCCGGGGCGATGCGGCGGCGATCCTGCGCGTGCAGCGCCACCCCGCCCACTTCATGCAGCGGCCCGACGCCACCGAGTTCCGCCTCGACTCCACCCGCACCGCCCTCACGGGCTGGTCGGCCTCGGTCAACGCGGAGAAGAACGCCGGCACCCACTGGCTCTGGGCGCTCGGCGCGAGTGCCGAGTCGCCGTTCTTCGACATCAACGACGTGGGCCGCCTGCAGAGCGCCAACGACCTCGACACCTACGGCCAGCTGCGCTACCGGGTCACCACGCCGGGCCGCCTCTTCCAGCGCTGGAGCTCCAATGCCTACCTGGGCCGCAGCTGGAATTTCGGCGGCGTCACCACCTCCACCAGCACCTCGCTCGGCAACAACTTCACCTTCCGGAACTTCTGGAGCGTCTTCCTCGGCGTCTTCGGCGAGTTCCGCGCCCAGAGCGACGACATGACCCGCGGCGGCCCCCTCATGGGCCGGCCCGGCCTCGTGGGCGGGGACGTGGAGCTGTCGAGCAATGAGGGCCAGGCCACGCAGGTGGGCGCCGCCCTCAACTGGTGGGACGACGACGCCGACGGCTGGGGCCGCGCCCTGAGCGGGCGGCTGAGCGTGCGGCCCGCGCCGAGCATCGAGGTGACCGTGCGCCCGGCGTGGAGCCACAACGTGGAGAGCCGGCAATACGTCGGCCGCGAGGACAACGGCCCCGCCGCCACGTACGGCAGCCGGTACCTCTTTGCGCAGGTGGACCGCACCACGTGGTCGGCGAGCGTCCGCGTCAACTACGCCTTCAGCCCCGACCTGAGCCTCGAGCTCTACGGGGAGCCCTTCGCCGCCAGCGGGCACTACTTCAACTACGGCGACCTGACCCGGGCCCGGAGCTACGACGTCCGCCGCTTCGGCACCGCGGGCACCACGGTCACGAAGAACCCCGACGGCTCCCGCACCGTCACCGCCGACGGCCAGACCTTCACCGTGGGCCCCGACGACTTCAGCGTCCTCTCCTTCCGCAGCAACCTGGTGCTCCGCTGGGAGTGGCACCCCGGCAGCACGCTGTTCCTGGTCTGGCAGCAGGACCGCTCCGGCCGGAACCCCGACCGCCACGCCTCCTTCGGCAGCCTCTACGACACCTTCCGCGCCGACGGCTCCAACTTCCTGGCGCTCAAGATGACGTACTGGCTCGCGGCGCGATAAACCGACGCCGCCGGCGCCCCGGGGCCCCAACGACCGCGCGGGGCCCGCCTGACGGCGAGCCCCGCGCTCCCTCCCCCTGTCCCGCCCCCGGCCGCAGACGCCGGGCTTACGCCGCGAAGGCCGGGCTCCGCCGCTCGGCCCGGCTGGGCCGCTCCTCCCGCAGCTGGAATCCCGCCAGCAGCCCCTGCAGGTCGGCCGCCATCCGGGCCAGCTCGGTGGCGGCGCGCCGCGTCTCGCCGGCAGTGCCGCGGGCCTGCGCCGCCGCGCGCGCGACGCCCTCCACCGTGCCGGTGATGGCGCTCGTGGCACCCGCGGCCTCACCCGCGCCGCGGCTGATCTCCCCGGTGGTGGCCGACTGCTCCTCCACCGCCGAGGCAATCGTGCTCTGCAGGTGGTGGATCCGGCCCACGATCTCCGCAATCCGGCCGATGGCCTCGACCGCCGCGCGGGTGTCGCCCTGGATGGCCTCGATGCGCCGGCCGATGTCCCCCGTGGCGTCGGCGGTCTGGCGCGCCAGCGCCTTCACCTCGCCCGCCACCACGGCGAACCCCTTGCCGAGCTCGCCGGCGCGCGCCGCCTCGATGGTGGCGTTGAGCGCCAGCAGGTTGGTCTGCTCCGCGATGCCCGTGATGACCTTCACCACGCTGCCGATCTCGCTGCTCGAGCTGCCGAGCCGGTCCACCGTCGCCGTGGTCCGCCCCGCCACCTCCACCGCCTCCCGCGCCACCTCGGCCACCTCGCTCGCGCTGCGCGCGATCTCCTTGATCGAGGCGCGCATCTCCTCCGCGGCCGCGGCCACCGTGTGCACCGTGCTCCCCACTTCGCCCGTCTGCCGCGCCACCGAGTCCGCCTGCGTGGCCGAGTCGGTGGCGATCTGCTCGAACTGGGTGCTGGCACCCGAGAGGGCCTTGGAGGCGCCCGCCAGCTCCGACGCCGTCCGCGCGATGCCGCCCAGGCTCGACCGCAGCGTGGCGAGCAGGCTGTCGAGGCCGCGGGCCAGCCGCCCCACGGCGTCGTCGCCGGGGTCCTCGACGTGCCGGCTCAGGTCGCCCTGCGCGGCCGCCTCCACGATGCCGAGGATGGCATCCACCCGGCGCCGCAGCGCCTCCGCCTGTTCCCGCTCCCGCGCCATCTGCTCCTGCTCCCGCGCCCGCTCTGCCGCCGCCTCGGCACGGCGCCGCTCGGCCTCCGCGGCCTCCCGCTCCCGCCGCGCGTCCTCCTCCACCTGCTGCCGGGCCCGCTCCGCCTCGCGCCGCGCCGCCGCCTCCGCCTGCTGCGCCCGCTCCAGCGCCGCGGCGCGCTCGGCCTGCTCCCGCGCCGCTGCCGCGGCCCGGCGTCCCTCCTCACGCTCCTCCCGCACCCGGGCCCAGGTCACCGCCTCCTGGCCCAGCACCTCACGCAGGGTCTGGGTGACCTCGCCAAGCGCCCGCACCACCGGGGACGACCCGGCCGGGAGCGTGCGCGCCGCCAGGTCGCCGCGCGCCAGCCGGGCCGTCTCCTCCGCCAGCAGCACCGCTTCCCGCGCCTCCTGCCCCGCCTGCCTCGCGAGGTACACCAGCACCAGGCTCTCGAACACCACGAAGGCGCCGTGCGTGGCCACCATCCCGTACCCGTTGCCGTGGTTGAACACCCAGACCGGGTAGCCCCACGCCTGCAGGCGGTCGAAGACCAGGTGGTGCACCGCGATGGTGCCCGCCGCCGCGACGATGGGCACCCAGTCCCGGTGGCAGAGCAGGAAGGCGAGCAGCACGAAGACGCCGAAGTGGAGCTCGATCTGGCCGTGCGCCTGGTGGATGGTGAGCGCCACCAGGACCATCAGCAGGGCGCCCGTCACGCCGCGCGTGAGGCGCGCACCGGGCAGGCGCCAGGCCAGGACCCCGGCGGCCGCCGTCACCGGCAGCCCCACGCCGAGCGCAACCGCCCAGGTCCCGTGCCAGGGCGCCAGCGCCAGGGAGAACAGGAAATAGCCGGCGACGACCGTCAGCAACAGGCGGTCGGCGCGGCGATACAAGCCATCGAGGCCGGGATCGGACGCGGTCATTGGAGGACTCTCGGGTGCAGGAACCGTCACCGCCCTCTCCGGGGGCGGACCTGCACCGACTATCGGCATCCCGGGCGTGAACTGGAGCGCCCCCGCACGCCTCACCCCAGGGCCGGACCCACCGCCTCCGCCACGGACCGCGCCTGCGCCCGGTCGGCCATCTTCACCCAGCAGCGCACCCGTCCGTTCTCCTCGCCGGGCACCACCTTCAGCACGCCGAGCCGCCCCTCCACCAGCTCCACGTAGGACCAGGGCCCGATGCCGCCGAACCGCACCGTCCGGAGCTCGCCGTAGGGGATCGTCACCTCCTCCGCCGGCAGCGGCACCTCCCGCTCGGTCACGCCGGTGATGCCCACCTCCTCCACCTTGGCGAGTCCCTGCCACTCCAGCCGGAGCCCCTCGTCCTCCACGTGCAGGAAGCCGTGGAAGCGGAACGAGGTGGTGGACACCTCGGTGAAGAACACCTCGTCCTTGCCCGGCACCTTGAGCCGGATCGGCAATCCCGCCATCACCGCTCCTCGAACGTGAGCGATTCGGAGTTGACGCAGAACCGGAGACCCGTGGGCCGCGGCCCGTCCGGGAAGACGTGACCGAGGTGGCCGTCGCAGCGGGCGCAGAGGATCTCGAGCCGCCGCATGCCGTGGCTCCGGTCCTCGGTGGTCACCACGTTGTCCTTGGCCACCGGCTGGAAGAAGGACGGCCACCCCGTCCCCGAGTCGAACTTGGCGTTCGACGCAAAGAGCGGCAGCCCGCAGCAGACGCAGCGGTAGACCCCGGTCTTCTTGTTGTCGAGCAGCGTGCCGCAGAACGGCCGCTCGGTGCCCTTGCCCCGCGCCACCTGGTACTGCGCCGGGGTGAGCTGGGCCTGCCACTCCCGGTCGGTCTTCTCCACGCGGGGCAGGTCCACCGCAACCAGCTCCCCGGCGGCATTGAAGTCGTGCAGTCGCATCCGGCCTCCTGGGCGTGACGGCAAGTATAGTCGCCCAACCCGGGGGGCGTCGCGCCACGTTCGTCAGGTGTCGCTCCACAGCGCGTCGCGGATCCCCACCGCCACCGCCCGGCGCGTCGGCACCCAGGTGGCCGCGAGCACCACCCCCACCACGAACGCCGACACCAGCACCGCCAGCCCCACGGCGTACCCCACCGACACCGGGAAGTACCGCGCAAACCCCACCGCCACCACCACCGTGAGCGGCAGCGCCGCCAGCGCCCCGATCCCGAGCTGCCGCGCGCCCTGCCCGAGCAGCAGCCACAGGATGGACCGGTCCGTGGCACCGAGGGCCCGCCGCACGCCGAGCTCGCGGGTGCGCCGCCCGATGCTCCACGCCATGAGCCCGTACGTCCCGCTCACCGCCAGCAGGAGCGCGAAGGCAAACGCCCCGCCGAACAGCACCATCACCGACTCGGCCAGCGCCGTGCTCTTGGCCAGGATCTCGGCAAAGCTCTGCACGTACGACGCGCTGAGCGTGGGGTCCACCGCCTGCAGCACGGCGTGGAACGCCGAGCGCGCCGCCGGCTCGCTGCCGCGGTGGCGGAACAGGATGGCCGCGTCGGCCACGTCCACCTGGGCCAGCGGCACGTAGAGCGCCACGGCGCTCCGGTCCCGGCTCAGGGGATTGCCGTACAACAGGTCCTCCACCACCCCCACCACGGTCCGGGCGGGCTGGTCCTCGCCGAGCCCCGTCAGCTTCACCTGGCGCCCGAGCGGCGACTGCCCCGGCCACTCCCGCGCCGCGAATGCCCGGCTCACGAGGGCCACCGGCGCCCCGCCCGCCCCGTCGGCCGTGCCGAAGAAGCGCCCCTCCACCAGCGGCGCCCCGAGCGTGGTGAGCGGCCCCGTGATGGCCACCACGTAGCTCCGCGGGTCGCGCGCGGCGCCGGTGGCGCCGGGCAGCTGGTAGCGGCCGCGGTCGCCGGTGTTGTCGGCCAGGGTGCGGCGGAGCACCGCGCCGTCGAGTTCCGGCCGCGCCGTGAGGCCCGCCTGCAGCGCGTCGAAGGCGCGGGCCCGCGCCGCCTGGTCCGGGTAGCGCTCCTCCGGCAGCCCCACGGAGGTCTGCAGCAGCCGGGTGGTGTCGTAGCCCAGGTCCAGGTGGATCACCCGCCACGCCACCACCGCGCTGAGGGCGCCGCAGAAGAGGAGCAGCGACACAGTGGCCACCTGCGCCGTCACCAGGATGCGCGCCACCCGCCCCTGCCGCCGCCCGCCGCCCCGGCTCCCGTGCTCCTGCAGCACCGCGTTGATCTCGGTGTTCACCGCCCGCCGGCTGGCCACGATCCCGAGCACCACCACCGCCAGCGCCACGAACACCCCGCCGCCGAGCACCACCGACTGGTCGAAGCCCCAGCGCCACCAGAACGCCAGGTTCCCCTCGAGCCGGCCCTGCGCCCAGGTGTTCACCGCGTCGAGGAGCCAGGTGGCCAGGCCCATGGCCATGAGCCCGCTGAGTGAGGCAAGGATGATCACCTCCCAGAGGCTCTGCATCACCAGCCGCCCCCGCGGCGCACCAAGCGCCAGCCGCACCGCCGTCTCCCGCGCCCGCTCCTCCGCCCGCGCCACCAGCAGCGTGGTGACGTTGATGCACGCCAGCAGCAGGATCAGCGTGGCCAGGCCGTTGAGCACGCCGAGCACCAGCGGCGCCTCGTCGCCGACCTGGGCCATGGGGTAGCTGATGGCCTGCATGCCGTCGGGGGCGGCGCGTCCCTCCACTGCGGGACGGGTGGAGCGCACCTGGCGGTAGAGCGTCGTCAGCTCCGCGGAGGCCTGCGCCATGCCCCGCCCCGGCGCCAGCCGCGCGTATGCCATCACCCAGTCCCGCTCGGGCACCGCCTGTACCAGCACCGCCGGCGCGATCGGCACCCACGCGTCCGACGCCACCGGGAAGCCGAAGCCCCGGGGCATGATGCCCACCACCCGCGTCGGCACGCCGGAGAGCCGCACCACGCTGTCGAGCACCCGCGGGTCACCGCCGAACGCCGCGCGCCACGTGGCGTCGCCCAGCACCACCACCGGCTCGGCGCCGGGCAGCTGGTCCTCCGGGACGAAGGTGCGGCCCAGCGCAGCGTGGGCTCGCGTCATCCGGAACAGGTTCCACTCGGTGGCCGCCGCGTGGATGGTGCGCGTCGCCTCGCCCGCGCCCACCACCAGTTCCTGCATCGTGTACACCCCGAGATCCTCCAGCGTCGTCACCCGCGGGCGGAACTCGGCCACGTCCGCCGCGTCGATGCTGCCGAGCGTCCGCCCCTCCGCCGTGGCGGTGAGGCGCACCACCCGATCCCCGTCCTCGACGGGGATCGGCTTCAGCATGGCGGTATGGAGGAAGGAGAAGGTGAAGATGCTGAGGCCAAGCCCGCCGGCCAGCACCAGCACCGTGAGCAGGGTGAAGCCCGGTGCGCGGAACAGCAGCCGGAACGCGTAGCGCAGGTCCTGGAGCCGGAACATGCGGCCTCATGAGGCGGGGGCGGGCCGCCGCCCGCACGGCGGGCTGGCCAATGGTCGTCTGGATCTCCCGCCTACGGCATGACCATCCCCGAGGATTCACGCTGCAACGCGCCGGGGTCGCGCCCGACGCGTCCTTGAGGCCGCGAGGGGAGCAGGTGCCCCCGACGCACGGCGCCGCCCGGCTCCCGCAGAGCCGGGCGGCGCCCGCACCACTCGCCCTGCCACCGTCGTCAGCCGTCCGCCAGCCTCATGCCCCGCGCTCCGCCTCCGCCGTGGCATCGCGCCGCTGCAGCTCCGCCAGCGACCCGCGGATCCGGTCCGAGAGCCGCCGCTCGTCGCGCAGCGCGGCCAGGGTGGCCTCCGCGTGCTTCACCTCCACGCCGAGCGCGCCGGCCTGTTCCAGGAAGTGGTCCACTTGCGCCTTCTGCGCCAGCAGTACCTCGAGGCCGGCGCGCACGTCGGCGAGCAGCGTGTCGGCCTGCGCCAGCCGTTCCTCGGCGCGGCCGAGCTGGCGGCGCCGCTCGCCGAGGGTGCGGAGGAGGCCCTCGCCGTCGTGCATCCGCGCCATCAGCGTCTCGAGCTGGCTCCGCGCCTGGCTCAGGCGGGGCTCCGCCTCCACGATCACCCGCGCATCCGCCTGGGTCCGTTCCGCCATGGTGTAGAGGTTCCGGATCTCCGCCTGCAGCGTGGAGATGGCGGCCTGCCGCGCCTCGGCCTGCTCCAGCGCGTGCGCCACCTGCTGCTCGGCGCCGCGCCACTCGCTGAGCCGCGCCTCGAAGGCGGCCAGCCGGTCCTGCACGCCGGCCAGCATGCCGACCCGCCCGTCGAGGTCCCGGGCCAGCGCATCCACCTCGCCGGCGCGCTCGCCGGCGCGCGCCAGCGCGCCCTCGAGGTCGCGCACCCGGTCCTGCAGCTGGTCGGCGGCCTGCGCGGCGTCCTGGCGGAGCTGCGTGGCGCGGTCGAGGTGCTCGCTGGCGCGCCGCACCGCGCTGGCGCGCTGTTCCACCTGGCGGTCGAGTTCCTCCAGCCGCTCGCCGAGCGCCTCGACGTGCTTCACCCGGCCCTCCACCGCCGACACCGTCGCCTGCACCTGGCTCATCCGCTCGTCCATGCCGCGCAGCTCGGCCTGGAGCCCCACCAGCTGGCTCCCGGCCCGTCCCACTTCCTCGAGTCGCGGCATGATGGTGCCGAGCTGGCCCTCCATGACGCCGAGCCGCTCGCCGAGGCCGCGGCTCCGTTCCTCGATGCCGGCGCCGAGCGCCGCGGCCTCGCCGAGGCGCCGGTGCACCTCCTCCACCACGGCGCGGCGCGCCTCGATGCTCGAGGCCTGCGCGGTGACCTGGTCGAGCTCCTGCCGGAGCGCGTCCACCACGGCGCGCATCCGGTCGAGCGCCGCCACGTCCTCGCGGAGCGTCCCGAGGGCGCGGCTCGTGTCCCGGAGCCAGCCGCCGGTGGACTCGACGCTCCCCTGCGCCTGCCGCAGCTCCTCGCGCGAGACGCGGAGCTGCTCCAGCGCGTCGGCGATCGCCTCGCCGGTGGCGGTGAGGCCGCCCAGGTCGCGCACGGTGGCGTCGAGCAGCGGGCGCGATTCCTCCACGCGGAGCGTGCGCTGCGTCAGCAGCTCCACGCTCGCCTCCAGCCGCTCGAGGGCCACGCCCGTGGCGCGGGCGCGGTCGGCCGCCTCACTGACGTCCGCGAGGCCGCGCGCCAGCTCGGTGAGCTGCTGCCCCAGCCCCTCGCTCCGCGCCGCCGCCTGCGCCAGCGCGCTCGCCTCGGTGGACAGGGTGCTGAGCCTGGTCTCCGTCTCGGCCATGATCCGGCGGAGCTCCGCCACCTGCTTGGTGACGGCCTCCACGCCGCGCTGCTCCAGCGCCAGCCGCTCGCCGCCCTGGTCCAGCGCCGTGCGGAACTCCCCGAGCGCGCGCTCCAGCGCCCCCTGCCCGCCCTCCACCCGCTCCAGGCGCTCCGCCAGCTCCTGCCCGCGGTCGTGGAGCAGCGCGTGCTGTCCCTCGAGCGTCTGCGACATCGCCTGCAGGTCCGTCAGGCTCTTCACCAGCTGCGCGTGGCGCTCGAGGCCCTGGTCCGCGCGGAGCGACAGCGCGGCCAGCTGGTCGAGCTTGGCGGTGGCGCGGTCGATGGCCTCCCGCTGCCCCTCGAGCAGCATCACCTTCTGCGCCAGCTGGTCGGCGATGGCCTTGGCCGTCGCCAGCTCGCGCCGCGTCTGCACCATCCCCTCCGTCACCGGCGCCAGGTCGGCGAGCAGCTGCTCCAGCCCGCTCAGCCGGTGGCCGCTCTCGGTCACCGTCTGCGCCAGCCGCTCCGCGTCGAGGTCCATGGCCGAGAGCCGCGTGATGGCGGCCTTGTAGCCGGCCATCGCCACGTCGTGCTCGTCGCGCATGCGGGCGTAGAGGCCGCGGAACCCGTCCACCTGCGCGCCCAGCGCGTCCATGTCGCTCACCAGCTGGCGGAACGGCCCGGTGACGCCCGTGATCTCGCCGATGCTCTCCCGCAGCTCGGCCGCGCCGTTCATGGCCTCGAGCAGCGCCTCCACCTCGGCGCGCGCGCAGGCCACCCGCTCGTCGGCCTCGGCCGCGCGGCGCTCGGCGTCCGCCACCGCGCCCGTGAGCCGCGCCACCTCCCGCTCCGCCCGGGCAAACTTCTCCGCGTGCCCCTCGAGCTGTCCCACCTGCCGCTCCAGGCCCTCCACCCGCTCCCCGAGCGTGGCCAGCCGCTGCAGCTGCGCGATGGCGCGGTCGCCGTGCTGCAGCAGCGGGCCGAGCGTGGCGTGCTGTGTCTCGAGGCGGGTGGCGAGGGCCTGCAGCTCCGCGACTTCATCGTCTGCGGCGCGGCGCAGGCTCTTGAGGAACGTGGACATGGGACTCCTGGCGGCGGTGGGAAGGGACAACCGGCTGAGTCATCGTAGGACTCCCCCGCGGCGGCGCCCGTGTCCCGAATCACACCGAGGTGATGCGGTCGCGCCGCAGCACCCCCACTGTGCCACGTTGGCGTGGCCACGCCACGCGCCGGGCCCCCTTCCTGCCACCGTGCGCATTCCCGCGCGCGCCGCCCGGTGTACCTTTTTGCGTCCCCACCCGACCGCGGATGACCGACGACCGCCGCCCCAGCCCCGCCGACGTGCCGCTCCACACCTACCAGCTCCCCGGCGGCTGGACGGTGCTGGCGGGCAAGACCGACCGCGCCAACGAGTACCTGAGCCTCAAGCTCGCCGCCCCGCGCGACCTCTGGTTCCACATCCGCGGGATGCCCGGCAGCCACGTGGTGCTCCGGGTGCCGGCGGGGAGCACCGTCGATCGCCCCACGAAGGAGCTCGCCGCCTCGATCGCCGCCTATCACAGCAAGGCGCGCGGCGCCGGCACCGTGGCCGTCTCCTGCTGCGAGGCGCAGCACGTCTCCAAGCCGAAGGGCGCGCCCGCCGGCACCGTCAGCATCACCAAGGAGAGCGTTCTCAAGGTGCGGCCGGGCACCGACGAGGCCATCGCCGCCCTCCGGGCCCCGGCGTGAGCCGCCGCCCGGGGCTGCCGGCCGGCGTCCTCACGGCGCTCGCGCTCGTGGCCTTCGCCGGCAACTCGCTCCTCTGCCGCCTGGCGCTCCGCGCCGGCGCCATCGATCCCGCCAGCTTCACGTCCCTCCGCCTCGCGAGCGGCGCCCTGGTGCTGGCGCTGCTGCTCCGCGGGCGCGGCGCCCCGGGCGCCCCCGCCCCCTCGTGGCGCCCCGCCGCCGCCCTCGCCGGCTACGCCATCCCGTTCTCCTTCGCCTACGTGGCGCTCCCCGCCGGCACCGGCGCGCTGCTCCTCTTCGGCGCCGTGCAGGTCACCATGCTCGCCAGCAGCCTTCGCGGCGGCGAGCGCCACCACCCGCGCCAGTGGCTCGGCGCCCTCATCGCCCTCGGTGGGCTCCTCTACCTCCTCCTCCCCGGGCTCGCGGCCCCGCCCCTCGGCAGCGCCGCGCTGATGCTCCTCGCCGGCATCGCGTGGGGCGCCTACTCGATCCTCGGCCGCGGCGCCACCGACCCGCTCGCCGCCACCGCCACCAACTTCGCGCGCGCCGTCCCCGTGGCCCTGCTCGCCAGCGCGCTGACGCTCGCCTCCTTCACGGCGAGCCTCCCCGGTGTCCTCCTCGCCCTCGCCTCCGGCGCCATCGCGTCAGGACTCGGCTACGTGATCTGGTACGCCGCCCTCCCCCGCATCTCCCGCCTCACCGCGTCCCTGGTGCAGCTCGCCGTCCCCGTCCTCACCGCCCTCGCCGGCGTCCTGCTCCTCGGCGAATCCCTCACCCCCCGCCTCCTCCTCGCCGGGACCCTCGTCCTCGGCGGCATCGCCCTCGGCGTGCTCGCGCCGCGAGCCCGGGCGGCGTAGGTGCGGGAGCCACCTGCGTCACCGCAGGGGGCCTGCAACTGCAAAACCACAGAGGCACAGAGGACACAGAGGTCACGGAGGGATCGAGCCCG
>CAZRCT010000091.1:0-8029 GCA_964598655.1 uncultured Gemmatimonadaceae bacterium
GCTGCGACACCAGACCCGGCCGCCAACAGAGACTCCGCACGCACTGTTGCCGCCACTGACATCCCGCCCGCCGCTGTTGTACTGCCGGAACCGCGGTGCCGTGGGATCGAGGGTCTGCGGCAGTCCGAAGCTGGGTGACCACAGCCCGCTCCCAAAGCACTCGACGATCCAGTCCGCGCGCACCCCGCACCCCTCGGACTGCCCCCCGCCGGTCACGGAGCGGTAGGTATGCCCGGCGTGCAGCACCCGCGGGCTCGTGGAGCCGACGGGAGCCCACTGGCCCGCGCCCCCCCAGCAGATGAGGGCACCCCCCGCGTCGAGGCCACAGCTGAAGCCGTTGGCGGCCGCGAGGGTGACGAGCGGCGCCGGCACCGGGATGACCGCCGGGGGCAGGCCGGCGAAGGTCGGGAACTGGAGCACCGCGACGTCGCTGCCCCAGCAGCGCACGACGGTGGTGAGCTCGCAGCTGTGGTCCCGGCCAAGGGCCAGCGAATCGGGGCCGGGCGGCAGGAACGCCGTGGCCTCGACCAGCACGGTGTCGTCCACCGGCGGGCCGGTGATGCGCAGCGTGTCCTGCCCCGGAGTGGCGCTCACCACGTAGCCGAAGCTTGCCAGGCCCGTGATCCCTGTCTGGGCGGCGCTGGCGGGCAGGCTGCCCGTGCCGCGCTGGATGGCGGCGGTGACGAGGAAGCCGGGGCGCGGGTTGCCGAAGCGGTCGGTCAGGCGCACCTGCACGGAATCGAGGAGGGCCGTGCCTACGGGCGCCCCGAACTCCGGCACGACACCGAACCGGTCGAGGGACGCCGGCGCATCTGGCACCGCAGTCCCCGGCACGCGGAGCACGGGGGCACCCGCCAGCAGCACCACGGCGTTGAAGGTGCCCGTGATCTCCGGCAGCGTCCACGACGCGCTCGCCAGCCCGCTCGAATCGGCCGTCACCTCCACCGTGTCGGCGTCCGGTGGGCTCGTGGGCGAAGCAGGCCGGCGCGTGGGGAGGACAAACCGGACGGTGGCGAGGGGCAGCGGTGCCGAGTCCGGGCCGATCGCCTGGACCGTGATGAGCTGGCCGAGCGTTTGCGCGACGGTGTCCTGCTGCCCGCCCCCGCTGACCAGTTCGAGGAAGGGCGTGGCAGTGGGTGGGGGTGGCGGCGGCGGGGGCGGCGGCGGGACCGTGTTCCCCGACGACGGCGGATCCCCGACGCACCCTAGCCCAAGCACGACGGCCACCGCTGCGACGAAAAGCCTATGCAGGCGCACACTCACCCCTTGCCCGGCATGACCCACGGTCGGCCCGGGACGCTTGTGGCAAGATCCTTCAGAACACCCAGCGCCCCGCCTCGGCCAGCGGCAAGGACAGGAGCATGCGGGACGGGACAGACCGGCTGGAGGTTCGACAGGGGGGGAGGGCGCCATGGGACGTCGGCAGGGCTCGACGCCACCACCCCGGTACTAGACGAGCGTCCCCCGTCAGGCACACCCAGCGATCTCATCAGGAGGGCGCGCCAGCCCCCCAGGGGCCCGGTCATGGAATCCCACCCCGCCCCGCCGATTTGCGGCGCGGCCCCTTCTTCCATAGAGTTACCCGTCCCCGGAGCCCCCGCAAGCTACCCCGGCTCCGCCCCGCCTCCCGGGGCCCGTTCATAGCATCGCACTGACTCCGCGCCCCCGGCGCTGCCCGCTTCCTCCCTTGCCCTGGAGCCCATCGTGAAGGCGTACCAGATGTTCATCGACGGCAAGTTCGTCAACGCCAAGAGCGGCAAGACCTTCAACGTCTTCGACCCCGCCACCGAAGGCGTCATCGCCACCTGCCCGGCCGGGGAGGCGGCGGACGTCGCCGCCGCGGTGGCCGCCGCCAAGAAGGCCTTCTACGGCGGCTGGAAGCAGACCAGCGCCCAGGAGCGCGGTCGCATCCTCTTCCGCATCGCCGACCGGATCCGCCAGCGACGCGACGAGCTCGCCAGGATCGAGACCCTCAACTCGGGCAAGCCCATCGTCGAGTCCGAGTACGACATGGACGACTGCGTCACCTGCTTCGAGTACTACGCCGGCCTCGCCACCAAGATCAACGGCGAGGTGATCCCGGTGCCCACCAACGCCATGGTCATGGCCGTGAAGGAGCCGATGGGCGTCGCGGGCCAGATCATCCCGTGGAACTACCCGCTCGCCATGGCCGCCTGGAAGCTCGGGCCCGCCATCGCGGCCGGCTGCACCGTGGTCATCAAGCCCGCCGAGCAGACGCCGCTCACGCTGCTGGCGCTCGCCGCCGACTTCGAGGCCTGCGGCCTCCCGCCCGGCGTCATCAACGTGGTCACCGGCATGGGTCCCGAGTGCGGCGGCCCCATCGTCGCCCATCCCGACGTGCGCAAGATCGCCTTCACCGGCTCGGCCGAGGTGGGCAAGCTGATCATGCGGAACGCCGCCGACCAGCTCAAGCGCGTGTCGCTCGAGCTCGGCGGCAAGTCGCCCAACATCTTCTTCGCGGATGCGGACTTCGAGGCGGCGGTGGACGGCGCCCTCTTCGGCGTCTTCATCAACCAGGGCGAGGTGTGCAGCGCCGGCAGCCGCGTGCTGGTGCAGCAGGACATCTACAAGAAGTTCGTGGACGCCTGCGCCGCCAAGGCCAAGACCATCAAGGTGGGCCCGGGCATCGAGCGGGAGACCAAGATGGGCCCGCTGGTGAGCGCCGAGCAGCGCGACCGCGTGGTGAAGTACCAGGGCATCGGGAAGAAGGAGGCCAAGGTGGCCGCCGGCGGCGGCGTGCCCAAGCAGTTCGACAAGGGCTGGTACGTGGAGCCGACCATCTTCTACGACGTGGACAACAGCGCCACCATCGCGCAGGAGGAGATCTTCGGGCCCGTGATGAGCGTCATCCCCTTCAAGGACGAGGCGCACGCGCTCGAGATCGCCAACGCCACGCCCTACGGCCTCGCCGCGGCCGTCTGGACCCGCGACATCTACAAGGCCTTCCGCGTCACCCGCTCCCTCGAGGCCGGCATCGTGTGGGTCAACCACATGCAGCCGACCATGCTCGAGGCCCCGTGGGGCGGCTACAAGATGTCCGGCTTCGGCCGCGAACTCGGCCACTGGGGGGTCGAGGAGTACCTCGAGACCAAGCAGATCTACGTCAACCTCGACGAGGCGCCGATCGGCTGGTACTAGGCGTCGACGGCCCGCGCCGGAACGCGAAGAAGGCGCGGCCCCCCCAGGGGGCCGCGCCTTCGTTCTTGGGCGGGATCGCTCAGCGGGCGGCGATCTCGATCTTCCGCGCCTTCGCCGCCTCGGCCCGCGGCAGCGTCAGGGTGAGCACCCCATGCTCCGCGTGCGCCTGGATCTTCTCGGCGTCCACCGTCTCCGGCAGCTGGAAGCTCCGCTCGAACTTGCCGTAGCTCCGCTCGTAGCGGTGCAGGCGCTGGGTGTTCTGCTCCTTCACCTGGCTCTTCTCGCCCTTGATGGTCAGGGTGCGGTTCTCCACCGTCACCTCCACCTGCTCCGGGTTGATCCCCGGGAGCTCCAGGCTGATCCGCAGGCCGTTGGCGTCCTCGACCACGTCGGTGGCCGGGTACCAGGCGGCCGAGCCGTTGGCCATCTCCCCGGCAAAGGGGAAGCCCTGGAAGGCGGCGTCGAACATCTCGTTCAGCCGGCGGAGTTCGGGCTGCCGGCGCAGGATGAGCGTCATCGTTCTCCTCCGTGATGGGGTTGGGGTTGGGTCCTACGCTCGCCCCCTCCCTATGCAGCCCCCGTGCCTGCCCGGGTCGGTCAAGGTGACAGTCCAGCCCCCCGCCCCCGGCCGGGGGGCGGCAGGCCCTCGTTCAAAGTGACAGTCAGGAGGGGCGGCGGCGCGACACGCGGTTGACCACCGCGGCCAGCTCGGACAGCTCGAAGGGCTTCTCCAGGACCGGGCAGCCGGAGGAGGCCAGGAAGGCGGCGGTCTCGGGGGAGGCGGTGTCGCCGGAGGCAAAGACCAGGCGGGTGAGGAGCTCGGGCCGGGTGGTGCTGAGCCACTGGTGCAGCTCGTGGCCCGAAAGGTTGGGCATGCGGAGGTCGCAGATGACCAGGTCGAGCGGGGGGAGCTCCTGGGTGGACAGGAGCCGCTGCAGGCCGAGCACCCCGTCCCCCGCCTCCTCCACGGCCCACTGCTGCCGCTCGAAGTAGCGCCGGATGCTGGAGCGCACCGAGGCTTCGTCGTCGATGATGAGCACCCGGCCACCCGGCTTGAGCCCCATGGTGGGCAGGCCGCCCGGCGGTGTCACCCCGGTGGAGGCCACGAGCCCGAGCGGGAGCCAGGCCGTGAAGCGCGCCCCCGGCCCCGGCTCCCGGTTCTCCGCCCGGAGCGTCCCCCCGTGCTGCTGCACGATCCCGAGCGACACCGACAGCCCGAGCCCCGTCCCCTCCCCCGTGCCGCGGGTGGTGAAGAACGGCTCGAACACCCGCGACAGCACGTGCGCGGGGATGCCCGGCCCCGTGTCCTCCACCGACAGCGCCAGCCCGTTCTCCTGCCGCCGCACCGTGATCCGCACCTCACCCCGGGCGGTGGTGCGGACGGCGTTGTCGATCAGGTTGGTGAGCACCTGCTCGATGCCGGGCGGGTCGCAGGTGAGCAGGGGCAGCCCCGGGTCGATGTCCAGCGCCAGCGTCACCTCGCGCTCGGCCAGGTCGCCGGTGAAGGCGCGGACCGTCCGCTCCACGAGGGCCGCGATGTCCGTCGGCTCCCGCCGCTCCTCGCGCCGGCGCACGAAGCTCAGCAGGTCCCGCACGATGACCCGCGCGCGCCGCGCCTGCGCCCGGATGGTGCCCAGCGCCTCGGCGTTGTGCGGCTCCTGCGGCTCGGCCAGCAGCTCCTCGCTGAAGGTCAGGATGGCGGCGAGCGGGTTGTTCAGCTCGTGCGCCACGCCCGACACCAGCCGGCCGAGCGACTCCATCCGCTCCGAGTGCGCCAGCCGCTCCCGGAGCGCGGTGCGCTCCTGCTCCGCCTTGCGGCGGTCGCTCACGTCGCGGAGGACCAGGATGTGGAGGGTCTCCGCGTGCTGCCGGATGGTGCTCGCCGCCACCTCCACGGGGATGGCGGCGCCGTCGCCCCGGGCCAGCCGCACCTCGAAGAGCGCCTGCGTGGCGTGGTCGCTGTGGGAGAACTCCTGGGTCTTCCGCGCCACCTCGGCCCGCGCCGCCTCGTCCAGGAAGCGCGCCAGCGGCTGGCCGATGGCCGCCCGCCGGTCGGTGGCAAAGATGCGGGCGGCGCCGTTGTTGAACAGCACCACCCGGTCCCCGTGGTCGGTCACCACGATGGCGTCGGTGGCCGTCTCGATGACCGCCTTGAGCCGCGCTTCCGATTCCGCAATGCCCCGCACCCGCTCCGCCCGGAGCGCGTCGGCCTCCCGCTTGGCGTCCTCCAGCAGGATCGTCACCATGCCGAAGGCCAGGAGCGCCGAGAAGGTGAGGTCGAGGTAGCTGTTGAAGCGCGGCAGGATCCCGAACACCCCTTGCCACCCCTGCTCCCCCCGGGAGACCGCCGTGAAGCTGACGGCGTACCCCACCCACAGCACCGCCATGCCAAGGAACACCGCGCCCGTCAGGCGGGTGCCGAGCCCGCGGCGGTCCTCCGGCATCCCGCGCAACGCGGCGCTGCACACCAGGCAGGTGGGCAGCGCCACCAGCGACTGCGCCGCCATGGCCGGGCTCAGCTCCGACGACCACATGGAGGTGATGAGCGCAAAGAACCCCACCGCCCACAGGAGCCCCGACCCCCGCAACCGGAGCACCGCCTGCCCCCGGAGCTCGAGGGTCCCCTGCAGCAGCATCAGGTAGTAGAGGACCTTGGCGTACTGGTAGCTGGCGTGGGTGACGAGGAGGATGGGACTCGGGATGTCGAAGCCGCGCGGCAGCATGGCCGGGGCAATGAAGTAGCGGATGGCCACGATGGTGACGGCCGCCAGCAGCGCCCCCCACGCCCACATCCAGCGCAGCATGTAGGGCCGCACCCCGGCATGCCGCACCAGGAGCGCGAAGAGCACGAGGAGGAGCAGCGTCCCGCCCAGCTGGACGAAGACGCCGATCGCGGAGATCAGCCTGCCAAGATCTTCTGGGTTCATTGCTCAGGGGGCGCGCGGTGGTGCCACGACACCGGCTCCCTCAAGGTAGGGGGGCCACCCCGGTCCCGTCGAGCCTCAGCCGCCGCCGGCGGCGGCGCGGTCCTCCGCCGCGAGCGCCGCCACCGCCGCCATCACGTGCTCCGCCAGCTCCCGATAGGTCGCCGCCTCCCCCGGGCGCGCCAGGAAGGCGCCGTACTCCAGCGCCGGCCCGAAGCGCACCCGGATCCGCTCCCCGCCGGTGCGGCGGCGGCGCAGGATCTCGGGGATGCTCTGGGTGATTCCGCCCAGGAACACCGGCACCACCACCGGCGCCGCCTCGTGCAGGAGCCGCCCGATGCCCGGATGCGGCGGCAGGAGCGCCCACGGGTCGTCGCCCTTGTTGCGGGTTCCCTCGGGGTGGTAGCCAATCAGCCGCCCCTCCCCCGCCCGGCACATCGCGGCCAGCTCGCCCAGCGCCCACTGGTCGAAGCGGCGCTTGGCCGGCACCTGGAAGAAGGGCGGGTACATGGCGAAGAATGCGGCGAGGCCGTTGACCAGCAGGCCTCCCGGGCGCTGGTAGAAGTAGCGGCCGCGGACCGGGAAGTTGAGCGCCCGCCACCCCGCGGTGCGCCGGAAGAGCACCGTGGCCACCACGTAGAGGTCGAAGAAGGTGCGGTGATTGGCCACCACCACCAGCGGCCGGTCCCGGCCCGTGGCCGCCACGTGCTCCAGGCCGTGCACCTCGAACAGCGGCCCCGCGAGCCCCCAGATCCAGCGCGCGCCGATCTCCCGCTGGCACCAGCACCAGAGCCGGGGCCAGCGGCCCTGGTGCAGGCGGCGGACCAGGCGCACGGCCACGCGCTCGAAGGGTGTCAGGCAGTCGAGGGGGAGCGGTTCGGGCATCCGTCGGGCGATGGGGGGTGCGCCAATCTACATCATGGGTGGGCGGAAACCGCCACTCGCTTGCTATACTTGGGGCCGATCCACGACCGACCTCGAGGGAGGGGCATGACCAACTGGCGGCGCTTCTGGCGCAGGGGGATGGTGGCGGTGCTCGGCGGGCCCACGCTCGCCGGGCTGGCGCGCGAGCGGGTCACGGTGGAGCGGCTCGCCGACTTCGAGTCGCGGGTCCTCAGCGAGCGGCGCACCGTCGATGTCTTCCTCCCCCGCGGCTACGCCACCGACCGCGCCGCGCGCTTCCCCGTGCTCTACGCCAACGACGGGCAGGACATGGCCACCATCGACCTGGCTGCCCTGCTCGACTCGCTGCAGCGCACCGGGGTCATGGCACCGGCCATCGTGGTCGCCATCCACGCCACCGAGCGGATCCAGGACTACGGCACCGGCGGCATCCCCAACGCCCAGGGCTTCGGCGCCCGGGCGGAGGCGTATGGGGAGTTCGTCCGCACCGAGCTGATGCCGGCCATCAACCAGCGCTACCGCACCGAGACCGGGCCGGCCCGCACCGCCATCATGGGCTGGTCGCTGGGCGGGCTGTCGGCGGTGGACCTGGCCTGGCGGCACCCCGAGACCTTCGGGGCGGCGGGCGCGTTCAGCGGGTCCTTCTGGTGGCGCACCAACGACAGCACGCCGGCGCTCAAGGCGTCGAGCCGGATCATGCACCAGCGGGTGCGGACCACCAAGGTCAAGCCGGCCCTCCGCCTCTGGCTCGAGACCGGCCTCGAGGACGAGGCCGCCGACCGCGACGGCGACGGGGTCATCGACTCGATCCAGGACACCGAGGAACTGGTGACGGAACTGGTGAAGCTCGGCTTCCACCGCGGCCCCGACGTCACCCACCTCACCATCCGCGGCGGCCACAACCTGCCCACGTGGAAGCGGATCCTGCCGGAATTCCTGGCGTGGGCCTTCCCGCCGGCGGCGACGGGGTAGGGCCGGCGGCGGTGGATGGTCCATCCCAGGCAAACGCCTGTGAGATAACCACAGAGGCACAGAGGGCACAG
>CAZRCT010000091.1:8129-13012 GCA_964598655.1 uncultured Gemmatimonadaceae bacterium
TGGTCCATCCCAGGCAAACGCCTGTGAGATAACCACAGAGGCACAGAGGGCACAGAGGACACGGGGGGAGCCCGCACTGGGGAGATGACCAGCACCCTGGACAACCCATTCTGGTTTTTCTCCGTGACCTCTGTGTCCTCTGTGTCTCTGTGGTTTGCTCACCGCCCCCGCCCACGGACCGTCACTCACCACGTTCCCGACACCGGAGCCACGCAACGAGGATGAAACAGCTGGTCTTGGTCGGCGGCGGGCATTCGCATCTCTTCGTGCTGGAGGCGGCGGCGCAGGGGAAGCTGCCGGGTGTCGAGGTGACGCTCGTGTCGCCGGAGGCGCGGCAGGTGTATTCGGGGATGGTGCCGGGGTATCTCGAAGGGCGCTACGACCTCGACGCCATCTCCATTGACCTGCCGCGGATCGCGCGGCGGATCGGGGCGCGGTTCCTCGAGGATGGGGCCAAGCGGGTGGAGGCGGAGTCGCGGACGCTGCACACGGAGAGCGGCGCCACGGTGCCGTTCGACGCCGCGTCCATCGCCATCGGCGGCGTGCCCACGGGGACGAGCCTGCCGGGGGTGGCGCACCACGCCACGTTCCTCAAGCCCATCAACCGCGTGCTCACCCTCCTGCCCAAGATCGAGGAGACGGTACGGAGCGCCGGCCCCGAGTCGCTCCGGGTGGTGGTGGTGGGCGCCGGGGCGGCGGGCGTGGAGGTGGCCCTCACCCTCCGCACCCGGCTCGACCGGCTCGGCGCCACCCGTTCCATCATCACCCTGATCGGCGCCAGCCACACCGTGCTCCACGACCGGAGCCGGAAGGCGGCGGAGCTGGCCGAGAAGGCGCTCGACCGGCGCGAGATCACCCGGCGCATGGCCACGGGCGTCGAGGAAATCGGCGCCGACTACGTGCGCGTCACCGGCGGCAAGGTGCTGCCGGCCGACCTCATCCTCTGGACCACCGGCACCGACGCCCCGCCCCTCTTCCGCGCCAGCGGCCTCCCCACCGACGCCAAGGGCTTCCTGCTGGTGGACGATACCCTCGCCGTGCAGGGCATCCCCGGCCTCTTCGGCGGCGGCGACGCGGTGAGCCTCGCCACGGCCCCCAAGACGCCCAAGGCCGGCGTCTATGCCGTGCGGATGGGCCCGTTCCTGGCGAGGAACCTGGCAGCGTACCTCGCGGGCGCCCCGCTCGCCTCCTACACCCCGCAGGCCAGCTTCCTGGCCCTCCTCAACACCGGCGACGGCCGCGCCATCCTCTCCCGCGGCCAGCTGGCCACGAGCGGGCGCTGGGCCATGCGGCTCAAGGACAAGATCGACCGGGGGTTCATGCGGCGGTTCCAGCGGCTGTACGCGTAGCGGTTCGGAGGACGTGGGGGGATCTGGCATGGGAGGGCTTCGCCGTGGCTAACCACAGAGGCACGGAGGGCACAGAGGTCACAGAGAACTGCGATTGATGTGGGTGACCGTTCGGGTCCACCGACGCCCGCGCCCTCACGCGGAGCCCCACCACAAGAACGGCCGAGCCCGGGTTGGCAGCGCGCCAATCCGGGCTCGATTCCTCCGTGCCCTCCGTGCCCTCTGTGTCTCTGTGGTTAGCCACACCGGACCCATCCCCCGTCCCGTGGCCCCCACGTGCTTCCCGCCCGCCCTACGACGTCAGCACGAGCAGCACAAACCGCATCTTCTCACGAATCGTCCGCATCGCCTCGGCCTCCTCCCGGCTCCCGGTCTCAATACGCTGGAGACGCGGCGGCGGTTCCCGTTCGGCGCCGCGCCGTCACCTGCAATCGTCGGCAGGGCGCACGGGTTCCTGAGGCCGGGTCTCCATCCAGGAAAGCGCCGCCCGCCGCCGCCGGGCGACATCCCCCGCTGCCCCTTGTAAGGATTGGGCCCCGGTCGGCATTCTCGGGGCATGGAGGCCCACGCCGCGCCCGCCCTCGCGTTCCCTCTCGCCCCGCCGGACCCGGCGGCGCTGGCGGCGCTCCGCGCCGGCGAGCCTGCGGCCCTCACCCGCCTCTTCCACGCTGAGGCGAGCGGGCTGCTGGCGCTGGCGTACCGGCTCCTCCTCTCCCGGGACGAGGCGGAGGACGTGGTGCAGGACCTCTTCGTGGGGTTGCCGGAGGCGCTGGTGCGCTACGAGGAGCGGGGGCAGTTCCGGGCGTGGCTCCGGGCCATCGTGGTGCGGCTCTGCCTCATGCGGCTCCGCCGCGCGCGTCGCACCGCCGGCGGCCCCGCCCTCGTGGACGACACCCCCGCCTCCGCCTTCCCCGACACCGTCACCAACCTCGCCCTCCTCGCCGCGCTCGCCGAGCTGCCGCCCGACCTCCGGGCGGTGGTGGTGCTCAAGGTGATCGAGGGCTACACCCACGAGGAGATCGCCGCGCTGCTCGGCATCCGGCGCAACACCTCGGAAGTCCGGCTGCACCGGGCGCTGGCCCGGCTCCGCTCGGCGCTGGGGGACCTATGAACCATCGCATCGACATCGAGGGACGGCTGCAGCTGCTCGGCACCACGCGGCTGGCGCCGGCGGCGGAGCCGAGGCTGCTCGAGCGCGCGCTCGCGGCGCGGGCGGCAGGCGCGCGCGTGGAGCTGCCGGAGACCCATGAACCCCCGAGGACCCGCCTGCCCTGGCTCTTCCTGGGCGGCCTCGCCGCCGGCATCGCGGCACTGCTGCAGCTCGACCGCCCGGCCCTACCGCCGGCGCCGGCCGTCGCCGCCCCCACCGCTGCAGCGAGCATCCTCCCCGGCGGCCTCAGCATCCCATTCTCCAGCCGCCCGCTCTACAAGCCGGTCGCCGATCCGCTCGGCGACGAGCTCAAGGCCGGCCGCTGGGACTACGCCACCGTGGTGCCCGCCGGTGCGCCGGCCGGGCCGCGCCAGCGGCTCGCCATCGCCTTCGAGCGGGGAACGCGGGAAGGGAAGCCGGTGTGGCTCTTCCTCTCCGGTGGCTGGAGCCGGGACACCCTGACCGACTGGCGGGACTCCGTCTGGGTCACGGCTGACAGCCTCCGCACCCTGGCGCGCTGGCACCAGCTGCCGAACGGCCACGTGGAGGAGATCTACCGGAACGGCGAGATCCTCATCGGCGAGACGACCAACGGCTACACCCACTGGTACACCCGCGCCCCCGGGCGCGGCTGGACGGTCCCGCTCGCAGGGGAGATCCAGTGGCACTACCTGCTCGCCACGCTGCAGACGGCCAAGCTCTCGGTGGGGTGGAGCGGGAGCTTCGGGTTCATGAGCCCCATGGCGTACGAGGGCCGGTCCTGGAGCTACCTGAACATCCGGGTGACGCGCGAGGACACGCAGACCGTGCCCGCCGGGACCTTCGACTGCTGGAAGCTGGTGATGGGGGTCGAGGACGTGGGGGGGATCCAGCTCTGGGTGAGCAAGCGGGAAGGGTGGCTGGTGGCGCAGGAGTTCCGGGACCCGGGGAAGGACCTGGTGCGGCTCGAACTGCAGTCGGCGCGGCGGCTGGAGTAGGCGGCGATCGTCGTCGGACCCCGGCAATCACGACCCGCCACGGTCACCCAGCATCTCGTCACCCCAAGAACGCGAAATCCCCCGCCAGCAGGCCTTGGGGCAGCTGGCGGGGGATCCGGCCGTACCTCAGCCGCTTACTTGACCTTCCAGAACTCCACCTTGTTCTCGGTAAAGAGCGGGATGGCCACGAGGCCACGCGCCGGGTCCACGCCGATGTCCGCGGGGCTGTTCACGCCCGTGGCCACCTTGGTGTTGCTGCGGTCGCCCACCCGGAAGAGGGTCGAGTCGGCCCAGCTGGTGACGTAGATCCCGTCGCCGATGATCTCGACGCCGTCCTGGCTGCCCGGGCCGATGCCGATCGTGTCCGCCTTGGCCTCGCCCGGCTTCCAGCCGAGCAGCGCGCCGCCGCCGAAGGGCACCACGATGAAGCGGTTGTTCATGTGGTCCATGGCGATGCCGTTCGGCCGGCCGAGCCAGTCGCCCTCGGCGGCGACGCTCACGGCGCGGCCCGTCACCGCGAAGATCCGGTCCGGCCCCGGGTGGGTGATGCCGTCGGCGCCGATGAGGATGCCGGTGTCGGTGAGGTAGATGGTGCCGTCATGGCTCACCACCACGTCGTTCAGGAACTTGGCCTGCGCGCCGAACTCGATGGTGGCCACGGGCGCGCCCGTCAGGCGGTTGAAGCCGCGCAGCGCGTCGATGTCCGCCACCCACAGCGTGTCGCCCTGGAGCGCGGTGCCCTTGGGGCCGTTCAGCGTGACGCCGTTGATGCCGCCCACGATGAAGTGGAGGCTGTCCACCGTGCCGTCGGCCTTGAGGCGGCTGATGAAGCCGTTGCCGTCCTTGGCGCTCGGGCCCCCGTTGATGTTGGTGACGAACCAGACCTGCTGCTGGGCGTCCCAGATCACGGACTCGGGGGTGCTGAAGCCCTCGGCGGTCGAGACCTTTGCGGGCTGCACGGGGGCGGCGGCGGTGGTGGAATCGGCGGCCGGCGCCCCCTCCTTCGGTGCGCAAGCGGCAAGCAGGACGAGCGCGGCGGCGATCCTCGGCATCGGCTTCACGGCTGGACTCCCTTCCTCGGGGGAACAAGACTGCCCGCAACGCGGCACAGTATAGCCGGGCTTCGAGGCGGTGGGGAGTCCGGTGAGTCAGGGAGGGTGGTGAGGGTAACCACAGAGGCACAGAGGGCACGGAGGGCACAGAGAACAGCGGTTGCTGGGGGTGCCACCTCGGGTCCGGCAACGAACTTCCCCCGGAACGGAGCCCCCCCAAGAACGACCGAGCCCGGGCCGGCAACGCGCCACCCCGGGCTCGATCCCTCCGTGCCCTCCGTGCCCTCCGTGTCCTCTGTGCCTCTGTGGTTCCTTCAGTTGCCGTTCAGTCGCCGCTCCACGGCACCGCCAACCG
>CAZRCT010000092.1:0-12918 GCA_964598655.1 uncultured Gemmatimonadaceae bacterium
GGGTCAGGCTGAAGTTGGTGCCCGTGTCCCCGTCGGGGACGGGGAACACGTTGATCCGGTTGATCTCCTCGCGGCCCGCCGCCACCCAGTCGGAGGCCGCGAGCAGGGAACGGGCGAACCTCGGCCCGTCAACGTACCGGATCGCTACCGTCATCCGGCGAGGCGCTTACTCGGCCTGGACGGTGAGGCGGATCTCCGCGGTCACCTCGTGGTGCAGCCGGATCGCGACGGTGTGGTCCCCGACGGTCTTGATCGGGTGCTCGAGCTCGATCTTCCGCTTGTCCACCGCCTGGCCCTTGGCGGCCAGCGCGTCGGCCACGTCCTGGGCGGTGATGGAGCCGAAGAGGCGGTCGCCCTCGCCGGCCTTGCGGGCCAGGGTGAGGTGCACGCCGCCCAGCTTGGCCGCCTGCTGCTCGGCCTCGGCCTTCTCGGCCGCCACGCGGACGCCGCGGGCCTTGGTCTCGGCCGCGATGCGCTTCTTGTTGCCCTCGGTGGCCTCGTAGGCCAGGCCCTTCGGCAGCAGGAAGTTCCGGGCGTAGCCGGGCTTGACCTTCACCAGGTCGCCGGCCTTGCCCAGGGTCTTGATGTCTTCGCGCAGGATCACTTCCATGGGTCTCTCCCCTCCGTGTCGGCGGGCGCATAGCGCCGCCGGAAATCCACCCAGGTGTCGGCCAGCCCGATGGCGAAGCAGCCGCCCATCGCAACCGGCAGGATTGTCAGCGCTCCCACCAGGATCAGGAGCAGGATCAGCAGGGGGAACGCCTCGAGCGATCCCCACAGGATCGCCGCCCCGCGTGCCGCGTACAGGCCGCCGGCGAGGACGGCCAGGTTGTCACTGATGCCCCCGAGCAGCGGTGGCAGCGGCAGCAGCCACGCCGCCAGCGCCAGCACGATCAGCCACACCAGCTGGTCGCTGAAGCGGAACTCCGCAAACGACCCGGACGGTTCCCCCACCGGGCGGCTGGCCAGCCGGTGATACCAACTCCAGGCCAGCGCCAGCCCCGGCAGGGCCGTGAGCACCAGCAGCGCCGGGAAGAGCTCCGCCGAGAGCGACACCCCGGCCGCCATGGCGTCCACCAGCGCCTGCACGCTCTCGGCGCGTGCGGCGCCGGCCGCCCGGGCGCTGTCCACCAGCTGCCGGCACAACTCCCAGCCGCCGTGCTCCACCGCCAGCTGGATGTCGCGCCAGCGGGTCCCGAGCGACCAGCTCCAGGCGGTGACCGCGCCGAAGCCGAACAGGCTGGCGAGGAACGCGCCCGGCACCACGCCGCGCCGCCCGGTGAGCATCAGGAGCACGAACGCTCCCGTGACGAAGAACGCCCAGGCCTCGAGCGTCTGGGTGGCGATCCCCTCGGGGGTCAGCAGGGAGAGCGCGGCCCAGCCCAGCGCAAACCCGATCCACAGCCACTCCCGCACCGACTGCGGACGGGAGGCCAGCAGCAGGCCGGCGAGCGGCCCCAGCACGAACAACGGAAAGACCAGCAGGTACGCGCCGAGCAGCAGGACGGCCCGGAGCGTCACCGGCGGGCGTGCCGGGGCCGGGTGCGTCAGCTCGTGCCCCGCTTGATGTAGGGCAGGAGCGCCAGGTAGCGCGCCCGCTTGATGGCGGTGCTCAGCTGCCGCTGGTGCCGCGCGGTGATGCCCGAGAGGCGCGCCGGGAGGATCTTCCCGCGCTCCGTCAGGAACCGCTGCAGCATCTTCTCATCCTTGTAATCGATGTAGCGGATCCCGGCCTCGGCCAGCGGATCGCCCTTGCGGGTGCGCTTCATTCGTCGTCCTCCTCGAACTTGCGGTCGGTCGGGGCGCGGCTCGGCGTATAGTCGAACTCGTCGACCACGACGAGGTGGCGCAGCACGCCGTCGTCGAGCTTGATGGCGCGCTCGAACTCCGGCAACTGCGCGGGCTCCGCCTGGAAGTTGGCGACCACGTAGTAGCCGGTCTCCTTCTTCTTGATCGGATACGCGAGCGTGCGCTTGCCCCAGTGATTCAGCCTGGGCTGCTCACCGGAGGTCTGGGGAACGAGGGCGTGGAAGCGGGAGAGCTTCTCGTTGATGGCGGCTTCTTCGAGGGCACTATCGAAGATGTAGACCGCCTCGTACGGACGGGGCATGTCACCTTCCTCTGGTCTAGGCGCCCGGGCCCTGGTGAGAGGTTCCGGGAGGGTGAATTGTGGAGGGCCAAACCTAGCCGGTTGAAGAGGTTAAGGGAAGGTAGCCCCCTCCCCGGGGCCCCAGCATGCCCCGGGAGGGGTCAGGAGGACCCAAACAGGTTGAAGTCGCTGTTCTCGATGATGACCAGGGCGATGAGGACCAGCACGAACCCGACCGCGGCGAGGCTGAGAAGGGTCTTGCCGCCATCGGGGCGGCGGAGTTCAACCAGGTGGATGTCGGCCAGCGCGATCCGAATGGGTTCCGCGCGGTCCGCGGTGGACGGTCCCCCCGTGTAGCCGGAGAGCGTGTCATTGGCGACCCGGGGCTCGAACACCTCGATCCGTCGCTCGTCCTGCAGTTCGACCCGGACGACGGGGGGAGCGCGCTTTGCCAGGACTTCTCCCGGCGGTGCCTGCTGTGACCGCCAACTCATGCACCCGGAAGCCAGGAACAGGAACCACGCGCCGAGGACAAACGCCGTCACGCGGCGAAGGGGTGTGTCGCGCCACATGGATCACCTCCGGCCGAGGGAACTGCCGACTTCCCACGGACCCAAGGTGCGAGGGTGGTGCGGAACCGTCGGTGAAGGGGGCGTGAGCTTCCTGCGAGCGGTTTGGCGAGTGGGTCAGGGCCCCCCGGCAGTCAGGGTCCAGCCGGCCGGGAGGCCCGCCCGGGCGGGGTCCGGGGCGTCGGCCGTCACCGGGACTTCGATGGTCAGCGGCGGATCGTCATAGGCGCTGAGCGAGAGGAGGATCCAGAGCCCGGACAGCGCCGTGGGATCGGACTGCCCGTCGGCTGCCCAGAGGTCGGCGCTCCCGTCCTGCCCCGTTTCCCGTCCGGGGATCCGGAACGACACCCGGTCCAGCCGGTAATCGAGGCCCCGGCCGCCCTCCTTCCGGAGGACGAAGCGCCGCGCGGGGCCCTCCCCGGACCCGTATTGCAGCACCCCCACCACCGAGGAGTCCGTCAGCGCCTCCGGCGCCTCCACCGGGGTCACGCGGTCCAGGAACCCCGCGTACCGGACCAGCGGGGAATTGGGGACCCGGAGCGTCGCGAGGGCCTGGGCCGGCGGGTGGTCCGCGGCGCTCACCACGAAGGCGAGCGCGCCCGTCCCCAGGTGGACGTAGATCAGGGCGTCGGCCTGGTCGCAGCAGCCGCGTTCGACGGCACGGTAGAAGTCGCCCCAGACCTCGCCGGCGTCAGCGGGGAAGCTCTGCCGCCAGACTGGCGTGGCGGCAGGCTGCGCCGCATCGCCGAGGCCCTCGAGCAGGAGGGTGCTCTCCACCTCGCGCTCGCCCTCGGTGCAGCAGCGCTGGAGGAAGGTCTCGCGGAGCAGGGGGCGGCGCAGCCCCTCGCGGTCCACGTGGCGCACGGCGAGGTAGCGCACGTTGGTGACCTTGAACCGGTGGACGCCGGCGGAATCGAGGAGCGGCTGGAAGGTCGAGGAGGAGGTGAGGTCGCCGGTGGCGGGGGCGGCGTCCCCGGCCGAGCCGGCGCAGGCGGCCAGCAGGAGGAGGGGGAGGAGGGCAGGCGGTCTCACCAGTCGCGGTTCGCTCCCGGCCCCGTCTTCGGCCGCTTCCCCTCGTGGCTGTTGAGCTGCTGGCGTTCCACCGCATCCAGCAGCGAGCGGGCCTGGTCTTCGTTCAGCTCCTCCACCGACTCGCCCTCGTCGCCGCCCTGGCCGCCGCCGGCCATGGCGCCCACCGCCGCCTCGCGGTTCTCCTCGTAGCCCTCCTCGCGGCTGCCGCGGCCGTAGTCGGCCCGTCCGCCGCGGCCGCGTGAGCCCTGCTGCGGCACGTCGCCCCGCTTCTTGAGGGCGATCTCGAGGTTCCACTTGGCGTCCCGGTCGGTGGGGTCGAGGCGCAGTGCCTCCTCGTAGGCGGCGATGGCCTTGCCCAGGTAGTCGCTCAGCTCGTTGGCGTCCTCCGAGGCGCGGACGTAGGCGTTCCCCATGTTGAAGAACGCCTGCTGGCGGATGCGCTCGTCGCCGCTCATCGCCTCGCGCCAGGTGCGGGCGGCGTCGCTGTACTGCTTCAGGCGGTAGAGGCTGTTGCCGGCGTTGAACCGCACCGCGGGACCGCCCTGCTGCAGCAGCAGGCGCTGGTAGGCCTCGTAGGCCTCGAGGTACTTGCCCTGCTCGTAGAGCTGCCGCCCGCGCACCGCGTCGTTGGTGGGGGTGCAGGAGAGGAGCGGGAGCAGGACCAGCGTGGCGAGGCCGGCGCGCGCAACCGCCTGCGGGCCGCCGAGCGCGGGGCGCCACGGGCCGGTGCTGCGCGGCGTACCGGCGGGCGCGCGCGTGGGGGCGGCCTTGTCCCGGGGCCGGAGGGTGGGCCGCGCCGCCGGGCGTGCTCGGGGGCGGTTGGCCAGGAGGAGGTCGGCCAGCAGGAGCAGGACGCCGAGGGCCAGCGGGAGCTGGTACCACTCGGTGGGCTCGTCGGCGGGCTGGCCGGTGAGGGTGCGCGGCTGGAGCGTGGCCAGGTCCCTGGCCAGGCGGTCGAGCGCGGGCCGGTCGTCCCAGCGGGCATAGGCGCCGCCGCCCGCCTCCGCGATGCGCTGGAGGTCCTCCTCCGCCAGCCGTGAGACCACCGGTCGCCCGATGCCGTCGAGGTGCCACGGGCCCTCGTGGTCCGCGGTGTCGGCCGGCACCTGCCCCCCCTCGCGGGTGCCGACGCCCACCACGAAGACCGGGAGCCGCGCGTGGCGGTAGAGCTCGAGCACCGGATCGAGCGGCCCCTCGGAGCGTTCGCCGTCGGAAAGGAGCAGCACCGCGCGCGACCCGATCCCGGCCCCCTCGCGGCGGAGCACGCGCTCCGCCACCCGGAGGCCGGCGGCCACGTCGGTGGCCGGGTCGGCGATGTCGTCGTAGCTCGCGGCCTCCAGGAAGAGCTGGAAGGTGCCGAGGTCGGTGGTGGGCGGGAGCTGCAGGAAGCCGCCGCCGCCGAAGATCACCAGGCCCACCCGGTCCCCGGCGCGCGCGGCCGCCAGCTGCCACGCCAGCCGCTTGGCCAGCGACAGGCGGTCCTGCCCGACGTCCTCCGTCTTCATGGAGCGCGAGAGGTCCAGGGCCACGATGAGGTCGCGCCCGGTCTTGGCCACCTGCGCCGGCGACCGCCCGACCTGCGGCCGCGCCAGCGCCACCACCACACAAGCGAGGCCGGCCCAGCGGAGCAGGGTGCGCCAGCGCGGGCCGCCCTCGTCAGGGAGGGCCGAGGTGCGGGCCAGCACGCCGGGCGCCGCCCACGCCGTCAGCGCCTTCCGCCGCTCGGCCAGCGCCGCGCGCACGATGACCCAGAGTGCCGGCAGCACCAGCAGCAGGATGAGCGCCCCGGGCTGCGCGAAGGGCAGTCTCATGGCAGCGTCCGCAGCCAGGTGGCCCGGAGCAGGAGCTCGCCGAGCAGCAGGGCGAGGCCCAGGCTCACGCACCACGGGAACAGCTCGTGGTAGCGCCGCGTCTCGCTCACCTTGACCTCGATCCGCTCCATCGGGTCGATCTCGTTCATCACCGCGCGGAGCACCTCGGGATCGGTGGCCTTGTAGTACTGCCCGCCGGTGCGCGCGGCGATGTCCTTGAGGGCGGCCTCGTCCCGGGTGGAGAGGCGGCCGGAGAGGCTCCGGAGGCTCCAGACGCCGTTGAGCGCGATGGCCGTGGTGTCCGGTGACGACACGCCGATGGTGTGGATCCGAATGCCCAGCGCCTTGGCCGCCTCCGCCGCCTGGCGGGGCGTGGGCTCGCCGGTGTTGTTGGCGCCGTCGGTGATGAGGATGACGACCGACGCCTTGTCGGGCAGGTTCTTGAGCTGCGACAGGCCGAGCGCCATGGCGGTGCCGATGGCGGTGCCGTCAGGCAGCATGCCGATGTCCACCTGGTCGATCAGCCGGTCGAGCACGTCCACGTCGGTGGTGAGCGGCGCCTGGATGAAGGCGCGGCTCGAGAACACCACCAGGCCCATGAGGTCGCCCTGACGGTGCTTGATGAAGTCGCGGAGCACCGTCTTGGCCACCCCGAGGCGGTTGTCGGGCTTGAAGTCGGTGGCCTTCATGCTGCTCGAGATGTCGAGGATCAGCATGATGTTGCGGGAGCGGATGCGGGTGGGGTCCGCGTTGCCCGGCACCTGCGGGCGCGCCAGCCCCAGCACCAGCAGCGTGAGCCCGAGGAGCCCGAGCGTGGCGGGCAGCGCGTGCCAGCGGGCGCGCAGCGTGGAGCCGGCCTGCCGCACCAGGCGCACGCCGGGGAAGGCCAGCCGCTCCGCCGGCGGCTGGGTGCGGCGGCGCCAGCGCTGCAGCAGCACCCAGAGCGGGGCCAGCAGCAGGACCAGGAAGTACGGGGCCGCCAGCCTCATGCGGCCGCCTCCGCGGGCGGCGTCCGCTCGGCCACGGCGCGCCAGGCCTCGAGCAGCGCGCGCGCCCCCTCCACATGATGGCGTGCCGCGGGCAGGTCCGGGTGCACCGCCGCGAACTTCACCAGGTCGCTGTCGCGGAGCACCCGGAGCAGCCGCTCGGCCCCGCCGCCGTCCTTGAGCGGCTCAGGCAGGCGCGCCGGCGCCTCGGGCGTGGTCAGGCCGGGATGGGGGAGCGCCCCGATCTCGAGCAGGCAGCTGCGGAGCACCGCCGCCACCTCGGCGTAGAGCGGATCCACGGCGGCGCCGCTCGCGGCGGCGCGCGCCTCCACCGCTTCGAGGGCGCGGAGCGCGCGCACGAAGGGGCCCGGATCGAGCTCCACCACCTCGGCGCGCGCCGCCGCGCGCCCGTCCCTGGGCCGCGTCCGCCACCAGAGCCAGCCGAAGCCGCCACCCACGAGGCTCGCGAGGAATGCCATCTGCAGCCACACCGGCCCGCTGATCCAGAGCAGCGGCCGGATGTCCTTGAGCGACGGATTGCCGGCCGGCAGGAGCGAGGCGATCTCCATGGGCACCGGCGCGTGCACCAGGGTGTCGGGGAGCGCGTTCGGCTCGGGGCGGTAGAGCAGGGTGAAGGTGGGGACCGGCTGCGGCCCCACCCGGAACCAGGCGATGGTGATCCGGCCGCTGTATTCGAGCGGGGCGCTGGCACGCAGCGTGTCCACGTGGATCACCCGCGTGCCGGCCGGCGGCGGGATCAGGTTCTTGGGGACGAGGTCCAGCAGCTCCTGCCCGGGGAGCAGGGTCACCTTCACCGTCAGCTTCACTTCGTCACCGACCAGGGCCCGGGGGACGTCGGGCGTGATCTCGAAGCTCTGCGCCCGGAGTGCCCCCGGGGCGAGCGCCGCGGCCAGGAGCAGGGCGGCGAAGAGGCGGCGCCTCATGCGCGCCGGAGCTCCCGCCGGCCGAAGAAGGCGGCCAGCGCGTGGGCGTAGGGCCGGTCGGTGTCCAGCTTGAGCAGGTCGATCCGCCGCTCCAGGCACCGCGTGGCGAACGCCTGCTCCAGCTCCGCGCGGTCCTCGCGATACCGCTCGCGGATGCCCGGGTCGTCGGTATCCACCACCACCCAGTCATCGCTCTCGGGATCCCAGAGGGTGGCGAGGCCCACGCGCGGCAGGTCGCGCTCGCGCGGGTCGGTCACCTGGAGCGCCACCACGTCGTGGCGGGCGGCCAGCCGGTCGAGGCCGCGCCATTGCCCGGGATCCTGGAAGTCGGAGAGCACCACCACGAGCGAGCGGTGCCGGAGGATGGGCTCCAGCACGTCGAGCGCCCGCAGGAGGTCGGTGCCGCGCCCGCTGGCCGCGAGGCCGAGCGCCTGCGTGACGACCTGCATGGCCTGGCCGCGGCCGCTCTTGGGCGGCGAGAACCACTCCACCTGGTCGCTGTAGAAGGCCGCGCCGATCCGGTCCCGCTGCCGCGCCGCGGCCAGCGCCAGCACGGCGGCGATCTCGCCCAGCACCTCGCGCCGGGTCCGCTCCACCGAGCCGAACGCGCCCGACGCGCTGACGTCCACCAGCAGGAAGAGCGTGAGCTGCCGCTCCTCGATGAAGCGCTTGATGTAGGGGGCGCCGAGCCGCGCGGTGACGTTCCAGTCGATGGTGCGGACGTCGTCGCCGGGCAGGTACTCGCGCACCTCCGTGAACTCCACGCCCCGCCCGCGGAACACGCTGGCGAAGTCGCCGGCCACGAGGTCGCGCACCAGCTCC
Organism: uncultured Gemmatimonadaceae bacterium; assembly: GCA_964598655.1. GTDB lineage: Bacteria > Gemmatimonadota > Gemmatimonadetes > Gemmatimonadales > GWC2-71-9 > JADJOM01. The sequence continues at coordinate 8,254 of CAZRCT010000092.1, forward strand.
CGGGTGGTGAGCTCGAGGTGGCGGACCTGCGTGAGCAGTTCGGGGGAGAGCGGCGGGACGGCCATGCGCTACCTGCCGGCCGGCCTCACGGCACCGGCACCGCGGCGAGGATGCGGTCGAGCATCTGGTCCGACGTGATGCCGTCGGCCTCCGCCTGGTAGGTGGGGATGAGGCGGTGGCGGAGGGTGTCGTGCGCCATGGCCTTCACGTCCTCGGGGAGGACGTACGCGCGGCCCTGCAGGAAGGCGTGCGCCTTGGCCGCCTTCACCAGGTTGATGCCCGCGCGGGGTGAGGCGCCGAACTGGATCAGCTGCTTCAAGTCGCCGAGGCCGCGGGTGGCGGGGTCGCGGGTCGCGGCCACGAGGTCCAGCACGTACTCCTTGATCTTCCCGTCCACGTAGAGCCCCCGCACGATCTCGCGCGACCGGAGCACGCTGTCCGGGTGGATCACCACCTTCGGCGTGGGCTCGCTCGTGTCCGTCATCCGGTCGATGATCTCCCGCTCCTCGGCGCGCGTGGGATAGTTCACCACCAGCTTGAAGAGGAACCGGTCCACCTGCGCCTCGGGCAGCGGATAGGTGCCCTCGTGCTCCAGCGGGTTCTGGGTGGCCAGCACCAGGAAGAGCTCCGCCAGCCGGTGGGTCTCGCCGCCGATCGTCACCTGTCGCTCCTGCATGCACTCGAGCAGCGCGCTCTGCACCTTGGCGGGCGCGCGGTTCACCTCGTCGGCGAGCAGGATGTTGGTGAAGATGGGGCCCTTCTGGACGGTGAAGTCGCCGGCGCGCTGGTTGTAGATCAGCGTGCCCACGAGATCGGCGGGCAGCAGGTCGGGGGTGAACTGCACCCGGCGGCAGTCGCAGTCGATCGTGGCGGCGAGCGTCCGCACCGCCAGCGTCTTGGCCAGCCCCGGCAGCCCCTCCAGCAGGATGTGGCCGTCGGCCAGCAGCCCGATCAGGAGCCGCTCCAGCAGCACCGGCTGGCCCACGATCACGCGCCCGATTTCCGCCAGCACCGCGCGGAACTTGGCGCTCTCCGCCTCGATCTCGGCCGAGCGACCGAGGGCGGACTCGGAGCTGAAGGGACGGAGGGACTCGCTGGTGGGGACGGGCATGCGGAGGCTCGCGTGGGGGCGGACGGAAAGCCCGGAGGGAGACCCCGGGCTGCCGGCAGTGACGCTACGATCGGGTGAGAAATTATACGGACCGGCCGCACCCACCGGAAGGGCGTCGCGCATCGTTGGACACCGGCCTCGGGTGCCCGCGCGCGCCTCAGCGCGTCGTCTGGTCCAGCACCGGCGCGCTCGCCCCGGGTACGGCGGCAGCCAGCGCCTCCACCATGGCCGCCACGCGGGCCCAGAGCACGGGTTCGATCCGGCTCGTCACCCGGTTCCGCGCCGTCTCGCCGGGGTTGGTGATGCTCGGGCAGTCGTTCTTCTCCTCGAGCGCCAGGTTGAGGCGGTCGAGGTCGGTCTGGAACACCCGGAAGGTCACCGCGGTGCGGGCACTGTCGAGCGTCGTGAGCTGCGCCCGGAGCAGCGTCTCCACGTCGCGGTTCTTCAGGGCTTCCTCGTCCGCGCCGCACCAGTACCACTGGACCCGGTCGGTCCCGCTGAGGATCGGCAGGAGCCGCTGGTCGGCGAAGAGTGCTGCCACCCGGTCCCGGGCCGCCGGCAGCGCCACCGGCAGCTCCACGTACGCCCGGTCGATCGCCGCCGCCCGGGCCAGCTGCTGCTCCCGGGCCCGGTCCCGTCGGCCGGGGAGCGCGGGGAGCGGGTCGCCGTCGGCCGCGGGGAACTCCTGCAGCACCGTGGCGAGCATCCGCATGTCGCCGAGCAGGGTGCGCTCATCGTCGCCGTCCTGCACGAACGTGCGCCGCCACGCCCCGCCGTCGCAGTCGCCGGAGAAGTTGAGGAAGCCGTCGCTGATCTTCACCCGCTCGCCGGCGACGAGCACCTTGGTCACCGCGCTGTCCACCGGCAGCAGCACCACGTGCACCGCCTCCTGCTCGCGGTCCCGGCAGATCCACGTCTGCAGCTGGTAGCGGTCCACCCGCGAGGGCGGGAGCCGGCGGGCGTGCATGGCCGCCACCAGCCGGGCACGGATGGCGTCCGGGGTGGCGCGGACGTAGCGGACGTAGGGTGTCCGGGCCAGGGAAAGCGACGGGTCGGGTTCCGGGACCGGGGCCGCGGCCGGCCCCCGGACGGCGCCGCCCGCCTCGAGCGCGCGCACCGCGCCGCTGAGCCGGCGCCACAGCTTCCCCTCGGCGCCATCGTCCCCCGCGTCAATCCAGGTCCGTTCGGGCGTCTCGCCGCGGCAGCGGTTGGTGGGGGTGAAGCGTTCCTTGAGTGGGAAGAACGCCACGGCCGTCGAGTCCGGCGTGCGGGGCAACAGCACGGCGCGGAGGGTGCGCAGCGTGGCCCGGCCAAAGCCGGGATCGCACGGCTCGCGGTACACCAGCAGGTATTCGCCGACGGTGTCCGCCTTGAGCTCGGCGGCGCGCAGCGCGCGGCGCACCAGACGCCGGGCCGAGTCGAGCGGGGCGGCCACCACGAGGTCCAGGCGGCCTTCCCCCGGCCCCGCGCGCTGGGCGCGGGCAGGGGCGACAACGCCGCCGAGCAGGACGGCTGCAAGGAGGAGCGAGCGCGTCTGCACGGCGGCGTCTCCGGGAAGGCTCAGTTGTTGAAGCGGAACAGCATCACGTCCCCATCCTGCACCACGTACTCCTTCCCCTCCGCCCGCGCCACGCCCTGCTCGCGGGCCGCCTTCCACCCGCCCAGGCGGATGAAGTCGGCGTAGGCCACCGTCTCCGCCCGGATGAACCCCTTTTCGAAGTCCGAGTGGATCACGCCCGCCGCCTGCGGTGCCTTGTCGCCGCGGTGGATGGTCCAGGCGCGGACCTCCTTCTCGCCGGCGGTGAAGTAGCTCTGCAGGCCGAGCAGGTGGTAGGCCGCGTGCGCCAGGCGGTCGAGCCCGCTCTCGGTGGCGCCGAGCGAGGCGAGAAACTCCCCCCGGTCCTCGGGCGGCAGCTCGGCCAGCTCCGCCTCCACCTTGCCCGAGAAGATCACCACCTCGTGCTCGCCGCCATCGGCGTCCACCGCCGCGGTGAGCGCGGCCACGTGGCGGTTGCCGGTCGAGAGCTCGCTCTCGAGGACGTTGGCGGCGTACAGCACCGGCTTGGCCGTGAGCAGGTTGAAGGCGCGGTACGCCGCCTTCTCCTCGTCGGTGGGCACCACGACGCGTGCCGGCTTGCCGTCGGCCAGCGCGTCCTTGAGCGCGGTGAGGAGCTTCGCCTCGATCCTCGCCTGCGCGTCGCCGGACTTGGCGGTGCGCACGGTCTTGTCGAGCCGCTTCTCCACCTGCGCCAGGTCCGCGAGCTGGAGCTCGATGTTGATGACCTCGCGGTCCCGCACCGGGTCCACCGAGCCCATCACGTGCTGCACGTCGTCGTCGTCGAAGCAGCGGATCACGTGCACGATCGCGTCCACCTCGCGGATGTTGGCCAGGAACTGGTTGCCGAGGCCCTCGCCCTGGCTGGCCCCCTTCACCAGCCCCGCGATGTCCACGAACTCCACCGCCGCCGGCAGCGTGCGCTCGGGGTTCACGATCTTCGCCAGCTCCTCCAGCCGCTTGTCCGGCACCGTGACCACGCCGGTGTTGGGCTCGATGGTCGCAAACGGGTAGTTGGCCACCAGCGCGCCCGCCGAGGTGAGCGCGTTGAAGAGGGTGGACTTGCCCACGTTGGGGAGTCCCACGATTCCGAGTCGCAGCATGTTACCGCCCGAGGCTCGCGAGCCAGGGTGCCAGCACCAGCGACACCACGCTCATGAGCTTGATGAGGATGTTCATGGCCGGGCCCGACGTGTCCTTGAACGGGTCGCCGACGGTGTCGCCGACCACGGCCGCCTTGTGGGGATCCGAGCCCTTGCCGCCGAGCGCGCCCCCCTCGATGTACTTCTTCGCGTTGTCCCATGCCCCGCCGGCGTTGGCCATGAAGAGCGCCAGCAGCACGCCCGAGAGCGTGGCCCCGGCCAGCAGGCCGCCGAGCGCCGCCACCCCGAGGAGGCTCCCCACCACCACCGGCACCGCCACCGCCGTGATGCCCGGCAGGATCATCTCGCGGAGCGCGGCGCGCGTCGAGATGTCCACGCAGCGCGCGCTGTCCGGCTTGGCGGTGCCCTCCATCAGGCCCGGGATCTCCCGGAACTGCCGCCGCACCTCGTCCACCATGCCCGCGGCCGCCCGGCCCACGGCGGTCATCGTCAGCGCGCCGATCACGAACGGCATCGCCCCGCCGAGGAAGAGGCCGATGACCACCATGGGGTCCACGAGATCGAGCACCAGCGGCCGCGTGGCCGACACGGCCGTGGCGTAGGCGCTGAAGAGCGCCAGCGCCGTGAGCGCCGCCGAGCCGATGGCGAAACCCTTGCCGATCGCCGCCGTGGTGTTGCCGAGGGCGTCGAGCCCGTCGGTGATCTTCCGGACGTCCTTGCCGAGATGGCTCATCTCGGAGATGCCGCCGGCGTTGTCCGCGATGGGACCGTACGCATCCACCGACATCGTCACGCCGACGGTGGCCAGCATCCCCACCGCCGCGACGGCGATCCCGCCGAGCGCCGCCGCCCAGAAGGCCACGAAGATCGCGGCGCAGATGAGGAGCAGCGGCGCC
>CAZRCT010000093.1:0-12821 GCA_964598655.1 uncultured Gemmatimonadaceae bacterium
GCGGCGGCCTCCACGGCGTCCGCCGGGGCCCCCGGGCGGGCGTATGCGATGTTCTCCCGGATGGTGCCGCTGAAGAGGGCCGGCTCCTGGGGGACCACGCCGATGGCCCGGCGCAGGTCGCCGAGGTTCAGGGCCCGGAGGTCCTGGCCATCCAGCCGGATTACCCCGTCCGTGGGGTCCCAGAAGCGGGGCAGGAGGCTAACGAGGGTGGTCTTCCCGGCCCCGGAGGGGCCCACCAGGGCCACGATCTGCCCGGCGGGGACCCGGAGATCCACCTGCCGGAGGGCCCACGGCTGGTCCTCCCCGGCCTGGTACTGGAATGACACACGTTCCAGCGCCAGCTCCCCGTGGGGCCGGGGTGCCATAGCGGCCGCCGAGGCGGGGTTGGTGATGGGGCTCGGCCGCTCGATCAGCTCAAAGACCCGCTCCGCCGCCCCCACCGATTCCTGGTACACGCTGAAGAACGACGCCAGCGAGCTCACCGACCCCGCGATGGTGATGGTGTAGATCAGGAAGGTGATGAGCTCGCCGGCCGTGAGCTTCCCCTCGCTCACCAGGACGCCGCCCTGCCAGAGCACGATCACCACCGCGGTGAACGCCGCGAAGGTGATGGCCCCGAAGAACATCCCCCGCACCCGGGCCCGCACCACCGCCGCCGCCACGATGGCGTCCACCCGGTCGGAGAAGCGGGTGCGCTCCCACTCCTCCATGGCGAAGCTCTGCACCGTGCGGATCTGGCTGAACGCCTCCTCCGCCACGGCGGTGGCCTCCGCCACCTTGTCCTGCACCCCGGTGCTCATCCGGCGGAGCCGGCGGCCAAAGAAGAAGGCCGTGGTCACGGCCACGGGAATCACCGCGAGCGCGGTGAGCGTGAGCCGCGGCTGGGTGATGGCGAGGAGCGTCACCGCGCCCGCCAGCGTCAGCACCTGCCGCGAGAATTCGGCGATCTGGTGGCTGACCGTGCCCTGCAGCTGCGCGATGTCGGTGGTGAGGCGGCTGGTGAGCTCGCCCGTGCGCCGGTCGGCGAAGAAGCCGGGGGGCTGGTCCAGCAGGCGGGAGAAGAGGGTGCGGCGGAGGCCGGCCACGGCCTTTTCGCCGGTGGAGCTCAGGAGGTAGGCCTGCAGGGCGTTGAGGACCGCCTGCGCCACCACGATGAGGAACAGCAGCAGCGCAAAGCGATCGAGCGTGACGCGGGCGTTGGGCTGGAAGGCGGCATCCACCAGCCGGCCCATCATGAGCGGCAGCGAGAGGTTGAGCCCCGCGCCCGCGATGAGCGCCAGCGTGGCGAGCGTGAGCGGCCACCGGTACGGGCGGACGAGCGGCAGCAGCCGCTTGAGCGCGGTGGGGGGCGGCAGCTTCCTCGGGCGGGGGTTCCCGGCGGGAGCGGTGCTCAGTGCTGGTGCCCGGCGGGCATGCCGGTGTTCAGCGCCTCAACCTCGGGCTGGCCCACGGTCATCTTGTTGATGCGCTCGTAGTCGTGCCCGAAGGGCATGGCGCGGTCCACCCCCATGGCCACGAAGAGGAGCGCCAGGTACACCAGCGAGTACTTGTACATCTTCCAGGTGGTGGGCGTGACGCCCTGCTCGCGCAGCACCCGGATGCTGTACCAGAGGAGCCGGCCGCCGAGGACCACCGCCGCGAGGGCGTAGAAGAGGCCGAGCTGGCCGTAGATGGTGGGCATGACGGTGAGCGGGAGGAGCATCAGGGTGTAGGCCACCATCTGGACCTTGGTCCAGTGCTCGCCGCTCACCACCGGCATCATGGGCACGCCGGCCTTGGCGTAGTCGTTTCGCTTGATCAGGGCCAGCGCCCAGAAGTGCGGCGGGGTCCAGAAGAAGATGATGGCGAAGAGGTAGATGGCCGTGAGGTCGAGCGACCCCGTGACCGCCGTCCACCCCACCAGCGGCGGGAACGCCCCCGCGGCGCCGCCGATCACGATGTTCTGCGTGGTGGCCCGCTTGAGCCACACCGTGTAGATGAAGATGTAGAACAGGTACCCGCTCACGGCCATCCAGGCACTGAGCGGATTCACGAAGTGCCAGAAGATGTAGAACGCGACGGCGCCCTGCGCGAGGCCAAAGGTGAGCGCGGCGAGCGCCGGGATGCGGCCCGATGGGATGGGGCGGAGCTTGGTCCGGCCCATGAGCATGTCGATGTCCCGGTCAAACCACATGTTGACCGTGTTGGCGCCGCCCGCCATGAGGTACCCGCCGAGCATCACCCAGAACACCAGCATCGGGGAGGGGACGCCCTTCCCGGTGATGAACATGGGGAGCAGCGTGGTGAGGAGCAGCAGCGAGATGATCCGCGGCTTGGTGAGGGTGAGGAGGTCCGCCATGATGCCCGGCTCCTCCATCCCTGCCTCCTCGCGGATCCTGGCGCGGGCCTCGGCGCCGGTCATGGGGACCGGGGCCTCTTCCACGAAGGGGGCCGCGAAGGCCACGCCGTTGCTCGCGAGCGTCGCCTCGGTGCGAGTGGTGCTCCCGGCCGTGGAGCCGGCGGAGGCCGGGGCCAGGCGCCGGGCGCGGAACGCCACCACGAGGGCGGCCACCCAGACCAGCGACCCCACCAGCAGGTGCGCGGCGCGAAGCCCGTCCGGCATCATGGCGAGCATCATGGAGGCGCCGACGGTCACCTGCAGCGTCACGAGGCCGGCGAGCGTCCAGGCGGCGCGGCGGTAGGGTGCCGCGTCCTCGCCCGTGAACTTCCGGCTGGCGGCCGCCGTGGCAAAGGCGTGGCCCAGGAAGAGGAACGCCAGGATGCGGTGCACCCACTGCAACTGGCCGAGCCCGTTGGCGGGGGGCGCCACCTGGCCGCCGCAGAGGGGGAAGCCGAGGCAGTAGAGGCCGGCGTCGTAGTTGGCGACGAGGGCCCCGAAGAAAACGAGGAGGAAGGCGAAGGCGGGGACCAGCGCGTGCTTGACGCTGAGCCCGCCGGCCGGCGGGGTGGCGCCGCGGAGGCGCTCGCCGGAGCGGAGCACCGCGGTGACGAGCACCGCGAGCAGGATCATGGCGTTGGTGAGGTGGATGACCACCGAGGGGGCGGCGTTCCAGAGCTTCACCGTGGCGGCGCCGAGCGCCACCTGGAGGACCAGCAGCACGCCGGCCAGGAAGGCAGGCGTGCGGAGCCAGGGATCCTGGCGGTGCTTCCGGGCGGCAATGGCCACGAGCCCCGCGATGGCCCCCGAGACCATGACGGCCACCCAGCGGTGGCTCCATTCCAGGACTTCGAGGGTGTCGGCGAGGTTGGGGAGGAGGCGGCCGTTGCAGAGGGGCCAGTGGTCGCTGCACCCCATGCCGGCGCCGGTGATGCGGACGTACCCGCCCAGGGTGATCAGGCCGACGGTGAAGCCCGTCGCGATCAGGGCGATGCGGCGGTAGCCGGCGGAGCCCTCGGGGACCTGCTCGTTCATCCTGTACTCCGGCCTGCTGTATAAGGATAGGCCCCCCCGGGGGGGACCCTTGGCGGGGGGAAAGAACGGGCGCGGGCCGCGGGTTGTCAAGCTGACGCCGGGGGGCCAACTTAGGGCGTCCGCGGTTCCGCAAGTTCTCTTCAGACCCCCCACTTCATGACCCAAGCCCCCGACGCCTGGGGCGAACGGCTGACCCGTCGCCTGGGCCTGTGGAGCGCCGTCGCCGTGCTGGTCGGGACGACGATCGGGAGCGGCATCTTCCGCACCCCCGCCCGCATCGCGGGCCAGCTGCCCGACCCCGCCATCATGCTCGGCGCGTGGGTGCTGGGCGGGGTGATCGTGCTGTGCGGGGCGCTGACCATCGCCGAGCTGGCGACGGCCTATCCGCGCTCGGGCGGGATCTTCACCTACATCCTCGAGACCATCGGGCCGATGCCCGCCTTCCTGTTCGGGTGGGCGGAGCTGTCGGTGCTCCGGGCCTCGGCGCTCGGCGCCATCAGCACCATCTTCGCGGAGTACTTCTGCCGGATGATGGGGCTCGACACGCCCATGGTCCGCTGGGTGGCCATGGCCGCGATCCTGCTCGTGGCCACACTCAACTACGTGGGCGTGAACATCGCCGCGGTGGTGCAGAACCTCACCACCGCCGCCAAGTACGCTGGCATCTTCGGGCTGGCGCTGCTCTGCTTCGTCGCGGGGCAGGGGAACACCGCCAACTTCGCCCCGACGGGGGCGGTGGTGACGGGCTCGGCACTGGCCACGGCCATGGTGTCCATCATGTGGGCCTACGACGGCTGGGCCGACGTCACGAAGGTGAGCGGCGAGATCCGGGACCCGGAGAAGACGCTGCCGGCGTCGATGGTGATCGGGGCGCTGCTGCTCATCCTGATCTACTGCAGCGTCAACGCGGCGTTCCTCTACCTGGTGCCGGTGCAGGAGATGGTCGGCGCCCCGCTCATCGCGGCCACGGCGGCGGAGCGGATCCCGCTGCTCGGCGGGGCGGGGGTGGCGGTGGTGACGGTGATCGTGATGATCTCGACCTTCGGGGCCACCAACGGCTCGCTGCTCACCGGCTCCCGCGTCTTCTTCGCCATGGCCGACCGCGGGCTCTTCTTCCAGACGGCGGCGCGGGTGTCGCCGAAGTTCGGGAGCCCGTCGGTGGCCATCTGGCTCTCGGCCACGCTGGCGATCATCTACGTGTCGTTCAGCGGCTTCGCGGAGCTGGCCGATCGCTTTGTTCTCGGGACGTGGCCGTTCTACGCGCTGGCGGTGATCGGCGTCTTCGTGCGGCGGCGGCGGGAGGGGGTGCCGGCCACCGGCTACAAGACGCTCGGGTATCCGGTGACGCCGGTGCTGTTCCTGCTGGCGGGCCTCGGGATGATCGCGAATGCGTTCGCCACGGACCTCATGGGGACGGCGATCACCTTCGGGATCATCCTCTCCGGGGTGCCGGTGTATTACGTGTGGCGGGGGATGCGGAACGCGTAGGCCACGCGGGGCGCGAAAACGACGCGGGGCTCGTCCGACGACGGGCCCCGCGGTGCGTTTGGGACGCTCACGCCACCACCCGGCCCACCACGTACGATCCCCTCGCCCCCACGTACGTAGGGGCCGGATACATCCGGCCCCTACAGACGCAAGGCGAGCGGGATCGTGCGTGGCGGGCGGGGTGGTGGGTCAGATCTCGTCGCGGATCTCGAGGGCGACGTCGGCGGCGGCGACGCTATGCGTGAGGGCCCCGATCGAGATGAAGTCGGCGCCGGCATCGGCGTAGGCGGCCACGTTCTCGAGGGTGATGCCGCCGGTGGCCTCGATCTCGATGTCGCGCGAAAGGGTGCGGGCGCGCGCGGCCCAGGCGTGGACGGTGGCCGGGGTCTGGTTGTCGATGAGCAGGCGGTCGGCGCCGGCCTCGCAGGCCAGGGCCAGCTGCTCCAGCGTCTCCACCTCCACGTAGCAGCGGGCGGCACCGGCCTCGCGCGCGGTGCGGAGGGCGTCCCGCAGCGGCCGGCCGCTCCGCTCGAGGCCGCGCCAGTGGTTGTCCTTCACCATGACGGTGCCCGCCAGATCCAGCCGGTGCGCATGCCCGCCGCCGGCGAGCACCGAACTCACGTCGAGCAGGCGGAGGCCCGGGGCCGTCTTCCGGGTGTGGAGGATCTGCGCCCGGGTGTGCTTCACCCGCTCCACGAAGGCGTGCGTCAGCGTGGCGATGCCCACGGCGCGCTGCAGCAGGTTGAGGAGCGGGCGCTCGGCCACGAGGATCTTCGCCAGGTCACCACGCACCAGGCCGGCCGTGGCGCCGGCCGCCACCGCGCTCCCCGGCGCGTGGTACCACGTGATCGACGGCAGGCCCGCGGCGCTCGCCACCGCGTCGGCGTAGGGCGTGCCGGCCAGGATGCCGGCGGTGCGGAACTCGATGGCGCCGGTGCCGCCCTGGCCGGGGGGGATGGTGACGTCGGTGGTGATGTCGCGCGGGCCGTCCTCGGCCAGCGCCAGCTCGGCGACGCGGCGGGCGTCGGTGCCGATGCGGATGCGAAGGTCGCGTTCGATCATGGGACCGTCAGCGGTCGGGGGACGCGGGATGCAACTCGAGCGCGGCGCGGGTCTGTTCCCACTCGAAGACCAGCCGGAGCCCGTCGCCGGGCCCGGGCTCGGCGCGGATGGTGAACGAGTCCACGGGCTGGGCCAGCGGCTCCACGGGCACCGTGAGGCGGCCCACCTCGCGGGCCTGGACGGCGGCGGAAATGTCGTTGCCCCAGTGGAGCACGCTCCGGCTCACGTGGAACTGCCAGTGCGCCGAGTCGGGCGTGACGTAGAGCGAATAGCGGCCCGGCTCGAGCCGCACGTCGCCGAGCTGCACGGGGCGGTTGACGTAGAGCCGGGTGGGCTCGTTGGCGCCGAGGCGCCAGGGGGCGCCGTAGGGGACGAGGCCGCCGAACACCTGCCGGCCCCGGGCGATGGGACGGCTGTAACAGAGCTCCAGCGCCCCGTCGCCGAGGGGGGCGCGGACGGTGGCGAGCGGGCTCAGGCGGGGCTTGTAGGTGGACGGGCTGGTCCAGTCCATGAGGCACGGCCCGAGCGCCACCTGCACCGGCACCAGCGACGTCCCGGTCACCGCGCAGGTGCCCACCAGCAGCACTCCGATTCCGGCGATGGCGAGCAGGGTGCGGCGTGCCATGTGCCTCTCAGGGGCTTGGGGGGCCGACTCTCGCTTCAGGGTGGGGTGCGGTGTGTCTCAACGCAGGCGCCCGCCCCGGCAACGCCCCCGGCGACGCCCCGGACCGTTCAGTCCCCCGGCCGCTTCGCCACGCTCGGGCCAAGCGCCACCATGCGATCGAGCGCCTGACGCGCCCGCTCGGCGACGTCAGGGGGCACGGTGATGACGTGGCGGTCGAGCTTGAGGGCGTCGCGCGTGCCCTCGAGGGTGATGGTCTTCATGTAGGCGCACACCGCCGCCCGGTCCGCCGCGAAGAACTGCTTCTCCGGGGCGAGCTGCTCCATGCGGTGCATGATGCCCACCTCGGTGGCGATGATGAACTCCGCGGCCGGCCGTTCCTTCACCAGCTGGATCATGCGCTCGGTGCTGGCCACGTGGACGCCGTCGGCGGAGATGTCGCCGTGGCCCATGGCGTAGATGAGCTGGCCCGCGCAGCCGCACTCGGGATGCACCAGCACCTCGGCCCTGGGGTGCTCGGCCCGCATCCGCTCCAGCGTGACGGGGTTGATGTCCTTGTGCACGTGACACTCCCCCAGCCACACCTCGACCTTCCGGTGCGGGCGCATGCGGCGGACGTGCGCGCCCAGGAAGAAGTCGGGGAGGAAGAGGATGCCCTTCTCCTCGGGGATGGCATCAATGACCTCGAGGACGTTGCCGCTGGTGCAGCAGTAGTCCAGCTCCGCCTTCACCTCGGCCGTGGTGTTGACGTACCCCACCGCGATGTAGCCCGGGAACTTCGCCTTCCAGGCGCGCACCTCGTCGGCGGTGATGGTGGCGGCGAGGGAGCAGCCGGCCTCGAGGTCCGGCAGCAGCACCTTCTTCTTCGGCGCCAGGATGGCCGCGGTCTCGGCCATGAAGTGGACGCCGCAGAAGACGATGACGTCGGCGTCGGTGGCGGCGGCCTTCCGGGAGAGGCCGAGGCTGTCGCCGACGAAGTCGGCCACGTCCTGGACCTCGGCGCGCTGGTAGTTGTGCGCCAGGATGACGGCGTTCCGCTGCCGGGCCAGCGCCTTGATCTCGGACTGGAGCGCCGCGATCTCCGCGGGGGAGAGGCGCGTGGGCTCGATGACGGGCAGGGCGAGGGTCATGAGGGGGTCCGGGCCGGCGCGGGGGCCGGCGGGTAATCGAGGCGGCGGTGGCCGCCCCGGCTCTCGCGGCGGCGGAGCGCCGCGTGCGCAATGAGCCGCGCCACCAGCAGCTGGTTGGCCGAGCGCCAGGCGGCGGGCGGGAGCTGGCGGGCGAGGTCGGCGAGGGCGTGCTGGGCGCGGCGGAGGCCGGCCTCGGTGCGGAGCATGCCCACGTCGGCGGTCATCACCTCGCGCATCCCGGCCAGGAGGCCGGCGGCGCGGTCGTCGGCCACGCGGGTGGCCACGTCCGCCGGCTCCAGCGGCGGGAAGGCGGGCGCCGGATGCCGAAGCGGCGCCGGGTGGCCGAGGCGCGAGATGAAGGCCTCGTTGCGGCGGGCGGGCACGGGGCGGACGCGGGTGCCCTCCATCCAGCCAGGTTCATTGTGGGTGGCCACCACGGCGCGCGCCACGCGGTCGGCAAAGACCAGGCCCTCGAGCAGCGAGTTGGAGGCCAGGCGGTTGGCGCCGTGGACGCCGGTGCTGGCCACCTCGCCGACGGCCCAGAGGCCGGGGCGGGAGGAGCGGCCGTCGAGGTCGGTGCGGATGCCGCCCATGGCGTAGTGCAGGGCGGGCGCCACCGGGATCAGGTCCTGCCGCGGGTTGAGGCCGTGGTCGTCGAGGATGCGGGTGACGCCGGGGAAGCGGCCGGCGAAGTCGTGCACCTCGCGGGCGTCGAGCCAGGCGCCGCCGGTGGCGTCGGCGGTGGCCACCGCGCGGGCCACGACGTCCCGCGGGGCCAGCTCCCCGCGCGGGTCGGCGTCGAAGCAGAAGCGGCGGCCCTCGCGGTCCACCAGCACGCCGCCGGCGCCGCGCACCGCCTCGGTGATGAGCGGGGCGGGGTTCACGCCGGGGAGCTTGAGCGCGGTGGGATGGAACTGCAGGAACTCGATGTCGCGGAGCTCGGCGCCCACCCGCCAGGCGAGGGCCCAGCCGTCGCCGGTGGCCACGAGGGGGTTGGTGGTGACGCTGTAGAGCTGGCCCACGCCGCCCGTTGCCAGGATCACGTGTGAGGCGGGGAGCTCCACGGGCTCGCCGCCGCGCAGGGCCAGGACGCCGGTGACGCGGGTGCCGTCGTGGCGGAGGGCGGCCACCTCGGAGTAGCGGAGGATCTCGATCAGCGGGTGGTGGCGGACCTTCTCGGTGAGGAAGGCCATGACCGCGGCGCCCGTCTGGTCTCCCCCCGCGTGGACGATGCGGGGGCGGGTGTGCGCCGCCTCGAGGCCGAAGCGGAGGGTGCCGTCGGGGCCGCGGTCGAAGACCGCGCCCAGGGCCACCAGCTCGCGAATCCGGTCGGGGCCCTCGTTGGTGAGGACACGGACCGCCTCGGGGTCGGACAGCCCGTCGCCGGCCGCGAGGGTGTCGGCGGCGTGCTGGCTCGGGCTGTCGCCGGGCCCGAGTGCCACGGCGATGCCGCCCTGGGCCCAGGCGCTCGCGGAGTCGGCGAGCTTGCCCTTGGTGAGCACCAGCGCCCGCTGCCCCTCCGCCGCCAGCCGCCACGCAGTCCACAGCCCCGCGATGCCGCTGCCGACGATGATCGGACGGGAGTCTTCCATGGCGTCAAATATACCGTGGGCGGCGGGGGCGGGGATGGGAATTGGGGCGTTTTTCGGGGCGGTGGGGGGCTCGGCGGCGGGGCGGGGTGCGGTGCGGCTAACCACAGAGGCACAGAGGACACGGAGGGCACAGAGAACAGCATTTGATGTGGGTGTCCGTTCGGGTCCACCGACGCCCCCGCCCTCACGCGGACCCCCACCCCAACAACACCCGAGCCCGGGTTGGCAACGCACCAATCCGGGCTCGGGTTCCTCCGTGACCTCTGTGTCCTCTGTGCCTCTGTGGTTGACCGCACCGCGAGCCCGCCCCGCCGCTGCACCCACCACCGCCACCCTACGTCCGCACCCGCGTGAGCAGCCAGAGCGCGGCCGAGAGAAAGAGGACGTTCGGCGCCCAGGCCGCCGCGACGGGGTCCACGGCGCCGGTGACGCCGATGGCCTTGGCGAGCTGGATGAACGTCAGGTACACCACCGTGGTGCCGAGGCTGATGGCGATGCCCATGGCGGTGCCCTGGCGGGGGCTGGTGACGGCGAGCGGCGCCCCGAAGAGGGCGATGACGAGGCAGGCGGCCGGCAGCGCGATCTTGAGGGCGCGGTCCACCTCGATCTTGCTGGTGTCGTTGCCCGAGCGCTTGAGCGCCTCGATGTAGCGCGTCAGCTCCGCGTAGCGCATCTCCTCCGGCGCCTTCGGCTCCGCCAGGAGGTCGGCCGGCTGCTGGGAGAGGGCCCGGAGCCGCGCGGTCTTGAAGCGGAACGTCTGCACCTCGCCCCCCTCGGCCATGCGCTGGCTGGTGCCCTGCCAGAGGCGCCAGCTGCCGAGCGAGTCGATGTAGGTGGCGCTGTCGGCGGTGATGGCGAGGCTCGGGTACTCGGTGCCCTTCCCCTGCCGCTCGAAGACCAGCATCCGGAGCGAGCGGTGCTGCACGTCGAGCGAGCGGATGGTGTACACCCACCCCTGGTCGGCGCGGAAGACGAAGTTGTACCGCGCGGTGCGGGGCTTGGCCACCTTGGACTTCTGCAGCTCGAGCTGGCGGCTGGTGCTCTCCGGCGCCAGCTCACCCACCACGAAGGCGAGCCCGGCGGCGCCCGCGGCCGCGAGGAAGATGGGGAGGGTGAGCCGGAAGAAGCTCTGCCCGCCGGCCTTGGCGGCCGTGAGCTCCGAGTAGCGGCCCAGGTTCCCCACGGTGAACACGGTGGCGAAGAGCACCGCCGCCGGCATCACCAGGAAGACGTTCTCGGGGAGCGCGTAGGCGTAGCTCACCACGATCTCGGGCATCTTGAGGCCGCGGTCGAGCAGCTTCTCGAGGTTGTCGGTCATGTTGATCATGATCGACACCACGGGGAAGCCGAGCGCCGTGAGCACGAAGATCAGCAGCCACGAGCGCAGCACGTACCGGTCGAGGATCCGCACGCTACGCCTTCTTCCGCCGGCGGAGCCGGGTCTTGAGGCCGTCCCAGAGCTCGGCGAAGTCGCCGCCGCGGGTGGAGCCCGCTTCCTTGTTGACGCGGATGAGGCCGACGAGGCCCGCGCTGGCGAAGATCATGTTGGGCGCCCACATGGCCACCCAGGGCGGCACCACCGCCTTGTTGCCGAGCCCCTCGCCGGCGATCAGGCCCACGTAGTACACGGCGAAGACGGCCAGCCCGCCGCCGATCACGAGGCCCATGCCCCCGCGCGGGAAGCGCAGCGCCATGGGGATCCCCACGATGGCGAAGACCAGGCAGGCCACGCTGATGGCCCACTTCTTGTGGACCTCCACGAGATACTGGTTGCCACGGTTGGTGCTGGCCTTGATCTCGTCGCGGGCGCTGGCCACCTCGGCCCAGGTGGGCAGGTTGATGGGCACGCGCCTCGGAGCGGCGAGCTCGGCCGAGTCCTCGGGCGAGAGCTCGTTGCGGAGCCGGGTGCGGAGCGGGCGGTCGAGCGGCTCCGTCCCGGGACGCGGCTTGGCGAGCTCGGCCGCGGGAACCGGGGCTGGCGTGGGGACTGGCTGGGCGAGGATGTCGTCGTAGCCCCCGGCCTGTGTGTCCGCCACGGCGGAGTCCGTCCCCCACCGACGGGCCAAGGCCCGGAAGGCCAGGCAGTAGGCGGGCAGGGGTTGCAGGGCGGGACGTGCCCGCGCCCCCGCCGCCGGCAGGTCCAGCAGCGACCGCACGTCGCGCTCGGCGGCGCTGGTGCGGCGGTAGCGGGCCAGGGCCACCTCGTGCTGGGCCCCGCGCACCACTTCCATCATCTCGCAGGTGCTCATCTCGCGGTCGCCCCGGACGCCGTCGTTGGCCTCGAGGTCGAGCCGGTTGGAGACGTCCTTCACCAGGATGGTGTTGGTGCTGAAGCCGGTGACCTGGAGCAGCGCGTCGTCGGTCTGCTTGAAGGCGTGGATGGCGCCGCTCCACAGCTTGAGCTGCAGGTCGGTCCCCTCGTTGGCGAAGCCCATCACGCCGCTGTCGGCGTAGATGACGCGGCGGCTGTCGGTGCCGGCCATGTCGTAGATGGTGACGCTCCGGAGCCGCCCCGAGCTGGCGTCGATCCGGCTGGCGCGCAGGAAGAGGCCGCTCGGCGGGATCTCGTTGATGACCTGCTCCCGCATCTCCAGGGTGGGCTTCTTGCGCTGGATGTTGATGAGGAGGTTGCGGAGCCGGGCGTTGGACTCGGGGAGGACCTGGTCGGTGAACCAGAAGTTCACCGCGGTGATGAGGAGCCCCGTGACCACCATGGGCCGCACCAGCTGGCCCACCGAGAGGCCGCTGGCGCGCATGGCGGTGATCTCGCTGTCGGCGGCCAGGTGGCTGAAGGTGTAGAGCATGGCCACGAGCACCGCCATGGGCAGCGTCATGGCAATGATGAACGGCAGGCAGAGCAGGAAGACCTCCCCGATCACCGACCACGGCAGGCCCTTCCCCACCAGCGCCCCGAAGCGGCGGGCCACCTGGTTGAGCAGCATGATGCTCGTCATGGCCAGGAAGGCGAAGACGAGGGGGGAGAGGAACTGGCGGACCAGGTAGCGATCGAGCAGGCGCACGCGCGCGAAGTCTCCGTGGCGTAATGAGTTGTGAGCCCCAGATACGGCCAGTATATTCCCGGCGTCCCACGCCTACAAGCCCGACGGTCACAGGTCGTCCCATCCCTGCACGTCCCCTAGTGCGCGCCTTCGGTCTCCTGGCGCTCCTCGTCGTCGTGCCCGCGTCCCTCGCGGCGCAGGCCGATTCCAGCTTGCCCGGGTGGATCCGCTTCCGGACCCAGCCGTCCTTCGAGCTGCGGGAGCCCCCCATCGTGACGAGCCCCTGGCTCGCCGGCCCCCGTCCCGGGCCGGCGGCGGCGGGGGCGCGCTGGGCGGCCGGCCTGGCGCGCGCCGTGGACTCGGCCCAGCTGGCGCTGGTGACGGCCACGCGGCTCCGCCGGCTGTACGGCCGCCGCGCGGTGGAGCCGCAGGACACCGTGACGCGGCGCGACGGGGTGCTCGGGCTCTCGCGCCGCTACGCCGACCTCAACATCGACGGGCAGAGCCGGCTCGAGA
>CAZRCT010000094.1:0-6471 GCA_964598655.1 uncultured Gemmatimonadaceae bacterium
GTCGAGAAACGTCCCGAGCTGCCGGACGAGCTGCTGCTGGAGCACGACCAGGCCATCGTGTCCGTCACCCAGCGCCTGAACGAGCGCCGCCTGACGCGAGGCGAATCGCCGATCGTCTGGAAGTACTTCCAGTACCTGGCGCTCCTCTTCACCGAGATCTACCTCGACCGCTACTTCCGCGACCCGCGAGCCCTGCTGGTTGCCCTCAACGCGCGGATCGCGACGCTCAACGAGGGGCTCGACGAGCTTGACCGGATCGCCGCGCTCGACGAGACCGCCGACGCCTGGCCCCAGCTCAACAAGATCGCCTTCTGGATGGCGACCGGCAGCGGCAAAACGCTGCTGATGCACGCCCACATCCTCCAGTACCGGCGCTTCCTCGAGACGCACGGTCGCGCGCGCGAGCTGAACCGGATCATCCTGCTCACGCCCAACGAGGGACTCTCGCAGCAGCACCTGCGCGAGTTCGAGAAGGCGGGCATCGAGGCGGAGATCTTCAACAAGGACGGGCGCGGGCTCTTCGCCGGGCGGGCGGTGGAGATCCTGGAGGTCACCAAGCTCAAGGAGGAGATGGGCGAGAAGACGGTCGCCGTGGACGCCTTCGAGGGAAACAACCTGGTGCTGGTGGACGAGGGGCACCGCGGCGCCTCGGCGGGCGGCGACGGCGCGTGGATGACGTTCCGCAACGCGCTTTGCGAGAAGGGCTTCTCCTTCGAATACTCGGCCACTTTCGGCCAGGCCGTGAAGGGGAGCCAGGGTCTCACCGACCTCTACGCGCGCAGCACGCTCTTCGACTACTCGTACCGCTGGTTCTACGGCGACGGCTTCGGGAAGGACTATCAGATCCTCAACCTTGAGGACGACGGCAACGCGGAGTGGATGAAGAGCTACCTCACCGCGTGCCTGCTCGCCTTCTACCAGCAGCAGCGCCTGCATCGGGAGCGCGAGGCGGCGTTCCGCCCGTTCAACCTGGAGCGGCCGCTGTGTATCTTCGTCGGCGGCAGCGTGACCGCCACGCTCGCCACGCGCGACGCATCGGACATCGTCGCGATCCTGCGGTTCCTGAGTGGGTACGTGGCGAACCGCGCGGACAGCATCGAGCACATCCGTAGGGTGCTCCACCATGGGCTGGTCACGGCGACCGGCAAGAACCTGTTCGCCGGACGGTTCGCGCACCTGAACACATGCGGATTGTCGCCGGCGCAGATCTTCGACGAGACGCTGGCGACGCTGTTCAACGCGCCGGCCGGTGGCTCCCTGCACGTCGAGAACTTGAAAGGCGCCGCCGGCGAAGTGGCCTTGCGGGTGGGCGACAACGACCCCTTCGGCGTCATCAACGTCGGCGACGACGCGAAGCTGGTGAAGCTCTGCGAGACTCAGGGCCTGAACGTGGCCGAGCGGGAGTTCGCGGGGTCGCTGTTCCACGAGCTGGGGCAGCCGCATTCGACCATCAATGTGCTTATCGGCTCGAAGAAGTTCACGGAGGGCTGGAGCAGTTGGCGGGTGAGTACGATGGGGCTGATGAACGTCGGGCGCGGCGAGGGCGCGCAGATCATCCAGCTCTTCGGTCGCGGCGTCCGGCTCAAGGGCATTGGGATGAGCCTGAAACGGAGCGGGCGCGTCACTCTGCCCGAGGGCCTGGAGAGGCCGAAGCACATCGACACGCTCGAAACGCTGCACATCTTTGGCATCCGCGCCGACTACATGGCCCAGTTCCGCGATTTTCTCGCGGAGGAGGGCCTGCCCACCAACGACGAGCGCATCGAGTTCATCCTCCCGATCATCAAGAGTCTCGGCACGCGGCCGCTCAAGACAATCCGCCTCAAGAAAGAGATCAACGGGGTCAGTACCGAGTTCGGCGATGCCTTCCGCAAGCTCGGTCCCATCCCCACGGTCAAGCCCCCAGATCCCACGCGCGAGGAAGCCACGGCCTACCTCCAGAAGAACCAGGTGGTGCTCAACTGGTATCCGAAGATTCAGGCGCTGAAGTCGGTGGGCGTCTCGGGGGGAGACGACGACGGCGCGCCGAACCAGGCCTGGCTGACCGCCCGCCACGTCGCGTTCCTGGACCTCGACCGGCTCTACTTCGATCTGGAACGCTTCAAGGCGGAGCGCGGCTGGTACAACCTGAACCTCACGCGGTCAGGCATCGCCGATCTGCTCGGGGACACAACGTGGTACCGGCTGTTGATCCCGGACTCGGAGCTGGCCTTCGACTCGTTCGAGAAGGTACGCGTCTGGCAGGAAGTCGCGCAGGCGTTGCTGCGCAAGTACGTGGAGCGCTATTACAGCTTCCGCAAGCGCGAGTGGGAGCTGCCGCACCTGGAGTACCGGGACATAGGCGAGGATGATCCCAACTTCCCCGGCGTCGTGCGAGAGACCGGTCCCGAATACGGCTACCGAATCCTGATCGAGGAGTCGCAGCAGGAGATCGTCGAGAAACTGAGCGAGCTAAAGACAGCGATTGGGGCCGGAGATCTGAAACCCTGGGAATTTCGCGGCATCAAGGCGATCTGGTTCGGGCGGCACCTCTACCAGCCGCTGCTGTTCCTCGATGGCGGTGTCGTCGAGATCTCCCCGGCGCCCCTCAACAAGGGCGAGCGCCGGTTTGTGGAAGACCTCAAGGCATTCCACGATGCGAACCCCGAATACTTCGCCGACCGGGAGCTATATCTGCTGCGCAACCTCAGCAAAGGCCGCGGGGTGGGATTCTTCGAAGCCGGCAACTTTCATCCTGACTTCATTTTGTGGCTCATGGCGGATGGCAAGCAGCGCGTTGTGTTCGTTGACCCGAAGGGCATCCGCAATCTGGGATCGACCGACCCGAAGATCCAATTCTACGAGACGATCAAGGAGATCGAGCAGCGCCTCGGCGATCCCAGTGTTGTGCTCAGCTCGTTCATTGTGTCGAACACGCCATCCCATACGATGAAGAAGCAATGGGGGATGGAGAAGGCCGCCATGCAGGCGAGGCACATCCTGTTCCAGGAAGAAGATCGGGACACCTACGTGCGTGCGTTGCTCAACGAGGTGGCGCCGTGAGAGGTGGAAGCTCGCGGACATAGTTTAGCTCATTCAGGCTACAGTATTCCTAGCGCTCGTAACCCAAGAAGAACGATAAGCCCCTCCCGCCACGGGAGGGGCTTCTTCTTCTGCGGCAGTCCCACCGGCGCCTGGCACACGGCAGGATCCTGCTCGACGGCGGCCAGCTCGAGGGCCAGCCAGCGGGGCCCTACTGCTGTGACGGTGGCCGGCCGGATGCCGCCCTGGGCCGTGCCGCAGCCAATCCGCAGCTCGAGCGGGGCGGGATCGAGGCCCACGCGAAGCGAGAACTGCCCCGTCGCCGGCGGCGGGGGAAGGGCGACGTCCGCCGTTGCGGTGTAGGGAGGCTCCCGCACCTCGAAGCGCGCCCGCCGCACTCTGTCGGCCGAGTCCGCCTTCACCGCGGCCGTCGCCACGGCCTGCAGGGAGTCGACCCGTAGCTGGACCCGGACACGGGCGCGGCGCTCGAGCCCGAGCGCGCGGTCGATGCTATCCGCCCGCTGCCGCTGCTGAGTCGCCCGCCGCTGGACGGCGGCGAGCTCGGCACCGAGCACGGCCTGCACGTGCGCGGAGGCCGCCCGGGTCGAGTCCGCCGCGGCCTCGGCCGAGTCCCGGGCGAGGGCCGCGACCTGGGCGCGATCCTCCGCACGCCCGAGCCGCCACGTCTGCACAGCGAGTGCGACGCCGAGTAGGACGATGCCGAGGAAGCCCAAGCGGCCAATGCTCACGCGGCGCGGGCCTCGGGTAGCGCGGGCCGGAGCGCCTCGCGCTCCACGATCGCTACCCGCTTGAGCCAGCCGCAGAGGAACCTCCGGAGTGGGGGCCGTACGGCGGCGAGCCGCTCGTAGAAGCTCTCACGCCCTCGGCTGTACCCGGCCACGAAGGCGTCGGGTGCCACCGCCTCGAGAGCGCGCAGGGTTGCCGGACCGAAAGCGCCGTCCTCCAGTACCCCCACGGTGCGCTGCAGTAGCCGGATCGCCCGCCCAACCCCCGCGTTCACCGCGAAGTCGAAGACGACGAGGGCCACGCCGAAGCCCAGGCGCAGCAGCTCGTCGCCCTGCACCGGGTCCCAATATTCGGCGTCATAGATGGCGGCCACCTCGGCAGGCTGGATGAGCCGCACCGAGCGGGCTGGAAGACCTCGTCGCTTCCGCCACCGGGCGTACACCCAGGCGGTGACCCCGTGGTTGGTCTCCCCGCCCGGGTCGTCGGGGTCGTGGACGTATCCGCCCTCCCGCTCGAGGACAACCGCGAGGGCGTCGGGAAACCGCCTAGTCGGCAAGGTCCTCGCCCTCCGGGACGCGCTCGCGCCCCTCGACGTACTCGGTGCGGGCTCGAGTGCTGGCATGCTTCACTTCGACCACGGCGTTTCCGGCGACGAAGGCGCCGGTGACCACCGTGGCGATGGTCGTGAATTCGGGGCTCAACTTCCCGAAGAGCGCCAGCAGGAAGGCCATGCAGACGACCAGGAGACAGAGGAAGAACTTCCGGCCATGCTGGGCGATGGTGTTCTCGATCATGCGGCTCCTTTCACCGGCTCAACAGGTCGAGCGCCCACTTCACCGCGGCCCCCATCGCAATCAGGATCAAGCCCCAGAGCTTGGTATCCGCGGCGTTCTGCCGGCGCTCGACGGCCTTGAGTCGTTCCTCGAGCGCGCCCTGTTCCTTCGCGCGCTGGATGGCCTCGGCTGACGCCTGGCGCTGGACCGCCTCCACCGTGGCGAGGCGCTCAGTGAGCGCATCCCGCGCATCCTCCAGCCGCTGGGTGAGCGTGTCGCGGACGCTGGCGAGCATGTCGCGGATGGACTGCATGGCCGCGTTGAACTGACCCTCGTAGATCGGTGTGTCGCTCATGGCCGGAACACGCCGCGGGTGAGAAGGTCGTCGATGACGGCCTTCACGGCCTCGGCCACCTGGGCGAGCGTCGCCGTGGCGGTGTCGAAGCCGGTGCGCGTGGCCGTGCCCGTGGCCGCGGTCCAGCCAGTGAGCGGTGCCAGCGAGAAGGCGGGGCGCCAGTCCTCGACCGCGGTGATGGCGCCGGCCGCAGTGGTGACCTTCGCCATAGGAATGCGGCCGGCGGTGAAGCCCCCGGCGTTCGCGGAGACCACGCCGGCGGCCGTGCGCTCGACGTAGTTGACGGTATTGTTGGCGAGGGCCACGGTCCCGTTGGCCACGCGCACCGGTGCGCCGGTGTCCATCGTGACGCCGCCGAAGTACCCGTAGGTGAGCCCGGCGGTGGTCGCCCGGTTCTGGGCCCACTGCTCGTGGGCCATGGCGTCCAAGCGGAGGGCGTTCTCGTCCATCCCGGCCTTCCAGCCGTTCTCGCCCAGGGTCCAGCCGTACTGCAGTCCCTTCCCGGTGGTGCTCGCCGGCATCACACGCCTCCGTAGTATTGGCCGTAGGTCATCCCGTACCCGGCCATGATGAGGTCCGGCGTCTCCCGCACGGTGCCGGTGAGGGCGCCGTTCTTGGGCGTCAGGCGGAAGCGCACCGGCTTGGTCCCGTCCAAGTCGTCGATGGCGCGCTGGGTCGCGGTGTAGGTGGCCGCGGCCGTAGCGACCAGGCCGGCCTCGGTGCGCGCCCCGATCACTGCGCCGCCCACCTGGACCTCCTTGGTAACGGTGCCCTCGATCGCGAAGGCGGTGGCGTCGTCCTGCCGGACCACGCCGGCGCCCTGGGTCGCCCGGTTTCGGTGGGTCCAGCTCAGCGACACATCGCCCGCGATCGCGGCCGGGAGCTGCGGGATCGCGCTGCCGGCGACCCGCACCCGTCCGGGTGGGTAGGGGGCCAGCGCTCGGGATTTGGTGGTGAGGGCCGCGGCCGTGCACTCGGTGTCGAGGAGCTGGCCGGCCTCGTTCCGGGGCAGGGGCTTCACCTGGATCGTGAGGTCCGCTGTCCAGGCGGTTGGCCGGACCTCCTCGAACTGGCCCGGGCGGAAGAAGTAGACGAGGGCTCCGGCGGGGTGCGTGACCGACGGCGGGACAGTGTCCCAGATCCCGCGGACCACGTCCGTGAGCGACAGCGTGCCGTCGCCGTTGTCGGCGAAGCTCCGCCAGGTCACCAGCTCCTGCCCCGCGGTGGAGACGATGAGGGCGACGTTGTCGCCGCGGACGAGCCCGCCGGCGTCGGTCGCGTAGGGGAGGAGGAGCGACAGGTCGCCCAGGTCGTTCACCGCGAAGCCGGCGGCGTCGACCCCCTCGGTGGTCCAGCCGTACGGTGCGGCGAGCGTGCCCACCGGCGTGAAGCGCGCGAGGTTCGAGCGGGCCTCGTAGTAGGCGCCGCCCGCTTCGGAGAGCAGGAGATCGTAGTCCTCGTAGGTGGCCGCTGCACGCCCCACGAGTGCCAGCGCGCGGCGGCTCGCGTCAAGGCCCGGCGTCATCGGGTAGGGCATCTCGAGGAGCGCCTTCTGCGCGGTGTCCACCGGAAGGC
>CAZRCT010000094.1:6571-8755 GCA_964598655.1 uncultured Gemmatimonadaceae bacterium
AGCACGTCCTCGATCGTGGCCTGCACCTCCGCGGGGTCGTTCAGGTCCACCGACAGGCCGAAGGCCTCGGTGCGGAGCGTTGCCGCGACGGCGCGGAAGTTCGGGAGGTCAATGAGGGTCGAGGCGAGGCCCAGCCCGTAGCTCGGATTGGTGAGCAGGTCGAAGAGGATCTCGACCGGGTTGGCGTCGCCGGCGAGGTTGGCCTGCGCCGCAGTCTGCAGGAGCTCCGGTGCCGCGGGGCAGCGCCGCACCACCAACCGCACCGGCTTCGGGTACGGGCTGTTGTTGCACCAGTGGAAGTTCCGCATGACGGCGCCGGGGAAGCCAAGCGGCACCCCGTTGGCGACGCCGAAGGTGAAATGACAGAGCCGGCGGTAGCGCGATGCGGCGGCGGCGCCGTACTTGTTCGTGAGCAGCACACTCTGGGCGTGGGTCGGGGTGCCCCAGAAGAACTCGAGCGCGCCGGCCACCCCGCCCTCCGACTTCTCGCCGCCGAACATGGTGAGTGCCGCGACGTGGCACATCGTCTGGTCGGCGCCGTTTCGGAGCAGAGGCAGCGTCGGGGCGAAACTGCCGGCGCTGTACGACTGGGCCCAGAAGCCCCCGCCCCAGTACTTCTGTCGCGTGCTCCGGATGCTCTTCTTGTCCCACGAGACGTCGATCAGCTCGTCCAGCGGGCCCCAGCAGAGCATCCCGTGCATCCGGGCGTAGAAGGCGGTGTAGCCGTCGTCGCCGGTGTCCTTCTTCACGTCCCCGAACCAGACGATCGAGGGGGCGAGCTCCGAGGTCCCGTAGACGACGGGGATGGCCCGCCCTTCCTCCACCGTGGGGAAGTCGAGCGTGCCGAGCTTCGGGCGCTCCACCCGGGGTTGGAGGAGCCGGTTCACCACGAAGCTCGCGATGAAGAGCGCGGGGAGGAGCCACCAGACCATGGCTAGGTGAGCCGGTCGAAGGGATTGCGCTTGGGGAGGGCGGGGAAGCCGCCGAAGTTGGCGATGTTGCCGAACCGCCCCTGGCAGGTGGCGGCGGTGCGGTCGCACCCCGCGATGAGCTGGACGGCGGCCCCGGACGCGAGCCCGGTGAGCGGCGCCATGAGCTGGAGGACGGCGGCGTTCTGGCCCACGATGAAGGCCCGGGCCTCGCCCAGTGTGAGGACGCCGGCCAGGTAGTAGCTCGAGCCGGCGCCCAGGTTGGGCGCGTCAGCCACGGTGACGAGGAGACCGTTCACCGCGGTGACGCTGGCCGCGAACGTGAAGGCCGGCGCGGCGAGCCCGCAGTTCACGTCATAGAGCATCCACGGGCAGGTGCGCTGGATGGCGACCCGCGGGACCGTGCGGGTGAACAGCGCCTGCACCGGCGTGCACAGCAACTTGGCCTCGGCCCCCTCGAGCGTCAGCGCGCTCACCTGGCCGATGAAGAGCGTCTGCACGTCCGTGGCCCCTCGGTGCGAGCGGTACACCGTGAGCGAGACCGGCGCCGGCGCCAGGCCGCCGATGAACTGGGTGACGAGCGGGTCGCTGCGGGGGAGCGTCACCTCGAGCTGCCGGGTCCCCTGCTCGTCCACTGCGGCCAGTTCCCCGCGCCGGATCACCGCGGGCGCGAAGGTCTGGCCCAGGTAGACGAAGGGGTCCTCGGTGGTGGCGTAGCGCCACTCCTCGGTGCCGCGGGCGAAGCGGTAGAGCTCGAACGGAGCGGCGCCATAGCGCGAGGCCTCGAGCTGGGCGATGGTGCTCATGCCGGGGCCGGTGCCTCCCGGTTGAGATCGACCACCCGGAGCGTCGCCTCGGCCAGCGCCTGGTGGTGCCAGCGGAGCGCGGGCGCGTCGTCGTCGAGCCGGACGAGGCTCAAGAAGCTCACCATCGTCCGGTCCTTGGGGTACGCCGTGCCGAGCGTGGCCGAGAGGGTAAGGGTCTCGGTGCCGTTCCCGTTGTCCTGCGCGGCCGTGACGCCGCGGTAGACCGCGACCGTAGCGCCGCCCTCCGGCTTCATGAGGGCGAGGTGCCGGCTCCCGTAGTCCACGGTCGAGAAGCCGAAGCGGCTGTAGCTGATGCCCTCGACCAGGAGGGTCAGATCGCCCGCCGCGCGGTCGGCGACGAGCCGGAAGTCGTGGCGCCAGGTGGGGAGCCAGAACGGCGTGAGCCGACCCTTGAGCGCGTCGAGCATCGCCTGGAAGGCGGCGATCTC
>CAZRCT010000094.1:8855-12797 GCA_964598655.1 uncultured Gemmatimonadaceae bacterium
CGCAGCAGGCGCCGCGGCTTGGCCCGGAGCGCGATCCGCTGCTCGAGGTCGGTGCTCGCCCGGATGATGTCCGTGAGCCACGCCTTCGCGTCTTCCACGGGCGCCGACCAGTCGGGCGTGAAGGTGAATGGCACCAGGCGGGAGCCGGTGAGGGCAAAGGTCGGCTCGGCGAGCCCGAGGAAGTCCCAGCGGATCGTGTTGTCCACCACCGCCGCGCCGGCGGGGAGGACCGAGACGGTGTAGAGCCGGGAGCGGAGCGGGGCGAAGGCGACCGGGGTTCCGTACGGGTCGGCTACCGTGACGCCGGCCGGCTCGGCCTGGACGATCGCGTTCAGGGTCTGGGTCGCGAGCCGATATCCGTTGAACACCTCCACGACCACTTGCTGGAGCGACAGGACAAAGCCGGCGTCATAGCCGCGCGGGTACACGTGCACACGCTCGAACCACCACTCGGCGGCGGGGTCGGTGCGCACGCCGGCGCGCTGGGCCGTGCCCGCGACGGCGACGGACACCGAGGCGGTGGTCTTCACGGCGGCGACGGCCCCGGACACCGGCGTCTGCCCGCCGAACACCGCGGGCGACGCGAACCCGTCGAGGTTGGGCGTGCGGGCCGGGTTCTGGCCCAGTGCCAAGGTGAGGCCGTAGAGGCCGGCGAGCACCGCCATCGTCAGGCCGCCTTTCGCACGGCGAAGGTGGGGAAGACGACGTAGGTGTCGGTGCCCACGGTGACCTCCGAGCCAGAGGGGAAGCCGCCGTCGGTGATGTTGATGGCATACACATCGGGCAGCCGCCCAATGGGGGAGTAGAGCCCGTCGGTGCGCTCGGCCGTGAGCTCGATCGGCACCGGGGCGATGCCCGTGTTCAGGGTGCTCCGGCCGCGGGCCTGCAGCGCGATCGCCGACCAGCCGTTGTCGAGGGCCGTGCCGTAGTTCGCGCCGGCGATGCCGGAGTCGAGGCGCCGGTCGGTGCGCTCGCTCGTGCTCGTGGACTGGGAGACGCCGAGGTACTTCCCCACGACGGTGTCGACGTCGATCCGCACCAGGAGCGGGGAGCCCGCCCAGGAGTTGCCGACGCCACCGTAGCCTGGCGGGAAGGTCTCGATCGAAAGCCCCATCTGGCCATAGCCGAACGTCTGGGTCATCCCGCCGGCGGAGCGCGTCCCCACCAGCCAGGCCCCGCCGGTCCAGGTCCCGTACTTGGTGAACGCGATGCCGAAGCCGAGGTAGACGTAGACGTTCCCGGTCTTCCGGACCACGCACCACACCCGGTCGGTCGTGGCATCGGCGAAGAAGTGGTACGCGCTGATCGCGCCCGCCTCGAGCGGCATGCCGACGCCGAGCTTGGTGAGCGCGTTCTGGGCGAGGGGAATGCCGGCCTGCGTGTTCCAGTCGGCCACCGCCGAGTAGCCGGTGGCCGGCACGGCGAGGACGCCGTACACGTTGGAGCCGCCCGGGCCTGGGCTGGAGGTCCCGTTCTCGTTCTGCAGCCAGCGCATCGAGACGTAGATCCCGCCGCGAGTCACCTCGAGGCGCTTCCCGCTCCCTTGCGTGTCGAAGCGGTTCACCGTCCAGCCGTTGGCGAGCAGGAAGTCCTTGAACTTGGTCGCGAGGTCGTTCACGTCGGCTGCGGTCCCGGTGGCGTAGGGCATGGGTGCTGGTCCTAGCCGAGCCGCACGGCGAAGAAGTCGTAGCGCGTGGTGCGGAACACGTTCGGCACCACGAGGTGGTCCACGCCGCCGATCTGCACGAGATCCTCGGTGGCGACGCCGGCGCCGGAGAGCGCGTAGCAGCCCTCCAACTCCCCGATCAGCGAGACGCCGTCGGGGTTCGGGGCCTCGTCGGAGGAGCAGAGGACGATCGGCTGGAGGATCGGCGAGCCGTCCATCCCCTGCCGCACGTTGAACCCGGTGGTCTTGGAGCACCCGGGCCAGATGAGGTTCCCGCGGAGCGTGGTGTTCGCCGCGGTCGGGGGCGAGTTGGCCGGGTTGCCGCCCGTCAGGGTGCCGGCGATGTAGGCACTGGAGACGAGGCTCGCGAATCCGCGCCACGCGCCGGCCGGATTCCGGAGCCGGACCGCGCACATCTGATCCTCAAGACTCGTGATGTTCGACTGGGTGCCCGGCTCGAAGGGCAGCCGGTGCTCGACGGGCGTGGCGCTCCACCGCCAGGCGGTGGAGGTGGCCGCGGGCTCCGCGCCGAGGAAGGCGAGCGAGCCGCCGATCAGGAGCGGGTTGGGGTACTGGTTCGGCGTGGCGTAGGGCTGGAGGAAGCCGAGGTAGCAGGCCTCGTACACCGTGCTCACCTTGGCCACAACCAGCAGCCGCCGGGCGCTCACCATGAACCAGTACGGGATGGCGTTCTGCCAGAGCGGGACGTGCGGGGTGCGGTCGAGGATGGCGCCGGGCTGGGCCCCGAAGGCCATGGCCGGCTGGTACCCAGTGAAGCCCTGCAGCTTCCAGTTGTAGTAGTCGGCCCCGGCGTCGAAGGTGGTGGTGACGCCGACGTAGATCGCGTCCGCGCCGGCGCCCGGGCCGTGCATGATGAGCTCGGCCGGCGGGCCGGTGACCCAGCGATCCTCGATCCATCGCTCGCCGGCCGCGAGCGGCGCCTGCACCACGACGGTGAAGGCGTCGCCCACCTGGAAGTCGGTGGCTCCATCGGTAATAAGGAAGGACAGGGAGGCGTTGGCGTACGCCACGCCCACCGTGGCGTTAGCCTGGGCGCCGCTCACCGAGCCCAACACGGAGAACGTCCCGCCGTTCACCGCCGCGGCGGTGCAGGTGAGAGTCCAGGTCTCCGCCACCGTGGCGGCGGTCGCCGAGACCTGGGTGAGCTGGCCCGTGCCCACACCCGCGAAGGTGGGCTTGTTGGGATGCGCCCAGCCCCTGGCGAACTGCCGGAGCCGGTCCAGCAGGTGCAGGTAGCCGCTCGCTTCGCCCTTGGCGAACCCCATCGTCGCTCGCTCCTAGAGGCGCAGGGCGCGCCGGATGGTGTTCGCGTTCCGCTCGATGACGCGGATGATCGAGCGCGTTCCTTCGGTGGTCTCGAGCTTCCGGGCCACGAGGCCGTCCTCGAGCCCGACCACGAGCGCCGTTTCGCCGCCAGGCTGGGCGGCGCCCACGAGCCCGCCGTCGGCAAAGCGGGGCACGGCCGCCCCGATGCGCGGCGGGTTGGGCGCCCGGAGCCCGTTCAGGGCCTCGAAGAAGTCCACCCCGTAGGCCCGCACCGCGGCGGCGCGCATGACGAACTCGCCGGCCGAGAGCCGGGCGAGGATCGAGTCGGACGTGGCGGTGCCGGGTCCGGTGATGTAGCCACCGCCGGCCCGGCGGATCGGCGCCGGCACGGCCCCGCCCTCCTTGAAGCCGAGCAGGGAGCCGGCGGCGTTCACGATCGCCTGCTGGATCTGGAGCGCGATCAGGCGGGCGATGATCTGGTTCACGGCGTCGAGCACCGAGCGGGCGGTGTCCCGCCAGACGTCGCCCAAGGTCCGGGTCTGGTTGAGGACGCCGGTGAGGCTCGACTCGAGCCCGCTCTCCAAGGCGTCGCGCGACGCGAGCCCCAGCTGCGTGAGCACGCCCTGCGTCTGGTTCGTGACGCGCGCGAGCTCGTCGATCTTGTCGATCTGTTGCTGGATGGCGTCGAGGACGGCGGGATCCTGGGTCGTCTGCTGCAGGGCGACCAACGCCTGCCGGGTGGCGAGCAAGCCGGGCAGGCGCTCGCGCTCAAGGGCCAACACCCGGCGCCGGCCTTCCTCCTCGGTGATCGTGCCCGACTGGACGAGGGCCGCGATCCGGGCCTCTTCGCGGTCGAGCGCGTCGAAGACCTGCCCAGCTTCGCGCGCCAACTCGTCCAGCCGGATTCGGGTCTCACCGGCGACCTGGAACTGGGCCACCTTCGCGGCCCGGTTGGGGTCGCCCTGCTGGGCCAGCACCCGGTCGAACTC
>CAZRCT010000095.1:0-12571 GCA_964598655.1 uncultured Gemmatimonadaceae bacterium
CAAGAAGAAGCAGCACGTCATCCACCTGAAGGAAGTGAAGGTCCGCCCGGGCATCGAGAAGCACGACTTCGAGTTCAAGACCCGGCACGCCCGCGAGTTCCTCGCCGAGGGCAACAAGGTGAAGGTGACCATGATGTACCGCGGGCGGCAGATCGCCCACGTGGAGCTGGGCCGCAAGGTGCTCGACGAACTCTTCGCCACCCTGCAGGACGTGGCCAAGATCGAGCAGGAGGCCAAGCTCGAGGGGCGCAACATGGTGATGGTCCTCGCGCCCAAGTGACCGGCGCCGGGCACCCGGCTGATTCGTGGGGGCCGCCCGTGGGCGGCCCCGGTGGGCGGCAGCAAGTGGACGCGGGCGCGACGTTGCCCGCCTTACGTGGGCACCCGAGGGAGATATGCCGAAGCAGAAGACCAAGCGCGCGGCCATGAAGCGCTTCAAGCGGACCGGGACCGGCAAGCTGAAGCGGTGGAGCGCCAACCACAGCCACATCCTGACCAAGAAGACCCGCAAGCGGAAGAACAAGCTCAAGAAGCCCGGGCTCGTGGCCTCGGCGGACTTTCCGCGCGTCAACCGCCTGCTCCAGGCGTAAGGGAGACCACCAATGCCTCGCGTCAAGAGCAACGTCGCGCACCACGCCCGCAAGAAGAAGATCATGCGGGCCGCCAAGGGCGCCCGCGGTGCCCGCAGCAAGCTGTACAAGCCGGCCAAGGAGACCGTCGAGCGCGGCATGCAGTACGCCTACCGCGACCGCCGCAAGAAGAAGGGCGAGTTCCGCAGCCTCTGGATCACCCGCATCAACGCGGCGTGCCGGATGCACGGCTTCAGCTACAGCGGCTTCATGGCGGCCCTCAAGAAGGCCGGCGTCGAGATCAACCGGAAGGTCCTGGCGGACCTCGCGGTGAAGGACATGGACGCCTTTGCGAAGATCGCCGAGGTCGCGCGCGCCAGCGCGTAAGGCGGTCCCCGTCGCTGCTGTCCCGTGGGGTCGCCCGCCCGAGGTGGGTGACCCCGCGTTGCTTTTGCCCCAGCCCCCAGCCCCATGCCGGATACCGCTGAACTCGAGGCGCGCCTCGCCGCGCTCCAGGCCGAAGTGGGCCCCCTCGCCACCCTCGGGGAGAAAGACCTCGAGGCCGCCGAGGTGCGCCTCCTCGGCCGCAAGCAGGGCGCCCTCACCGAGATCCTGAAGCAGCTCCCCGGGCTCCCGCCCGAGGGCAAGCGCGCCATCGGCGCCGAGGCCAACCGCGTCAAGCAGGCCCTCGAGGCCGCCGTCGCCGCGCGGCGCGAGGCCCTCGTGGCCGAGGCCCGCGCCGCCGAGGCGCGCGCCCAGGACCGCACCATGCCCGGCCGCGACCGCTGGACCGGCGCCGTCCATCCCACCACCGCGGTGATGGAGGAGATCGTCGGGATCTTCAACGGCCTCGGCTTTGCCCGCGCCACCGGCCCCGAGGTGGAGACGGAGTGGTTCAACTTCCGGGCGTTGAACTTCCCCGCCGATCACCCGGCCATGGACATGCACGACACGCTCTACCTCGACCTGCCCGAGCGCCGCACGGGCGAGGACCGCCGCGCCAACCGCACCAGCGGGGTGGGCGACCACGAGCGCCGCGGCGCCCCCGACCGGCGCGTCCGTCCCGAGGGCCGCTACCTCATGCGCACCCACACCTCGCCGGTGCAGGTGCGGGTGCTGCTGCACAACCCGCCGCCGGTCCGCGTGGTCATCCCGGGCTGGGTGTACCGCAAGGACACCTTCGATGCCTCGCACGCGCCCGTCTTTGCGCAGATCGAGGGGCTCGCGGTGGACGAGGGGATCTCGTTCGTGGACCTGAAGGCCACGCTGGCGCACTTCGCGCGCGCCTTCTTCGGGAGCCGGACGGCCGTGCGCTTCCGGCCCTCGTTCTTCCCCTTCACCGAGCCCTCGGCCGAGATGGACGTGAGCTGCGGCGTGTGCGGCGGGAGCGGCTGCCCCGCCTGCAAGGGCAGCGGCTGGATGGAGATCCTCGGCGCCGGCATGGTGCACCCGCACGTGCTGGCCAACTGCGGCGTGGATCCCGAGCGCTACACCGGCTTCGCCTTCGGCATGGGGCCGCAGCGCATCGCCATGAACCGCCACGGCATCCACGACATCCGCCTGTTCTACGAGGGCGACATGCGGTTCCTCGGACAGTTCGCCGGCGGGGGGACCCCGTGAACGTCTCCCGCCGCTGGCTCGAAGGCTTCCTCCGCCGCGAGCTCGACGCCGCCGACACGGCGAAGCGCCTGGTGATGCTCGGCGCGGGCGTGGACGCCGTCGAGGCGCTCAATCCCGGCCTCGACAAGATCGTCGTGGGCTACGTGGAGTCGGTGCGGCCGCACCCCAACGCCGACCGGCTCCGCCTCTGCGTGGTGCACGACGGCGTGGAGGGCACCCGCAACGTGGTCTGCGGCGCGCCGAACGTCACCGCGGGCAAGAAGTACCCCTTCGCCCGGATCGGCGTCACCATCCCGGGCGGCATCACCCTCGAGCGCCGGAAGATCCGGGGCGAGTACTCCGAGGGGATGCTCTGCTCCGCCCGCGAGCTGGGCCTGGGCCAGGAGCACGACGGCATCCTCGAGCTCGACACCGATGCCGCCCCCGGCACCCCGCTCCTCGACGTGCTCCCGGTGAGCGACGACCGCTTCGTCCTCGACGTCACGCCCAACCGCCCCGACCTCCTCGGCCACAAGGGCGTGGCGCGCGAGCTGGCCACGAGCCTCGGGGTCCCCTACCGCCTCCCCGAGATTCCCGGGGGCGGCGCCGCGGGACTCGCCTCGCTCCGCCGCGTGCACGAGGTCACGGCGCAGGTGGACGGTGTGACCGTCGGCACCGAGGACCTCGCCGGCTGCGCCCGGTTCACGGGCGTGGTGATTCGCGGCGTCACGGTGGGCCCCTCGCCCGCCTGGCTGGCGCGGCGGCTCGAGGCCGTGGGCTCCCGCAGCATCAACAACGTGGTGGACGCCACCAACTGGGTGATGCTGGAGCTCAACCACCCCATGCACGCCTACGACCTCGCCAGGGTCCGCGGGCACACCGTGGTGGCGCGCCGGGCGCGCGCCGGCGAGAAGGTCACCACCCTCGACGGCGTGGAGCGCACCCTCACCGCCGACATGACCGTCATCGCCGACTGGGGCGGGGCGGTGGGCGTCGGCGGCGTCATGGGCGCGGCCAACACCGAGGTGGGCGAGGGCACCACCGACCTCCTCCTCGAGTGCGCCTGGTTCGACCCCGCCCGCATCCGCCGCACCCGCCGCGCCCTCGGGCTCTCCACCGACGCGAGCTACCGCTTCGAGCGTGGCGTGGACCTCTGGGGCCTGGCCGAGGCGCAGCGCCGCTGCGTGGAGCTCATCCTGGCCACCGCGGGCGGCCGGGTCACCGACGCCGTGGACGTCTGGCCCGAGCCCAGCAACCCGCCGCGCATCTTCCTCCGCGTGCCGCGGGTGGCCCAGGTGCTTGGGGCCGAGCTCACCGTGCCCCAGATCGAGAAGTATCTCGTGGCCCTCGGCTGCACCGTGCTCAACAAGCCGGACGACAGCCGCCTCGCCGTGGATGTTCCCGGCTGGCGTCCCGACCTCGTCGAGGAGATCGACCTCATCGAGGAGCTGGCCCGCCTGCACGGCTACGACACCTTCCCCATCGACCTCCGCCCCTTCCGCGTCGGCCAGGTCACCGAGTCGGCGCTCGACCAGGCCGTCACCCGGGTCCGCGCCGGCATGGTGGGGCAGGGCCTCTACGAGGCCAACAGCCTGCCCCTGGGCCCCGCCGAGAGCGCGGACGCCGTGAAGCTCCTCAACCCGCTCTCGGCCGAGGAGGCGTACCTGCGCCAGTCGGTGCTGGCGGGGCTGGTGCGGGCAGTGGAGGTCAATTGGTCCCGCCAGCAGCGCGACGTCCGGCTCTTCGAGGTCGGCACCGTCTTCCGCAACCCCGCCCTGGGCGGGCGCCCGGGGGAGGCCACCCACGTGGCCGCCGTCCTGACCGGCGCCCGGGTCCCCGCGCACTGGACCACCGGCGGCAAGGGCGAGGATTTCGATCTGTGGGACCTCGAGTCCCTCTTCCGGGCGGCCGTCGCTCTGGCAAATCCGTCCGCGAAG
Source organism: uncultured Gemmatimonadaceae bacterium (assembly GCA_964598655.1). Lineage (GTDB taxonomy): Bacteria > Gemmatimonadota > Gemmatimonadetes > Gemmatimonadales > GWC2-71-9 > JADJOM01. The sequence goes on from CAZRCT010000095.1 coordinate 4,106, forward strand.
GTGCAAGTTGATGCGGCAGGCTGGTTAGCGGTGTCTCCGGAGGGCCGGCAGGTGGGGCACGCCCGGCGCCTGGAGCTGGCCCTGCCGGCCTGGGCGGCGTCGGTGTACGGGCTGGAGGTGGAGGTGGCTGGCGCCGCGCGGTCGCCGGTCCGGTACCAGCCGCTCCCGTCCACGCCGTCTGCCTGGCGCGATGTCAACCTCCTGCTCGGCCCGGCCACCACGGCCTCGGCCGTGATGGCGGTCATGCGGGCCGCCGGCGGGGCGCTGCTGGAGGCGGTGGGGGTGCAGAGCGAGTTCCGCTCGGAGGCCCTCGGCGCCGAGCGGCGGGCGGTGCAGTTCCGGCTCACCTTCCGGGCCCCGGACCGCACCGTGCGCGACGAAGAAGTGGACGACCTGATGGGCCGCATCCTCGAGGCCCTGGAGCAGTCCCTTGACGCAAAGCTACGAACGTCCTGACGCGGCCGCGCTCCTCGAGCTGGGGGACCTCCTCCAGCACGTGGGCGAGGAGCTGGCCGCGTGGCGCCGCCGGTCGCTCAAGGCGGAGGCCGAGCTCGCGGAGGCGCGCTCCAAGGGCGGCGTGCTCGCGGGACCCGAGCTGGTGACGTCGCGCCAGCGGGTGCTCGAGCTCGAGATGGAGAACCAGGCGCTCCGCGAGCGGATTGCCGCCGCGCGCGAGCGCCTCCGCAACCTGGCCGGCCGCATCGCCTTCCTGGAGCAGGACGAGGGGGCCGCGTGACGCAGTCCAAGCACGCCGTCCGCGTCACCATCGGGGGCGAGGACTACACGGTGCGCTCCGAGCTGCCCCCCGAGTACACCCGGGAAGTGGCGGCGTACGTGGACGCGGCGCTGCGCCGGATCCGGGACATGCTCCCGCAGGTGGAAACGCACAAGGCGGCCATCCTGGCCGCGCTCGCCATCACCGACGAACTCTTCCAGGCCCGCCGGGGCGACCGGGAGCACGCCGCCCGCCTCGCCGCCATGGCCGACGACCTCGCCCGGCTCCTGCCGCCGGCGAAGCGCGGCCGCCGGGCCACGGGACCTCAAAGCACCGTGGGCTGACCGGGCCCTGGCCGGGCCCGGGCGCCACCTCGACCAAACGGAGCCGCGCCCCGCGCGCTCCTGGAGATAGATCGCATGCCGCCATACCTTCCCCTCGCCGAGGGGCTGATCGCCGGGCTCGTCGTCGCGTCCGTCGGCTTCATCGTCTACTCCCGCAATCAACGGAAGGGCGCCACCCAGACCCTCGCCGCCGCCCGCAAGGAGGCCGAGGCGCTGGTGGCCGATGCCAGTGCCCGCGGCACCGAGGCGCGCAACCAGATCGTCCTCGAGGGCAAGATGGAGATCCTCAAGCTGCGCGAGGATCTCGACAGGGAGGCCCAGCGCCGCCGCGAGGAGTGGGAGCGCTTCGAGCGCCGCGCCGAGGAGCGCGACCGCTCCTTCGAGCAGAAGTTCGAGGAGGTCCGCAGGCAGGAGGCCGGCTTCCAGGGCCGGGAGCAGGCGCTGGCGAAGCGCGAGGCCGGCCTCAAGGACCGCGAGGGCGAGATCGAGAAGCTCGTCCAGGAGCAGCGCACCCGCCTGGAACGGATCGCCGGCCTCTCCGCCGACGAGGCCCGCCGCGAGGTCCTCCAGAAGGCCGAGGACGAGGCCCGCGGCGCCGCCCAGGCGCTGGCCCGGGACATCCGCGAGCAGGCCAAGCGCGCCGCCGAGAAGGATGCGCGGAAGATCGTCGCGCAGGCCGTCCAGCGCCTCGCCGCCGAGACCACCGCGGAGACCACCGTGAGCTCGGTGGTCCTCCCCTCCGACGAGATGAAGGGCCGCATCATCGGCCGCGAGGGCCGGAACATCCGCGCCTTCGAGCAGGCCACCGGCGTGGACGTCATCATCGACGACACGCCCGACTCCGTGACGATCAGCTGCTTCGACCCGGTCCGCCGCGAGGTGGCGCGCCGCTCGCTCGAGTCCCTCATCAGCGACGGGCGCATCCACCCCGGCCGCATCGAGGAGCTCGTCGCCAAGGCGCAGAAGGAGCTCCAGGGCGAGCTCGTGGAGCTCGGCGAGAAGGCCGCCTTCGAGACCGGCGTCCATGGCCTCCACCCCGAGCTCATCAAGCTCATCGGGCGGATGCGCTACCGCACCTCCTACGGCCAGAACATCTACGAGCACAGCAAGGAAGTGGCCTGGCTCGCCGGCATGATGGCGGCCGAGCTCCACCTCGACGTCAAGCTCGCCAAGCGCGGCGCCCTGCTGCACGACATCGGCAAGGTGCTCACCCACGACAACGAGGGCACCCACGTCGAGCTCGGCGTGGAGATGGCGCGGAAGTACGGCGAGCACCCGCTGGTGGTCAACTGCATCCACGCCCACCACGACGACGTCCCGCACGAAACCGCCGAGTCCGTCCTGGTGCAGGCCGCCGACGCCATCAGCGGCTCCCGCCCCGGGGCCCGGCGCGAGGCCTTTGAGAGCTACGTGAAGCGCCTCACCCGTCTCGAGGAGATCGCCACCGGCTTCCAGGGGGTGGAGAAGACCAGCGTCATCCAGGCGGGCCGCGAGGTGCGCGTCATCGTGACGCCCGAGAAGATCGATGACAGCCAGGCGCTGGCGCTCTCCGACCAGATCGCCCGCAAGATCGAGAACGAACTCCAGTACCCGGGCCAGATCCGGGTCGTGGTCATCCGTGAAACCCGAGCCGTGGACGTTGCCCGATGAGTGCACGCATCATTGACGGGGTCGCCCTGGGGAAGGTCATCCGCCAGGAAGTCGCCGCGGAGTCCGCCGCCCTGAAGGCCAAAGGCATCACCCCCGGCCTCGCCGTGGTGCTGGTGGGCGAGAATCCCGCCTCCAAGGCCTACGTCGGCTCCAAGGAGAAGGCCTGCCTCGAGGCCGGCATGCACTCCGTCAAGGTCACGCGCCCCGCGGAGATCTCCGAGGCGGACCTGCTCGCCATCGTGGACCAGCTCAACAACGACCCCGCCATCCACGGCATCCTGGTCCAGCTCCCGCTCCCGAAGCACATCAACACCGAGCGGGTCCTGCTCCGCATCAACCCCGCCAAGGACGTGGATGGCTTCCACCCGGTGAACGTCGGCAAGCTCGTCATCGGCGACCCCACGGCGCTCAAGCCCTGCACCCCCTGGGGCGTCATCCAGATGCTGCTCCGCCACAACATCGAGACCAAGGGCGCCCACGCCGTGGTGATCGGCCGGAGCACCATCGTCGGGAAGCCCATGGCCAACCTGCTCATCCAGCAGGGCCCGGGCGGCGACGCCACCGTGACCGTGTGCCACTCGCGGACCCGGGACCTCCCCGCCGTGGTCCGCTCCGCCGATATCGTCATCGCGGCGATCGGCAAGGCGGAGTTCGTCACCGCGGACATGGTGCGGGACGGCGCCGTCGTCATCGACGTGGGCATCAACCGCGTGGACGACGCCTCCCTCCCCAAGGGCTACAAGCTCGTCGGCGACGTGGCCTATGCCGAGGTGGCCGCCAAGGCGTCCGCCATCACCCCGGTGCCGGGCGGCGTGGGCCCCATGACGATCGCGATGCTCCTCGCCAACACGCTGCAGGCCGTCAAGCAGTCGTCGTGAGATCCTGAGCCCGGGAGCCGGCCCCGTGCCGGCCCCCGGGCATCGAGCCCCGCCGCGATGCCCGACCTCTTCTCCCAACCCGGCCTCGATCCCGAGACCCCCTGGACCCCGAGCCAGCTCGCCCGCGCGGCGCGCCGCTCCGTCGAGGGGAACATCGGGCCGCTCTGGGTGCGGGGCGAGCTCTCCCAGCTCAAGGCCTACCAGTCGGGCCACTGGTATTTCTCCCTCGGCGACGCCGAGGCGCAGGTCAAGTGCGTCATGTGGCGGACCCACGCCAGCCGCGTCCGCGAGAAGCCGCAGGACGGCACCCAGGTCTTCGTCTTCGGCACGCCGACCATCTGGGAAGAGCGGGGGGAGTTCCGCCTCAACTGCGTCCAGCTGCTCGCCACGCCGGACCAGGGCGCCGCGCAGGCCGAGCTGGACCGCATCCGCGCAGTGCTGGAGAAGGACGGCCTCACCGATCCCGCGCGGAAGCGCCCGCTCCCCGCGCTCCCCTCGCGCATCGCCGTCGTCACCTCGCTCGACGGCGCGGCGCTCCGCGACATCATCACCGTCACCCGGAAGCGCTTCGCCGCGCTCGAGCTGGTGGTCGTGGGCACCCGCGTGCAGGGTGCCGAGGCGGAAGCCGAGGTGGTGCGCGCCCTCGGCCTGGTGAACCGGCTCGACGGCATTGACCTCTGCATCCTGGCCCGCGGCGGCGGCTCCAAGGACGACCTGGCCGTCTTCAACCGCGAGGCCGTCTGCCGCGCCCTCGCCGCCGTCCGCGTGCCCACCATCTCCGCCGTCGGCCACGAGACCGACGTCTCCTTCACCGACCTCGTCGCCGACGTCCGCGCCGCCACCCCCTCCGCCGCGGCCGAGCTGGCCGTGCCGGATGGTGAGGCACTCCGCGCCGGCGTGCATGCCCTCGGCCTCCGCCTCGCCCAGGCGCTCGATCGCGGCACCCGCCTCGGCCGCGAGCGGCTGGCGCGGACCGCCGACCGGCTGGAGTACTTGCTGCAGCAGCGCCTCGAGGCGCCGCGCCGCGACCTGGCGCGCCTCGCCGCCCAGCTCGATGCCCTCTCGCCGCTCAAGGTCCTCGACCGAGGCTACGGCATGGCGCGCGACGCCGAGGGCCGCGTCCTCCGCCGGGTGGCGGACTTCCCGCCCGGCCTTCCCTTTACCCTCAGGGTGGCGGACGGCGACGTGGCCGCCCGTGCCGAGGGGACGTGATGACCAAGCGCACCACCCCCGCCGCCGAGCCGGCGCCCTCGCTCGCCGAGGAGCTCCGCCGCCTCGAGGAGATCGTCCGCCAGCTCGAGCGCGAGGACGGCGACCTCGACAAGGCCCTCGCCCTCTTCGAGGAGGGCGTCACCCGCCTCCGCACCGCCCGCGAGCGCCTGGCCCAGGCCGAGGCCAAGGTCCAGAAGGTGCTCGCCGAGGCCGACGGCACGCTCCGGCTCGAGCCGCTCGACGGCGGGAATGCGCATGGCGGCTGAGCGCACCCAGTACTCCGCCCCCGAGCTCCTCGCCGAGGCGCGCGAGCGCGTGGACGTGCTGCTCGCCGCCTGGGCGGAGCGGATCGGCACCATCGTCCCGGGCCGCACCGGCGAGGCGCTGGCCTATGCCCTGAACACGCCCGGCAAGCGGGTCCGCGCGGCGCTCGTGCTCGCGGCGTACCGCTCGGTGGGCGGCATCTCCCCGGCCATCGCCGCCGTGGCCGCCGCCGTCGAGACGGTGCACACCTACTCGCTCGTCCACGACGACCTCCCGTGCATGGACGACGACGACCTCCGCCGCGGCCGCCCCACCACCCACCGCGCCTACGACGTCCCCACCGCCACCCGCGTGGGGTTCCTGCTCGTCCCGGTCGCCGGCCTGGTGCTGGCCCAGGCCGCCCGCGACCTCGTCCTCCCGCCCGACGCCCTCGGCCGGATGGCCGGCGAGGTCTTCGAGGCCGGCGGCATCGAGGGCATGGTGGGGGGGCAGTGGCTGGACCTGGAGGCGGAGGGCCGCGCGCTGGACCTCGAGGGCCTCATGGCCGTCCACCGCGGCAAGACCGGCGCCCTCATCCGCGCCGCCTGTGTACTCGGCGGCATGGCCGGGGAGGCGCCCCCACCGGCCCTCGAGGCGCTCCGCCGCTACGGGCAGGAAGTGGGGCTGGCCTTCCAGATTGCCGACGACGTGCTGGACGTGACGGCCACCAGCGCGCAGCTTGGGAAGACCGCCGGCCGGGACGCGGCGCTGGCCAAGTCCACCTACGTGAGCCTCATGGGGGTGGACCGGGCCCGGGCCGAGGCGGAAGCCCTGTCCCAGCGCGCCATTGGCCACCTTGAACAGGTCGGCCTCGACGCCGGAGCCTTGGGGGCGCTGGCGGAGTATATTGTACGCCGGGAGTCGTGATGCCCCGTGCCTCCCGGCCGCCCGGCGGCCCCGCCCGAATCCCGTCCTCTTCGCCAGGACACGTGCCATGTCACTCCTCGACGCCATCCAGTCCCCCGCGGACCTGAAGCAGCTCTCGCGCGACCAGCTCCCCGAGCTGGCGCAGGAGATCCGGGAGCGGCTCATCGCGAGCTGCGCGCAGACGGGCGGGCACATCGGCGCGAGCCTCGGCGTGGTGGAGCTGGCCATTGCGCTCCTCTACGAGCTCGATCCCCCCGAGGACAAGGTGGTCTGGGACGTGGGCCACCAGGCTTACGCCTGGAAGCTCCTCACCGGCCGCAACCCGCGCTTCCACACCCTGCGCCAGTCGGGCGGCATCAGCGGTTTCCTCAAGCGCACCGAGAGCCCCTACGACGCCTTCGGCGCCGGCCACGCCGGCACCGCCATGTCCGCGGCCCTCGGCATGGCCACCGCGCGCGACCTCGTGGGCGGCAAGAACAAGGTCGTCGCCATCGTCGGCGACGGCGCCCTCACCTGCGGGCTCTCGTACGAGGGGATGAACAACGCCGGGCACTCCGACCGCGACATCATCCTCATCGTCAACGACAACGGGATGTCCATCTCCCCCAACGTCGGCGCCATCAGCAAGACGCTCGGCGGCATCGCGGCGAGCCCGGTCACCAACCGGCTCCGCGAGCACATCAAGGGCTGGACCTTCAAGCTCGGCAAGACCTTCGGCCCCGGCATCGTGGAGCTGATGAAGAACGTCGAGGAGAGCGCCAAGAACCTCTTCTCCGACGGCATGTTCTTCGAGGAGCTCGGCTTCCGCTACTTCGGCCCCATCGACGGGCACGACCTCAAGAAGCTCATCGACACCATCCACTTCGTGAAGCCGATGACGGGCCCCCGCGTCATCCACGTGATCACGCAGAAGGGCAAGGGCTTCGGCCACGCCGAGTCCAACCAGGAGAAGTGGCACGGCCTCGCGGCGTACGACCCCGAGACCGGCGAGCTCCTCAAGAAGGCGAGCGGCCCCCCGACGTGGACCCAGGTCTTCGGCGAGGCCATCACCAACCTCGCCAGCGAGCGCCCCGACGTCGTGGCCATCACCGCGGCCATGCCGAGCGGCACCGGCACCGCCGTCTTCCAGAAGAAGCACCCCGAGCGCTTCTTCGACGTGGGCATCGCCGAGGGGCACGCGGTCACCTTCGCGGCCGGCCTGGCCACCGAGGGCGTCCGGCCCATCGTCTCCATCTACTCGACGTTCCTCCAGCGCGCGTACGACAACATCATCCACGACGTGGCCATCCAGCACCTGCCGGTCATGTTCTGCATGGACCGCGCGGGCCTTGTGGGCGAGGACGGGCACACCCACATGGGCCTGTACGACATCGCCTACATGCTCACCGTGCCGGAGATGACCGTCACCGCCCCCAAGGACGCCGGCGAGCTCATGGGCCTCCTGAAGGGCGCCGTGCAGGTCCAGGGCCCCTGGTGCACCCGCTACCCGCGCGACAAGGTCCCCGCCGAGCCGCCCGCCTGGGCCGACGTGGCGCCGGTGCCCTACGGCACCTGGGAGCTCCTGCGCGATGGCAAGGACGTGGCCATCCTGGCCGTGGGCACCATGGTGATGCCGAGCCTCGCCGCCGCCGAGCAGCTCGCGGCCGAGGGGATCGAGGCGGCCGTGGTCAACTGCCGCTTCATCAAGCCCATGGACACGGGGATGCTCCAGGTGCTCGCCGCGCAGCACCGCACGCTCGTCACGGTGGAGGAGGGCACCATCGTCAACGGCTTCGGCGCCTACCTCTCCGAGACGCTGCAGACCACCAATCCCGAGGTGCGCGTCATCGCCCTCGGCATTCCCAACAGGCTGCTCGACCAGGCCCCGCGCCCCGAGCAGCTCGAGACCTACGGCCTCACCGCCGGCGGCATCGCCCGCCGGCTCCGCGCGCTCCACAGCGAGGAGAGCGTCGAGGCGCGATGAGGCTCGGGGTCGTCGGCAACCCGCGCTACGCAGACCTGAAGGCGGTGCTCCGCGAGCTGGCGGCCCTCGCCGCGGCCCGCGGCATCCGCCTCATGACCGAGTCGAGCCTGGTCCCCCTCTGGGACCACCTCCCGCCGCAGATCGATCCCGACTTCCCCGACGCCCTCCTCACCTTCGGCGGCGACGGCACCCTGCTCCGCGGCGCCCGCATCATGAAGGGCCGCGAGGTCCCCATCCTCGGGATCAACCTCGGCCGCGTTGGCTTCCTCACCACCGCCACCCGCGACCAGCTGGCCCCCGCGCTCGACGCCCTCGTCGGCGGCCACTACATCCTCGAGCGCCGCCTGCAGCTCCACGCCACCATCATCAGCGACGAGGGCGGCCTGCGCAGCGAGCAGGTCGCCCTGAATGACGTCGCCATCCACAAGAGCGGCGTCGCCCGCGTGGTGCGCATCAAGGTGAGCGTGGACGCCGAGGACCTCGGCCCCTACAGCGCCGACGGCGTCGTCATCGCGAGCCCCACCGGCTCCACCG
>CAZRCT010000096.1:0-12551 GCA_964598655.1 uncultured Gemmatimonadaceae bacterium
GCGCCGGCGGACTGGGTGCCGGCGGCGCACCCGCCCGCGCCGGTGCCGGTGGCACAGGGGCGGCGGCCGGCGGCGTTCGCGTGCGCGTTCTGTCACCTCTATACCGGCGCCGGGCGGCCGGAGAATGCGATGGTGGCGGGGCTGCCGGTGGAGTACATCGTGCGGCAGGTGCGGGCGTTCCGGGATTCCAGCCGGCTCACGGCCAACCCGCTGTCGCGGGTCAACTCGATGCATGCGATGGCGAGGGCGTTCACCGATGCCGAGGTGGAGGAGGCGGCCCGGTACTACTCGGCGCTCGCGCCCACGCGGCGGAACCGGGTGGTGGAGTCGGCGACGGTGCCGCGGCACCGGGTGCACGGCCTGCTGTACATGCGAGATGGCGAGGGGAGCGAGCCGATCGCGGGGCGTCTCATCGAGATGCCGGAAGCGGCGGAACGGCACAAGCTGCACGACCCGACCGTGGAATACGTGACCTACGTGCCGCCCGGCAGCCTGGCCCTCGGCGCGCGCCTGGCGCGCGAGGGCGCGGCCGGCACGATGACGGCGTGCACCACGTGCCATGGCCCCGCGCTGCTTGGGATGGGGAGCATCCCGCCGATCGCGGGGCGCTCGCCGCAGTACCTGCTCCGGCAGCTGCTCAACTTCCGCGCCGGCGCCCGCGCCGACAGCGGCAGCGCGCCGATGCGCATGGTGACGGAGGCGATGTCGCTCGAGCAGATGGTGGCGGCCGCCGGGTACGTGGGAGCACTCGCGCCTGCCGCGCCCGGCCACCGGCAGGAGCCATGAGGGGCATCTCCAGGCTTCCAGTTGCGCCGCGGCATGGCCGGGCACGGCACTTCGTGTAGCTTTCCGCAGGACCCCTCACCTCAACCCCCACCTCGCCTGCCACCCCCGGCCCCGGAGCCCATGTCCGCGACCCCCGAGCCGTCGTCCGCCGAATCGAGCCGTCCCTCGCCTGCGCCTGCGCCGCCTTCCGGAGGAACGAGCCGTGCCGCCCAGTGGCTCGGCGTGGCGGCCAACCTCGGGGCGCTGGTGGGGCTGCTGCTGGTGGTGGTGCAGCTCCGGCAGAACCGCGACCTGATGCGGGCGCAGGTGCGGCACGAGCTGGCGAGCGGCGCGACGAACGTGCTGCTCCAGACGGCGGTGAACCCGCAACTGGCCAGCGTGATGCGGCGGGCCAATGCGGGCGACTCGCTCACGCTGGACGAGGCGGTGCAGTTCCGGTCGCGGAGCAATGCCCTGCTCCGCTACGCGGAGGACGTGCACTACCAGTTCCGGCAGGGCCTGTACGACGAGGAGGAGTTCACGCGGCAGAAGCGGGCGTGGAAGCTGTCCTTCGACCGCTCGCAGGCCTTCTCGCGGTACTGGTGCGAGGTGCGGGAGCTCTACTCGCCGCGGTTTGCGGCGACCATGGACAGCCTGCTGCCGGCGGGGATGTGCCCGCCGGCGCCGTGAGGCCGGCATGAACCGGCCTCCGGGCCTTGTGCGGCGTGCCTCGCTCCTCCTGCTGCTCGCAGCCGGCTGCACCGAGCCGGTGCCGCCGACCGTCTACGTGCCGGCGGCGGACTACGCGCAGTCCGTGCAGGCCAGCGCCACGCTGGACGCGGGAACCGCCCGCGCCGGCGCCTGGGTGCCGCTCCAGGCCACGGTCACGGCCGGTCCCTGGCGGCCGGTGCCCCGCGACTCGGCCAACCTGCAGGACTGCTGGTGGCGCCGGCCACCCCCGCCGGTGGACACCGCGGCGGCCTCCAAGGTGAACTGGACCGTGGAGCCGGCCGACAGCGTGGTCTTCAACCAGCCGCGTCCGCCCGGGTGGGCGCGCGCGGTGCGATTCCCGCGGCCGGGCACGTACCGCCTCTGGGCCACGGCGCCCGGATGCGCGGGGAGCGTGACCAGCGACACGGTCGAGATCGTGGTGCAGTGACGCCGGCGCCATCGTGTCACAGCGCCCGCCCGGGCGCGACAACCCTCACACCGGAAGGAGCCTGGGATGGCAAAGGTCACCGGGATCGGCGGCATCTTCTTCAAGAGCCGCGGCGATCATGCCGCGCTCTCGGCGTGGTACCAGCAGCACCTCGGCATCGCGCTCGAGCCGTGGGGCGGCGCCATCCTGCGCTGGCCGGAGGACAAGGCCAACGACGACGGCCTCACCGTCTGGAACGTGGCCAAGGCGGACACCAAGTGGTTTGCGCCGAGTGAGGCGTCGTTCATGATCAACTACCGGGTGGACGACATGGACGTGCTGCTGGCGCAGCTCACCGCGGCGGGGATCCCGATCCTGCAGGGACCGGAGTCGGCCGAGAACGGGAAGTTTGCCTGGATCATGGACCCGGACGGCAACAAGGTGGAGCTGTGGCAGCCCATGGCCTGGGACGAGAAGAACAAGCAGGCCTGACGGGCGTTCCCTGTGCGGGGAGGCGGGCATGATCGTGGAAGCGGAGGTGCGGATCGCGGGCTCGCGGGCCGCCACGTGGGCGGCGATCAGCGACATCGCGCATGCGGCGGAGGTGGTGCGCGGGATCGAGCGGATCGACATCACGGCGGCGCCGGCGGCGGGGCTCCCCGGGCTCCGGTGGCAGGAGACGCGGATCCTGTTCGGGAAGCCGGCGACGGTGGAGAAGTGGATCACGGAGGCGGTGCCGGGTGAGTCCTACGTGACGCGGGCGGAGACCCCCGGCTTCACCTACCTCACCCAGATGCGGATCACGGAGCAGGCCGGCGGCGTGACGCTCACGAGCGCGCACGAGACGCGGACGGAGGGCATCGGCCCCCTGCTGATGTCGATCCCCATGCGGCTCTTCTTCAGGGGCGTGATCCGGAAGGCCATCCTGCAGGACCTCGAGGACTACAAGGCGGCGGTGGAGGGGAAGCGGTACGGGTGACATGGTCCGGGTCGAGATCGGTGCCCACACCATCCTGAGCCTGCCCGACGCGCTGCCGGCCAATCACGACTGGTATCGCGAGCGCGCGGGGCTGGCGGAGGAGTTCGGCCTCGACCCGGGGGAGGTGCCGTGCTTCCTGGCGGTCCTGCGGCCGGGGGAAGAGCACCCGGCGCTGGTGGTGGCCCAGGGGAAGGGTCCGGGAGTGTACGGCTTCGGGCTTGGCGCACTGCTGGTGCCGGAGACCGGGTTGCTGCTCATCGGCGCCGGGGCCCGGCTGCTGGCGTACGACCTCCGCCCCACGCCCGTACGGCGCCTCTGGCAGGACGAGGCGAGCCTCGGCTTCCGGCACTGGCGGCGGCACGGCGCGGTGGTGCTCATGTCGGCGGAACTCGAGCTCGCCGCCTGGGACGTGGAGGGGCGGAAGCTCTGGACCACGTTCGTCGAGCCGCCCTGGGAATACACCGTGGCTGGCGAGATGGTGACCCTGCAGGTGATGGGCACGCGGACGACCTTCCCCCTCCGGAGCGGACCGGGCACGGGTCGCTGACCGCGCACGGCCATCCGGCCCCGCTCACCCCGCCCGGCGGCGGGTCTCCCGGTTGAAGAGTTCCTCCTCCAGCGCAGTGACGGTGCCGGACGCGGTGGGCACGGTGCCGGTGGCCAGGAAGGCCAGCACGCGGCCGATCACGGCGGGGTCGTTGAGCAGGTCCCGGTGGCCGAGGCCCGAGGTCGGCACCAGCTCGGCACCGGGCCAGTGATGCGCGATGTCGGCGCCGTGGGAGAAGGGGACGGTGTCGTCCTCGTGGTCGTGGATCACGAGGAGGGGCGCGCTCATCCGGCGGGCGTGGACGCGGACGTCGAGGTCGCGCCAGCCCAGGCGGAGGCGGCGCTCGCTCCGGGCGCGGAGGCGGCGCATGACGTCGAGGTTGAGCGCCAGCACCTCGCCAATGGAGCGGGCCCACTCGGCGGGGTTGGCCGCGGGGGCGAGCAGCACGAAGCGGCGGGCCTCGAGTCCCCACGCGGCGGCGAGCGCGGTGGCGGCGCCGCCCATGGAGTGGGCCACCACGGCATCCGGCTCGCCCTCCCGCGCCACGACGGCCAGGAGCGTCCGCGCAAACTCCGGCATGGACGTGGGGCCGCGGCCGGAGGCGCCGTGGCCCGGCGCGTCGAACATCACGAGGCGACGGCCGCGGGCGATGATGGCATTGCCGAGCGCATGGAGCCGCCCGGCCTGGCTGCCCCAGCCGTGCACCAGGTAGGTGGTGGGACCCTGGCCCCAGGTCCAGCCGACGATACGGCGGCCATCGCGGGTGAACTCGAAGCGCTCGCCCCGCGCCAGGAAGGCGCGGCCCTCCGCCGTGAGCCGGCTCCGCGGGGCGCGGAAGAGCAGCTGTTCCACCACCGCGGCCACCGCCCCGGGCGCCAGACGCTGGGCGGCGCCGAGGGCCGGGAGCAGGACGCGCAGGGTGGGCTGCCGCTCACCGATGGTGTGGACCGCCGCGCGCGTGGCCAACAGGAGCGAGGGGCGGACGGCGCGGGTCATCGTGGAATCGGGCATCGGGATCCTCCGTGCGGCACACGCGGGACGAGGGGCTTCGTACCCATGTAGTGCGCGGAATCTCCCGGAACGCGACAGCGCGGTGGACGGCGGATGGTGCAGCGGTGCAACCACGGCCGGCGGGCCAGCGACGAGTGGGGGGCCGCGGGCGCGGCGGGTCAGCCGATCGCCGCGTGGAAGGCGGCGGTGCGCGCCTCCGCCTCCGCCACGACCCGGGCGAAGGCCGGCGTGCCGCGGAGCGGCGCCAGGAAGGGGCAGTACTCGCGGATAAAGGCGTCGGGGTGGAAGCCGTTCCGCACCCCGCGGGTCACGAGCTCGAGGGCCACGTCGGGCAGGCCGGCCATCGCGTAGCTCTCGCCGAGGTGGAAGGTGAGGTGGGCGTCGAAGGTCATCGCCGCGAGGCCCTCGAGCGCGGCGCGCGCCTCGGCCTGCCGGCCCTCCATGCCGCGGGCCAGCGCGAGCAGGTGAATGGAGTACGGCATGCCCGGCGCGTGCACCATCATCCACTCGGCGTGCGCCGCCGCGACGCCGGGGCGGCCGAGCAGGGCGTGCGTGTAGCCGACGGTCCAGCGGAGGATGGGGTTCTCGGGGTCGATCTCCATGGCGTGCTCCAGCGCGTCCAGCCGGGCGCCGAAGCGGCCGATGAACCACTGGCCCGCGGCCACCACGATGGCGGCCATCACCGACAGCGGATCCACGCGCCAGAGCTGCTCCGCGGCCTCGAGGGCGCGGTGCACGTCGCCCGCGGCCTGGCGGGCGATGCCGAGGAAGAAGAGGGCGTCGGCGTCGCTCGGGTCCAGCTCCACGGCGCGGGTGAGGCCGCGGACGGCGCCCACCAGGTCACCCCGTTCATAGGCGATGAAGCCGAGCAGCGCGTAGCCGTAGGCCGCGCCGGGCGCCTCCGCGACGAGCGCGTGCGCGGCGGCCTCGGCCTGGGCGAGGTTCTCGGCGTCGGTGCGCATGCCGGCGCGCATCTGCATGATCTGGGTGTAGATCCGGAGGGCGCGGAGCGGCAGCGACGGCCCCTCGATGGCGTCGGCGCGGTCGAGGAGCGCCAGCACCCGGTCGATGGGCGCGCCGTAGCGGCGCACCAGTTCCTGCGCCTTGAGGTAGAGCTCGAAGGCGCGGGCGTCGGAGATGGGGCGCTGGGCGAGGCGCGCCGACTCGCCGGCGGAGAGCGTCACCTCGAGCGCCGCCACGATGGCGCGGGAGACGCGTTCCTGCACGTCGAAGACGTCGTCGAGCGTGCCGCTGAACTTCTCGGACCAGCGCGGAGTGTCGGTGGCGGCCTCGACCAGCTGGGCGGTGACGCGGAGGGCGTTGCCGGCGCGGCGGGCGCTGCCGGTGACCACGTACTCGACGCCGAGGAGCGCGCCGATCTCGCGCGGCCCCTTGGTGGTGCCCTTGAGCTGGCGGGAGGAGGCACGCGAGGTGACGCGGAGGGCGCGCACCCCGGCCAGGTCGGCGATGAGCTCCTCGGTGAGGCCGTCGCTGAAGAACTCGCTCTCGGGGTCGGCGCTCAGGTTCTCGAAGGGGAGGACGGCGAGGGAGCGCTGGTCCGGCGCGGGCGCCGCGGCGGGGCGCGCCGCGACGGGCATCGGCGTCGGGGTGCGGAGCGCCGAGGCGACCTCGGCGCCGGTGCCGAAGCGGGCGGCGGGCTCCCGCTCGAGGAGGCGGCGGGTGACCTGCGCCAGCGCGGGGGGCACCTCGGGCCGTGCGTCGGTGACCGGCGGCGGCGAGTGCATGAAGCGCTTCGCGATGACCGCCTGGAGCGTGGGCCCGCTGAAGGCGGGCTCGCCGGTGAGCATCTCGTGCAGCACGCAGCCGAGGGCAAAGAGGTCGCTCCGGCCGTCGAGGGTGTCGCCGGCGGCCTGCTCGGGGCTCAGGTAGGCGGGAGTGCCCACCATCATCCCCGCCTGCGTCATGGTGGCATGCTCCGGGCCCGCGGCCACGAGCGCCTTGCCGACGCCGAAGTCGGCGACGATGGCGTGGCCCTCGTGGAGGAGGATGTTCTCGGGCTTGATGTCGCGGTGGACGATGTCACGGCGGTGGGCGTAATCGAGCGCCTCCGCGACCTCGGCGGCATAGCGGAGCGCCTCGTCGAGGGGGAGCCTGCCGCCCTGGTCCAGACGGTCGCGCAGGGTGGCGCCCTGCATCACCGGCATCACGAAGAAGAGCAGCCCGTGGGACTCGCCGGAATCGTAGAGCGGCAGGATATTGGGGTGCGTGAGCTGCGCGGCGAGCTGGATCTCCCGCACGAAGCGCTCGCGGCCCAGCGCCTCGGCCAGCTCCGGGCGCAGCACCTTGATGGCCACCTCGCGGCCGTGCTTCTGGTCGGTGGCGAGATACACGGTGGCCATGCCCCCCTGCCCGAGCGGACGCAGGAGGCGGTAGCGGCCGGCGAGTTCGTCGGTGGGCAGTGCGGGAGGCACGCGCGCGGGACGGTCCGGGGCTCGGGACAGAGGAGAGCGGCTGGGACCGTAAGGTACGGCAGCACGGCGGGGGCCGTCCAGAGCGGCGGGAAACCGCGGCGCCCGGCCGACCGTCGTCGCCGGCACCGGCCTGGCCCGGCCCGGCGATCATCATCTCACTACCGAGGGTGCATGTCCCCTGTCGGCCCGAGCCCCGCGCAGCGCCACCCGATTCCCGGCGTGGAGCGCACGGGATTCCTCAAGCACTACATCACCCGCCCCACCATCATCGTGGGCGACTACACCTATTACGACGACCCGCGCGGCCCGGCGCAGTTCGAGCAGAACGTCCTGTACCACTTCGACTTCACCGGCGACCGCCTCATCATCGGGAAGTTCTGTTCGATTGCCACCGACGTGCGCTTCCTGATGAACGGCGGCAACCACCCCACCGACTGGCTCACCACCTATCCCTTCCCCGCCTTCGGCCAGGGCTGGGAGGCGGCGATGCCGGCGGCGTGGCCCACCAAGGGGGACACGGTGGTGGGACACGACGTGTGGCTCGGCTACGGGGCGATGATCATGCCGGGGGTGACAATCGGCAACGGGGCCATCATCGCCAGCGGCTCGGTGGTCACCAAGGACGTGCCGGCGTACGCGGTGGTGGGCGGGAACCCGGCGAAGGTGATCCGCACGCGCTTCGACGACGCCACGGTGGCGCGGCTCGAGGCGGTGGCGTGGTGGGACTGGGACGCGGCGAAGATCACGCGGAACGTGCAGGCCATCTGCGGCGGGGACGTGGCGGCGCTCGAGCGGGCGGAGTGAGCCCGCCGCTCCGCATCGCCGCGTGGAACTGCTGCGCGGGACCGCTGGCCACCAAGCTCGCGGCCGCGCGGCGGCTGCGCGCGGACATCCTGGTGCTGCCCGAGGCGCCGCGGGTGCCGGAGACCGCGCAGGCCGCGTGGATCGGGGACAACCCGCGCAAGGGCCTCGCGGTGCTGGCCCGGCCGCCGTGGCGGGTGCAGCGGGTCACGGTGCCGCGCGTGACGCTGCCGAGGTACTTCCTCCCGGTGCTGATCCGGGGCCCCGAGACCTTCATGCTCTGGGGCGTGTGGGCGCACGCCTTCGGCGCCGACCGCTACGTGCGCGCCACCCACCGCGCGCTGGACGAGTGCCATGCGCACGTGGCGCGGGAGCAGCCGCTCCTTCTCGGCGACTTCAACTCCCACTCCCGCTGGGACCACGAGCACCCGCCCGACCGGAGCCACAGCGCGCTGGTGCGGCGGCTCGCGGCGCTCGGTTACGTGAGCGCATACCATCACTGCCGGCGGCGGGCGCACGGGCGCGAGGGACACGCCACGTTCTACGAGTACCGGCACCGGGACCGGCCGTACCACCTGGACTATGCGTTCGTGCCGGCGGGGATGGTGCCGCGGCTCCGGCGGGTGCGCGTGGGGCAGCACCGGACGTGGACCCGGTGGAGCGATCACATGCCGCTGGTGCTGGAACTTGCCGCGGCCGGCACCGGCGCCCCGCTTCATGGAGCCGACAGGAGGCCCTGATGGCCGTGCCGAGGCAGCCCGCGGGAGGGCCGGAAACACGAAGCCCCGCGACGATGAGCGTCGCGGGGCTTGGCGCATCCGGGCAGGACGGTCAGCAGCCTTCGCCGGGCAGCGGCACGCGATCCGGGGCCACGACGTACTTCCCGGTGCGGTAGTCGAACCGGCCAAGGCGGCCCCAGTCGTAGCGGGGGGTGCGGTCCTGCGCGGCGGGGGCCGCGGCGGGCTTGGCGACGGTGGCCTGCGCGGCGGGCGCAGCGGGCGCCGGCTTGGCCGGGGCCACGGCGGCCGCGGTGGCGAGGGCCAGCGAGATGAGGAGCGGCGTACGGGTCATCGTGGCGTCCGGGCTGGGGGGAAGCGAGTCTGCCTAGGCTCCGTCAAGGATAAGCGCCACGGCGAAAACCGCAATCAGGGGGACGGGGCGGACGCCCGGCCCAGCAGGATCCGCAGGAAGGTGTCATCGCGGTAGTCGGGGCCGGTGTTGTGGCCGAAGCGGACCACCACGAGGCCGGCCGACGGCAGGATGTAGAGGCGCTGGCCGCCGGTGCCGGCGGCGAGCCAGAGGTCGTGGGGGAGGTCGGGGGCATCGATCACCCGGTCGGTGGGGCCGGCCACCTCCACGCCCGGGGGCGGTGGCCCGACGGGCGCGGCGGCGTTGAGCCAGAGGCCGAGGCCGTAGGAGGGGTTGGCGGCGCTGCCCTTGCCGCATTCGGCGAGGGCCGCGCGCGGCACCAGCTGGCGGCCGCGCCACGCCCCTCCGTGGAGGAGGAGGAGCCCGTACCGCCCCCAGGCGCGCGCGGTGAAGGCGGCACCGCTCGCGAGGCCGGGGCGCCCCGCCCCGTCCCGCTGCCACGCGGCGGGCAGCGCGCCCACCGGCGCCAGCACGCGCCGGCTGAGCCAGGCCAGCAGGTCCTCCCCATGGAGCTGGCGGGCGAGGGCCTCCCCGAAGATCACGAAGCCCAGGCCGCCGTAGGCGAAGCGCCGGCCCGGCGGCGCCGCGAGCCGGAGGCCCCGCCCCGCGGGGTCGGGCTCGAGGCCGCTGGTGAGGGAGAGAAGGTGCCGGACGGTTATGCGCGCCAGCAGCGAGTCCCCGCCGAACTCCGGCAGGGCGCGCGCCACCGGCTGGTCGAGAGGCAGGAGGCCGTCCGCGTCCGCCAGCGCGGCCAGGGCGCAGGCAAAGGCCTTGGTCCCGCTCGCGAGCGGGTGCGGCGTCTCGGCGGTGAAGGTGCCCTGATACTCCTCGAGCACCACGCGGTCGTGGCGGAAGACCAGCACGGCGTCGCCGCTGTGGGCCGCGGAGTAGGCGGCGGCGCGCGCCAGGGCGGCGGCCTCCTGGGCGGCGGCGGGCGCCGCGAGCAGGAGGCCGAGCGCGAGGAGCGGGAGCGCGCGCCGGGCGGGACGGGACATGAGGGGAAGCTACCGCCCCAGGACGCCTGGGGGAGGCGCGGCGCTGGTTGACGGCGCCCGGAACGCGCCGCACCTTCCCCGCCCCACCCTGACACGGGAGCCTCCTTCATGTGCGGCATCGTGGCCATGTACGCCCGCGCGGGCCGGGTCTCCCCGCCCGCGCTGGAGGGGGCGGTGGGTGCGCTCCACCACCGCGGCCCTGACGGCCAGCGCTGCTGGTACGCGCCGGAGGGCCACGTGGGGCTCGGCCATGCGCGGCTCAGCATCATCGACCTGGCCGGCGGCCACCAGCCCATCGCGAGCGAGGATGGGCGGACGCACATCATCGTCAACGGCGAGTTCTACGGGTTCGAGGCCATCCAGCGCCGGCTCGAGGCGCACGGGCACCGGCTGCGCACCGGGAGCGACAGCGAGATCGCGCTCCACCTCTATGAGGACCTCGGCACCCACTGCATGCACGAGCTGCGGGGCGAGTTCGCCTTCGTGCTCTGGGACGGGGCACACCAGACGCTGTTCGCGGCGCGGGACCGCTTCGGGATCAAGCCGCTCTTCTACGCGGAGCATGAGGGGACGCTCTTCCTGGCGTCGGAGGTGAAGGCGCTCTTCGCGGCGGGGGTGCCGGCGCGGTGGGACCGCGAGATGGTGTTCCGCGGCGTGGACGTGAGCGGCTCGCCGCACCGGACGCTGTACGAGGGCGTGCTGCAGGTGCCGCCCGGCTGCTACCTGCTGGCCACCGACGGGCACCTGCATGTCGGGCGCTACTGGGACTTCAACTATCCCGAGGCGGCCGGGCTCCGGGACACGGGGAGCGAGGGGGAGCTGGTGGAGCGCTTCCGCGCCGCGCTCGACGAGGCCGTGCGCCTCCGGCTCCGGGCCGACGTGCCCGTGGGCTGCTACCTGAGCGGCGGGCTCGACAGCTGCGCCGTGCTCGGCCTCGCGGCGCGGCACCATGCGGAGCCGATCCACGCGTTCACGCTGACCTTCGACCGGGCGGAGTACGACGAGGGCGCGATCGCGCAGGAGATGGCCGCGCGCGCGGGGGCGCGGTACTACCCGATCCCCATCCGCCAGGATGACCTGGCCGACCACTTCGTGGACGCCACCGCACACGCGGAGACCTTCTGCCTCAACGCGCATGGCGTGGCCAAGTACCTGCTGAGCCGGGCGGTGCGGGACGCGGGATACAAGGTGGTGCTGACGGGCGAGGGCTCGGACGAGATCCTCGGCGGCTACGCCCACTTCCGGCGGGACATGCTGCTCTACAACAGTGAGGGGCAGGACCCCGCCACGGTAGCTTCGATGCTCGGCGACCTCGAGGCGTCGAATCCCGTCTCGCGCGGGCTCCTGCTTGCGGATGGTGCCAGCGCCCCGATGGACAGCGTGCGGCGGGTGCTCGGTACGGTGCCGTCGTGGTTCGAGGTGTTCTCGGCGCGGGCGCTCAAGATGTACGAGCTGGTGGCCCCCGACCTCGTGGCGCGCTTCGGGAGCCAGGAGCCGTACCGCCACCTGCTCAACAGCGTGGACGTGCGGGGCCAGCTCCACGGGCGGGACGCGGTGAACCAGGCGCTCTACCTCTGGTCCAAGACGGCGCTGCCCGGCTACATCCTCTGCGTGCTCGGGGACCGGATGGAGATGGCCCACTCCATCGAGGGGCGGGTGCCCTTCCTCGATCATCACCTGGTGGAGGTGCTGGTCTCGCTGCCGGTGTCGCTCAAGATCCGCGGGATGAACGAGAAGTACGTGCTGCGGGAGGCGGCGCGCCCGGTGCTCACCGACACGGTGTACCGGCGCCAGAAGCACCCCTTCCTGAGCCCGCCCGCCACGCTGCACCCGGGGGAGCGGCTGCACACGCTGCTGCAGGACACGCTGCGGGGCCACGCGCTCCGGGACCTGCCGTTCTTCGACCAGCACGCGGTGGTGGCGCTGCTCGACCGGTTGCCGGCGATGGACGTGGGGAGCCGGGTGGCGTACGACCAGATCCTGATGATGATCCTGAGCGCCTGCGCGCTGC
The DNA here is from genome assembly GCA_964598655.1 of uncultured Gemmatimonadaceae bacterium. Classification (GTDB taxonomy): domain Bacteria; phylum Gemmatimonadota; class Gemmatimonadetes; order Gemmatimonadales; family GWC2-71-9; genus JADJOM01. The sequence continues at coordinate 11,829 of CAZRCT010000096.1, forward strand.
AGGAGCGGTTCCGGCTGGCGGCGTGAGGGCGACGGGGCCCGTGCACCTAGCCGTCCCATAACCGCCGCCGCACATTCCGGCATGGCTGATCTCCCCGCAGCGCTCACCGCCGCCCTGGCCGACCGCTACCGCCTCGAGCGCCAGCTCGGCCAGGGCGGGATGGCGACGGTGTACCTCGCCGCGGATCTCAAGCACGACCGCAGGGTGGCGGTGAAGGTCCTCCGCCCCGAGCTCGCCGCCGTGCTCGGCGCCGAGCGGTTCGTGGTGGAGATCAAGACCACGGCCGCCCTCCAGCATCCCCACATCCTGCCGCTCTTCGACTCCGGCTCCGCCGGGGGTTTCCTCTATTACGTCATGCCCTACATCGAGGGCGAGACGCTCCGGAGCAAGCTGGACCGCGAGAAGCAACTCGCTGTGGACGAAGCGGTGCGGATCGCGCGCGAGGTGGCCGACGCGCTGGACTACGCGCATCGCCACGGCGTGATCCATCGCGACATCAAGCCCGAGAACATCCTGCTCCACGACGGTCGCCCCATGGTGGCCGACTTCGGCATCGCGCTCGCCGTGAGCGCGGCCGCCGGCGGCCGCATGACGGAGACCGGCCTCTCGCTCGGCACCCCGCACTACATGAGCCCCGAGCAGGCCACCGCCGACCGCGACCTCACCGCGCGGAGCGACGTCTACAGCCTCGCGAGCGTGCTCTACGAGATGCTCACCGGCGAG
>CAZRCT010000097.1:0-12480 GCA_964598655.1 uncultured Gemmatimonadaceae bacterium
CTTACTCGCCGATGGGCACGCGGCGAAGGATGACGGGCGGGAGCCGGGGGTGGTCGGGGCGCCGGATGCCGTCGTCGTCCCACATGGGCCACTGGCTGGTGGCCACGTAGAGGAAGGCGCCGTCCACCACCACGCCCGTGGTGGGATCGCCGTCGAGGAGGGGACGGTCGAGCGTCGTGACGGCGGTGGCGCGGCGTCCATCCGGCGCCAGGGTGATCCGCACCACGCGCGCCGGCGCGAGGCCGTTCTGCACCCCGATGAGGGCGCTGCCCGCGCGCCGGAGCCCATCCATCCCCACCAGCGTGGTGCCCGCCGGCTCCATGACGCGGGTGAGGCTGTCCGCGGCGAGATCCCACCGCAGCAATCCCGTTGACCAGTCCGCCACATAGACCACCCGGCCGTCGGCCGAGGGGGCGAGCCCCTGGGGGGAACGGAGCCAGGGGTCGCGGCGCGTGACCCAGGTGCCGGTGGCGGCGCGCCAGCGGTGGAGGGCGCCGCGGAGGGCGTCGCTCACCAGCACGTCGCCGTTCGGCAGGAGCGCCATCTCGCCCGGGGTGACGAGGCCGTCGGCGAGGGGCCAGCGGCCGGTGATGCGGCCGTCGGCCAGCGCGATGCAGAGCAGCTCGGCGCGCATGGAGTCGGCGGGGACGCGGCCGAGCATGGCGGGGGCCACGCCGGTGGCGGCGTAGAGCACGCGGCGCGCGGAATCCACCACCACGGCGAAGGGCGCGAGCGGCGCGGGCGTGGTGGGCGCCAGCAGCGGGCGGAGCGTGCCGTCAGGCGTGACCCAGCCGATGGTGCGGTGGCGGAGCGAGGTGAGGTACAGCGTGCCGGTGACGGGGTCGCGGGCGAGGCCCTCGGGGAACCAGGTGGTGTCGGGGATGGTGATGGCCGTGGCGGGGCCGGTGGCGCGGAGCGCGCGCTCGAGCGCCCCGCGCGCGGCGGCCACGGCGGGACTGCGTGCCGCCAGTGCCGAGAGGGCCGGGGCCTCGAGCGCCGCCTGGCCGGACTCGAGCGCGGTGAGCCGGGAAAGGAGGCGCGCCACGGTGGCGGTGTCGCCCGCGGCGGTGGCCAGCCGGAGGGCGGCCTCCGCGTAGGCCGGCTGCACCGGCCACGCCTCCGCCGCGGCGAGCGCCTCCGCGAGCGCGGCCTCGGCGCGCCCGTCCCGCTGCGCCTCGGAGGCGCGGCGGAGCGCCGCGCGGGCGGCGGCGGGGCGGTCCGGCGTGAAGCCGACGGACTGCGCGGCGAGCGGGAGCGCCAGCGTGGCGAGGAGGAGCAGGGTGCGCGTCATGGATGGGCCGGGGAATGGTCGAGCGCCCACTGGGCGGCGTCCTGGAGGCTCCGGACGGTGCCGGCCGGGAGGCTGAGCCCGGGCGCCACCGGCGGCAGGTGATCAGGCTGCATGCCGCGGATCCGCGCCGCGATGACCACGGCGGCGAGGTAGGTGCCCATCGGCGTCGGGTGGAAGGCGTCCACCTCGTAGAGCGCCGCGCCGAGCGGGTAGTTGGTGCCGAGGAGGCGGTGCCAGGCATTGCCGGCGGGGGCGTAGAGGCCGTCCACCGAGTCGGCCGCGGCGCGGTAGGACTGGTCCACGAGCGCAAAGCGCGCGGTGTCGCGGAGACTCGGCCAGACCTCGAAGAGCACCGGCTCCGCGCCGGCGGCACGGATGAGAGGGGCAAACTGCTTTACCCAGCTCGCAAGGTAGAGCTGGTTCTCGGGGGTGGAGGACGGTCCCTGCTGCATCACCACGTAATCCCAGCGCTCCTCGCGAAGGAGGCGGGGCGCGGTGCCCTCGTTCCAGTGATCCTCGAGCGAGTAGTCGGGGTAGCCCACGGTGGTCACCTGCGCCGTGGAGTCGCCGAACTGCGCCAGGACCTCCGCGACGCGGGCGCCGAGGGAGTCCTCGTAGGTGAGGGAGTTGCCGATGAAGAGGATGCGGGCGCCGGCCTCGTAGTCGGGGCCGGTGGCCGCGCCGCAGGCGGGGATGGTGAGCAGGCCAAGGCCGGCGAGCAGGCGCGCGAGGCGCAGGGGCATGGGAGTGGTCACCGGGTCCGGGGAGTGGCCGTGAGGATGCCGCGCCAGACGGTGTCCTTGACGTAGGACCCGGTGGGGCAGAAGTGGCGCACCGTGTCCACCCAGCGGGCGAGTTGCTGCTCGGGATCGGTCGGCAGGCCGTCGCAGAAGGCGTCCACGCCGCCCATCCGGCCCCAGCGGTTGGGGACGATGGCCCAGTGCCACTGGAGGTTCTCGCCGGGGATGGCGCGGCGGATCTCGCCGTTGATGATCGAGCGCCGGTGGGGTGGCTGCGCCATCTCGTCGCGGACCTGCGTGATGAGCCGCGGCTGGGTGGTGGTCACCACGTAGTCCATGGTGGAGTCGGCGCCACGGATGCCGACGGTGACGACGAGCGTGTCCGCGGTCTCCGCGGCGCCCGGCCCGTGGCCGTCGTCGCACGCCGCGAGGGGGAGCAGGAGGCCGAGGAGCCGGAGCAGGCGGTGGGACATGGGCGTGGGGGTTCGGGACGCGGCGATGGCGCCGCCGCGCGGCGCCTGACGAATCATGGGCGTCCCGCGCGGGGTGCGCGCGGGCCGGGGGACCGGCCGTGCCGGCCGGGGGGCGGGCCGCGGCTGGGCGGGGGCGGGCCGGTGGGTGGCGGTCATTCGCCGCGGAGGGCGCGCATGGGGTCGAGCCGCGCGGCGCGCGCGGCGGGAATGAAGCCGGCGAGGAGCGCCACGCCGCCCAGCACGAGCGCGGCGCCGAGAAGCACCAGCGGGTCCGGCCCCGTCATCCCGTAGAGGAGCGCCTGCGCCACGCGGCCGAGCGCGAGGGCGCCCAGCAGCCCGAGCAGCACCCCCACCAGCGTGAGCCGTCCCACCTGCCGCAGCACCAGCGCGCGCACCTCGGCGGGCCGCGCGCCGAGCGCCATGCGCACGCCGAACTCGCGGGTGCGCTGGGTCACGGTGTAGGCCAGCACGCCGTAGAGGCCGAGCGCCGCGAGCAGGGTGGCGAGCGCCGCGAAGGTGGTGGCGAGGATGGCGAGGAAATGGTCGAGGTAGGTGTTCTCCCGCACCTGCCCGGGAAGGGTGCGGAGGTTCTCCACGGGGAGGTTGGGCTCGAGGGCCTGCACCACGCGTGGGATCGCGGCCACGAGGGCGGCGGGGTCGCCGGCCGTGCGGGCGTAGAAGGTGACGGCGCCGAGGGACGGGTCCTGCAGCGCGGGGATGAAGAAGGCGGCGACCACCTCGTCCTTCACCCGCTCGTAGGCGGCGTCCTGCACCAGGCCCACGATCTCGTAGTCGAGGCGGCCGTTGCCGCGGTCGAGACGCTTGCCCACCGGATGATCCCCGAGACGGAACTTCCGGGCGAAGGCCTGGTTGACGATGGCCACGCGCGGGGCGCCGGGGGCGTCGGTGCCGGTGAATTCGCGCCCGGAGAGGAGCGGCACGCCGAGGGTGGCGAAGAAGCCGGGGGCCACCTCGTTGTAGCGGGAGTTGTGGTCGAGGTCGCGGTCGGCGGGATAGCCCTCGACGCCGACGTCGTTGCCCCAGCTGCTGTTGCTCACCACCGGCACCATGGCGAAGCTCACGCCGGTGACGCCGGTGACGCCGGGGAGGCCTGCCAGCTCCTCGCGCACCCGGGCGAAGAGTGCCTGGCTGCGGGTGCCGTCGTAGCCGCTCAGCGCCGGCGAGAGGCCGAAGGTGACCACGCCCTCCGGTCGCATCCCGAAATCCACCCGCCGCACGTTGGCGAGGCTTCGCGCAAAGAGGCCCGCGGACGCCAGGAGCGCCATGGCGAGCGCCACCTGGCCCGTGGCCAGCGCGGTGCGCCAGCGCGCCGCGGCCCGGCCGCCGGCCGGCTGGCCGCCCTGCTCGCGCAGCACGCCGATCAGGTTGGGGCGGGTGGCGTGGAGCGCGGGGGCGAGGCCCACGGCGAGCGCGGTGAGCATGGCCAGCACGGTGGCGAAGCCGAGCACGCGGAGGTCGAGCGCCGGCACGAAGGCCTGGCCCAGGGCACCCGGCAGCAGCGCCTGCATGGCGTGGAGGCAGAACACGGCGAGGCCGAGCCCCGCGAGGCCGCCGAGCGCGCCGAGGACGAGCGACTCGCCGAGCAGCTGGAGCACGAGGTGGGTGCGGGTGCCGCCGATGGCGAGGCGGACGGCGAACTCCCCCGCGCGCGCGGCGGCGCGGGCCAGCAGCAGGTTGGCGATGTTGGCGCAGGCGATGAGCAGCACGAGCGCCGTGACGCCGAAGAGGAGCGCCAGCGGGGTGCCGACGTCCTCGGCGAGCGTGCTCTGGCCGAGCGCCCCGGGGGCGAGTTGCAGCGCCTTGGCGAGGAAGCGCGTGCGCATCTGCGGGGTGATGCCGGTGAGGGCGGGGGATTCCACCTCGGCCAGGATTCGGTGGTAGGTGGTGTTGAGCGCCACGGCCGCCTGCGCGCGCGAGGTGCCGGGCGCCAGGCGGCCGATGAGGTAGAGCCAGTAGTCCTGGCGGCTGGCGAAGCCCGACCAGCCCGGCGTCATGACCCCCATGAGCGTGACGGGGACGAACACGGCGGGGCGGGTGGCGAGCGAGGTGCCCCGGAAGCCGCGCGGCGCCACGCCGATGATCTCGAGCGCCTGGCCGTTGACCAGCAGCGACTGGCCCACCGCGGCGGGGTCGCCGCCGAAGGTGGACTGCCAGTAGTCGTAGGCGAGCACCGCCACGGTGCCGGCGCCGGGGGCGCGCGCGTCGTCGGGGGTGATGAGGCGGCCGGCAGCGGGCGCGAGGCCCAGGAGCGCGAAGTAGTTGCCGCTGACAAGCATCCCCTCCGCGCTCAGCGTCTGGCCGTGGGCGGCGATGTTGGCGCCGAAGTCGCGGTGGCCGGCGAGGCCGGCCAGGCCGGGGTGCTCGCGGCCCAGGTCCTCGAACATCGGGTAGGTGAACGCGGCGCTGCACGGGCCCATGGCGCTGCACATCTGGCTGCCGGGCTGGGGGCCGGACGCATCGAACACCACCAGCTCCGACGGCGCCGCCACGGGGAGCGGGCGGAGGAGCACCTGGTCCACCATCGAGAAGATGGCGGTGTTGGCGCCGATGCCGAGCGCCAGGGAGGCGATGGCCACGGTGGAGACGAGCGGGGCGCGGACCAGGAGGCGGAGGGCAAGGGGCAGGCGCAGGGTCGGATGCGCGGCGTGGTGCGCGGGGCCGTTGCTCAGCACCAGCGGGTCTTCCAGCCGCTCCAGCACCTGTTCGGCATTCTTGGGGCGCTGCTGGGGCTCCTTCTGCAGCAGCTGGCCGATGAGGGTGGAGAGCGCCGTGGGCACGTCGTAGCGGCGCGTGGCCAGGCTCGGCGGGGTGCGGGTGACCTGGGCGGCGATCACCTGCTGCGGCGTGAGCCCCGAGTACGGGGAGCCGCCGGTGAGCATCTCCCAGGCGACGATGCCCAGGGCGTAGAGATCGGCGCGGTGGTCGGTGGCGGGATCGCCGGCGGCCTGCTCGGGCGCCATGTAGGCGGGGGTGCCGATGGCGATGCCGGCGGCGGTGGCCACCGAGGCGGCCACGTGGGCGCCGCTCGTGGGGCGGCGCGAGGAGCCGCCGGTGGTGAGCGCCTTGGCCACGCCGAAATCGGAGACCATGGCGGCGCCGCCGCTCAGCAGGATGTTGTCGGGCTTGATGTCGCGGTGGACGAGGCCGTTCCGGTGCGCGTGGGCCAGGGCGCGCGCCACGTCGCGGAGCACGCCCACGGCTTCCCGAACGCCGAGGGGCCCGCGCGCGAGGCGGGCGCGCAGCGACTCGCCCGCCACGTAGGGCATGAGGAAGTACGGCAGCCCCTCCACGTCGCCCGCGCCCAGGATGGGGACGATGTTGGGATGCTGAAGGGCGGCCGAGACGAGGATCTCGCGCCGGAAGCGGTCCACTGAGACGGCGGCGGCGAGCTCCGGCGGGAGGACCTTCACCACCACGGGGCGGTCGAGCGCCACCTCGTGGGCGCGATAGACGGCGGACATGCCGCCGCCGCCGAGTGCGTCGCCGAGGACGTAGCCGGGGCCGAGCGCCTGCTGCAGCGCCGCGCGGCGAGCGGCGTCGGGGGGATGGGGGGTGGACACGGACAAATGATGGGACCGCGGACGGGCGCCGGCACCGCTTCCGGGGCCAGCGGTGGCGGGGCGGGGACGAACCGGCGGCAGGGAGGGACGGAAACGGCCCGCCGGCGGACGGTTGCTCCCGGCGGAGGTGCGGTCCGTCCCCCGGCCGTTGTGTGCCGGGCGGCGGCGCCGCAGACTCAGCCATGACCACACACCTGCGATGGGCCGCGCTCGCCGCGCTCTGCCTCGCGCCCGGGATGCTCCGGGCCGAGTGCCGCGTCTGGCGGGTGGCGCGCGATGCCGAGGGACCGAAGCTCGTCATGACCACGCTGGCCACCGGCCAGTTCGAGACGCTGACCCCCGACGGGGAGCAGCTCATCACCCTGGTGCTCGCCAAGGATGAGGGGCAGGGCGCCGACATGGTGGCGCCACCGCACTGGCCGGTGCTCAGCACGATGTGCCTGACGGGGGACACGCTGCTGGTGAGCGTGCTCCGTCCCGGCAGCAGCCCGCGCGAGGTGGCCCGGATGGCGATGGCCGACGTGGCGCGGTGGCGCATCGACGTCCACATTGTCGGCGGGACCAACGACGCGGCCCACTGGCAGCTCGACGGGTGGCGCACCGCGCGGCGGGTCGAGGGGCCGGTGCTCGACCTGTTCGAGGGCCAGCTGGAGCGGCCGCCGGGCGGCTACACCATCTCGACGGTCATCGCCACGCTGCCGGCGGGGTCGCTGGCACCGGGGCGCGTGCCGCCGCGTAGGGGATGACGTCCCGGCCACCCCAATCACCGTTCATCGAGAGCCCCATGGCCCGCCAGCTCCCGCTGCTGTTCGCCCTGTTCGCCGTCCCCCTCGCCGCCCAGGCGCCCACGCCGTGGCCCACCGCCACGCCGCGCGCGGTGGGCCTCAACCCGGCGGTGCTCGACAGCCTCGACGCCGAGATCCGCGCGGGACAGTACGGCAACGTGGACCGGCTGCTGGTGATCCGGCACGGCAAGATCGCCTACGACAAGGCGTACACCCACGACTACGGCGCCATCTACGGCGACTCCGCGAAGGTGGCCAACCCGCTAAACGCCGGCCACCTCACCGGCCCCTACAATTACTTCGCCCCGTGGTGGCACCCGACGTACCGGGGCGGCGCGCTGCACACGCTGCAGTCGGTGACGAAGACGGTCACGAGCGTGGTGATCGGCACGGCCATCCTGCGCGGCGACTTCCCGTCCATCGAGACGCCGGTGCTCCAGTTCTTCGACACGACCCAGGTGAAGAACATCGACGACCGGAAGCGCCGCCTGCAGGTGCGCCACCTCCTCACCATGACGGGCGGCTTCGACTGGAACGAGAACCTGCCCTACACCGACCCCAACAACACCGCCTCCGGGATGGAGGCGAGCGGCGACTGGGTGACGTACACCATCAACCGGCCGATGGCGCGGGAACCGGGCGAGCGCTTCAACTACTCGAGCGGCGAGAGCGAGCTGCTGGCGCACATCTTCCATCGCGCCACCGGGGTGGACATCGAGCAGTATGCGGCGGAGCACCTGTTCCGGCCGCTCGGCATCACGGAGTGGTACTGGAAGCGGACGCCGACGGGGCTCATCGACACGGAGGGCGGCCTCTACCTCGAGGCGCGCGACCTGGCGCGGGTCTGGGAGCTGTGGCTGCGGGGCGGAGTGTGGCACGGCACCCGGATCGTGTCCGAGGAGTGGGTGCGGCAGTCGGTGACGCCAGCCGTGACGGTGGGCGACGCCAACGGCCCGCGCTACGGCCTCAAGTGGTGGCTCTGGCGGAACCCGGCCGACCCGGCGCGGCTCCTCTGGGGCGGCTCCGGTTTCGGGGGCCAGCTGCCGACGGCCTTCCCGGACCAGGACATGGTGCTGGTGATCAACGCGTGGAACATCCTGCCCGGCATGCCGCGCATCCCGCAGCGGCAGATCCACGAGCGGCTGGTGCGGGCGGTGGTGCGGTAGGCGGGCACCGGCGTGCGGGGTCACGGCGGCGACGGTTGAGGGCTGGAGGGTTGCAGCGAGACTGTAACGGCAAAACCACAGAGGCACAGAGGTCACAGAGGTCACAGAGAACTGCACGGGGTTGGTGGGCTCACCGCAGGGTGAGCCCGTGGTGTTTTTTGGGGTGTGACTTCGGGTCCGGCAACGTACCCAACCGGGCGTGGAGCCCCAACCAAGAACATCAGGGCCCGGGTCGGCAGTGCGCCAATCCGGGCTCGATCCCTCCGTGACCTCTGTGTCCTCTGTGCCTCTGTGGTTTCCCACGCCAAAGCCCACCCGCCCCAAGTCCTCGCCTCTCCGCACGCAGTCCCCTGCGACACACCGCGCCTCCGAAGTGCACCCGTACGTCCCCGTCACGCCGCCGCCGCGATGTGGCGGGCGAGGTGGGCGGCGTCGGGGCCGGCGCCCATGAGGAGGCTGGAGGCGCGGGTGTGGAGCCAGGGGAGGCCCAGGAGGTAGAGGCCGGGGACCGGGGTGACGCCGCGCGCATGGAGGACACGGCCCTCGGTGTCGTGCACGTGGGCGTGGAGCCAGGGCCAGGCGTGGCGGTAGCCGGTGGCCCAGAGGATGGTACCCTCGAGGCGCTCGCCGGTGGCGGTGAGGAGGGCGGCGCCGTCGGTGTCGATGACCCGGCCGGCGAGGCGCACGCCATGGAGGCGGGCCACGTCTTCCGGGGCGTCGCCGATCAGGAGGTCGTGGCGGCGGGCGCGGCGGCCCAGCGGGGACGTGCCCGGGATGCTGAGGGCGCGGGTGACGGTGAGCCAGTCGAAGATGCTCCGGCCCAGGAGCGTCCGCGGCAGCTGCGTCAGGCGCTTGCCGACCGCCAGGGTGGTGGGCCGGGTGGCCGCCAGCTCGGCGGCGAGCTGCACGCCGGTGTTGCCGCCGCCCACCACGACCACGGGTCCGGGCGGGAGGCTCGCGGGGTTCCGGTAGCGGCTGCTGTGGAGCTGGCGGACGCCGCCCGGCAGCGCGGCCGCGAAGGGCGGCACCCACGGTGCCTGGTAGGCGCCGGTGGCCACCACCACCTGGCGGGCCAGGTAGCAGGCGTGGTCGGTGCGCACCCGGAAGCCGCCGCCCTCGGCGCGGCGCAGCTCGCGCACCGGCTCGTCGAGTGCCACGGGGAGCGCGAAGGTCCGGGCGTACGAGTCGAGGTACGCCACCACCTCGTCGCGGGTGGGGTGGTGCGCCGGGTCGCCCGGGAAGGGGAGGCCGGGGAGGGCGCTGTAGCGCGCCGGGGTGAAGAGCCGGAGCGAGTCCCAGCGCGCGCGCCAGCTGCTGCCGAGCGCGCGGGCGGCGTCGAGGATGAGGAAGCGGCGGCCCTGCCGGGCCAGCTCGCGCCCCATGGCCAGGCCGGCCTGCCCCGCGCCGATGACGATGACGTCGTAGCGGGCGCGCATCAGCGGGCCGGGGCGCGGAGCAGCGAGTCGGGCGCGGCCAGCGGCGCGGTGAGCGACTCGAGGAACACCACCAGCTGGCGGCGCTCGGTGGCGCTCAGGTGCAGCGGCTCGAGCTCGCTGTGGCCGAGCGGCGCGGCGGGGGCGCTGTCGTAGTGCGCCACCACCTGCGCCAGCGTGGTGAACTGCCCCGCGTGCATGTAGGGCCCGCGGCGCGCCACGTTCCGGAGCGAGGGCGTCTTCATGGCGCCGAGCTGCAGGGTGTCGCCGGTGGCCAGGAACTCGAGCTCGTCGCACGCGGTGCGGGCGTCGCTGTAGGGGCTGCGGCAGTTGAACTCGTCCTGCCGCACCTGGCGGGCGCCGGCGATGCGGCCGGAATCGGGGCGCGCGCCCTGGCGGGCGGGGACGCCGATGTTGTGGAACTCGTGGTCGCTCAGGTCGGGGCCGGTGTGGCAGGTGGCGCAGCGGCCCTTGCCCACGAAGAGGCGGAGGCCGGCCTCCTCGTCGCTGGTCAGGATGCCCCGCGGCGCGGTGCCCGTCCGCTCCAGCTCGCGCACGTAGCGGTCCAGGCGGGTCTCGCCCCACTGCAGGCGGCGCTCGTAGGCGGCCACGGCCTTGCCCATGTTGGCGAAGACGGTGTTGACGTCGTGGCGCCGCGCGCTGTCGAGCGCGGCCCAGGCGGCGGCCGCGACGTTGGCCACGGGGCCGGCGTGGGCCGGGAGGCCCCGGAGCGCCGGCAGCGGGCCGAAGACGGCCTCGTACTCGGCACGGTAGTGTGCGGCAATGATCCGGGCGTACTGGGTGCGGTCGCCGCCGTGCTCCACGGCGCTCTCCCAGGGGCCCAGTGCCTGGGACCACTGGCTGTCCTTCCGGCCGTCCCAGAAGAGCCAGGCGCCGCCGCCGGAGGCGGGCACCGGCATGGTGCGGCGGCCGGTGGTGCCGACGCCGTGGCCGAGCGGCGTGCCGTCCTGGAAGTCGCGGGCGGGATCGTGGCAGGTGGCGCAGGCCACGGTGCCGGTGCTGCTCAGCCGCGCATCGAAGAAGAGGCGGTGGCCCAGCGCGGCGGCGCGCGGGTCGTCGGCGACGCGGTTGGTGGGGTCGGCGGCGGCCGGGCGCGACGGGTCGTGCCGCAGGGCCACGAGAGTGGCGCGTTCCTCGGCGGTCCAGCTGGCGCCGGCGCGCGGGTGCGTCGCGCCGGCCACCAGGGCGAGGGCTGCCACGATCAGGAACAGGGGCGCTCGGCGCATGGCAGCTCCTAGAGCTTGAGGTTGAAGGTGACGCTGTCGGTGCCGGCGGCCGCGTCGATGCGGAAGCTCAGCGTCCACCAGCCCGGCATGCTGAAGCGGACACCGCCCACTTCGTAGCGGCCGGCGCCCACCTGCCCGGTGATGCGGGGCGCCGTGGGATAGCCGTGCCCGTGCGCCGGCATCCCGCCGCCGACCGCGATGGTGGCGCCGTCGATGGCCGCGCCGGTGGAATCCGTCAGGCGGAGCGTGATGCGCTGCATCCCCTTGCCGGACAGCGGCGCCGCCGGCTCCAGCGTGGCGACGTACGCCCCGGTGCTCGAGCGCCGCGGCCCGAGGCCGAACTCCGAGGGGGCGGGCTTGGGGCCGCGGTCGATGATGAGGTGCTGCGCGGCCAGGCCGGGGAGCACGGTGGCGAGCGCCAGGATGGCGGCGACCTTGGTGATGCTGCGGCGCGTGCGGGACATCGAAGCCTCCGTCAGGTGAAGTGGGGTGCTGCGTGACGGGAGCCAAGATGCGGCGGGACGGGGGGTGCCCACTTGAACGAACGGGGCAAGTCCTTTGAACAAACCGGCTGACCTGCCGTTGCCGGAGGTGCCCGGGGCCCGTATGTTCGCGCCACGATGACCACGGCATGGCAGTACGTCGGGCCCTGGCAGCCCATCCTCTATTTCTGGGAGGGCGGGTGGCTCGGAATCGGGCACGCCACCGGCGTGGTGCCGGAGCATGCGCACCACGCGGTGCAGGTGAGCATCGGGCTCGACGGCCCGGTGCGCTTCCGCGCGCCGGACGAGGAGTGGATCGAGTGCGACATCGGGGTGATCCGCCCCAACGCGCCGCACCTCTTCGACGGCTGCGGGCGGGCGCTGGCCATGCTGTTCCTGGAGCCGGAGAGCCGGGAGGGGCGGTGGCTGCGCGACTCGCTGCGGGAGCCGATCGCCGGCCTGCCGCGGGCGCGGGTGGCGGCACAGCTGCCGGCGCTGCTCGCCTTCCGTGAGGAGCGGCCGGGGGCGGAGGCGGCGTCGCGGCTCATCCTCGACGTGGTGGGTGCGCTCGCAGCCGGGTCGCCGCCGCAGCGACGGATGGACGAGCGGATCGCCAGGGCGCTGGCCTACATCCGGGGCCATGACGACGGGCGTCTCTCGCTCGAGGTGGTGGCGCGGGAGGTGTTCCTGTCGCCGAGCCGGCTGGCGCACCTGTTCACTGATGAGGTGGGGTTGCCGTTCCGTCGCTACCTGCTGTGGCGGAAGCTGAGCCGCGCCATGCAGGCGTTCGGCCGCGGCGCCACGCTCTCGGCGGCCGCGCACGCCGCCGGCTTCGCCGACTCGGCGCACCTGACGCGGACCTGGCACCAGATGTTCGGGATGCCGCCGTCGCTCATGATGGCGATGGCGGAGTTCCACGAGATCCCGGCGCCGTTCGAGCTGCTGGTGTAGGGGGCGGGGTGGTTGTCGTGCCTCACCGCGGCGGCGCGGAGGGGCAGGGGGCTGGAGAGGAACTGCGCTTGGAGAAGGGAGTACCGTGGCGGGGAAGCTTCGGTGCGGGAAACCACAGAGGCACAGAGGACACAGAGGTCACAGAGAACTGCACGGGGTTGGTGGGCTCACCGCAGGGTGAGCCCGTGGTGTTTTTAGGGGTGTGACTTCGGGTCTGGCAACGTACCCAACCGGTCGCGGAGCCCCACCAAAAAACATCGGGCCCGGGTCGGCAAGGCGCCGATCCGGGCTCGATCCCTCCGTGACCTCTGTGTCCTCTGTGCCTCTGTGG